>NZ_PQFE01000001.1:0-779956 GCF_022342445.1 Tessaracoccus sp. ZS01 | reverse complement strand
GATGGGGGCCGCCTGCTCGCCCCAGGTGAAGGCGGGGGAGGTCCAGTGCTGGACCCGACCGTCGCCGTCGGGCGCCTCTGCGGAGACCCGCAGCACGTAGTCGCCCGGTGGCGCGGACGTGGGGCCGGTCGGGGAGGCCACCATGCCGTCCCAGAAGTAGAGGGAGACCTGCTCCGAGCGGCCCATGCGGTTCCAGCTCAACAGGTTCTGGCGGCTCGCCTCGACGGGGCGGCCCAGGGCGTCGGCCCGGTAGACGGACACGACCATGCTGAGCGTGGGGTAGGCGAGATGCACGGCCACTGCGGGGAGATCGGCCGGATGGTAGGCGACGTCACCGGTGGCCGGTTGCCAGGCCGGCTTCTCGTCGAGGCAGATCGAGTCCCACCGCGACTCGCACGTGGCATGGGCCAGGGTGGTGAGGCCACGGTTCATGGAAGCGAGCAGGTCGACGTTCCCGTAGTCCCCGGCCATCCCCGCGAACGGCACGCGTCGTGCCTCGCCGACATCGGGGGTGAGTACCACGAACCCGCCGTAGACCGTGCCTTCCACGCCGTCGGACGGCGCGTCGACGGTGACGGTGAGCTGCGCGGTTCCCCGGGGCGGGACCGTGATCGAGCCCCGGCCGAACGTGACGCGGGCGCGCTGGGTGCCGTACAGCAGCGTGTTCTGGGTGTTGCCGGACTGCGGGTCCGGGCGCGTGGTGGTGGCATGGGCGAGGCTGGGGGTCCACGTCACCGCGGAGGTCGTCGGGTTGGAGATGGTGAGCGTGGTGGTGTGCGGGCCGTCCGTTCCCTCTCCCGCCGAGATCTTCGACGGCGTGACCAGCGCCTCAGCCGCCGCCGCCTTGTCGACGCGGAGGAGCCCGGCGCCCTGGCGCTGGATGGGGTCCAGCGCGGTCGACACCGAGGAAGAGGGGAACTGCGCCGGTGAGGCGGTGTTCTGCAGCCGGGTCAGCGCCTGCGTCGCCGTGAGACCGGGGTGGGCCTGCATCAGGAGCGCGACGGCGCCGGCCACGTGGGGGGAGGCCATCGAGGTGCCCGACATCGCCGCGTACGGGTTGCCGTCCCCGAGCGGCACGGTGGAATAGATGCCGACGCCGGGGGCGCCGATGTCGGGCTTCAGCTCGAGGTCGGCGGCCAGTCCCCAGGAGGAGAACCAGGCAGCGCGGGGAGTGGTGTTGCTCTCGAAGGCGGCGACGGCGATGACATCCCGGCCGCTGGCCGGGGCCCCCAGCGACTGGCCGAGGTTCGCACCGTCGTTGCCCATGGCCGCCACGACGATGACGCCCGAGGCCGCCAGCCGGTCCGCCGCAGCGGCCGTCGGGTACTGCGCCCAGGCCTGGAAGGACGCGCCGAGGCTGAGGTTGACCACGTCCATGCCGTCGGCCTGCGCCCGCTCCATCGCGTCCAGGATGACGGCGGTGTCGGTCCCGCCGCTGCAGCCGAACACCCGGTAGGCGCCCAGCGTGGCCTTCGGGGCCACCCCCGTCACTCCGCCGTCCGCAGCGACGATGCCGGCCACGTGCGTGCCGTGGCCGGCGCAGTCGTCGGGGCGTGCATCCGGCACGGCGGGGCCGGAACCGTAGTCGTCGCCGACGAAGTCGTAGCCGTGCGCCACCTTGGCCGAGGGGAAGGCGGTGCCGCCGGGCACGCCGTTGCCGCCCAGATCCGGGTGGTCGAGGTCGATGCCCGAGTCGATGATCCCCACCTTGACGCCCTCGCCCGTGAGCCCGAGGGCGGACTGCGCGGCGGCGGCCCCGGTCACCTCCAGCGGTGAGACCGCGCTGGGCGTGGCTGACCGCGCCTCAGGGGCGGAGACCGGGAAGACGGGATAGATGGCCCGGACGCCGGGCAGCTCGGCCACCTGCGCGATGTCCGCGGCGTCGGCCCGCACGGAGAAGCCGTTGAACAGGCTCTGGTAGGTCCGGCCGATCACCGCGTCCGGCACGGCGCGGCGCACGGTGTCGCGGAAGCTGCCCTGTTGGCGTGCGACGGCGGCCCCGCTACCGCCGGAGGTCGTCGGCTGCGAGGTGAGTTCCACGAACCACTTGGCCTCGTGCCGGGGCGTGCCGGCGGGCGCCGTCGGTTCACCGAGCGCGGGAAGGGATGCGGTCGCCAGCAGTACCGCTAGCCCCACGGCGGTGGCCGCAGCGAAGTGTCGAAGGGGCCTGCGCATGGTGGTGGTCTCCTCGGCTGGGACGCAATGACGCTGCCATTGAACAGTGACCGTCCCGGATGGCCAAACTCCACGCGACAGTTCTGCGCATCCGGTTTGGCCGATCCGGGTCCGGCGGGGAAGACTGGGCAGGTGCTGCAGGTAAAGGACGTCGAAGTGCGCGCGGGAGCGCGTTTGTTACTGTCCCCGGTGAGCTTCCAGGTGATCAACGGTGACCGGATCGGCCTCGTCGGCCGCAATGGTGCCGGAAAGACCACCCTCACCAGGATCCTGGCCGGAGAGGGCCAGCCGGCCGCCGGCGCCGTCACCCGCGCCGGTCAACTCGGCTACCTGCCGCAGGACCCACGCTCAGGCGACCCAGAGCAGCTGGCCCGTGACCGGGTGCTCGGCGCCCGCGGCCTCGACGTGGTGGTGCGCCGGATGCGCAAGGCCGAGGAGAGCATGGCCACCGCGGAGGGTCGCGTGCGCGACGACGCCATGGAGGCCTACAGCCGGGCCGAGGCCGCCTTCGTCGCGGCCGGCGGCTACGCCGCCGAGTCCGAGGCCGCCCGCATCGCGGCCAACCTCGGGTTGGCGGACCGGATCCTGGCGCAGCCCCTCAAGACCCTGTCCGGCGGCCAGCGCCGCCGCATCGAACTGGCCCGCATCCTCTTCTCCGACGCAGACACCCTCCTGCTCGACGAGCCCACCAACCACCTGGACGCGGATTCCATCGTCTGGCTGCGCAGCTACCTCCAGGGGTTCGCCGGCGGCCTCATCGTGATCTCCCACGACACGGAGTTGCTCGACGCGGTGGTGAACAAGGTCTTCCACCTTGACGCCAACCGGGCAGAGCTCGACATCTACTCGATGAACTGGAAGCGCTACCTCATGCAGCGCGAGACCGACGAGCGTCGCCGCAAGCGGGAACTCGCCAACGCCGAACGCAAGGCCGGCCAGCTGATGATGCAGGCCGACAAGATGCGGGCCAAGGCCACCAAGGCGGTCGCGGCGCAGAACATGGCGAAGCGCGCGGAGAAGCTCCTGGCCTCCGTCGAGGGGGAACGGCAGGTGGACGCGGTGGCCAAGATCCGCTTCCCGGAGCCCGCCCCGTGCGGGAAGACTCCGCTGCGCGGCTTCAACCTCAGCAAGTCCTACGGATCGCTGGAGGTGTTCACCGCGGTGGATCTGGCCATCGACAAGGGCTCCAAGGTCGTCATCCTGGGCCTCAACGGCGCGGGCAAGACCACCATGCTGCGGCTGCTCAGCGGCATGGAGGAGCCCACGGCGGGCCGCATCGAACTGGGCCACGGCGCCAGGGTGGGTTACTACGCGCAGGAGCACGAGACGCTCGACGTCAACCGCAGCGTGCTGGACAACATGGTCTCGGCCTCTCCCAACCTCGGCGACACCGAGGTGCGCAAGGTGCTGGGCTCCTTCCTCTTCACCGGCGACGACGTGGCCAAGCCCGCCAAGGTGCTCTCCGGCGGCGAGAAGACCCGTCTGGCGCTGGCCATGCTGGTGGTCTCCGCGGCCAACGTGCTGCTGCTCGACGAGCCGACCAACAACCTCGACCCCGCGTCGAGGGCCGAGGTGCTCAACGCGATCAGGACCTATGCCGGGGCGGTCGTCCTGGTCACGCACGACCCGGGGGCGGTGCATGCGCTGGAACCGGACCGGGTGCTGATCATGCCCGACGGCGTGGAGGACCTGTGGACCGATGACTATGCCGAATTGATCGATCTGGCCTAGAACGTTCACACTTTCTGTTCATTCGCTCGCAATCCGGGCACTGTTCCTGGCTCATCTGATGCGCGGGTCTAGGGTGAAGTCGTGGCGAGAATCAAGTTTGGTACCGGCGGATGGCGTGCGATCATCGGCGACGAATTCATCCGTAGCAACGTTCGACTGCTGTGTGGGGCACTCGCACAGCGCATCAGGGAAGAAGGGGCGGCGGACACCGGCATCGTGATCGGTTATGACCGCCGTTTCCTCTCGGATGTCGCCGCCCACTGGGCCGCAGAGGTGTTCGCGGGCGAGGGCATCCGCACGCAGGTGATCAAGGTGGCGCAGGCGCCCACCCCGATGATCATGTGGACGGTCAAGGACCAGGGCCTGCCCTACGGGATGGCCATCACCGCCTCCCACAACCCCGCGCTCTACAACGGCATCAAGGTGTTCACCGCCGGCGGCAAGGACGCCGACGAGGAGATCACCCAGGACGTCGAACGCCGGATGGGGCTGCTCGAGGGCGAAGGCGAGGACGCCATCGGCCACATCGCCTATGAGAAGGCACTCGACGCCGGGAAGATCACCGAGATCAACCCCTTCAACGGCTACATCGACTCCATCGTCGAGCAGGTCGACATGCTGGCGATCAAGAGGGCGAACCTGAAGATCGCCCTGGACCCCATGTTCGGGGTGTCCAAGACGTCGCTCCAGACCATCCTGATGACGGCCCGCGCAGACGTCGAGGTCATCCACGACAGGCACGACACCCTCTTCGGTGGCCGCATGCCGTCGCCCACCAGCGCGACGCTGGAGTCCCTCAAGCGCTACGTCCTCGACAACAAGTGCGACCTGGGCATCGCGACGGACGGCGACGCCGACCGCATCGGCGTCATCGACGACAAGGGCAACTTCCTGCACCCCAACCAGTTGCTCGTGATCCTCTACTACTACCTGCTCAAGTACAAGGGCTGGAAGGGCGCCGTCGTGCGCAACGTGGCCACCACGTCGCTCCTCGACGACGTGGCCGAGCAGTTCGGTGAGCAGTCCTACGAGGTGCCCGTCGGCTTCAAGTGGATCTCCGGCAAGATGCTCGAGACCGACGCCATCATCGGCGGCGAATCCTCCGGCGGCCTGACTGTGCGCGGCCACATCTCCGGCAAGGACGGCATCTACGCGGCAGCGCTGCTCGTCGAGATGATCGCCGTGGTGGGCAAGCCGATGAGCCAGATCTACGAAGAGATCACCGGCCAGTTCGACCCGCACTACATGGCGGAGACCGACTTCAAGTTCCCGCAGGAGCGCAAGCCCGAGATCCTCAACACCCTCATGGTGGAGAAGAAGCTCCCCGAATTCACCGAGAAGGTCGTCCACGTGTCCTACCGCGACGGCGCGAAGGTGTACTTCGAGGACGGTTGGATCATCGCGCGCTTCTCCGGCACTGAGCCGCTGCTGCGCATCTTCTGCGAGCTCCCCTCGCAGGAGCGTGCCGAAGCCGCCTGCGAAGAGATGCGTGCCTTCCTGGGCCTCTGAGGTCAGTAGATCCGGCTGACGGTCGCCTCCCACGGCTCCATCACGGGGCCGCGGGGGCCGCCCAACACCGGCACGATCGTGCCCCGCACGTGCGGCCGCTTGATCTTGCGCCCCGTGGTGTTGCACTCGATCAGGAACCGCTGAGCGCCCAGCGTGCGCTGGTAGGCGAAGTAGTACTTCTTCTGCCGGTGGACCCACCGCAGGTCACCGAGCGTGAGGGCGCGGAACTTCCGGCGCAGCGAGATCAGCGCGCGGTGCCACGCGAACACCGAATCCGGGTCCTCCATCTGCTCCTTCGCGGAGAATCCCGGTGTGGTGTCCGTACCTGCCAACCACGCGGGGGCCTCGCTGAACCCGCCGTCGGGATCCCAGCGCATGGGAACCCTGGCGTGGTCGCGCGTTCCCGCGAGGATCTGCTTCCACGCCTCGACCTTGCTCATGCCCGCGGTCAGTAGATCCGCGTGCCGGTTGATCGACTCGACGTCGCGGAGTTGCTCGACGCCCTCGAAGGCGTGGTTGGTGGCACCCAGTTCCTGCCCTTGGAAGAGGAACGGCGTGCCGCGCATCGTGAGCTGGATGGTGGCCAGCATTTTGCCGATCGCCGTGCGCACGGCCGGGTCGGCCTCGCGGCCACCCCCGAACTTGGACAGCATCCGCGGGTTGTCGTGGTTGTCGAGGAAGACGGCGATCCAGTCGTTGGGGGCCAGGTGCCGGTCGTAGGCGCGGTAGAAGCGCTTGAGGTACCAGAGCTTGTAGTCGTAGGTGTGCCACCTGGTCTGGCCGGGGTTGTCGAGCACGTCGAAGTTGAAGATGAGGTCAAGTTCGCCGCGCCCGTAACCGCTCAGCAGCCGCCCGAGTTCCATGCCGATGCCGGGGGTCTCGCCCACCATGATGCCGATCATGTCCGGGGGCAGTGGGTCGCCGAGCTCGCCGTCGGGCAGTTTCCGACGGGGGGTTGAGACCGGCGCCTCGCGGCGGGTGAACCCCTCCCGGCGCAGCCCCCGCAGGAACTCGTGGAGGCGCGGGCCGTAGAAGTAGTGCTCCACGCCGATGAACTCGAGCAGCTCGCCGATGAACGGATGCCCGTCCGGCAGCCCCGGCTTCTTGGAGATGTAGTTGATGACGTCCAGCCGGAAGCCGTCGATGCCGCGCTTCATCCACCACGTCACGATGTCAGCGACCTCGGCGCGCACCTCGTCGTTGTCCCAGTTGAGGTCCACCTGCCCCTCGGCGAAGAGCCGCAACGCCCAGCGTTCGGCCTCGGGGAACCAACGCCAGGCCGGGCCGGAGAAGAAGGAGCGCCAGTTGTTCGGCGGTTGGTCCGGGGAGCCCCTCTCGAGGAAGTAGTAGCCGCCGTACCTGCCGTCGGGGTCCTTCAGCGCCTTCTGGAACCACTCATGATGCGCGGAGGTGTGGTTGACCACGAGGTCGAGGATGATCCGCAGCCCGCGGTCGTGGCATTCGGCGATCAGCTCGTCGAGGTCCTCAAGGCTGCCCATCTCCTCCATGACGGCCCGGTAGTCCCGCACGTCGTAGCCCATGTCCTCGTTCGGGGAGTCGAACACGGGGGACAGCCACAGGCAGTCGACGCCCAGCTGCTGGAGGTAGTCGAGTTTGCCGATGATGCCGCGGATGTCGCCGACCCCGTCGCCGTTGGAGTCGGCGAAGGAGCGCGGGTAGACCTGGTAGAAGACCGCTTCGCGCCACCACGGCGTCGGGTCCGGGGCGCGGCCCCTGCGGGGGCGCTCCGTCTCGCTGTTGACCAGGCCGAGGATCATGTCCACCATGCCCGGACCGCTGATGGGCTCCGTCAGTTTCTCCACGACGCCGATGGGCAGGCCCGCGAAGAGGTGGATCAGGCGTCGGGGGAGGCCGGTCTGGAGGAAGAGCTTGTCCACGATGTCGCGCCCCATGGGGTGGCGGTAGAGGTCGTGGATGGTGCTGCGCTTAGTCAGCAGCTTGTAGGACATGGCGCTCCTTCACTTCTCGCACCACACGGGCGTAGAACTCTTCGTCCAGTGTGTACCTGGCCCGGAGGATGAGGTAGCTGACGGTCATCAGGATCATGGGGAGCACGAGCATCGACAGCCGGACAGTGGTGGCGCCGCTGACGCTCACGTCTGCGGCGCTGGTGGCCTCGTCGATGCCGGAGATGATCACGGTCGCCCCCACCACGCCGCTGGCGATGGCGTTGCTGAGCTTGTAGATGAACGGCTGCAGCGAGAACGTGATCGATTCGTTGCGGCGGCCGAGTTTCCACTCGCCGTACTCAACGGAATCAGCGATGAACATCACCATGAGCAGCTGGATCGCGCCCTGACCGCTGAACAGCAGCACGCCGGCCACCGCCACCAGCGGCAGCGAGGTGCCGGAGAAGAGGAACACGACGTAGCCGGCGAGGCACAGCACGGTGGCGAGCAGGTGGATCTGGCGGCGCTTCAGCACCCTGGAGACCAGCGGGAAGAGGGCGAGGGCGGCGATCTGCGTGACGCCGAGCACAGCCGCGAAAATGGGGTAGGCGCCCTCGTCGTCGAAGATGTACTTGAAGTAGTAGAGGCCGAACGACGTGGTGGTGATGTAGCCGGCCATGTAGGCCACCATCGCCAACGTGACCCACATCAGCTGGTCGTTGCGGAAGATGACGGAGAAGAGCTCGCGCAGGGGGGTGGCTTCAGGCCTGGTGGTGACCCGCTCGCGCGTGAGGATGAGGTTGAGCGACTGGAACGCCAACATGATCACGACCAGTGCCACGGCCAGTACGAACCAGGCGGTGCGCTCCGAGCCGAACACGTCGGTCAACCAGCGCGTGAGCGGTACCAGGCCGACGGCGATGGAGAACAGGCCGACGTTGGCGCAGATCCTGGCCACCACACCGATGCGTTCGCGCTCCTTCTGATCACGCGTCAGCGAGGGCAGCATGGACCAGTAGGCGATGTCATTGATGGTGAACGCGATCTCCCACACCAGGTACAGGACGGTGAACAGGATCACGTAGTTCCAGCCGTCGACGCCGGTGTCGAAGAAGATCATCAGAGTGGC
The DNA here is from genome assembly GCF_022342445.1 of Tessaracoccus sp. ZS01. Taxonomy (NCBI): domain Bacteria; kingdom Bacillati; phylum Actinomycetota; class Actinomycetes; order Propionibacteriales; family Propionibacteriaceae; genus Tessaracoccus; species Tessaracoccus sp. ZS01. Next base: position 771,502 of record NZ_PQFE01000001.1, on the reverse strand, counting down.
GATGCCCCAGAGCAGCCCGCCCCAGAAGATCCACGGCTTGAACTTGCCCCATCTGGTGTGGGTGTTGTCCACGATCACGCCCATGAAGGGGTCGTTGACGGCGTCGAAGATGCGCATCACCACGAGGATGACCGTCACGACGGCGAGCTGCGCGCCGCTGACGTCGAGCACGTCGGTGAGGTAGAACAGGAGGTACATCGACACCAGAGCGGCGACCATGTCGCGCCCCAGAGTGCCCAGGCCGAAGCCCCAACGGTTACGCGTCATTGTGGTCAACCCGGAAGCTGCCCTGGTCGGGGTCCAACGTCATGCTGCACACCCTAGTGACGCAGATGGGCCATAGACCCCGGAAAAGGGCCATGCTGCAACCCATTGGAACCCCCAAGTACCTCGAACGTAGTAGATCGAGAGCCTACCCCCACCGTTGCAGGGGCCAGGAGGGTCCGCCCTTGGTCTCTGGCCGGTGTGCCTCAGGTCCGGGTCAGGCAGAGCACCGTCACGGCGATACTGCACGTGCCCGGGGCGACCTCCGCAGGGGAACCGTGAAAGGCGTTGGGGCCCATGGCGATGAGGTCGTGCGTCTGCTCGGCAGTGAGGTCTGCGGTGCGCTCCACCGTCGTCGTGCCGGCGTCCCAGCCCGGGAAGGCGGCGGTGACGGCTTCGGCCTTGTCCTCCGGCACGTCCAGTAGCCCGTGGCGTGCCCTGATCTCGCGGAGGTGGGTGGGGAGGGGCACCACCACCACCAGCCGGCCCCCGGGCTCGAGGACCCGCCCGAACTCCGCGGGGTTGCGGGGGGCGAAAACGCACAGCAGGGCATCGACCGCGCCATCGGCCACCGGTAGCCCAGCCCAGGTGTCCGCGACGACGGCCCCGGCGCGGGGATGGACGCGCGCGGCCCGCTTAGCGGCCGCGACGGAGACGTCGGTGGCGAGGCCCTGCGCGTCGGGCAGTGCGTCGAGGGTGTGGGCCAGGTAGTACCCGGTTCCCGCGCCAACCTCCAGGACCCGCGTGGCGCCCGCTGCCGCGTCGGCCACGGCGTCGGCGATGGGGCCGAAGAGGCCGCTGCCCAGGAAGCGCGCCCGGGCATCAAGCATTGCGGGCGTATCGGCGTTCTTCGGCGCGGCGTGGCCCAAGAGGTTGACGTAGCCCTGACGTGCGATGTCGTAGGTGTGGTTGCCCGGGCAGCGCAGGGCGCCGTCGTGCCGGTTGAGTGGCTGGCCGCAATGGGGGCAGCTCAGCCAGTCGAACGGGTGCGTCATCCGTGTTGCTCGTCGGCGCGTGGCAGGTCGACAGGGCTGACGACGCTGGCGGGTGCAGCCTGGGCCTTCTTCCGCGCCTTGCGACGATCGCGGATGTCGCCCCGGATGAGCACGACCAGGCCGATGATGCCGATCACCGTGAACGCGAACCACTGCAGCGCATAGGAGAAGTGGCTGCCCTCGTCCAGCGGCGGGGGGCCGATCGGGGTGAGGCCGGACGAGTCCGCGGGGCTCGACTCGATCACCGACACGAAGCCGTTGACCAGCTCAAGACCCATGACGTCGCCGAGGACGTCGGAGTTGATCAGGCGGAGTTGGCCGTCGTGAGGGGTCATGGCGCCCACGTCGCCGCGCTGGTTGCGTTGCACGAAGCCCGTGATCGTGACGGTGCCGGTGGGCAGCGTCGGCTTCTCGGCCTCCGGTGCGGCGCCCTGGCGGGGGAGGAAGCCGCGGTTGACCAGCAGGTGGTCACCCTGGTCTGTCTCCAGCACGGCGAGGAACTCGGAACCGTAGACGCCGTCGAGCGAACGGTAACGGACCTGGAACTGCTGGGGCACGTATTCGCCCGTGGCGGTCACGCGGTACCACTGGTCGTCGTCGCCGATCTCGCCGGTCATCACGTCCGGGTAGGGCCGCACCTCCAGCGACTCATGGGCCACGACCGTCGCGTTGCGCTCGCGCCGTTGGTCGAGGCGGTCGAGCTGCCAACGGCCGAGCTGGACGAAGGTGAAGGCCAGCAGCACTCCGATCAATGTGATCGCGACGTAGCGGATGACCTGTGTGCGGGTCACGAATCGTCCTCCTCGAGGGTGCCCTTGACCACGTCACCTGTGGTGAGGGACTTGGCGTCGGCCGACGGCTCTGCGGGGGCAGGCGGGGGCGGCCGGTGGTCCACCTGGTTGGCCAGCAGTACCGCAGCGAGCGCGAGCACGGCCGCCAGCACCAGAGTGACGACCTTCCACCACCCCGGCACGATCAGGAAGGCCACGAACAGCGCCGTGCGCACGCCCATGGTGATCAGGTAGCGTTTCTGCCGCTCCGCCAGATCGAGGCTGCGACTTCGCCCGGCGCTGGTGATCAGCGCTGCGTCGTCCGTCTTGGCCATGCTTCGAGCATAGTCTCCGCCTCGCTTCGAACTCGAGTGGCGGCACGCGCGACCCGGGACACGGCGACAAGCCAGACTGCCGTCGGGTAAGTTGCTCTCCGTGGCTGAAGAACAAGGACGCGTAGTACTCATCACCGGCGGCTCCAAGGGAATCGGCCGGGCGATGGCAGAGGCATTCCGCGACGCCGGGTACCGCGTCGCAGCGACGTACCGCTCCGGCGGCGTGCCCGATGGCGTCCTCGGCGTCACCTGCGACATCACGGACCAGGGCCAGGTGGATCAGGCCTTCGACCACATCGAGGCTGAACTCGGCCCGGTCGAGATCGTCGTCGCCAACGCCGGCGTCACGAAGGACACCCTGCTGATGCGGATGTCGGACGACGACTGGAACGCCGTCATCGACACCAACCTCACCGGCACCTTCCGCGTCGTGCGCCGCGCCACGAAGAAGATGACGCGGGCCCGCTTCGGCCGGGTCATCCTCGTCTCCTCCGTGGTGGCCCTCCTGGGCTCGCCGGGACAGATCAACTACTCCTCGTCGAAGGCCGCGCTCGTCGGCATGGCGCGCAGCCTCACCCGCGAACTGGGCACCCGCAACATCACCTCGAACGTGATCGCGCCCGGCTTCATCGAGACCGAGATGACCGCCGTGCTCGGCGACGATCTCATCGCCGACTACAACAAGCGGATCCCCGCGGGCCGGCTCGGCAGCGTCGACGACGTGGCCAGGGCCGCGCTCTTCCTCGCGTCCGACGGCGCGGGCTACATCTCCGGTGCCGTGCTGCCCGTTGACGGCGGCCTCGGCATGGGTCACTGAGGAAGGAACGGACAATGGGTCTGCTCGAAGGAAAGAACATCCTGGTCACCGGTGTGACCATGCGCACCTCGATCGCCTACGCGGTGGTCGACATCGCCCAGCGGGAAGGCGCCAACGTCGTGGTGTCCGCGGCCGGTCGCGCGGTCGGCCCCGCGCAGCGCGCCGTCGGCAAGCTCGATACCGTGCCGCCGCTGATCGAACTCGACATCACGGACCCGGAGCACCTGGCGGCGCTGCCGTCCATGCTGGGCGAGCATTTCGAGGGCGGGCTGGACGGCATCGTGCACTCCATCGCCTACGCGGACCCGGAGAAGGCGCTCGGTGGCGCGTTCCTCAGCACCGACTGGGAGACGGTCGGCAACGCGATGCACATCTCGGCCTACTCCCTGCAGTCGCTGACCATGGCGGCCAAGCCCATGCTCAACCGCGGGGCAGGCGTCGTCGGGCTCACCTTCGACGCGCGTTACTCGTGGCCCTCGTACGACTGGATGGGCGTGGCGAAGGCCGCCCTGGAATCCACCTCGCGGTACCTCGCCCGCTACCTTGGCCCGGACGGCATCCGCGTCAACCTCGTGGCCGCCGGCCCCGTGGACACGGTGGCGAAGAAGGCCATCCCCGGTGCGTCGTCGTTCAACGACATCTGGGCCGAGCGGGCCCCGCTGTCGTGGGACGCCTCCGACGCGGTGCCCTCGGCGAAGGCCGTCGTGGCGCTGCTGAGCGACTGGTTCCCCGCCACCACCGGCGAGATGGTGCACGTCGACGGCGGGCTCCACTCAACCGGCGCCTGACACCGCGCGTCCCGCATCCCTGGGGATTCGTCGGCCGGTAGGGTTGGTGCCATGGCAACGGTGGCAGAACTGGCAGGCGTGACGATCAAGCGCGGCAACAATGTGCTCCTTGACCGCATCTCGCTGATCATCCACGAGGATGAGCGCTGGGTGGTCGTCGGGCCCAACGGCGCGGGGAAGACAACCCTGCTGCAGGTGCTCTCCGCACAGATGTACCCCAGCGACGGTGTCGTGGGGCTGCTCGGCGAAGTGGTCGGGGCCGTCGATGTGTTCGAACTGCGTCCCCGCATCGGGTTCACCTCACTCGCACTGGCGGAGCGGATCCCGGCGCGTGAAAAGGTGCGCGACGTGGTCCTGTCTGCCGCGTATGGCGTCCTCGGCCGCTGGCGCGAGGAGTACGACGTCTACGACGAGGCCCGGGCAGACGACCTGCTCGCCTCCCTGCGCGTCGACCAGCTCACCGGACGCACCTTCGGCACCCTCAGCGAGGGCGAGCGCAAGCGCGTCCAGATCGCCCGGGCCCTGATGACGGATCCCGAGATGCTGCTCCTGGACGAACCGGCCAGCGGCCTCGACATCGCCGGCCGGGAGGCCCTCGTCGACACCCTCTCCGAGATCTGCCTCGACGAGGACTCACCGGCCACCGTGCTGGTGACACACCACTTGGAGGAGGTCCCTGAGGGAATCACCCACGCGCTGCTGCTGCGCGGCGGTGTCGTCGTGGCTTCCGGGCCCGTCGAATCAACGCTGACCGACGAGAACCTGAGCGCCACCTTCGACATGCCGCTGGCCGTCACCCGGCACGACGGACGCTGGGCCGCCCGGAGCCGGCGATGAACGAGTTCATGGACTGGTTCCGCGACAACCTCTGGGCCGGGTGGGGGTTGCTGGCCATGGGGCTCGCGGCCGCTGAACTCCTCACGCTCGACCTGACGTTGCTGATGCTCGCCGCCGGCGCGCTCACCGGCGGCGTCGTGGCACTGGTGTTCCCGGGGCTCGTGTGGCTCCAGATCGCCGTTGCCCTGATCACCGCCGTCGCCACCCTCTTCCTGCTGCGGCCCACGCTGTTGGCCAAGGTGCGCGCCTCCAAGGGCTACCGCTCCAGCCTCGACACCCTCGTCGGCTCCAAGGGCCGCGCCACCGCCATGGTCTCCGGGATCGCCGGCGAGGTGAAGGTGGACGGCCAGATCTGGGAGGCCCGCTCCTTCGATCCGTCCATCACCATCGAGGCCGGCGAGGAGATCGAGGTCTTCTCCATCGACGGCGTCACCCTCAGCGTCTATCCCAGTAACCGCCCTCTCACGCAGTAGCCACAGCCACCATCTAAGGAAAAGCGATGCCTGACCCGTCACTGTTCATTCTCATCGGCGCGGCGGTGGTCGTCGTGCTGATCCTGGCCGCCACGCTGAAGATCATCCGGCAACAACAGGTGGCGCTTGTGGAGCGGCTGGGGAAGTTCCGCAAGGCCCTCGAACCTGGGCCGCACCTCGTCGTGCCGTTCTTCGACCAGATCCGCTACACCCTCGACATGCGCGAGGAGGTCGTCCCGTTCCCGCCGCAGGGCGTGATCACCGAGGACAACCTGATGGTGTCGATCGACTCTGTCATCTACTTCCAGATCGTCGACCCGGTGCGCGCCGCCTATGAGGCACAGAACTACCGCGCGGCCATCGAACAGCTCACCATGACCACGCTGCGCAACATCATCGGCGGCATGGACCTCGAGGCTGCGCTGACGTCGCGCGAGGAGATCAACCAGCGGCTGCGCGCCGTGCTGGACGAGGCCACCGGCAAGTGGGGCATCAAGGTCAACCGCGTGGAACTCCGTGCCATCGAGCCGCCGCCCACCATCCGTGACGCGATGGAGAAGGGCGCCCGCGCCGAGCGCGACAAGCGTGCCCAGATCCTGTTGGCCGAGGGCCAGCGGCAGTCGCAGATCCTGTCGGCCGGCGGTGACCGCGAGGCCGCGATCCTCCGGGCCCAGGGCGACCGCGAGGCCCAGGTGCTGCGCGCCCAGGCCGAGCGGCAGGCGGCCATGCTCCGCGCCGAGGGCGAGGCGCAGGCCATCACCAACGTGTTCGAGGCCATCCACGCCGGGCAGCCGGACCAGGCGCTGCTGGCGTACCAGTACATGCAGATGCTGCCGAAGCTCGCCAACGGCGACGCGAACAAGATGTGGATCGTGCCCAGCGAACTCAACGACGCGCTGAAGGGCCTCGGCCAGATCGCCGGCGGGGAGGCGCAAGACGTCCGCGACTACGTCTCGCAGGCGACCACGCGGTTCCAGGCGCCCAAGAAGGTCGACGTGCACGCGGAGATCGAGGAGCAGGCCGAGAAGGACAAGCAACGCTCGGACGAGACGGTGGAGAAGGCCATCGCCGACGCGAGGGCCCTCGAGCAGAACAAGCTCGCCAAGCGGCAGACCGGAGGCCGGCCCGCGCTGTCCCAGGCTGCCGACAACCTCCCACTGGGAGACCCGCAACACATGGAACAGCCGGCCGAGCAGACCGACGACCACCTCTGATGCGACCCATCACCGCGCTGCGCAACGTCCGCGTCCGCAGCGACGGCATCACCACGCGCGCCGTCGACCTGGTGTTCGACGGCGGCCTGATCGCTGCCGTCGAGCCGGCTGCAGACCTGGATTCGGCCGGCCCCGATGAGGTGGACGGCAGGGGACTGCTGGCCATGCCCACCGTCATCAACGCTCACGCCCACGTCGACAAGTCGTGGTTGGGACTCGAATGGCAGTCCTACGGCGGGGAGGGCGGCACCGACGGCCGGATCCGCCACGAGCGGGCGCGCCGGGATGAACTGGGCATCCCCAGCGTCGAGCGCACCCGTGAGGTGCTCCAGGCGTTCGTGGAGCACGGCACCACGGCGATCCGGACCCACGTCGACGTGGACCTCGGCGTGGGGCTCCGTGGCATCGAGGCGGTGCGCGAGGCGGTCGCCGAATGGGACGGCGCGCTGCAGGCGGAGATCGTCGCCTTCCCGCAGGACGGGGTGCTGAGGCGCGACGGTGTCGCCGATCTGCTGCGCCGGGCGGTCAGGGCCGGTGCCGAACACGTCGGCGGCCTCGACCCGGCCGGGATCGACCGCGACCCCGTCGGCCAGATCGACGTGCTGCTGGGCATCGCGGCCGACGAGGGGTGTGGCATCGACATGCACCTCCACGATTCCGCGGATCTGGGCGCGTTCCAGATGGATCTGGTCATCGAGCGGGCCGCCCGCCTCGGGCTGCACGGCCGGATGAACTTCGCCCACGGTTTCGCCATCGCGCAGGTGGGGCCGGCCCGGCGCCGCGACCTCCTCCAGGCGATGGGTGAACTCGGCATGACGTTCACCACAGTGGCGCCCCTCCGCCTGCCCCAGTTGCCGCTGCACGAGTTCGCGGAGGCGGGCGTGCCGTTCGCGTTCGGCACCGACGGCATCCGCGACCTCTGGTCGCCCTACGGCACCGGCGACACCCTCGGCATCGCGTGGCAGTACGCACGGTCGTCGTCGATCGTTCGCGATGAGGACCTCCAGCGGGTGATGGACCTGGCGACGCGCGGCGCCGCGTCCTTCGTGGGCCGGGCGACGCACGACCTGGTGCCGGATGCGCCGGCAGATGTCGTCCTGGTGGAGGCCGAACACGAGATGGATGCGCTGGTGCGGGTGCCACGCCGCGAACTGGTCATCGGCGGGGGACGCATCCTGCACACGGCGGGCTGAGTCAGTCGAACTGGATGCCGAACTGCCTCAGGAGGGCGAGGGCATCGTCGTCCGGGGTCAGGCGCAACCCCTTCGTGCGGCACGACGCCAGGTCGATGCCGTAGCCGTAGCTGCCTTTGAGGTTGACGTCACGCAGATCCGCGTCGGCGAAGCGGGCCCCGGTGAGGTCGCAGTCGGTGAAGCGGGTGCGCATCATCTTGGTCTGGGAGAAATCCACGTCGGTCAGCGAGCACCGCTCGAACACCCACCGCTCCGCGGTGGCCCGCTGGAAGCTGCTCAGGTCCAGCTTGCACTCGGTGAAGTACGGCTGCCCGAGGCCCGACGCCCCGAGTTTGCCCCAGGCGACGCCCACGAACTTGCTGCGCTCGAAGGTGCACGAGACGAACGAGGTGTTCGTCAGGTCTGCCAGGGAGAGGTCGCAGTCGACGAAACGGCACTCCGTGAACATGGCCCCGAAGAGCCGGCCCTCGAGCATCGAGGCGCCGGTGAACGTGCAGGAGTCGAATTCCATGGCCTTCAGGGCCTTGTTGCCCAGTGAGCCGGAGAAGGTCTCCTCGACGAAGACCTCGTCGTCGCCGAGATCGCCCAGGTCACGCATGGCTGTCCTCCTGTCGGTGTCGTCCGAGCCTGTTGGCCAGGACGGAACTCACCAGCAGTTGCACCTGGTGGTAGAGCATCAGTGGGATGACGACCACGCCGACGGTCGCTGTGGGGAACAGCACCATCGCCATCGGCACCCCGGTGGCGAGTGACTTCTTCGTGCCACAGAACATGATCGCGATGCTGTCCGGTCGGTTGAAGCCCAGCCGGCCCGCCAGGTGCCAGGTGAACCAGAACGTGAAGGCCAGCAGCCCCATGGTCACCGGCAGCACCCAGGCGACATCCGCCCAGCCGAGGGTGCGCCACGCGCCGGAGGCCCGCAGATCGGAGAACGCGCCGTAGACGATGAGGACGATCACTCCTTGGTCGACATACTTGAGCCCCTTGCGGTGCCGGGCCATGAAACCGGCCGTGACGAACCGCGAGAGCTGTCCCAGGATGAAGGGCAGCAGCAGTTGAACCATGACGTTGTAGATCTGCTGCATGCCGATGGACCCTCCGCTCGAGGACTGGATGAACAGCACCGTCAGCAGTGGGGTGATCACCACGCCCAACACGTTCGAGGCGGTGGCCGACACCATGGCGGCCGGGATGTTGCCGCCGGCCAGCGACGTGAACGTGATCGACGACTGCACCGTCGAGGGCACCAGGCACAGGAAGATCAGGCCGATCTTGATCGGCTCCGACAGCCACCCCTCCGGAACGGGCAGCAGCGGCACAGCCAGCAGCGGGTACATCACGAAGGTGATGGCCAGGATGGTGAGGTGGAGCTTCCAGTGCCTGATCCCGGCCACCGTCTCCTCCGTCGACAACCGGGCCCCGTATCCGAAGAAGAGGAGGAAGATCGCGACCTTCGTCACGCGGTCGAGGACCTCGGCGGCGCCGCCCTCCAGCGGCAGGAGCAACCCCAGGGCGAGGCTCCCGAGGATGGCGATCATGGTCAGGTCGAGCTTCAGCTTCATTCAGTGGTCTCCAGGGTCGCTTCGAGGCAGCCGCGCAGGGCGTTGGTCACGATCAGTCGCTCGGCTCCGAGGAGGCGGTCGACGGTGAACTCAGCTTCGCCGATCTCGTCGGCGCCGATGAGGCCGGGGTCTGCGAGGACGGCGGCCCGTTGCACTCCGTCGAGGATGCCCAGGGCGAGCGGCGGCGTCACCCACCGGCCATTCAGGAGCGCGAAGACGCTGGTCCGGGCACCCTCGAGCACCCGGCCCCCGCTGTCGAAGCCGATGGCGTCGAAGGCCCCGCGCTCCCGGGCTGCGGCCGAGGCCCGGTCGAAGTGCGACCGGTCACTGGTCTTGAACCCCGCGAGCGGGGTTGGTTCCCACGGCTCACCGCACAGGATGAGCGTGACCGGCGTGGCGACGGCTTCCAGCGCAGTGACCTCGACGGCGACCACACCGTCTGGCGCGAGGTCCAGGCTCAGCCGCCATCGGCCCCGGCTGGGAACCCCTCGCGCAGCGTCGTCGACGACACCCGCGACCGGAGGGAAGCCGAGGGCCGCGGCGGAGCGCGAAAGCCGTTCCTGATGCCGGTCTGCGAGCGGCGCGACCCCGTCGACGACGCGGATGGCCTCCCGGAGATGAACGGTGGGCAGCAGCGAGCCGGCGAACGCGGCCTTGGCCTGGCATTCGGCCCATTCGGCGTCAGCGGTGCTGTCGGCCACGACGCCGGAGCCGATGCCGAGCCTGGCGGTGTCGCCGTCGATCTCCACGGTGCGGATCGCGATGTTCAGCGTCATGTGCCAGCCGAGCGGCCCGTCGTCGGGGGCGATGACGCCCATGCTCCCCGTGTAGAGACCTCGGCGGTCGCGCTCCAGCGCACGGATGAGGTGCATGGAGGCGATCTTGGGTGCCCCGGTGATGGAGCCGCAGGGGAAGGTGGCGGCGAGGAGGCGGCCCGGCGTGGTGTTGGGGACGAGTTCCGCGCGGACGGTGCTGGTCATCTGCCACAACCGCCCGACCCTCTCCACCTCGAAGAGCTTCGGCACGTCGACGCTGCCCGGCACCGCCACCCGGCTCAGGTCGTTGCGGAGGAGGTCGACGATCATGAGGTTCTCGGCGCGGTTCTTCGGGTCGCGGCTGAGCGTGGTCGGGTGTTCGGTGACCGGTGCGGTGCCCTTCATCGGCTTGCTCAGCGCGTGGATGCCCTCGACGGCGATGAACAGCTCTGGCGACAGGCTCAGCGTCCATGGGGCGGCCGGTGCGGGCAGGTGCGCCAGGACACCGAACGAGACGGGTTGGCGCGAGCGCAGCCGGCGGTACAGCGCGCGCGGATCTCCCACGGCCCTCGAGAGGATGCGATGGGTGTAGTTGACCTGGTAGGTCTCGCCTGAGGCGATGGCCTCCTTGACCGCCTCGATGCCGCGGTCGAACTGGTGGCGGTCCACGTCATGCCCGGTGCCGGTCAGCCACGCGGGGGAGCGGGGCAGGAACTCCTCGGCATCGACGTCAGAGCGGTGGGCGAACCAGAACAGGGCGCCGCTCGCTTCACCGCCGACACCGAGGGCGGCCTCGCCCAGGTCGTACGGCAACCACGCGAAGGCGTGCAACCCCTCGCGCCAGCCGGCGTCCAACGAGGCGTCGATGGTGCCCAGGGTGACGCTGTCCGTCCGGGCGAGACCCGTCATGAGCGTCGCCCGCCCGGCGAGGGCGTCGTCGAGCAGCACGAACGGGTCCATGACGAGCAAGGCTATAGCCTGACACGGTGATCATCGAGGTGAGTGACCCCGCCGACGGGCGCCTGGCGGACTTCGTGGCCCTGCGCGATGCGCAGCTGCGACGATCCGAGGACCGGTTCATCGCGGAGGGGCTGAAGATCATCGAGCGGGCCTTCACCTCTGGCGCGCGGCCGCGCGCCTTGTTGCTGCAACCGCGGTGGCTCGAGCAGCTGGCCCCCCTGCTGGCCGCGCATCCCGACGTGCCTGTCTACCTGGGCACGGAGAAGATGATCGAGGAGGTGAGCGGTTTCCATGTGCACCGCGGTGCACTGGGCTCGTTCGACCGGCTGCCTGAGGCGCCCTGGGACGCGCTGCTCGCGGGGCGGCGGCTGATCCTGTGCGAAGGGATCGTCGACCACGCCAACCTCGGCGTGATCATGCGGCTGGCCGCCGGGCTGGGCTGGGACGGCGTCGTCGTGTCGGAGCGGAGTGCCGACCCTCTCTACCGCCGCGCCATCAAGGGCTCGATGGGCGCCTCGCTCGTGCTGCCCTGGCGGCGGATGGGCGGCGACGCGGACCTCGAGCGGATCCGCGCGGCCGGGTTCACCGTCGTAGCCTCGAGCATCGCCCCTGGGGCCGTCGAACTCGACGCCTTCGAGGCTCCAGAGAAGGTTGCCCTGATGCTGGGGACCGAGGGCCAGGGTCTGAGTCGTTCCTGGCTCGCCGCAGCAGAGCACCACGTCCGGATCCCCATGACGGACCGCGTCGACTCGCTGAACGTGGCCACAGCCGCGGCGATCCTCGCCTACCTTCTGCGCTGACCGCACGTTCGGCCCCATCGGCCGCCGAATGCCCCCCGGTGCTGGCAGACTGCGGGCATGATGGCGCTGCTGCGACTGCTGACGTTGGTGACGGCGCTGCTGCTGCTGGCCGGCTGCAGTGAACCGGAGTACCCGCGTGACCCCGAGGACACCCTGCTGCGGGCGATGGACGGTGGGCTCACCGTCGGTGTCTCGGCACACCCGCCCCACATCGACATCTCGGACGAGGGTGAGGTCACCGGCCCCGAGGCCGAGATCCTCACCGGGTACGCCGAGTCGATCGGCGCGGAGATCGAGTGGGTCGAGGGCGCCGAAAGCGAACTCATGGAGAAGATCAAGCTCGGCGAACTCGACGTGGTGGCCGGGGGCCTGACCGCGAAGTCGCCGTGGACGACGCACGCGGCCATGACGCGGCCCTACGGGAAGGCTGCCGGCCCGGACGGCAAGGAGCAGAAGCTCGTCTTCGCCACGCGCCTGGGGGAGAACGCACTGTTGTCCAGCCTGGAGCGTCACCTGATCGAGGAAGGGCTGAAGCCATGAAGGGCCGGGGATACTCCGCGCTGCCGCCGGACAAATCGGAGGCGCTGCACAAGGCGATCCGGCTGCAGTGGATCTCGCTCGTCGTGATGGTCCTCATCATCGTCGCCGTGGGCCTGGTGGCGGGCCAGTCGCAGGCCATGCGCACCGCCTTCGTCGAGGACATGTTGGCGCTGCTGCCGCCCATCGCGTTCCTGCTGGGAGTGTGGCGGGCGAGTAAGAGCAGGTCCCCGAAGCATCCCTATGGCCATCACCGGGCGATGTCGGCCGGCCATTTGGTGGCCGCCGTCGCGCTGCTGGTGTTCGGCCTGTCGCTGCTGTACAACGGCGCCAGCGCACTGGTCATGGGGGAGAGGCCCCCGGTGGGTGTCATGTCGCTGTTCGGCCAGACGTTCTGGGCCGGCTGGCCCATGATGATCGTGATGTCGATGACTGTGGTGCCTGCCGTCATCCTCGGCCGCCTGAAGATGAAGCTGGCGGAGGAACTGCACGACCAGTTGCTCTCGGCGGACGCGGACATGCTGAAGGCCGACTGGTCCACCGCGCTGGCCACCGTCGCCGGCGTCGCGGGCATCGGCTTCGGGCTCTGGTGGGCGGATTCAGCCGCCGCCATCCTGGTGTCGGCCAGCATCGTCAAGGACGGCGTGACCAACCTCCGGATCGCCGTCGCCACGCTCCTCGACGAGAGGGCCACGCCCATCGCCTCCCGGGACCCGCACCCGGTGATCGGCAAGCTGCGTCAGAAGGCGCTGAGCCAGGCGTGGGTGGGGGAGGCGGCGGTGCGGGTGCGCGACATGGGACACGTCTTCCACTCCGAGGTCTTCGTCGTGCCCGCCGAGGGCCACCACCCGGGCATCACCGAGCTCGACGCGCTGCGCCATCAACTGTGCGACACGGACTGGAAGGCGCTGGACACCGTCGTCGTGCCCGTGAAGCAGCTTCCCTCCGACATCGACGAGCCGTTCACCTCCGAGGTCAGTCCTCGCTCTGGGGCATAGGGACCGCTGCGCGCTTGGGGGAGACCGGCCAGTCGTCGGGATAGCGCCACGCCAGCTCGTCGACCTTCTTGTCCAGTTGGCGACGGGCGCGAGCGGAGAGGCGGTCGCCGAAGACCGTGCCGCCCAGGTGATCCGTCTCGTGCTGCAGGCAGCGGGCGAGCAGGCCGGTGCCCTTCACCGTGATCTCGTTGCCGTAGGCGTCCTGGCCCGTGCAGGTGGCCAGATCCGGGCGGGCCACGCTCTGGTAGCCGCCCGGGTAGGACAGGCAGCCCTCTTCAGCGGCGTCCAGGTTGCGGTCCTTGCCTTCAGGAAGCGTGACGACGGGGTTGCACACCACGCCGCGGTGGATCCTGTCGTCCGCATCAGGGCATTCGTAGACGAACACGGCGGTTCCGACGCCCACCTGCGTGGCGGCCAGACCAACTCCCTCAGCGGCCCTCATGGTGGCCCACATGTCGCGGATCAACTGGTGGAGTTCCTCGCCGAACTCAGTGACTGGTTCCGTCTGCTTGTGCATCACCGGGGTGCCCCAACGGGTGATAGGCAGAACTTTGCCGCCCTGGGTGAGATCGGCCTCAGCCATTGTGCTCCTTCAAGGTTCGGGTACGACGGACAAGTATGCCGCACCGGGTGTCGCTGGCGCGCGGCTGCCGCTGCCGGGGGAGGATGGCAGGTATGGAACTTGCCCACGGCTGGTCGGCGCTGCTCGACGACTACGCCGCGCACCTCGGCGCGGAGCGCGGCCTCAGCCCGCACACCGTGCGGGCCTACGGGACGGACCTCCGAGACCTGGCCACCTTCGCCGACATCGCGCCCGGCGAAGTGACGCTCTCGACGCTGCGGGCCTGGTTGGGCGTCATGCGCGACGACGGCGCGGCCGCGTCCACCCTCCAGCGCCGCGTCGCGTGCGTCAGGGGGTTCTTCGCCTGGGCGGTGCGGGAGGGCGTCATCTCGGTTGATCCGGCCGTCCGGCTGAAGGCTCCCAGGCGGCAACGGCGGCTGCCGAGGGTGTTGGCCACCGGTGCCGTGTCCGAGACGCTGGCCGCGGCCGAGAACCGCGCCGCCGAGGACGGCGACCCCATCGCGGTGCGCGACCTCGCGCTGGTCGAGGTGCTCTACTCGAGCGGGTTGCGGGTCTCCGAGATGTGCACGCTCACCCTTCGCGACGTGGACCGCGAGCGTCGCTCCGTCAGCGTGCTGGGCAAGGGCGGGAAGCAACGCACCGTGCCGTTGGGGCTCCCGGCCCTCCGTGCGGTCGAGGCCTGGCTGCGGGTGCGCTCAGCAGTCAGCACACCGTCGAGCCCCGACACCGTCTTCCTGGGCGCCAGGGGCGGTGCGCTCGACCCGCGGGTGGCGAGGCGGGTGGTCCACGAGGCGACGGCGGCCGCCGGGCCGGGGGCCGAGATCGGCCCCCACGGGCTGCGCCACGCGATGGCCACCCACCTCCTCGAGGGGGGCGCGGACCTGCGCAGCGTGCAGGAGATGCTGGGCCATGCGTCCGTGGCCACCACCCAGATCTACACCCACGTCACCTCGGAGCGCCTGCGCCAGGCCTTCCGGCAGGCGCACCCGAGGGCGTGATTCAGAGCAGCGGACTGATCTGGTCGCGGACCTGGCCCCGCAGCACCTTCCCGATCATGGAGGTGGGCAGTTCCCCCACCGTGACCAAGCGGCGGGGCACCTTGTAGGCGGACAACCGCTCCTTGGCCCACGCACGGATCTCCGCCTCATCGATGGGGGCCTTGGCCACGACGGCGGCCGTGACCTGCTCGTCGCCGCGCTCCTGTTTGACGCCCACGACGGCGACATCCTCGATCGAGGGGTGCTGGCGCAGCACTCGCTCCACCTCACTGGGCGACACGTTGAAGCCGCCGGTGATGATGATCTCCTTCAGCCGGTCGACGATGGTGGCGAAACCGTCCTCGTCGAGCGTCACGACGTCGCCGGTGCGCAGCCATCCGTCCGGCGTCTTCGTCTCGGCGGTGGCCTCCGGCCGGTTCCAGTAGCCCTGGAACACCTGCGGGCCCTTGACCCACAGTTCGCCGGCCTCGCCGGGGCCGACGTCGCGGCCGTCCTCGTCCACCACGCGGCGCAGCGTCGAGGGGAACGGGATGCCGATCGTGCCGGTCTTGCGCGTCTCGTTGAACGGGTTGCCCATGGCGATGGGCGCGCACTCGGTGAGGCCGTAGCCCTCCACCAGGAGACCGCCCGAGACGGACTCCCACAACGCCACCGTCTCGTCTGGCAGCGTCATGGCACCGGAGATGCACCACTTCACACCGGAGAGGTCGATGCCCTTCGCCTTGGCGCCGTTGGCCGTCTTCTCGTAGATGGGCGGCACCGCGCAGTAGATCGACGGCGGGTTTTTCTTCATCTCCGCCAGCGCCATGTCCACATCCGGGCGGGGGAACAGGACCTGGTGGGCCTGTTTGTAGACGCCGAACGTCACGTAGAGCACCATGCCGAAGGCGTGGAACATCGGCAGCATCGCGTAGCTGACCTCGCGCCCGGTCTGGGCACCGTGCATCCAGGCCGCTCCCATGAGGGCATTGGCGTACATGTTGAGGTGCGTCAGCATCACGCCCTTCGGCACGCCCGTGGTACCGGAGGTGTACTGGATGGCGCCGAGGTCGTCGATGGTGGGCCGCGGGTGGGCGGGGTCCAGCGCGGGCCCGGCCAACAGCTGCTTCCAGGTGAGGTCGCCCGTGCTGCCGTCAGTGAGCTGCGCCCGCTTCTGGCGGAGCGAGGGAACGGGGAGCCCCAGCAGGAGGCGCTTGACGGTGGGGAACTCGTCCAGCAGGTTGACGCTGACCACGAGCGGCTTGGTGGAGAGGGTGCGCACCTTCGGCAGCACCCGGTCCAGGGCGATGGCGACCTTCGCGCCGTGGTCGATGAAGACCTCCTCGAGCTCCCGCTCGGTGGACAGCGGATTGTGCTCGCACACGACGGCGCCGAGGCGCAGGATGGCGTAGAACGCAACGAGGTGCTGCGGGCAGTTCGGCAGCAGGATCGCCACCCGGTCGCCGGCCACCACCCCCAGGCGCCGCAGGCCCTCCGCCGCGCGGTCGATCCGCTCGCCCAGCTGCGTGTAGGTCATGGTGCCGCCGAAGAACTCGGTGGCCACCTTGGAGGCCCCTTCGCGGCAGGACCGCTCGCACATGTCGGTGAGGGATTCGGTGGGCAGCTCGATCTGCGCGGGTACTCCCGGCTGGTAGAAGCGGGTCCAGTCAGGGGCGGGTAACGGCGTCGTGGTCATGGTGCAACGGTAGTGCTCAATCACCCGAGGAGGGTGAGGGGATCGATGAGGCCCCCGTCCTGCCAGGCCATCCAGTGGAGATGGCACCCGGTGGACAGCCCCGTGTTGCCCACGACGCCCACCGTCTGCCCGGCGCTGAGCCGCTGCCCGGCCGTCACCGTCACGCGGGGGAGGTGCGCATAGGCGGTGCTCAGGCCGCCTCCGTGGTTGACGATGACCCGGTAGCCGTAGCCGCCGTGGTAACCGGCCGACCGCACCGTGCCTCCCAGGGGCAGGCTGATGGCGGTGCCGCACGGAGCGCCGAAGTCTGCCCCGTCATGCAGTTTGGTGACACCGGTCACCGGGTGGCGGCGCATGCCGTACCTGGAGGTGACGGGCCCGTCGATGGGGGCTCCACCCAGGGCCGCGGTGCGGGCCGAACTGATCGACGGAGGGCGGACGGGCACCGACCCCCTGGGAAGCAGCCGCACCACAGGCGTCACCAGATAGGCGCCGGGGTCCGCATACCGCTCCCCGTCGGTCAGTCCCCAGTGGAGACAGGCCGCTTCGTCGCAGTGACCGGCCAGCAGGGTGCCGATCCGCTGCCCGGCTGCCACGGTGTCGCCCTTGTGGGCGGTGGCCCGTACCGGCTGGTAGGTGGTGCGCCAACCGTTGCCATGGTCGATCGAGAGGGTGCCGGTGCCTGCGACCGACCCGGCGAAGCGCACGGTGCCGGCCGCGGCCGCGACGACTTCGTCGCCCGGGTACCCGGCAAGATCCACGCCGCGGTGGCCGGCCGCGAACCGGCCGACGTCGTCGAAGGCGCGCACCACCCGGCCCGGTAGCGGGGCGGTGAGGGAGAGGTCCGCCCAGGAAGGGACCGAGGCGCCGGCGATGATGAGGACGGAGAGAATGAGGGCAGACACGGTTCGCACGTCAGCACTGTGGTCAGCGCCACTGCGGAATCACCACGGCGCCGGTGGGCTGTGGACAAGTCGCGACCCGGCGTTCTCCGCGCTGGTTGACGGCGTCACCAGATTTGAGCCCGTGCCCTCCGTCCAGATAGCATGGACCCTGCAACCCGTCTGGGTTGACATCGCATGCGCTGCGCGGGGAACCGCCGGTGGCCGCGTGGTCCTTCAACCAACTGGATGAAGGTGCGGCACCGGGCGCATCAGGAGAAGGCCCCTCCGGGGCCCCATCAACCACCCGTGGACCCAGTCCACCAGATTCAGGTGCGGCAGAGCCGCACCACAGGAAGGCACGACCATGGCAGTCGTCACCACCCGCCAGTTGCTCGAGTCCGGCGTTCACTTCGGTCACCAGACCCGTCGTTGGAACCCCAAGATGAAGCGCTTCATCTTCACCGAGCGCAACGGCATCTACATCATCGACCTGCAGCTCTCGCTGAGCTACATCGACAAGGCATACGCCTTCATCAAGTCCACCGTCGCGCGCGGCGGCCAGGTGCTCTTCGTCGGCACCAAGAAGCAGGCCCAGGAGGCCATCGCCGACCAGGCCACCCGCGTCGGGATGCCCTTCGTGAACCAGCGCTGGCTCGGCGGCATGCTCACCAACTTCGGCACCGTCTCGAAGCGCATCCAGCGCCTCAAGGAGCTTGAAGGCATGGACCTGACCGACACCGTCGGCTCGGGCCTCACCAAGAAGGAACTGCTGCAGCTGGACCGCGAGCGCACCAAGCTCGACAAGACCCTCGGCGGCATCCGTGACATGGTGCGCACCCCGCAGGCCGTCTGGATCGTCGACACCAACAAGGAGCACCTCGCCGTTGACGAGGCCCGCAAGCTGAACATCCCGATCGTCGGCATCCTGGACACCAACTGCGATCCCGACATGGTCGACTTCGCGGTGCCGGGCAACGACGACGCGATCCGTTCCGTCGCCCTCCTGACCCGCATCATCGCCGACGCCGTCGCCGACGGCCTCATCGAGCGCTCCTCCAGCCGTTCCGGCGAGGAGACCCCCGCCGAGCCGATGCCCGATTGGGAGCGCGAACTGCTGGGCGCCGAGAAGGCCGAGGCCCCCGCTGCTGAAGAGGCTGCCGCTGAGGCTCCTGCCGCTGAGGCTCCTGCCGCTGAAGAGGCTGCCGTCGAGGCTCCTGCCGCTGAAGAGGCTGCCGTCGAGGCTCCTGCCGCTGAAGAGGCTGCCGTCGAGGCTCCTGCCGCTGAAGAGGCTGCCGTCGAGGCTCCTGCCGCTGAAGAGGCCGCCGTCGAGGCTCCCGCCGCTGAAGAGGCCGCTGAGGCCGACACCACCGACGCCAACTGACCCAATCGATCAAGTAGACGGGATACCCCACACATGGCAATCACTGCCGCTGATGTGAAGAAGCTCCGCGACGCCACCGGCGCGGGCATGATGGACGCGAAGAGGGCCCTCACCGAAGCTGAAGGCGACTTCGACAAGGCCATTGAGGGCCTGCGCATCCACGGCTTGGCCAAGCAGGCCAAGCGCGCGGACCGCGAAGCCACCAACGGTATCGTCGCCGGCCGCGACGGCGCCCTGATCCAGTTCGCCGCCGAGACCGACTTCGTCGCCAAGAACGCCGAATTCGTCGAACTGGCAGACCAGATCCTCGACGCCGTCATCAAGTCGGGTGCCACCGACGTGGAGGCCGCCAACGCGGCTGAACTCGCTTCCGGGGCCAAGGTCGCGGACGCGGTCCAGGAACTCGGCGCCAAGATCGGAGAGAACATCTCCGTGGCCGACGTTGCGCAGTTCTCCGGTGACAGCCACGTGTACCTGCACCGTCGCGCTGCTGACCTGCCGCCGCAGGTCGGTGTCCTCGTCGAGTACACCGGTGACAAGACGCTGGCCCACCAGGCTGCGCTGCAGATCGCCGCGATGTCGCCCCGTTGGGCCAACCGCGACGAGGTCCCGACGGACCTGGTCGAGAACGAGCGTCGCATCGCCGAGGCCACCGCCCGCGAAGAGGGCAAGCCCGAAGGCGCCATGACCAAGATCGTCGAAGGCCGCGTCACCGGCTTCTTCAAGGACGTCGTGCTCGTGGACCAGGCTGCGGTCTGGGAGGACAAGAAGTCTGTGGGCGCCGCCCTGCAGGAGGGCAACACCGAGGTCGTGCGCTTCGCGCGCTTCGCTGTGGGTGCCTGATCACGCGAGCCTCAGCTCAGTGAAGTAGAGTTACGTGCGCCGCGACCCCAGTGGTCGCGGCGCACGTCGCATGTGCACGCCCCAACACACCAGGAGAAACAAGTGGGATATTCGCGAGTATTGCTGAAGCTGTCCGGTGAGGTTTTCGGCGGAGGCAAACTCGGCGTCGACGTGACCGTGGTGGCAGACATCGCCCGTGAGATCGCCGACGTGGTCCGCTCAGGCACGCAGGTCGCTGTGGTCGTCGGGGGCGGCAACTACTTCCGGGGCGCCGAACTGTCGCAGCACGGTATGGCGCGCGACCGGGCGGATTACATGGGCATGCTCGGCACGGTGATGAACTCGATCGCTCTGCAGGACTTCTGCGAGAAGGCCGGCATCGAGACCCGCGTCCAGTCCGCCATCAGCATGGCCCAGGTGGCAGAGCCCTACATCCCGCGTCGCGCGGAGCGTCACCTCGAAAAGGGCCGGCTGGTCATTTTCGGTGCCGGCTCCGGCATGCCGTATTTCTCCACCGACACCGTGGCTGCCCAGCGCGCCCTGGAGATCGGCGCCGAGGTGCTCCTCATGGGCAAGCAGGGCGTCGACGGGGTGTACGACTCGGACCCCAAGACGAACCCCGACGCGACGAAGTTCGAGAACCTCAGCTACAACGACTTCCTGACCAAGAACCTCAAGGTGGCCGACGCCACCGCCATCTCGCTGGCCCGCGACAACGGGCTCGACATGGTGTTCTTCAACCTGTCCACCAAGGGCAACATCGCCCGCGCCGTTGCCGGTGAGCACATCGGCACCCTGGTTTCGCGCTAACCACCACCCCCAGCAAAGGAGCAAGACCATGATCGCCGAGATTCAGCAAGAGGCCTCAACCAAGATGCAGCAGGCGGTGGACTTCGCGCGCGAAGACCTCTCGACCATCCGCACCGGTCGCGCGCACCCCGCTATGTTCAACAAGCTCCTGGCCGATTACTACGGCGCGCCCACGCCGCTCCAGCAGCTCGCCACCTTCACCTCGCCTGATCCCCGCTCGATGCTGATCGCGCCGTTCGACCGCAGCGCGCTCGGCGCCATCGAGAAGGCCATCCGCGACGCGGACCTGGGCGTCAACCCCAGCAACGACGGCAACGCCGTGCGCGTGGTCATGCCGCACCTCACGGAGGAGCGCCGCAAGGAGTACATCAAGATGGCCAAGCACAAGGCCGAGGAGGCCCGCGTCGCGGTGCGCAACCTCCGCCGTCACGCCATCGACTCCCTGAAGAAGCTCGAGAAGGACGGCGAGATCGGCGAGGACGACCTGTCCCGCGCCGAGAAGGCCCTCGACAGCTCCACGAAGAAGTTCGTGGAGAGCATCGACGAGGTCCTGAAGAACAAGGAAGCCGAGCTTCTCGAGGTCTGATGGCAACCGAGGCCCAGCCGAAGAACCAGTCGAGGGCGGGCCGGGATCTCCCGGCCGCCATCGCCGTCGGCGTGGCCCTGTTTGCAGGCGTCGCGGTCGGGCTCATCTGGGTTCCCTGGCTCTTCATCGCCATCGCCACTGCGGCGCTGGGGTTGGGAGTGGTGGAGGTGCACCGGGCGCTGCTGCGCAAGGGGATGAAGGCCGTGTGGCTCCCCGTGGTCATCGGCACCGTGGTGAGCGTCGCCGGCGGCTATCTCGTCTCCGTCGAGGACCTGAACATCGAACCCACCACCTTCGTGGTGATCTGTCTGGGCGCCATGATGATCGCCTCCCTGGTCGGGCGGATGGTGCGCGGTCCCGAAGGCTTCATCCGCGACATCGCGGCCAGCGCCCTGTTGATCGCCTACATCCCGCTGCTGGGCGTGTTCGTCCCGCTGGTGATGGGGGCTTCCAGCGGCCACCTGCGCATGTTGAGCGTGATCGCCGCGGTGGTCGCCTCCGACACCGGGGCCTACGCCACCGGGGTCCTGTTCGGCAGGCACAAGATGGCTCCGTCGATCAGCCCGAGCAAGACCTGGGAGGGCACCGGCGGGGGAGTCCTCGTCGCCGCGGGGATCGGCGCCGCCTGCAGCGTGTTCCTGCTGGGTTCCCCGTGGTGGGTCGGCGTGATCCTCGGGGCCCTCATCAGCATGGCGGGCACCGTCGGTGACCTCGTCGAGTCGCTGATCAAGCGCGACGCCGGCATCAAGGACATGTCCAACTTCCTCCCCGGCCACGGTGGCATCATGGATCGTCTCGATTCCATGCTCGTGGCCGTGCCCGTCGGGTGGCTCGTCCTGCACCTCGCCCTCGGCGCCTGAGCGCCCCTCCCACCTACCCTTGAAGGCGTCATGACTGTCAAGACCCTGCCGCTCGTGTTCGAAGCACCCCGGCGCGGCAAGCCGCCCACACACTGGTTCGACCTCTCGCTCGAAGAGCGCGTCGAGGCCACCCAGAAGCTCGGCCTGCCCAAGTTCCGCGCTGATCAGATCTCCCGGCACGTGTTCGACCGCCTGGAGGACGACGTCAACCAGTTCTCCGACATCCCGGCGGACATCCGCCAGGAACTCGGCGAGCAGCTGTTCCCGAAGCTCCTGACGGAGATGACGCGGCGCAGCACCGACGACGGCACCACGGTCAAGACGCTCTGGCGGCTTCACGACGGCTCCCTGCTGGAATCCGTGCTCATGCGCTATCCCCACCGCACCACGCTCTGCATCTCGTCGCAGGCGGGTTGCGGCATGGCCTGCCCGTTCTGTGCGACAGGGCAGGGGGGCCTCAAGCGCAACCTTTCCCAGGCCGAGATCACCGCACAGGTGATGGCCGCGGATCAGCAGTTGGCCGCCGGTCTGGTGCCTGGTGCCACCGGGCGCCTCAACAACATCGTGTTCATGGGGATGGGCGAGCCCATGGCCAACTACAAGGCGGTGATGGGCTCCATCCGTACGTTCCTCGAGCCCGGGCCCAACGGGTTCGGCATGAGCGCGCGTGGCATCACCGTGTCCACCGTCGGGCTGGTGCCGGCCATTCAGAAGCTCACTGCGGAGGGGCTGCCGCTCACCCTGGCCGTCTCCCTCCACGCCCCCGACGACGAACTGCGCGACGAGATCGTCCCGATCAACACGCGCTGGAAGGTCGACGAGGTCGTCGACGCGGCATGGGAGTACGCCCACGCCACGAAGCGCCGCGTCTCCATCGAGTACGCCATGATGCGCGACATCAACGACCAGGTGGCACGTGCCGAACTGCTGGCCAAGGTGCTCAAGAAGCGCGGCGACTGGGGCTGGGTGCACGTCAACCTCATCCCGCTGAACCCCACCCCGGGCTCGAAGTGGACAGCGTCGCGCAAAGCCGACGAGAAGGCGTTCATCGAAACCCTGGAACGCCGTGGCGTGCCCGTCACGCTGCGCGACACCCGCGGCCAGGAGATCGACGGCGCCTGCGGCCAACTCGCCGCGAGCGTCGACCAGACGTAGTTGCGTGCGCCCCTGGTGATCGTCAGGTGACCCGATGAAAAATCCGGCGCCGCTTGGTCGTAAGATCGACGCGCCAGTGTCCCAACAGGCAAAAGGAGAACCGATGGAACCCAAGCTGGAGGCTGTCTTCCAGAGCGTCGTAGCACGCAACCCTGGTGAGGCCGAGTTCCACCAGGCTGTGCGTGAGGTCTTCGAGTCCTTGGAGCCCGTGATCAAGCGGCACCCTGAGTACCTCGAGTCCAAGATGCTCGAGCGCATCTGTGAGCCCGAACGCCAGATCATCTTCCGCGTGCCGTGGCAGGACGACAAGGGCGACGTGCAGGTCAACCGCGGCTTCCGCGTCGAGTTCAACTCCGCGCTCGGCCCCTACAAGGGCGGCCTGCGGTTCCACCCCAGCGTCTACCTCGGCGTCATCAAGTTCCTGGGCTTCGAGCAGATCTTCAAGAACTCCCTGACCGGCCTGCCCATCGGCGGCGGCAAGGGCGGCTCCGACTTCGACCCCCGCGGCAAGTCCGAGGGCGAGGTCATGCGCTTCTGCCAGTCCTTCATGACCGAGCTCTACCGCCACCTCGGTGAATACACCGACGTCCCCGCGGGCGACATCGGCGTGGGCGGCCGCGAGATCGGCTTCATGTTCGGCCAGTACAAGCGCATCACCAACCGCTACGAGTCCGGCGTGCTCACCGGCAAGGGCATCGGATGGGGCGGCTCCCTCGTCCGCACCGAGGCCACCGGCTACGGCACCGTCGTGTTCGCAGATGAGATGCTCAAGACCAGGGGCGAGAGCTTCGACGGCAAGCGCGTCGTCGTCTCCGGCTCCGGCAACGTGGCCATTTACGCCGCGGAGAAGGCCGCCCAGCTGGGTGCCACCGTCATCGGCTTCTCTGATTCCACCGGCTTCGTCGTCGACGAGGCGGGCGTGGATCTCGATCTGCTCAAGCAGATCAAGGAGATCGAACGCGGCCGCGTCAGCGACTATGTCGACCGTCGTCCCTCCGCGAAGCTCGGCAACGCCGGCGGCTGCATCTGGGACGTCCCGGTGGACGTCGCGCTGCCCTGCGCCACGCAGAACGAGCTCAACCTCGAGCAGGCCGCCACCCTGATCAAGAACGGTGTCAAGGTCGTGGCTGAGGGCGCCAACATGCCCACCACCCCTGACGCCATCCATGCTCTGCAGGGAGCCGGCGTGCTCTACGCCCCAGGCAAGGCGGCCAACGCCGGCGGTGTGGCCACCTCCGCGCTGGAGATGCAGCAGAACGCGTCGCGTGACTCGTGGACCTTCGAGTACACCGAGGAGCGCCTCACCAACATCATGCGCCAGATCCACGAGATCTGCGCTGAGACGGCAGACTCCTACGACGCCCCGGGCGACTACGTGGTCGGCGCCAACATCGCCGGCTTCGAGAAGGTCGCCTCGGCGATGCAGGCCTTCGGCCTCGTCTGATCAGCCGCCACGCGGCGTGGCCGGCCTGCGGGCGGGTTACGACGAGGGGGCGAAATACAGGTCGCGGTAGCGCCGGATCCGGTCAGGGTCCGGCGCTTCGCCGTACGCAGCCCAGAATTCCTGGTCGGCACCGGGGCCGAAGTTGTGTTCGAGCGACCAGGAGGCGACGGCGAGGTCCGCCCAGCGGTCGGCGACCCCGAGGTGGCCAACGTCGACCATCCCGACGAGGCCACCGTCGTCCCCGAGCAGGAGGTTGGGCACGCAGGCGTCGCCGTGCACGATCGACAGGTCGCGGACGTCGTGTTGGTCACCCACCCACTCAGGCGCGTCGAAGAGCGTGTCCGTCGCGTCGAGCGAATGCAGTTGCGCCAGCGCCATAGCCAGACCCCGGGCCGCGATGTCCGGCCGGTCCTGCCACTCGACGGCGGGACGACCAGGGAGACCGACGGTGACGATCAGCCAGCCGTCGTCGAGCTCCTCGTAGTCGGCCATGCGTGGGCTGGGGAAGCGGCTCGACAGCCAACTGAGGCGCTCCGCCTCGGGCTCGAGGTCGTGTGGGCTCCACTTGGCGTACAACGGCTTGACGTCGTCGGCGACGAGGCGGGCCGTGATCCCGCCCACCTCGTTGCGCCACACCAGTTCGTCGACGCGCCGCTTGTTCACGGCGGCCCACTTCGTGATGGCGAAGGGGACCGGGGTGCCGGGCGGGGGAACAGAGGCCTGAGACATGGTGCCGATCCTATGCGGCGGCCCCAGTTGTGGACAGTGGGATACTCAGGGGGTGCGCAGCATCGTTCTCCTCGGCAGCACCGGCTCGATCGGTACCCAGACCCTTGACGTGATCGCCTCCAGGCGGGAGCAGTTCCGGGTCGTGGGCCTATCGGCCTCCGGTGGCAACATCGAACTGCTGGCCCGCCAGATCATCGAGTTCGAACCGGAAACCGTGGCCCTCGCGAAGGCCAGCGCCGCGCGGGACCTCCAGCGGGCGTTGTACGACGCGGCCAATGAGCGCGGCTGGGTAGAGGGCGAGTACCGGCTGCCGAAACTCATCCTCGGCCCCAAGGCCTCCGCCCAACTTGCCGCGGTGGGCGCGGACGTGGTGCTCAACGCCATCACCGGGGCCGCCGGGCTGGAGCCCACCCTCGCGGCCCTGGCCGCGGGCAGCACCCTGGCGCTCGCGAACAAGGAGTCGCTGGTCATCGGCGGCCGGTTGGTCACCGAGGCCGCGCAGCCCGGCCAGATCGTGCCCGTCGACTCTGAGCATTCCGCCTTCGCGCAGGCCCTCCGCTCGGGCCGCGCCGACGAGGTGCGCAGGCTCATCCTCACCGCCTCGGGCGGCCCGTTCCGCGGCCGTTCACGCGACGAACTCGCGGCGGTCACGCCGCAGGAGGCCATGGCGCACCCCACCTGGGACATGGGCCGTGTCATCACCATCAACTCGGCCACCCTGGTCAACAAGGGGCTGGAACTCATCGAGGCCGCGCTGCTCTACGGCGTAGACTACGACGACATCACCGTGACCGTGCACCCCCAGTCCATCGTGCATTCGATGGTGGAGTTCCACGACGGGTCCACCATCGCCCAGGCCTCACCGCCGGACATGCGGCTGCCCATCGGCATCGCCCTGACCTGGCCCGAGCGCCTCGAAGGCGCGGCCCGCTCCTGTGACTGGACGACGTCGGCCACCTGGACGTTCGAACCCCTCGACGACGACACCTTCCCTGCGGTCCAACTCGCCCGCCGTGCGGGCCGGGCGGCCGGCACGGCGCCCGCCGTCTACAACGCCGCCAACGAGGCCTGCGTCGAAGCGTTCTGGGACGGACGGATCGGCTTCCTGGACATCACCCGGATCGTGGGGGAGTGCCTGGACGAACACCTCGCCGACGGTCACGTCGCCGACGGCGACCTCACCCTGGAGGGCGTCATCGCCGCAGACCAGTGGGGCAGGACGCGCGCCGGGGTCCTCGCAGGGGCGACCGCATGACGGTGCTGCTCACCGTGTTGTTCGCGGTGCTGTTCTTCGCGTTGATCATGGTGTCGATCGCGCTGCACGAGGTGGGCCACCTGGTGCCCGCCAAGCTGTTCGGCGTCAAGGTCACGCAGTACTTCGTCGGCTTCGGCAAGACG
This sequence comes from Tessaracoccus sp. ZS01, assembly GCF_022342445.1. NCBI lineage: Bacteria > Bacillati > Actinomycetota > Actinomycetes > Propionibacteriales > Propionibacteriaceae > Tessaracoccus > Tessaracoccus sp. ZS01. The sequence continues at coordinate 744,858 of NZ_PQFE01000001.1, read as the reverse complement.
CTGTGGTCAGTGCGCCGCGGCGAAACGGAATACGGCGTCAAGGCCTTCCCGCTGGGTGGCTACGTGCGGCTCGTCGGCATGTACCCGCCGAAGAGGCCGGGTGCGAAACAGACGTGGCTGACGCGGGTCGCTGACCAGGCGCGCTCCTTCGAGTGGGACTCCATCCGGCCCGAGGACGACGGCTCGTTGTTCTACCAGAAGAAGACCTGGCAGAAGGTCATCGTGATGCTGAGCGGGCCCGCGATGAACGTGCTGCTGGCCTTCCTCATCTTCCTCGGCATCAACGTGTTCCACGGCACCTACCAGCCCACGCTCACCGTCGGTCAGATGTGGGAGTGCGTGGTGTCCGCGGAGCGCGAGGATCGCACCTGCACGGCCGACGACCCGCCCACGCCGGCGGTCGAAGCGGGCGTCCAGGTGGGGGACACCCTCGTTTCTTTCAACGGAGTCGCCCTCACCAGCTGGGACCAGATGGGGGACCTGGTTCGGACCAACCGTGACCGGCCGGCCACGGTCGTCGTCGAGCGCGACGGCGAGGAGGTGACCCTGCCGACGGTGGACACCGTGCTCAACCATGTGCCGGACCGCCTCGACCCGACCAAGTTCGTGGAGGCGGGCTTCTTCGGGGTGTCGCCCAACCAGGAGCTCACCAAGGCCGGACCCCTGACCACCGCGGCGCAGATGTGGGACATGACGAAGCAGTCCACCGTCGCGCTGATGAGTTTCCCGGCCCGGATCTGGAGCGTGGCCGCGGACCTGGTGACCGGCCAACCTCGCGACGTCAACTCCCCGATCTCCATCCTGGGGGCCTCCAGGGTGGCGGGGGAGATCACCACCACGGACCAACTCGGCACCGCCGACAAGGTGGCGTCCTACCTGTCGCTGCTCGGTGCGGTGAACCTGTTCGTGGCACTCCTCAACCTGGTGCCGCTGCTGCCGCTCGACGGCGGGCACGTCGCCGGCGCCCTCTGGGAGTGGCTCCGTCGCCAGTTCGCGCGGCTCCGTGGACGGCCAGATCCGGGGCCGGTCGACACCGCCAAGGGGCTGCCCGTCACCTACGCTGTGGGAGCATTTCTCCTGCTCGGCGGCCTCGTGCTGATCGCCGCCGACCTCATTTCCCCGATCCGACTTTTCTGACCAGCAGAGTAGGCTGTCGCACATGTCCGTGAACCTTGGTATGCCCCCAGCGCCTGCGCCGGTGCTCGCCCCCCGCCGCCCCACCCGGAAGATCCGGGTCGGGAAGGTCGAGGTCGGCGGCGACGCGCCGATCAGCGTCCAGTCGATGACCACCACCAAGACCACCGACATCAACGCCACCCTGCAGCAGATCGCGGAATTGACCGCCACCGGGTGCGACATCGTGCGCGTCGCCGTCCCCAGCCAGGACGACGCCGAGGCGCTGCCGATCATCGCCATGAAGTCGCAGATCCCCGTGATCGCCGACATCCACTTCCAGCCGCGCTACGTGTTCGCCGCCATCGACGCCGGCTGTGCGGCCGTGCGCGTGAACCCCGGAAACATCAAGCAGTTCGACGACAAGGTCGCCGAGATCGCCAAGGCGGCCGCCGACGCGGGTGTGAGCCTGCGCATCGGCGTCAACGCCGGCTCGCTCGACAAGCGCCTGCTGCAGAAGTACGGCGCCCCCACCGCTGAGGCCCTCGTGGAATCCGCTCTGTGGGAGGCTTCGCTGTTCGAGGAGGTGGGGTTCTACGACTTCAAGATCTCCGTCAAGCACAACGACCCCGTCGTGATGGTGCGCGCCTACGAGATGCTCTCCGAGAAGTGCCAGTACCCGCTGCACCTGGGCGTCACCGAAGCCGGTCCCGCGTTCCAGGGCACGATCAAGAGTTCCGTGGCCTTCGGCGCGCTGCTGAGCCAGGGCATCGGCGACACCATCCGGGTGTCCCTCTCCGCCCCGCCGGCAGAAGAGGTCAAGGTGGGCCTCAAGATCCTGGAGTCGCTGAACCTCCGCCCCCGCAAGCTGGACATCGTCTCGTGCCCGTCCTGTGGGCGCGCGCAGGTCGACGTCTACACGTTGGCCGAGCAGGTGACCAAGGGTCTCGAGGGCATGCAGGCACCGCTGCGCGTGGCCGTCATGGGCTGCATCGTCAACGGCCCGGGCGAGGCCCGCGAAGCGGACCTCGGCGTCGCCTCCGGTAACGGCAAGGGTCAGATCTTCGTCAAGGGCGAGATCATCAAGACCGTGCCCGAGGATGAGATCGTGGAGACCCTCCTGTTCGAAGCCCGCCGCCTCGCCGCAGAGATGGGTGAAGTCGGTTCCCCCGAAATCTCTGTTTCCTGACCGGGCGTCCTTTCTGGCCATGTTGGCCCTAGAGTTTCGCCCATGACTTCAGGGCTGACGACGATGGGGGCGGGCGACCGCGAACGGGTCGCCCAATTCCTGGCCAAGAGCCCGGTGGAGAACCTCTTCCTGAGTTCCCGGGTGGCCACCTACGGCCTGGACCGGCGCCGGCTCGGCGCCGTCTACGGCTACGAACGCGAGGGCGAGCTCACCTCCGTCCTCCTCGACGGCGGCACTCTCTTCATCGCGGGCTTCGACCCGGAGGCGTTGCCCGTCTACGTCGAGAAGTTGGGGCCCATCCGCCGCTGCACGTCGATCCTCGGCCCGGCCATTTCGGTGCTGGGCCTGTTCGTGGGCCTGGCCGAGCGGTATCGCGGTGCGTGGGGCGGCGTCTCCAACGTACGGAAGCGGCAGCCCCTGATGGTGCTGGATCACCTGCCCGAGGTCCCGCCGGACAGGCGAGTGCGCAAACTGACCCTCGACGACTACCCGAGCTATCTCGAGGCCTCGGTGCACATGTACACCGACGAGATCGGCAGCTCGCCGTTCAAGTACGGCGGCGGCTACGAGGGCTTCGTGCGCGACCGCCTCAGGCAGGGCGACGCCTACGGCATCGTCGACGGCAAGGGCACGGTGATCTTCAAGGCCGATCTCGGCCCGAAGCTCGCCGGGCAGGCGCAGCTCCAGGGGGTGTGGGTGGCTCCGCACCTGCGCGGCCGGGGGATCAGCGTGCCGGCGCTGGCCGGGATGTGCCACCTGATCATGGACCAGTACCCGCTGATCAGCCTGTACGTCAACGACTTCAACACCGCAGCCATCCGCAGCTACGAGCACCTCGGCTTCGTCGAGGTGGGGGCGCTGGCGACGGTGCACTACTGAGCCACGATCCGCCCGTCCTGTCTCGGGGCCAGCGCGAATGCCACCAGGTAGATGACGAGGACCAGGATCAGCAGGTTGCTGTACCCGGTCAGTAGCGCGGCGTACTCCAGGCAGCCACCCACGAGGGCCCCCAGCAGGTTCAGCCCGAACGCCGCACGGCCGTTGTCGGCGGCCGCGAAGCGTTTGGCGAAGGCGACGTTGGCCAGGAAGATCGGCACGAAGGCCAGCGCGACGGCCACGATCAACCGCGGCACGTAGGGCAGGCCCAGCAACCATTCCGGCTTGACCACGTAGGCCAGCGCGATGGCGACCCCGATCCCCGCGAAGAGCCAGGCGAGGGGAGGGGTGCGCCACCGTCGGGTGGTCTCGACGGCCAGCAGCACGACGAGCAGCACACCGCCGAACACCAGCGCGTTGACCAGCCAGGTGGTGCCGAACAACAGCGCGAACGAGGCGATGTACTTGGTCTCCAGCAGCATGAACGCCACGCCCATGAAGAAGAGGTCCGCATAGGGACGCATGTGCCGCAACGGCCCACCCAGGGCGCGGACGGTGACCGCGGAGGCCAGCAGAATGCCGGCCAGCACCCACAGGTACGTCGCAGGGATGCCGTCGCCCCGGTAGTAGAGGAACGGTGCGTTGTCCGTGGGCGGCGCGATGCGGTCTGCGGGCAGCACGTGGTTGTCGGTGCCGCAGACCTGCGCATCGGGGTTCTTCGCGACGGTCACCACGGCCTGCCCGCCACCCAGGAGGTCGACGCACGGGGCATGCCCGAACGACTCCTGGGCGATGCCGCCGAGGCGGTCGATCAGCCAGTCCTCGCGGTAGTAGTTGTACATCGAGAAGACCCCGTCGTCGGTGAGCCGCTCCCTGGCTGAGGCGAGCGCCTCCTCTGTGAAGAGGAAGGATTCCAGGCGGATCTGTGAGGCGCCGCTGACGAGTGCGAGGCTGTCCGGCAGGGCGAAGAGGATCAGGTCGTACTTCTCCGAGGTGGTCTCCAGGAAGGCCCGGCCGTCGTTGACGATGCGGCGGACCCGTGCGTCGGAGTACGGGCGGTCCGGGTTGAGCTCGGCCCCGATCTCCATGATCCGCGGGTCGATGTCCACGGCGTCCACGTGCTCCGCCCCCTGCTTGAGGGCGATCGCCACGTCGGAGCCGGAGCCGGCGCCCACGATCAGGACCCGGCCGGGCTTCTCCGCCGCCATCCGCTCGTACGGGGTGCGGTACAACCGCTCGGCCTCGTTGAGCTTGTACTCGGCCGAACCCATGACCTGGTGGGGGATGCCGTTGACCGTGATGAGGTGGAGTGCGTTGCCGTCGGAGGAACGACCGATGTCGCGCTGGGTCACCTTGTAGTAGGGGGACCAGGTCACCCCGGGCGTGACGGTCTCGGCGAGCAGGGAACCGACGATGGCCACACCCGCCACGATCGCCACCAGGCGGTGGCGTCCCCAGGCCAGCCAGATCAGGGCCGCCACGACCAGCACACCCCACACCACCGACGGCGCCCTCAGGAATGACAGGAGGGTGAACAGCGAGATGCCTATGATGGAACCGATGAGGTCCCACCGGTAGGCGTTGAGGTTCTCCAACTCGGCGAAACACCGGCCCACCACCTCGCCCGGTCCGGCGAGGATGGCGGCGACGAAGAGGAAGATCACCGGGAGCGCCAGCCATGCCGGAGGACCCTGGGCAGACAGGGAGGTGAAGTAGATGATGGCGTCGCCGGTGCGGTCGATGGTCACCGGGAAGGCCCACACGAAGAACACGAGCAGCGCCAGCAACACCGGCGTCCACGGCACGATGGACCAGCGCTTGCGGGCGATCAGGAAGCCGGCGCCGATGCCCAGGAAGGAGCCCAGCAGCACGAAGTTGGAGAAGTACGAGAGGTGCACGACGTTGGAGCCGAGCCAGCGGATCAGCGCCAGTTCCATGAAGAGCATCAGGGCGCTGCCCACGATGAGGCGGGGGACGGTGCTCGGGGGCTGCCCGGCCGAGAGGGTGCTCACGCGCCCATCGTGCCCGTTCCGGGAGTCATTGTGGGGCTGAATTTCGATGTCTGTCCTGATGGGTAGACTCAGCCCGTGATTTCAAAGCTCTCCTCCCTGTTCGTTCGCACCCTCCGTGAGGACCCGGCTGACGCGGAGGTGCCCAGCCACCGGTGGCTGGTCCGCGCCGGGTACATCCGTCGAGCGGCACCCGGCATCTACTCCTGGCTGCCGCTGGGCTTGAAGGTGTTGGGCAAGGTGGAGGCCATCATCCGCGAGGAGATGAACGCCATCGGCGCGCAGGAGGTGCACTTCCCGGCGCTGCTGCCGCGTGAACCCTACGAGTCGACGGGCCGCTGGACGGACTACGGCGACAACCTGTTCCGCCTCCAGGACCGCAAGGGCACCGACATGCTGCTCGGGCCCACGCACGAGGAGATGTTCACGCTGCTGGTCAAGGACCTGTACAGCTCGTACAAGGACCTGCCGCTCTCGCTCTACCAGATCCAGACCAAGTACCGCGACGAGGCACGGCCCCGCGCCGGCCTGCTGCGCGGTCGCGAGTTCATCATGAAGGACTCCTACTCCTTCGACGTGGACGACGAGGGGCTGGAGGCCAGCTACCAGCTGCACCGACAGGCGTACCAGCGCATCTTCGAGCGGCTCGGCCTCGAGTTCGTGATCGTGTCGGCCATGGCCGGCGCCATGGGCGGCTCGCGCTCGGAGGAGTTCCTGGCCGTGGCCGCCAACGGTGAGGACACCTTCGTGCGCTCGCCCGGGGGTTACGCGGCGAACGTCGAGGCCGTGCGCGTCGCGCCCCCCGCGAAGCTGCCCGTCTCCGACGCGCCCGCCATGGCCGTCTTCGACACGCCTGGCGCCGGCAGCATCAACGCTGTCGTCGAGCTGCTCAACCGTGACCTTCCGGAGCGCACCTGGACGGGCGCCGACACGCTGAAGAACGTGCTGTTCATGGTCACGGACCCCGACGGTAAGAAGCGGCCCCTGGCCGTGGGCCTCCCGGGCGACCGCGAGGTCGATGCCAAGCGTCTCGAGGCTGCGCTGGAGCCCGCCGCTGCGGAACCCTTCACCGAGGACGACTTCAAGAACTACCCGGAGCTCGTCGTCGGGTTCATGTCGCCGGTGTCCATCGACGGGGGGTGGGTCCTGGGCAAGGAGTCCTCCACCAAGATCGAGTACCTCGTGGACCCGCGGGTCGTCACCGGCACGCACTGGGTCACGGGCGCCAACGTCAAGGACCAGCACCTCACCGGTGTCACGGCCGGGCGTGACTTCACCGCTGACGGCATCCTCGACGTCGGTGACGTCCGCGAGGGCGACCCGGCGCCCGACGGCTCCGGCCCGCTGACGCTGGCCCGTGGCATCGAGATGGGCCACATCTTCCAGCTCGGCCGCAAGTACGCCGAGGCCCTCGGCCTCAAGGTGCTGGACCAGAACGGCAAGCTCGTCACCGTCACCATGGGCTCCTACGGGGTGGGCGTGTCCCGCGCGGTGGCCGCCGTCGCGGAAGCCACCAGCGACGACAAGGGTCTCAGCTGGCCGCTGGGCCTGGCGCCGTTCCAGGTGCACGTGATCGCCACCGGCAAGGACGCCGAGGTCTTCGCGGAGGCTGAGCGCATCGCAGAGGCGCTCGACGGCAAGCGGGTCGAGGTGCTCTTCGACGACCGCAAGGCCAGCCCCGGCGTGAAGTTCGCGGACGCGGAGATCCTGGGCATGCCCATCATCGTGGTCGTCGGCCGCGGCCTGGCCAACGGGGTCGTCGAGTTGCGCATCCGCGCCACGGGCGAGAAGCGCGAGGTCCCCGTCGCTGACATCGTCGAGGAGGTGTTGGCCGTCCTCTAGGCCAACCACCCCGGCCACCAGGTGAGCGCCGTGCCGGTTTCCTGCACCGGCGCCACCTGGCCGCGCATGCCGGCGCGCCACTGCGGATCGGGATCCGCCGCGACCAGGCGTGCGAATCCGTTCAGGACCTGCGTCTCCAGCAACCCCCAGCCGGCGCGGATGGTCTCGAGGCTGTCCATCGTCGTGGGCAGGTCGAACGCCGCCGGTTGTTCGGGGGCTTCGGTGCCGAGCCTGTCGCGAAGGGTGTTGCGTAGTTCACGTGCCCGGTTGAGGCGGACCAGCCCCGTGGCGTGGAGGGCATTGTCCTGGCTGATCCTGCCCAGGCCCACACCCAGCCCGTAGATCAGCGCCCACACATGGCCCAACAGGATGGGCAGTGACGCCTCGACGGTGGTCGCCTGCAGACGCCGCACGGCGGCCTCGCCCTCCACCGGCGCGACCTCCTGGTTGCGCAGGCCGAGCACCGCGGTGGCCATCGAGGCGTAACACAACCTGAGGTCCCCGTCCCCGGCCCGGGTCGCCATGTCCTCGAGCGCATCCCCGGCACGGGAGACGGCGGCCTCGAGCCGGTTGGTCGCGACCCCGGGAGCGCTCGGGGCAGTGACGGGCGCAGCAGCCACCTCGAAGGGCTCCAGGTCGATGTCCGACAGCGGGTCCGGCACAGCGAGGCGGGCCACGTGGGCGTCGCACTGCGCGAGCGCAGCGACGGCCCAGGGCTGGGCCTCCCAGTGCGGGGAGTCGGCCAGCGCCGCGACGAGTGCGCGCAGATCCGCCACCGACTGGTGCGCCAGGGTGGCCTCCGGGGAGCGCGCCGGCTCAGGCGACGGCTCGGGCAGCGCAGCGGTGCGGGTGTCCGGCCCACCGAGAATCAGCGGACTCGTGGTGCATCCCGTGATTCCGAGGGTGAGCAGCGCAAGCGCGGAGCGACGGGAGACGGACATGCGGCCAGCGTAGTGCGTGGGTATGCTGGGGCCTCACAATCAGGCGTACAACCGGATACGGAGCACCCACATGCAAGAAGCCAAGTTGGTGGCTGTCATCGAGCCAATCCTCGTGCAGCACGGGTTGGAGCTCGACAGCCTCGATGTCACCCGTATGGGCAAGCGCTCCGTGCTCCGGCTCACGGTGGATGGCGAAGGCCCCCAGGGTCGCGGCCCGCTCCTCGACGACATCGCCTCCGCGTCGCGCGCCATCTCGGACGCGCTGGACGAGAGCCCGGTGGTGGGGGACCACCCGTTCACCCTCGAGGTGTCTTCGCGCGGCGTGAGCAAGCCGCTGACCGAGGCCAAGCACTTCCGCCGCAACACCGGCCGCCTGGTGCAGCTCTGGCTGGCGGACGGCGAGATCGTCGGCCGTATCGTCGGCGCCGATGAGGAGGGCGTCACGCTCGACGTCGACGGCTCCGAGCGCACGGTGGCTCTCACTGACATCAACAAGGCAGTCGTCCAGGTGGAAATGAACCGCCCGGTGGACGGCGACGAGGACGAGGAGAACTGACATGGATGTCGATCTGGCTTCACTGACACTCATTGAGCGCGAGCGCGGGATCGATCGCGAGTATCTGCTCAAGACGCTCGAGGACGCGCTCCTCAACGCGTACAGCAAGACCCCCAACGCACTGCGCGGCGTGAAGGTCGAGATCAACCGGAAGACGGGCAAGGCCGCCGTGCTGGCCCCCGAATTCAACGACGACGACGAGATCATCGGCTACTTCGACGACGCCCCGGAGGACTTCGGCCGGATCGCCGCCGCCACTGCGCGGCAGGTGATCTTCCAGCGGATCCGCGAGGCGGAGGACGAGCAGAAGTTCGGCCACTTCTCCGCCACCGAGGGTGATGTCATCGTCGGCATCGTGCAGCAGGACCGCGACTCCAAGGCCGTGCGCGTGCTGATCAGCAAGGGCGACCAGGACAAGTTCGAGGCGCTCATGCCGCTGGCCGAGCAGGTTCCCGGTGAGGACTACAGCCACGGCCGCAGGTTGCGCGTCTATGTGGTGAGCGTCCGACGCGAACTCCGCGGCCCGCAGGTGATCGTCTCGCGCACCCACCCGCACCTGGTCCGCAAGTTGTTCGCGCTCGAGGTCCCGGAACTGGGGCAGGGCGTCGTCGAGATCTGCGAGGTCGCCCGCGAAGCCGGCCACCGCACCAAGATCGCCGTGCGGTCGCTGGACCCCAACGTGTCTGCCAAGGGCGCGTTCATCGGCCCCATGGGCCAGCGGGTCCGTGCAGTGACGAACGAACTGGGGGAGGAGAAGATCGACATCGTCGACTACTCCGAGGACCCCACGGAGTTCGTGGCCGCCGCTCTCTCGCCCGCGAAGGTGCTGTCGGTGACGGTGGTCGACGAGCAGGCCAGGGCCTGCCGGGCGATCGTGCCGGATTACCAGTTGTCGCTGGCCATCGGCCGCGAGGGCCAGAACGCACGCCTCGCGGCCCGCCTCACCGGCTGGCGCATCGACATCCAGCCGGACGTCACAGCCTGACACCTTCACCCCTCCCCATTGAGGGGACAGACGCGACCCCTGGCTGAGAGATTCTCAGAGTTCTTTTGGAATCCTCTCAGGCAGGGGTTAATCTGTTCTCGCTGGGAACCAGCGATCCCCGATCAGAGGACTGTTCGAACAGATGGCGAAGAAGATCTGGACCCCGGTCATCGCAGGCGTCAGCGCCTTGGCACTCGTCGGCGGCGTGGGCGTTGCCAGCGCGCTGGACAAGGACGACGTCACCATGGTGGTCGACGGCGTGGCCAAGACCATCGCGGTCCGCGAGAACACCGTCGCGCAGGTCCTCGAACTCGAGGGCATCGAGCCCGGGCCCCACGACGTCGTCCTGCCGGCGCTGGAGACCACCGTCGTCGACGGCCTCGAGATCAGCATCGCCTACGCGCGCCCGCTCGACGTCACCATCGACGGCGAACAGCGCGAGGTCTGGACCACCGCGAAGAACGTCGGAGATGCCCTGAAGATGCTGCGCCTCGACGCCGCCGATTCCAAGCTCTCCGCCTCCCGTTCCGCGGCCATCGGCCGCGAGGGCCTCTCCGTCGACATCCTCACCGCCCGCGACCTGACGGTCACCGTCGCCGGGGCTGCCAAGCCCGTGCGCCTCGCCGGCACCGTCGCCGACGCGTTGGCCGAGGTGGGCGTCACCCCGGACGCCGACGACAAGGTGACCCCCAGCCCGGAAACCGCCCTCGAAGACGGCATGGGCGTCGTATTCGTCAGGGTCGACGTCAAGCCGTCCACCAAGAAGGTCGCGGTGGCGTTCGAGAAGACCACCAGCGAATCCAGCAAGATGCTCAAGGGCGAGAAGGAAGTCACCACCAAGGGTGTGGTCGGTGAAAACCTCGAGACCTACACCAACGTCTACGAGGACGGCGTGCTGAAGTCGTCCGCGCTCGTCTCCACCGAGGTGCTCAAGAAGCCGGTGAACCAGGTGACCACCGTCGGCACCAAGGTGCCGCCCCCTCCGGCACCGGAACCCGACGCTGCCCCCGCTGACAGCTCCGAGCCGGCCTCCTCGGGAGGCTCCGGCCTCGACCTGCGCCGCTCCTCCATGTGGGACACCATCGCGCGCTGCGAGTCGACCAACCGCTGGAACATCAACACCGGCAACGGTTACTACGGCGGCCTGCAGTTCAACCTGCAGACCTGGCGCAGCGTCGGCGGCACGGACTTCGCGGCCTACCCGCACCAGGCCACCCGCGAGGAGCAGATCACCGTGGCCAACCGTCTGTACGACCAGCGCGGCCTCCAGCCCTGGGGCTGCAAGCCCTGATCGTGATTCATCCACGATCTGTTCACAGCGTCGTGCCTGCTGGGTAGGGTTGATCGTCTACGGAACCGGACCCCAACGAAAGGTAAGGCCCATGACCGAACGGACACTGCCCAACCTCGACATCGTCGACGAGGAGTTCCTCGCCCAGGCGACCATCACCGAAGGGCCGTGGGTCAGCATCCTGCTTCCCACGCAGCGCACCGGCCGCGAGACACTCGCCGCCAGATCCCAGTACGAGAACATGCTGAAGCTGGCTGAGGGCGAGCTCGCTGCCAGAGACGGGCTGGCCGAGGTGCTGCCCGCCCTGCGCGAGCTCGTCGCAGACCGTGAGTTCTGGCTCCACCAGTCGGACGGTCTGGCCGTGTACGCCGCACCGGGGGCGCTGCGCACCTTCCGGTTGCCGCTGGCGTTGCGCGAGGAGGTCTGTGTGGGCGACCACCCCAGGCTCGCACCCCTCGTGGGTGTGCTGTCAGCGGTGGGCGGTTCGTTCGACGTGCTGGCACTGTCCGCCAACCGTGTGCGACTGTTCGAGGGAACGCGCAACGCGATCGGGGAACTGTCCCTCGGTGAGGACACGCCGACGGCGGTGGACGAGGTCTTCATCGGCCGCGATCACCAGGTCCAGTTGCAGAGCTCGGCGCAGAGCCGCGGCGGCGACATGGCCAACTTCCACGGGCACGGCGGGGACAGGGACGTGGCCGCTGTGGACCTTGAGCGGCTCTTCCGCGACATCGCCACCGCCGTGGACGAGGTGCTGGGCCGGGGTGCCACCCGTCCGCTGGTCCTGGCCGGCGTCGCGGAACACGGCGCCACCTTCCGCTCCATCAGCGGGCGCAGGAACATCGTCGACGAGATGGTGACCGGCAACCCGGACAGGTTGAGCGCCCAGGAACTGCACGCACGGGCCTGGCCCATCGCGGAGCGCGCGTTGCGCGAGGACGACGCCCAGTTGGCTGACCGCTACAACGAACTGGTGGGCACGGGCAGGGCCTCGGAGGATCTGGCCAGCATCGCCACCGCGGCGGAGGAGGGCAGGGTCGACACTCTGCTGCTCCGCCGGCCGAGCGCGGCGCCGGACGGGCAGCCCCACCTGGTCGTCGACGAAGTGGATGCCGTGATCGCGCACACGCTGCGCAATTCCGGTTCCCTGGCAGTGAGCGAGGACTCGGCGGCGCCCCCGGTGCGGGCCATCTTCCGGTACTGAGAATGGCGCCGTGAACGGCGCTTTGGAGTGACACCTGCAGGCAAGTAGCATTGCTCGCTCCATGACTGTTAACTCTGAGTCCACCTCTCGTTCACCTGCCGAACGCTGGCCATGGGGACGGTTGGCCGTTCTCATGGCGCCGTTCGCGGTGCTCGGGGTCTGGCTGAAGGTGGTCCGGATCGACCGGTTCTACCCCAGCGCGGGGCTCGCGGAGAGGGCCACGAAACTGTCCTCCGACGTCGCCTTCGGCCTCTTCTGGTGTGTGCTGTGGGCCGTCACCCTCCTGTACCTCCGCCGGCCCAGGCTGCGCTCCGCCGCGGTTGTGTTGGCCCAGGTGCTCACCGCAGCCATCGGCGTCTTCATGGTCGTGAACCATTCCTATGCGCTGCGCACCGGCAATCCGTTGACCCCGGCCCAGATCGCGCTGGCGATCCGCGAGGCCGAAGCGCTCTCCGGGCTCCTCGGTTCGCAGGTCGACGCCACGTTCATCGGCCTCCTGGTCGGCGTCGTCCTGTGGTCCCTGGTCGCCCCGCTCCTCCTGGGGAAGGTGTTCGCGCGCCTGTTCACGGGCGAGGCCGGCCCCGTCACCCGACGCGTGGGCCTGGCTGGCGCGGTGCTGCTGCTCATCGCCGCCACGTGGACGGCGCCCACCGCGTCCGCCTCGTTCGCGCTGTCCCCGGCTGTGCAGTTGGCCGTCTCTCCCATCAAGGAGGCGGCCGCCTATCCGGAGGCCTTCGCCTCAGGGGCGCCACTGGCTGATCCTGAGAGCACGCGCTTGGTGCCGCGTCCGGGGGAGCGGCACCGCAACGTGGTGGTCATCACCCTCGAGTCCCAGCGGGCCACCTCCGCCCTGCCGGAGACGCGCCAGCCGGTGACCCCGGTGCTCGACGCCCTCGCTGAGCAGAGTGTGCGTCCGGAGCGGGGCTACACCGTGCTGCCCCACACCTCGAAGTCGCTGGTCTCCATCCACTGCGGGATGGCGCCGCCGCCGGACAATCGCAACACCGAGGCCGACGAGAACGGGCTGCCGCAGCGCTGTCTGCCTGAACTCCTGGCAGATGAGGGCTACAGCACCGCCTTCTTCCAATCGGCCACGGAACACTTCGAGCGGCGCCGCGGCACCGCTGCGAACCTGGGCTTCCAGAAGTTCACCCCGGTGGACGGCATGGACAAGACCGGCTTCAGCAAGGCCAACTACTTCGGCTACGAGGACGACATCATGCTGGAGCCGGTACGCCGCTGGCTCAAGAGGCAGGACGGGCCGTTCATGCTGGGCATGCTGACGGTGACCGCGCACCACGACTACAACGTCCCGGGCTACGAACTGATCGACTTCGTGGACCGCCCGCTGATGAACAAGTACCTCAACGCCGTGCACCTGCAGGACCGCTTCGTCGGCCACGTGATCGACCTCTTCAAGGAACTGGGCCTCTACGAGGACACGGTGTTCGTGATCTCCGGTGACCACGGTGAAGGCTTCGGCGAGCACCAGCTCTACCAGCACGACAACACCATCTACGAAGAGGGCATCCGGGTGCCCATGCTGGTGCACGACCCCCGTCGGGCGCCGGAACTGATCGAAGGGCCGGCCAACCAGCTCGCCCTGATGCCCACCGCCGTCGACGCGCTCGGCTTCGACCTGGTCAGTGACGTCGAGTACCGGCCCTCGTTGTACAGCGGGGAGCCGCAGGGGCCGGTCATCGTGAGTTGCTGGGTCCGGGGGCGCTGCACTGCGGTCCTCGACGGCGACCGCAAGCTGATCCACCACTTCGGGGATCGCCGCGACGAGGTATTCAACGTCGCCGAGGACCCGGGGGAGCTCACCGATCTGGTGACCGGGACCGATGCCGACTGGATGGAGCGCGGCCGTGAGTTGGCCGTGGGCTGGTACCTCGACGTCGAACGCTGGTACGCGCCGGAGGAGTGACCTCCGGCGCACCCGGGCATCGGGTCAGCGACGGGGGCCGCCGTGACCATGGACCCCGACGATCCCGGCGTCGATGGCTTTCTGGACGGCGTCGGCCTCGGACTGCGTCAGCTCGCCGTCGGTGACGGCCTTGTCCAACACCTCCTTGTCCTCGGCGGCCTGCACGGCCTGGCGTTCCTCGCGCAACTCGGTGAGGGCTTCGGTGACGCTCGCCTCCTCCAAGCCCAGTTCTTCGGCCAGCGCCTTCGCGAACGCGGCCTGGTGTTCGGCGCGCAGCGCATCGCGCTCTTCCTGCGTGTCCGGCATGGTGGCGGGTTCGGCCGGCCGGGCTGCGTCCCTGGCTGTGGCCATCGCTTCCGTGAGATCGGACTCGTCAACCCCGAGCTTCTCTGCGAGCGCCGACACATCCATGCCCGGCATGCCGCTGCGGTGCTCTCCGCCGAGCCTGCCGCGCCCCGCCATGCCCCACCCCTGCGCCTGCCGCGATGGTTGGGTGCTCTCGGTGGCAGAGGTGCTGGGAGAGGGGCTGGGCGCAGTCGTCTCAGCGTTGGCCAGCGTGGCTGCGCCGAGGCCGAGTCCCGCAGCCATCGCTGCTGCGGACACTCCGGCGATGATCTTGTTCATGGGAGGCTTCCTTCCGGTGGGTCGGGCGGTGCTGCCCGATGCCCCCAGCTTCGTGAGCGCTCCTGTGGGGTGCCTGTGCCGCGGCTGGGTGGCCGCTGCGAACTTGGCTAGTCTGGCGGGGTGAATCCTCAACGCACCTGCATCGGGTGCCGCGCCGTCGACGATCAGACGACGTTGGTCCGGCTCGTCAGGCAGGGCGTCACCGTCGTCGACGGCACCTCGCCCCGCCTTCCCGGTCGGGGGGCCTACGTCCATTCCCACTGTCTGGAGCTCGCCGAGCGGCGCCACGCCATCCGTCGCGCGTTCGGGCCGGGGGCCGAACTTGACCCTGCCGCGCGCTCCGTAATCCTCCGGAGTGGAAGCTGACGGTCAGGCAGGTTATGATGGTGGGCGGCCTGCGCTGTGCGCGGCCACATCGTTCAAACGCCCGGAAGGGCTACAACCAGAAGGTGGGCTGGAAGCTCATGACCACTCGATGAGAACCCAACGATGACCAAACACAACTAGGTCCGCGCCTTGGAGGTCGGGCCGCTTGAAGGAGAGTAGTGGCAAAGCCTCGCGTCCACGAGATCGCCAAGGAAATAGGTAAGACCAGTAAGGAACTGTTGTCCTGGCTGGGTGAAAACGGAGAATACGTCCGTGGCCCGTCCTCGACGTTGGAAGCACCAGTCGTGCGCCGCGTCCGGGAAGCATTCACCGCCAAGAGCGATGCGCCTGCGCAACCCAAGCAGTCCCGTCCCGCACCGAAGGCAGCGGCTCCGGCCCCTGTCGTCGAGACACACCTTGACACCCCGGTGGCCACCCCTGGCGCACCTGACACGTCGGCCCCCGCCGTCGACGAGGCGCCCCAGGCGTCCGCACGGCCCCAGGCCGGCCCGCGCCCGGGCCCCAAGCCGCCCGCAGCGGCTCCCAGGCCTGCTGCACCCGCGGCGCCTTCCGCTCCGGCAGCACCTTCAGCACCGGCCGCACCCGCGGCGCCCGCTCCCGCTGCTCCCAAGCGCCCGGCCGCTCCGGCGGCGCCGTCCGCCCGTCCTTCGGGCCCGGCTCCCAAGCCAGGTGCTCCCGGCCCGCGTCCCCAGGCTCCTTCGCCCGGCCCGCGCAAGCCCGGCGCACCCCGTCCGGGGAACAACCCCTTCGCCCCGTCCCAGGGCATGGGCACCCAGCAGCGTCGCGGCCCCCGTCCTGACGGCGCTCCGCGTCGTGAGGGTGGCGCGCCCCGTCCGGGCGGCACCGGCGGTCTCCCGTCGGGCGTCCCGCGTCCCGGTGGCACGGGCGGTCTGCCCGGCGTACCGCGGCCGAATCCCGCGATGATGCCCAAGCAGGCCAACCCGGCGCTCGGCCGCACAGGCGGCCGCGGTCGCCCGGCCGGTGGCCCCGGCGGCGGTCGTGGACGTCCCGGCGCTGGTGCTCCGGGTCGTCCCGGTGGCGCCGGCGGTGCTCCCGCCTTCGGTTCAGGCCCCATGGGCGGTGGCCCCGGTGGTGGCCCCGGTGGTGGCCGTGGCGGCGGCGCAGGCCGTGGCCGCGGCGGCACACAGGGTGCCTTCGGTCGTGGCGGTGGTGGCGCAGGTCGCCGTCGCAAGTCCAGGAAGCAGCGTAGGCAAGAGTTCGATCAGATGGAGGCGCCGGCAATTGGCGGCGTGCGCGTCCGGAAGGGTGACGGCCAGACCGTTCGCCTGCGCCGTGGCGCGTCACTGACGGACCTCGCCGAGAAGATTGGCGTGGACGCGGCGTCGCTCGTACAGGTGCTGTTCCACCTGGGCGAGATGGTCACCGCAACGCAGTCGGTCGCAGATGACACCCTCGAGGTGTTGGGCGCTGAGCTCGATTACAACATCGAGGTCGTCTCGCCCGAGGACGAGGACCGCGAACTGCTTGAGAGCTTCGATCTCGAGTTCGGTGAGGATCTCGGCGACGAGGACGACCTGGCGGCCCGCCCGCCGGTCGTGACCGTCATGGGCCACGTGGACCACGGTAAGACGCGCCTGCTGGACGCGCTGCGGCATTCCAATGTCGTCGCCGGCGAAGCGGGTGGCATCACCCAGGCCATCGGCGCCTACCAGGTCGAGACCGGCGTCGACGGCGCTGATCGCAAGATCACGTTCATCGACACCCCGGGCCACGAGGCGTTCACCGCCATGCGTGCCCGCGGCGCGAAGTCCACGGACATCGCGGTGCTCGTCGTGGCTGCTGACGACGGCGTGATGCCGCAGACCATCGAGGCGTTGAACCACGCCCAGGCTGCGGACGTCCCGATCGTGGTCGCGGTCAACAAGATCGACAAGGAGTCGGCGGACCCCGTACGTGTGCGTGGCCAGCTCTCCGAGTTCGGCCTGGTGCCTGAGGAGTACGGCGGCGACACCCAGTTCGTCGACGTCTCCGCGGCCACCATGCAGGGCCTGCCGGAACTGCTGGAGGCCATCGTGCTGACGGCAGACGCCGCGCTGGACCTCCGGGCCAACCCGGACATGCCGGCGCAGGGCGTGGCCATCGAAGCGCACCTCGACAAGGGTCGCGGTCCCGTGGCCACCGTCCTGGTGCACCGCGGCACGCTCCGCATCGGCGACTCGATCGTGGCCGGCTCGGCCCACGGCCGCGTCCGCGCCCTGATCAATGACCAGGGCGAGACGATGACCGAAGCCCCGCCGTCGATGCCCGTCCAGGTGCTCGGCCTGACGTCGGTGCCCGGCGCCGGCGACAACTTCCTGGTTGTCGACGACGACCGCATGGCCCGCCAGATCGCTGACAAGCGTGAGGCCCGCATGCGTGCCGCCCAGCAGGCCAAGTCCGGCCGTCGCAAGACGCTGGACCAACTGTTCGAGCAGCTCGAGAGGGGCGAGACGCAGGAACTGCTGCTCATCCTCAAGGGCGACGGTGCAGGTTCCGTCGAAGCGCTGGAAGACGCGCTCAGCGGCATCGAGGTCGGCGAAGAGGTGTCGCTGCGAGTCATCGACCGCGGTGTCGGTGCCATCACCGAGACCAACGTGTCGCTGGCCGCCGCGTCCAAGGCAGTCATCATCGGCTTCAACGTGCGGCCCACGCCGCACGCGGCCCAGATGGCAGACCGCGAGAACGTCGACATCCGCTTCTACTCGGTGATCTACTCGGCCATCGACGAGATCGAAGCAGCGCTCAAGGGCATGCTCAAGCCGATCTACAAGGAAGAAGTGCGTGGCCAGGCGGAGATCCGCGAGGTCTTCCGCTCGTCCAAGTTCGGCAACATCGCGGGCTGCATGGTCCTCGACGGCACCATCAAGCGCAACGCCAAGGCGCGCCTGTTGCGTGACGGCGTGGTCGTCTCCGAGACGACCGTGGCCTCGCTGCGGCGTGAGAAGGACGATGCCACCGAGGTCCGCGAAGGCTTCGAGTGCGGTATCACGTTGACGTACAGCGACATCAAGATCGGTGACGTCATCGAGACCTTCGAAATGGTCGAAGTGGAGCGTGACTGATGGTCGGACCCCGTAACGCGAAGCTCGCGGATCAGATCAAGGTCATCCTGGCCTCGACCATCGACCGCCGCGTCAAGGACCCCCGTCTGGGGTTCGTGACGATCACGGAGGTGCGGCTGACCGGCGATAACCGGGAGGCCACCGCCTTCTACACCGTCCTCGGCGACGAGGCGGACCGTGCGGGGAGCGCCGCGGCGCTGGAGTCTGCCAAGGGCATGCTCCGCTCCACGATGGGTCAGCAGCTGGGCATGAAGTTCACGCCCACGCTGGAGTTCGTCCTCGACGCCACGCCGGAAACGGCGCGGCACATCGAGGACCTGCTCGCCCAGGTCCAGGCCCACGACGCCGCAGCAGCTGCTGCGGCGGCCGGGAAGGAGTTCGCCGGTGAGGCGGACCCCTACCGGAAGCCGCGGGACGACGAAGACAACGAAGAAGAGTGAGTAACGCGCAACCGGCCGTCCCCTCGGGCCTGGTGATCATCGACAAAGAGTCGGGGCTCACCTCGCACCAGGTGGTCAGCCGGTTGCGCCGTCTTCTGGGTACCCGCAAGATCGGCCACGCCGGCACTCTGGATCCCATGGCCACCGGCGTGCTCATCCTCGGGGTCAACCGCGCCACCCGCCTGCTGGGCCATCTGGCCCTGCACGACAAGCGCTACCTGGCCACAGTGAGGCTGGGGCAGTCGTCGCACACCGATGACGCCGACGGCGACCTCACGGAGGTCGCGGACGCCTCGACCGTCAGCACCCCGCAACTCGAGGAAGCCCTCGCCCCGCTCCGTGGGGCCATCCTCCAGCGCCCCAGCGCCGTCTCCGCCATCAAGGTGGACGGCAAACGTTCCTATGCCCGAGTCCGCGCGGGAGAGGCTGTGGACCTGCCTGCCAGGCCGGTCACCGTCTCCCGCCTCGACCTGTCGGCGGTGCGGCCGGTGGGCGCCTTCCTCGACGTCGACATCGACGTGGAGTGTTCGTCGGGCACCTATATCCGCGCCATCGCCCGAGACCTGGGGGAGGCCCTGGGGGTCGGCGGCCACCTCACGGCGCTGCGCCGCACCCGCATCGGCGGTTATTCGCTCGACGATGCGGTGACGCTCGGCGACGAGCCTCCCGCCCTGATGAGCATGGCGGACGCAGCCCGGCTCAGCTTCCCCGTGATCGACCTGACTGAAGACGAGGCCACCGACGTGCGTTACGGGCGCCCCCTGCGTCGTCCCGTGCCGGCCAATCCCACCGGCGTCATCTCCCCGTCCGGGGAACTCCTTGCGCTGTACCAGCCCGACGAGGATGGCTCCAGGCCTGTTGCGGTGTTGGTCTGAGCGTGCCAGATTTACCCAGTGTGGAGACTTCCGTGACTGAATCCGTGGTGGTGATCGGCAACTTCGACGGCGTGCACACGGGGCACCAACAGGTGCTCGCCGAAGCCGTCCGCGACGCCGACCACCCGCTCATCGTCGTGACGTTCTGGCCCCACCCCGTCACGGTGCTGCGGCCCGACAAGGCCCCCAAACTGTTGAGCGACCTGCGCTCCCGCATCGAACTGCTGAAGCACGCCGGGGCCCACGAGGTGCGGGTCATCCAGTTCAACGATGAGGTTGCCAACCTGTCGCCCTCGGAGTTCGTCGAACGCTTCCTCGCACCGCTCCACCCGGTACGGATCGTCGTCGGCGCCAATTTCCGCTTCGGGCACAGGGCCGCGGGCAATGTGGAGACGCTGGCCAAGCTGGGGGAGGGCCGCTTCGAGGTTCGTCCGCTGCCGCTGTCCTCCATCGACGACGAGGTGTCGTGTTCCACCAGCATCCGCTCGCATCTTGCGGAGGGCGACGTCGCCGCCGCGGCGCAGCACCTGGGCCGGCCGTTCCGGTTCCGCGGCGTGGTGGTCGTCGGCGACCAACGGGGGCGCGAACTGGGGTTCCCCACCGCGAACCTGACCGTCCCGCACGACATGGCAGTGCCTGCCGACGGTGTGTACGCGGGCTGGGTCACCGTCCTGGACGAACCGGGGGCGGAGCCCATGCCGGCGGCCATCTCGGTGGGCACGAATCCCACCTTCGACGGGTCAGACCACCGGGTGGAGAGCTATGTGCTGGACCGCACGGACCTCGAGCTGTACGGCTCTGAGATCGCCGTCGATTTCGTGGCACGGCTGCGGGGGCAGGTGCGTTTCGAGGGCATCGACGCGCTCGTCAAGCAGATGGGCGCCGACGTGGAGGCCACCCGTCGAGCGCTGGCTCAACCGCCCCAGTAACAGATCGAGGCGCGCATCAGCGTCTCGTACGCCGCATCCAGATCCACGTCGTCCCCCATCAGGGAGTGGGCCAGGAGCCCGTCGAGTTCCAGCGTGACGAACCCGTGCACGGAGGACCACAGCTGGACGATGATCTCCTCGCCGCCACCGGTGAACAGATCCGCCTCGAGGCACCGCTGCACGCAGTCACGCAGGGGCTCGACCGCGTGGCGGGTACGCTCCCGGATACCGTCCGGGGAATCACCGTGTCGTCGGCCGAACATCACCGGGTACATCTGGGGGTTGGCGAGCGCCCATTCCCGGTAGGCGCATCCCATGCTCAGCAGGTCTGCCAGTGGGTCGTCGGTGGCCCGGACGACGGTGGAGGCGACGAAGCTCTCGATCGCGCGCTCATACACGGCGTCCAGCAGCGCGTCACGGGAGCCGTAGAGCGAGTAGATGGCTGACGTCGAGGTGCCGGCCGACTGGGTGATGCGACGCAGGCTCAGTGCGGCTGGGCCCTCAAGCCCGACGATCCGGGTCGCCTTCTCCAGAAGGACCTCAGCGAGTGCCTCGTCGTGCACCTTCGGGCGAGCCATATCCCCTGCCAACCAATCCGTTGTCGTCAACCTGGCACCGGACGCCCTCCGTCGGAGTGCGCTGATGGCTGCCACACTATTTGAGGGGAGAAGTGGCCCCACAGGGGGGTCGGCCTCAGCGCATCGTCAACGACTTCTTGTAGACGGCGTAGTGCGTGCTGGCCTCGGTGCCTTCCTCCACCTGCTGCTCGGTGTGTTCCTCCACGAACAGGTGTTCCCCCGTGGGGTGGTACTCGAGCGACACATAGAGGGGCACGGCCTTCTCGTTGTTGGGGTCCACCGCGAGATACACCGCGTCGTGGCCGGCTTTCCGGGCCTGGTCCTCGAGCCACTCGCTCAGCGCCCGTCCGGCGCCGCGCCTGCGGGCATGCGGGTAGACCCACATGTTGCGCAGTTCAGGGGCGATCTCCTCGGACGTGAGATCCAGGACGGCGGTACCGAGCAGCCTGTCCTCCTCCACGGCGACGGCGAAGAGCAGGTTGCCGGCCTCCTGCGCCTCGAAGAGTTCATCCACGAGACCGAGGTCAGGCCGGGCCTGATGCTCACGCAGGTACTCCAGGTCAGCGGCTTCAACGCGGCGTACGGTGATGGCCATGAGGGCTCCTCTGCGAACGTGGTCTGGTGCCCCCACCCTAGCGCGACAGCGTGCGGCGCACCGGGCCTGACTGCGTTAGCGGGGGGACGCACAATTAGTGTCCCACGGTGGAGCGGTGCTAAGGTAGCTCGGTTGCCGTAGATCGGCCACGGCCTAGTAAGAGCCCCGAACGCACCCGCAGCTGGGGCGCCGTGCAGCGAACCGGAAGGAGTCCCATATGGACGCCGAAACGAAGAAGAACATCATCGAAGAGTACGCGACCACGCCTGGCGACACCGGTTCGCCCGACGTGCAGATCGCTCTGCTGACGAAGCGGATCGCTCACCTCACCGAGCACCTCAAGCTCCACAAGGGTGATCACCACAGCCGTCGTGGCCTCATGCTGATGGTCGGCCAGCGCCGCCGTCTGCTGAACTACGTGGCCAAGCAGGACGTCGAGCACTACCGTGCGCTGATCGCACGCCTCGGCCTGCGTCGCTGATTTCACCAGAAGGGCCGCCAAGCTATCCGCTTGGCGGCCCTTCTGCTTTTTCCGCGTCAGAGGCGCACCTTGTCGACGACGTGGGTGGGGTGCCCGAACCGGTGGTGGGTGATGGACACCGCCTGCTCCCGCACGTAGGGGAGGAGGGCGAGCCGTCCGGGGAGCATCGGGTCGCCGTCGAAGACGCTGACGTCGATGGATCCACGCACCGCCGTGAGCAGGTCGCGGTCACCGAGGAAGCGGACCCGCCCGCGCACCGCCCGGTCGAAGTCGTCCGGAGCCTGGGTCTCGAACTCGAGGCCGGCCTCTGAGAGCACCCTCGCCAGGGTCTCCTCCGGCGCCGTGGCGAAGGAGAAGCGGGCCGGTGCCCCGGCGGCCAGGGCGGCCGAGGCCTCCCGGAGCACCGCCGTCGCATCGGCGGTCTCCACGCGCACCGTGACAGGCGTGGGGCGGTAGCGCAGCACGTTGATCTCGACGGTGAGCGCCGACGGGTCGTGCGGCACCCCGAAGATCGTGCGGGCCGCCTCCTCGTCGGAGGCGACAGCGGCTGTCAGCCGGGCCATGTCGACCCCGTTGACAGTCTCCGCCCCGCGGAGCAGCCGTGCCAGGGGAGGGGTGGACACCGTGGTGTCGGTGGGGCGGTGGTCGACGGCGACCGCCCGGTGGGTGCCGAAGCCCGTGAGGTAGTTCGGGCCACCCGCCTTGCCGCCCGCACCCACCGCCGAGCGTTTCCAGCCGCCGAACGGCTGGCGACGCACGACCGCGCCGGTGATCGAGCGGTTCACGTAGGCGTTGCCGGCCTGCACCCGCTCCACCCACCGCGCGATCTCGTCCGGGTCCAGGCTGTGCAGACCGGCTGTCAGGCCGAAATCGGTCCCGTTCTGCCACGCGATGGCCTCGTCGAGGTCCTTGGCGGCCATCAGCCCCAGGATGGGGCCGAAGTACTCCACCTGGTGGTACTCGCTGCCGGGCAGCACGCCGGCGCGGATGCCCGGGCGCCACAGGCGGGTGTCCAGCCGCTTGGGTTCGAGCAGCCACCGCTGGCCGGGCTCCAGTCGCGTGAGGCCCCGCAGGAGTTTCTCACCGGGGGGTTCGGTGAGCGGCCCCATCTGCGCTGCGGGAGCGCTGGGCCAGGCCACCTTCAGGGACCGCACCGCGTCGAGCAGTTGGCTCCGGAAACGCCTGGAGCGCGCCACTGAGCCCACGAGGATGCCCAGGGACGCCGCCGAGCACTTCTGCCCCGCATGTCCGAAGGCGGAGTTCGCGAGGTCTGCCGCGGCCAGATCCAGGTCGGCCGACGGTGTGATGATGATGGCGTTCTTGCCGGACGTCTCGGCCAGCAGGGGGAGGGCGGGGCGCCAGGAGCGGAACAACTGTGCCGTCTCGGCGGCGCCGGTGAGCACCACGAGGTCGACCCGTGGATCGGTGATGAGGAGCTTGCTGACGGGCCCGTCGTCGACGATGGCCAACTGCACCAGGTCATCGGGGAGGCCTGCGCGCCAGCAGGCCTCGGCGAGCAGCGCTGCCGTCCGCCGCGACGGAGGAGCGGGCTTGAGGACGACGGCCGAGCCTGCGGCCAGCGCGGCCGCGACACCGCCCAGCGGGATCGCGATGGGGAAGTTCCAGGGCGGGGCCACCGTCGTGAGGCGGGGCGGGACGTGTTCGGTACCGGGCACGGATTCCTGGGCCAGCGACGCGTAGTAGTTGGCGAAGTCGACGGCCTCGGAGACCTCCACGTCTGCCTGGTCGATGAGCTTGCCCACCTCGTCGCCGGCCACGGTGATGAGGTCGCCGCGCAGGGACTCCAGTTCGCCGGCCAACCGGCGGAGTGCGGCCACCCTCTCGACCGGCGGCGTCTGGAACCAGGCCTTCCCGGCCTTCCTGCCACGTTCCAGCAGCGCGTCGACCTCGGCGGCCTCGGTGATCGTGTGGTGCTGGAGGGTGCTGAGACCCAGCGAAGGGGCGGGCAGCCGGTCGTGCAGCTCGGCGGCCCAGCGCTGGTTCTCCAGCAGGGCCGGGTTGGTGTCCTGCGCGTTGGTGAAGCCGCGCGCCGGTGCCGACCGGTCCTGGCCCGCCCAGCGCTGGGGGACGGGGTCGTCGAGGTGCCCGAGCGCGGCGCGGAAGCGCCGTTCCTCCACGTCGAGGAAGCCCGCGTCGTGGCCGAGGCCGACGGCGCCCGACATGAAGTTCTCAGGCGCCGCGTTCTCTTCGAGCCGGCGTACCAGATAGGCGATGGCGGAGTCGTACTCGGCGCGTGGCACCACCGGGACGTAGAGCCGCAGCCTGCCGACGTCGCTCAACAGCACCCGCTGCAGCGGGGTGGCCATGCCGGACAGCATCTCGATGTCCAACGCGTCGGTGACGCCGCGTGCCCTGGCGATCTCCCAGGCCGCGGCGAGGGTGTAGACGTTGTGGCTGGCGGCCCCCGTGTGGAGGTACGCGCTTCGCTCGGGCGTCAGGCAGAAGTCCAGCGCGCGGAGGTAGCTCGCGTCGGTCTCCTCCTTCGAACCCCAGATGGGGTTGTCCCAGCCCCGCACCTCGACGTTGACCCGCTCCATGGCGAGGTTGGCCCCCTTGACGAGCCGGACCTTCACCGGGTGACCCCCCGCGGCGACGTGGTCGCGGGCGAACTCGTCGAGCTCGCCGAGCAGCAGCAGTGACTCCCTGAGGTAGGTCTGCACCGCCACCCCCGCGCGGACACCGCGCAGTTCGGGCTCGGACAGCAGCGCGCGGAAGACGTCGAGCGTCAGGTGGAGGTCCCGGTACTCCTCCATGTCGAGGTTCACGAACGTGTCGTGCTCCTTCGCCAGGGCGAAGAGCGGGCGCAGCCGGTCCACGGCCTCGTCGACGGTGGCGCGGTGGGAGAAGGGCGCGTGCGGGCCGAGCACCGACGACACCTTGATGGAGACGTAGTCCACGTCGTCGCGCTCGACCAGTTCCATCGTGCGGTGGAGCCGGCTGGCTGCGTGGCGCTCGCCCAACACGGCCTCGCCCAGCAGGTTCACGTTGAGATCCGCGCCGCCCTTACGCAGCCGATCCAGGGCCGGCCCGAGGGACCGGCCGAAGTCCACGACGAGGTCACCCACCACGGCGGTGAACGCGCGTCGCACCATTGCGAGCGCGGGGCGGGCCACGGGGGCGACCGCCCGCAGGCCGAGCCGCAGCGGGGGTGGAAGGAAGCGGACCGGGCGCCGGGCCAGCGCCGCCAGGTTGCCGGCGGCGACTGCGCTGTCCTCGGGCCGCAGCACGCCGTCGACGAAGTCCAGGGTGAAGCGCAGACCGCCCGGGTCCTTCAGCGCATCGCCCAGCAGGGTGGCGGCTCGGGGTTCGGGGTGGTGGCGGGCCTCATCCGCCCACTGGCGCGCGGTGGAAATGGCCGCCTCGACGAGGGTGGCCGGCAACTCAGTTGACATGCCTCATTGTTTCAAGGGCCCGTCGCAGCCGCGCCGAATCCGCCTATCTCGTGCCTGACGGCTAAGCTGTCCGGTGACAACTTCATAACAATGAAAAACAAGTTGCCGCCCAGCCAGGTGTCCGTCTGGTCCTCGGTAGTGGCTCTCGGGTGTTCTACCCCCGCGGGCCTCGATCGAAGACCGGCAGGCGCGGCGGGCAGATCCCGCCACGAGGGCGGGGCGGCAGCTCACATGAAAGGAGCCTGTCCGTGGAAGGACCAGGCATTGAATTTGCTGAGGCCGTGATTGACAACGGTTCTTTCGGCAAGCACACAGTTCGTTTCGAGGCCGGTTATCTGGCCCAGCAGGCCGATGGATCGGCCGCCGTCTACCTCGACGGCGACACCATGTTGCTTTCGGCGACCACCGCACAGAAGACCCCCCGCGACGCCATCGACTTCTTCCCCCTCACGGTGGACGTCGAGGAGCGCATGTACGCAGCCGGCCGCATCCCCGGTTCGTTCTTCCGCCGCGAAGGACGCCCCGGTGAGGGCGCCATCCTGGCCTGTCGCCTGATCGACCGGCCGCTGCGCCCCGCCTTCGTCAAGGGGCTGCGCAACGAGGTCCAGGTCGTCGTGACCGTGCTGTCCCTCAACCCCGACGTCATGTACGACGTCGTGGCCATCAACGCAGCGTCGATGTCCACCCAGATCGCGGGCCTGCCGTTCTCCGGCCCCATCGGTGGCGTCCGCGTCGCGCTCATCGACGACCAGTGGGTGGCATTCCCCACCGTCGAGCAGGTCAACAAGTCCGCCTTCCAGATGGTCGTGGCCGGCCGCGTGCTGGCCGACGGCGACGTGGCCATCATGATGGTCGAGGCCGGTGGCACTGAGGCGACCTGGGAACTCGTGCGTGCGGGCAAGACCGCCCCGAACGAGGAGATCGTCGGTCAGGGCCTCGAAGCGGCCAAGCCGTTCATCAAGGCACTGTGCGACGCCCAGTCCGAGCTCGCGGCGAAGATGCCCAAGGAAACCTACGACTTCCCGGTCTTCCGTGACCACGAGGAAGACGTGTACGCCGCCGTCGAGGAGCTCGCCAAGGACCGCGTGGCCGAGGCCATGCAGATCGCCGGCAAGCAGGAGCGCGACGACGCCACCCACGCCATCCGTCAGGACGTGCAGGAGCAGCTCTCCGAGCGTTTCGCGGACCGCATGAACGAGGTCTCCGCGGCACTCAAGGCGCTCACCAAGAGCGTCGTGCGCCACCGCACCCTCACGGAGCACGTCCGTATCGACGGCCGTGGCCCCAGCGACATCCGTACGCTGTCGGCCGAGGTCGAGGTCATCCCGCGCGTGCACGGCTCGGCGCTGTTCCAGCGCGGCGAGACCCAGATCCTGGGTGTCTCCACGCTGAACATGCTGGACATGGTGCAGAAGATCGACACGCTTTCGCCCGAGTCGACCAAGCGCTACATGCACAACTACAACTTCCCGCCGTACTCCACCGGCGAGACCGGGCGCGTGGGTTCGCCCAAGCGTCGCGAGATCGGCCACGGCGCCCTGGCTGAGCGTGCGCTCATCCCGGTGCTGCCCACCCGCTCCGAGTTCCCCTACGCCATCCGTCAGGTGTCGGAAGCCCTCGGCTCCAACGGCTCCACGTCGATGGGTTCCGTCTGCGCCTCCACCCTGTCGCTGCTGAACGCCGGCGTGCCCCTCAAGGCCCCCGTCGCCGGTATCGCGATGGGCCTGATGAGCGAAGAGGTCGACGGCGAGACCAAGTACGTCGCGCTGACCGACATCCTGGGTGCGGAAGACGCGCTCGGCGACATGGACTTCAAGGTGGCCGGCACGCGTGACTTCGTCACCGCGCTCCAGCTCGACACCAAGCTCAACGGCATCCCCGCCATCGAGCTGCAGAAGGCCCTCCTGCAGGCCCGTGACGCCCGTCACACGCTCCTCGACGTCATGAGCGAAGCCATCGACGTGCCGGACGAGATGAGCCCCTACGCACCGCGGATCATCTCGCTGCGTATCCCCGTGGACAAGATCGGTGAGGTCATCGGCCCCAAGGGCAAGATCATCAACCAGATCCAGGAGGAGACCGGCGCCAACATCGCAATCGAAGATGACGGCACCGTGTACGTGGGCGCGACGACGGGCGAAGCGGCTGAGGCCGCGGTTGCCCACATCAACCAGATCGCCAACCCGCACCTGCCGGAGAAGGGTGAGCGCTACCTCGGCACCGTCGTGAAGCTCACCTCGTTCGGCGCGTTCGTGTCCCTGATGCCGGGCAAGGACGGCCTGCTGCACATCTCGAAGCTGCGCGCCCTTGCCGGTGGCAAGCGCGTCGAGGACGTCGAAGACGTGCTGTCGGTCGGCCAGAAGTTGCAGGTCGAGATCTCCGAGATCGACGATCGCGGCAAGCTGTCCCTGGTTCCCGTTGTCGAAGACAACGAGGCCGAGGAAGCAGCCGGCGAAGAGAACTGATCAGTAACCACTCTGATTGACGGGGGCGGGTCCGGTAACGGGCCCGCCCCTTCGTCGTCCATCGGTCGGCCGGTTGGTGGCGCGGACAAATCCTCTGCTTGGATGGTCCTGACAGCCCCTGAGTGAGAGGTCATCATGCGAGAGATCCGAGTCGGAATTTTCGGCGTCAGCGGAAAAATGGGTAGCGAGGTCGTGCGTGCGGTCAATCGTGCGGACGACATGGCGACGTCAGGCGGCGTCGACATCAATGAAGACCGCAGCCAGGTGGGCCGGGCGGAGGTCGTCGTCGACTTCACCCACCCCGACGCGGTCATGGACAACATCCGTTGGTGCCTGGAGCGCGACATCAACATGGTCATCGGCACCACCGGTTTCACCCAGGAGCGGGTGGCCGAGGTGCGGGCGCTGGCCGAGGCGCACCCCGGAGTGGGCGTGCTGATCGCCTCCAACTTCTCCATCGGCGCCGTGCTGATGATGAAGTTCGCCGCGATCGCCGCGCCGTTCTACCCGTCGGTGGAGATCGTCGAGCTGCACCACCCGAACAAGGCCGACGCCCCGTCGGGCACCGCCACGACGACGGCGCACCGCATCGCCCGCGCCCGCGCAGAGGCGGGCCTCGGCCCGGTTCCTGACGCCACCGTGCACGACGCCGGGGCGCGTGGCGCCGTGGTCGACGGCATCCACATCCACGGCGTGCGCCTGCAGGGCCTGGTGGCCCACCAGGAGGTGTTGCTGGGTGAGACCGGCGAGACGCTCACGATCCGCCACGACTCGTTCGAGCGGGTCTCGTTCATGCCGGGCGTGCTCGAGGGCATCCGTTACGTGATGGACAACCCGGGCCTCACCCTGGAGATGGACAAGGTCCTCGGCCTCTGATCAGCCGGCGTCGGAGATGTCGGTGTGGAACCGCAGCAGCTTGATGGCGGCTGCCTCGTCCTCACCGACACCGACGCGCTGGTGGGCCCCATCGGGTGCCCAGCCGCAGCTGTTCAGGAATTGGCGCAGGGAGTCGTCGGCAGACGGCACCCACATGGTGGCCACCTGGTAGCCGTCCTTGCGCAGCGTGTCGACGGCGGCGTTGATCAGCCGCGACCCGTGGCCCTGGCCCCGGTGCTTCGGGTCCACCACGAACTCAGCGATGTAACCGTCCGACACGTCCCGGTCCGGGTCAGCCGAGGGACCCGTGACCGCGAATCCGACGACGCCGGCCTCCGCGATGGCCACCAGCACCCGCAGGTGTGCCAGCGGCGGCTTGACGATCGCCTCGTGCCACGCCCGGGTGGCTTCATCCGCGCTCACCTCGCCGGCCGCAGCGGACAGGACCCCGCCGTCCGTCCAGGCGCGCCGCTGGATGCGGGCGATGTCGACGGCTTCCTGGGGGAGCGCGAGGCGCACGGTGTCGATGGCAGACATGCGTGCCATCTTATGGGCTGCCGGCATCGGCGCATTCACAGGTGTGGTCGGGCCTGCGGTGGGTGAAGTAGTGTTGGGGACCATGACTGAAGTGAAGACGCCACCGAAACTGGCCCCTGGCACCTTGCGGGTGATCCCTCTCGGCGGGTTGGGTGACGTCGGCCGCAACATGACGGCCTTCGAGATCGATGGCCAGATCGCGATCGTCGACTGTGGGGTGTTGTTCCCCGAGGACGACCACCCGGGCGTCGACCTGATCCTCCCCGGCCTCGACTACCTCACCGACAGGCTCGACGACATCGTGGCGCTCGTGCTGACGCACGGACACGAGGATCACATCGGCGCCGTGCCGTACCTCCTCAAGCGCCGCAACGACATCCCCGTGTACGGCTCCAAGCTGACGCTGGCCTTCCTGGCCGCGAAGCTGCGCGAGCACCGCATCCGCGAGTTCGAACTCGACGCCGTGGAGGAGGGGGAGATCATCGAGATCGGCAACTACGAATTCGAGTTCCTCGCGGTCAACCACTCCATCCCCGACGCGCTCGCCGTCGCCATCCGCACCAAGGGCGGCACCGTCCTGCACACGGGTGACTTCAAGATGGACCAGCTGCCGCTCGACGGGCGGATCACGGATCTGCGCGGCTTCGCGCGTCTGGGGGAGGAGGGCGTGGACCTCTTCCTGGTGGACTCCACCAACGCAGAGACCCCCGGTTTCACCACCCACGAGAAGGACATCGAGCCCGCCATGCAGCGGGTGTTCGAGGGCGCGAAGGGCAAGCTGATCGTGGCGAGCTTCGCCTCGCACGTCCACCGCATCCAGCAGGTGATGAACATGGCCGTCAAGCACGGCCGCAAGGTCGTCTACGTCGGTCGCTCGATGGTGCGCAACATGTCGACGGCGCGGGACCTGGGCTACCTCAAGGTGCCGGCCGGCACGCTGATCGAGATGAAGGACATCGACAAGTACCCCGCAGACAAGGTGGTCATCGTCTCCACCGGCTCGCAGGGCGAACCGCTCGCGGCGCTCAGCCGGATCGCCAACCGTGACCACCCCGTCGTAGAGGTGGGCCCCGGGGACACGGTGCTGCTGGCCAGCTCGCTCATCCCGGGCAACGAGAACTCCGTCTACCGCGTGATCAACGGCCTGGCCAAGCTCGGCGCCAACGTGGTGCACAAGGGCAACGCGATGGTGCACGTCTCCGGCCACGCATCTGCAGGCGAACTGCTCTACTGCTACAACATCATCCGCCCCCGCAACGTGATGCCCGTCCACGGCGAGGTGCGCCACCTCATCGCCAACGGCAAGTTGGCCGAATCCACGGGCGTGCCGAGCAGCAACGTGCTCGTCATCGGCGACGGCGACGTCGTCGACCTGAAGAACGGCGTGGCGAAGAAGGTCGGCTCGGTCGACGCCAGCTACATCTTCGTCGACGGAGCCACCGTGGGCGACATCTCGGAATCGATCATGGACCGTCGCATCCTCGGCGAGGAGGGCTTCGTGTCCGTCATCGCCGTGGTGGACCTGCACAACGGCACCGTCGTCTCCGGCCCTGAGATCCAGTTCCGGGGCCTCGCTGAGGACGCCAGCGCGTTCGACGAGGCCAGGACGCGGGTCGAGGAGGCACTTCGCGACGCGATGCGCGACGGAGTCAACGACACGCAGCGCCTCCAGCAGGTGACGCGTCGGGCGCTGGGCCAGTGGGTCTCGCGACGCCTGCGTCGCCGCCCCATGATCGTGCCGGTGATCGTCACCACGTAGCAGCCCCCGACGCCGGTTTGACCCGGATCGGATGGACCGCGTAGAGTGGTCCATCGGTGCTTTGCCCCCTGGTTCATTCCGGGTTGGGCACCCGAGAAACTCATTTGAAATCCAAGAAGGTAGGTCAGTCGTGTACGCGATCGTGCGCAACGGTGGACGTCAGCACAAGGTTGCTGTTGGCGACGTCCTGGACATCGACCTGGTGTCCGAAGAGGTCGGCGGTACCGTCACCCTGCAGCCGCTGCTGCTGGTTGACGGCGACAAGATCACCTCTGACGCCAAGAAGCTCGGCAAGGTGTCCGTCACCGCCGAGGTTCTCGGTATGACCAAGGGTCCGAAGATCCGGATCATGAAGTACAAGAACAAGACCGGTTACAAGAAGCGCCAGGGGCACCGTCAGCGGTACACCCAGGTCAAAGTCACCGATATCAAGGCCTGAGGAGACTAGAGATGGCACATAAGAAGGGCGCGTCCTCGACGCACAACGGCCGCGACTCGAACGCTCAGCGTCTCGGCGTGAAGCGCTACGGCGGTCAGCTCGTCGGAGCCGGCGAGATCATCGTCCGCCAGCGCGGCACCCACTTCCACCCGGGCGACGGCGTCGGCCGCGGTGGCGACGACACCCTGTTCGCCCTTGTCGAGGGCCAGGTGGAGTTCGGTGTGAAGCGCGGTCGCCGCGTCGTCAACATCGTCACCGTCTGATCAGGTAAAACACTTCGAGAACGGCCCTCCGGGGCCGTTCTTGCTATTTTCGGAAGAACCGGTATTCAGTTCCGGCAGATTGGAGCCCATCGTGGCTATTCCCTCATTCGTCGACCGCGTCAAGTTCACCGTGCAGGCCGGCAACGGCGGACACGGTTGCGCCTCTGTGCACCGTGAGAAGTTCAAGCCCCTCGGTGGCCCCGACGGTGGCAACGGCGGCGATGGCGGCTCTGTCATCTTCCGGGTGGACGACTCCATGTCGACGCTGGTGGACTACCACCGGCAGTCGCTGCGCAAGGCGAACAACGGTGAGCCGGGCAGGGGGGACAACCAGCACGGCGCGAAGGCCGGCGACATCATTCTCGACGTGCCCAGCGGGACCATCGTCACCGACGCGGAGACCGGCGAGGTCCTCGCAGACCTGACGGAGCCCGGTGCCGAGTTCGTCGTCGCCCAGGGCGGCAGGGGAGGGCTCGGCAACGCCGCGCTCGCCACCGCCACGCGCAAGGCGCCCGGCTTCGCGCTGCTGGGCGAGGAGGGCGAAGACCGCCAGGTCCAGCTCGAGCTCAAGGTGGTGGCCGACGTCGGCCTGGTCGGGTTCCCCTCGGCCGGCAAGTCGTCGCTGATCGCCGCCATCTCGCGCGCGCGGCCCAAGATCGCCGACTACCCGTTCACGACCCTGGTGCCCAACCTCGGCGTCGTCGTGGCCGGCGACGTGACCTACACCGTCGCCGACGTGCCCGGCCTTATCGAAGGCGCCTCTGAGGGCCGGGGCCTCGGCTTCGACTTCCTGCGCCACATCGAGCGGTGCCAGGCCATCGTCCACGTCATCGACCTGGGCACCTATGAGCCGGGCCGCGACCCGATCTCCGACCTTGAGGTCATCGAGGGCGAGCTCGCCGCCCACGGCGGGCTCGAGGACCGCGTGCGGCTCATCGCGCTGAACAAGATGGACCTCCCGGACGCCCCGGATCTGGCGGAGATCTCCCGCCCGGAGCTCGAGAAGCTCGGCATGCCCATCTTCGAGATCTCCACCAAGACGGGCGAGGGCCTCAACGAACTGAAGTACCGCATGGCGGAGATCGTCGCGGCACGCCGGGCCTCGCTGCCGGAGGCCGCCGCGCCGAAGACGGTTCTGCGTCCCGAGCCGGTGGCGCGCAAGCGTGGCTCCATCGAGGAGTTCACCATCGCCAAGAAGGGCGACGGCGAGGGCGGCTTCGTCTGGCGCGTGCGCGGCGAGAAGCCCGAGCGCTGGATCCGACAGACGGACTTCAACAATGCGGAAGCGGTGGGCTACCTCGCCGACAGGCTCAACCGCATCGGCGTGGAGAACAAGCTGCTGGAGATGGGCGCCGAGGCCGGCGACGCCGTGGCGATCGGCAGCGGCGACAACCCCGTCGTGTTCGACTTCGCGCCGCAGATCGACATCGGCGCGGAGAACCTCGGCCGTCGTGGCGAGGACATCCGCCTGGATTCGGAACGGCCCTCGGTCATGAAGCGTCGGCGTCTCGATGCGGAGTACCATGCCGCGAAGGCGAGCGTGGATTACGCCGTCACCGGCATGGACCCCGAGGGCGAGGATGACGAGTAGGACAGCGGTCTCCCAGGCGAAACGTGTTGTCGTCAAGGTCGGGTCGTCATCACTGACCCTGCCTGACGGCCATCTCGACCACCGCCGCATCGCGCGGCTCGCGGACTCGCTCTCCGCACTGCACCACCGGGGCGTCCGGGTGGTTCTGGTCACCTCCGGGGCCATCGCGGCCGCCCTCGCGCCCCTGGGGCTGCGCCGCCGGCCGCGGGATCTCGAAACCCAGCAGGCTGCCGCCGCCGTCGGGATGGGGCTGCTCATCCGGCACTATTCCGATGCGTTCGCGGAGCACGGCGTCAACGTGGCGCAGCTGCTGCTGACGGTCGAGGACGTGCTGCGCCCCAAGACCTACCGCAACGCGCTCAACACCATCTCGCGGCTCTTCCGCCTCGACGTGGTGCCGATCATCAACGAAAACGACACCGTCGCCACCCACGAGATCCGCTTCGGCGACAACGACAGGCTCGCCGCCCTCGTCGCCCACCTCGTGCGCGCCGACGCGTTGGTCCTGCTGAGTGACGTCGACGGCCTGTACACCGCGCACCCGGACACTCCCGGGGCGGAGAAGATCACGGTGGTCGAGGACATCGCGGAGTTGAAGGTGGACACCTCCCGACTCGGCTCGCGGGTGGGCACCGGCGGCATGCAGACGAAGCTCCAAGCGGCGGACATCGCGACGCAGGCCGGGGTCAGCGTCGTGCTGGGCCACGCCGACGACCTGGAGGAGGCGCTCGCCGGCGCCGAGGTGGGCACCTACTTCCCGGCCCGCAGGAAGCGCCGTCCGCGCCGACTGCTGTGGCTGGCGTTCGCCGCGGAGCCCAGGGGCTGGCTGCACATCGACGCCGGGGCCAGGCGGGCACTGCTCGCCTCGAAGGCGTCGCTCCTGCCCGCGGGCATCCGTGAGGTGAAGGGCACGTTCGCAGAAGGCGAGCCGGTGGAGATCATCGGCCCGGACAACGAGCCGCTCGGCAGAGGTTTTGCCGGCTATTCGAGCGCGCAGTTGCAGGCCGAGGCCGGGCACTCCAGCACCGAGGCCGGGCACACCCGGCAGCGCCCCGCGGTCCACCGCGACGTGATGATTCTGAACGACTGAACCCCTGGGCCCGTCAGGCCGATTGGTCTAGTCCGGCGGCGCGACTTAAGCTGGCAGACGTGATTGAGGTCTTCGGCTGGTTCGCAGCTGCATTGGGCGTGTCGTCCAGCATCCCGCAACTGGTCCGCATCCTCAGGTCGGGCACGAGCGCCGGCGTCTCGTTGACGCTGTGGCAGCTGGTCACCGGTAGCACCGCCGCCTGGGCCGTCCACGGCTTCCTCTCACAGTCGCCGCAGATGCAGGTGCCGAACGTGCTCCTCACCGTGGCTTCGCTGGCCATCGTGGTCTTCGTGCTGCGCGACCGCGGCGAGCCCGTCGCCCGCCACCTCGTGCTCCCCGTCGTCGCAGCCCTGGCCCTCTCCGGCCTGAACCTGTGGCTGGGGCCCGTCTTCTTCGGCTTCGCCGTCCTGGTGCCGCAACTGGTGGGTCAGTTCGCGCAGTTGCGCGAACTGCTCACCGCACCCCATGTCGAGGGCGTCTCCGGCAGCTACCTCGTCCTGATGCTGCTCGTGCAGGCCATGTGGTTCGGCTTCGGGATGTTCAAGCCGGACTGGGCGCTGATCATCTGCGCCGGGGCCATGACGCTTTCCTGCGTCGCGAACCTGGCCGTCTACCTGGTGCGGCGGGCGCGCGCAGGCCGCACCGCGGACGTGGTCGCCGCCTCCTGACCCCGGAGGGCTGGCCTAGACTCTCGGGCATGGACTTTCGTGATCAGGCCATCGCTGCCCGCCAGGCGTCCGTCGAGCTCGCCACGCTGAACCGCGCCCAGAAGGACAAGGCCCTCCAGGCCATGGCTGACGCGCTGGCGGCCGCTGAGCAGGACCTGCTCGAGGCCAACGAGGTCGACGTCGCCAACGCCCGCAGCACCGGCACCGAGGAGTCCATCGTCGACCGGCTGAAGCTGACCCCCGCGCGCATCGACGGCATGGTGCAGGGCCTCCGAGACCTCGCGGCACTGCCGGACCCCGTCGGCGACGTGGTCCGCGGCTGGAAGCTCCCCAACGGCGTCTCCGTCCGCCAGGTGCGGGTCCCCTTCGGGGTGGTGGGCATCATCTACGAGGCGCGGCCCAACGTCACTGCCGACGCTGCGGGCATCTGCCTGAAGTCCGGCAACGCCGCCCTGCTGCGCGGCTCGTCGTCGGCCCTCAACACCAACCGCGTCACCATCGCCGCGCTGCGCAAGGGCCTCACCGACGCCGGGGTCACTGCGGATGCGGTGCATCTGATCGAGGGGGGCCGCGAGGTCACCGGTGAGCTGATGCGGGCCCGCGGCCTGGTGGACGTGCTCATCCCGCGCGGCGGCGCCGGCCTGATTCAGGCCGTGGTGGACGGCTCCACGGTGCCCGTGATCGAGACCGGCACCGGCAACTGCCACATTTTCGTCGACGCTGACGCCGATATCGACCAGGCGATCAGCATCCTCTTGAACGCCAAGACCCAACGGCCCAGTGTGTGCAACGCCGCCGAGACGCTGCTCGTGCACCGCGACATCGCGGACGCGTTCCTGCCCCGCGCGCTGGAGGCCCTCTCCGGCGCCAGCGTGACCGTGCACGGAGACGACGCCACCCGCGCCTACTCCGACGCCGTGGTGCCTGCCGCCGCTGACGAGTACGACGCCGAGTACCTCACGCTGGACCTGGCGACGAAGGTGGTGGACTCCCTCGACGAGGCCCTGGCCCACATCCGGGCCCACACCACCGGCCACTCCGAGACCATCGTGACCCGTTCCCGCGCCTCCGCGGACCGCTTCGCCGCAGAGGTCGACGCAGCGGCCGTCCTGGTCAACGCGTCCAGCCGGTTCGTCGACGGCGGGGAGTTCGGCTTCGGTGCCGAGATCGGCATCTCCACCCAGAAACTGCACGCCCGCGGCCCCATGGGCCTGCCCGAGATGACCAGCTCCAAGTACGTCATCGAAGGCGCCGGCCAGGTCCGCGCCTGAGCAAACCCCCCTGACCACCACCACTGATTGCTAGGATCCCCTGCCATGAACCTTCTTCTGGAGACTGCCACCGAAGCCCCACTCGTGCCGAGTTGGGTCATGGGCGCAATCGTGCTCGTGATCCTCCTGGGCGTGGTCGTCTGGCTCATCGGCTTCGGATCCGGTCGGCCCAACAGCCGGTGACGTCGACCGAACTGGGGGAGGCGCGGCTGCAGCGCCCGGGCCGCTGGCGCCTGGGCGTCATGGGTGGCACCTTCGACCCCATCCACCACGGTCACCTCGTGGCCGCCTCGGAAGTGGCCGCCCAGTTCGGCCTCGACGAGGTCGTATTCGTGCCGACGGGTGTGCCCTGGCAGAAACGGCACCGTCGGGTCTCGCTGGCCGAGGACCGCTACCTGATGACGGTCATCGCGACGGCCTCGAACCCCCGCTTCTCCGTCTCGCGCGTCGACATCGACCGCGAAGGCGACACCTACACCGTCGACACGCTCCGCGACCTCCGGGCTGAGCGTGGCGACAACACGGACCTGTTCTTCATCACCGGTGCAGACGCGTTGCGCCAGATCCTGACGTGGCGCGGCGCCGAGCAACTCTTCGACCTGGCCCACTTCGTCGGGGTGACCCGGCCCGGCGTCCCCATGACGAAGGACGACCTGAGCCACCTCCCGGAGAGTGCGGTCACGCTCCTCGAGGTCCCCGCGCTGGCCATCTCGTCCACAGACTGCCGCGACCGCGTCCGGGGCCACCAGCCCATCTGGTACCTCGTCCCGGACGGTATCGTGCAGTACATCGCCAAGCGGGGGCTGTACCCGGCCCCCATGACAGGAGTTCCTGATGACCATTGCTGACGACGTGCTCGAGCCCGTCCGGATCGCCGCCCAGGCCGCGGCCGACAAGAAGGGCCACAGCATCGTCGCCTTCGACGTGTCGGAGCAGCTGTCCATCACGGACGTGTTCCTCATCGCCTCGGCAGGCAACGAGCGCCAGGTGGGCGCCATCGTCGACGGCGTGGAGGAGGCCCTGCTCAAGGTGGGCCGCAAGCCTGTGCGCCGCGAGGGTGACCGCGAGAACCGCTGGGTGCTGCTCGACTACATCGACTTCGTCGTGCACGCCCAACACACCGAGGAGCGGCTGCTGTACAACCTGGAGCGGCTCTGGAAGGACTGCCCCCAGATCCCGCTCGACATCCACCTGCCTGAGGAGACAGACGAGGAGCTGTGAGGATCGCTCACGCCACCCGTCTGGTGCTGCTCCGGCACGGTGAGACGGACCACAACGCCCAGGGCCGGTTCCAGGGCCATGCGGACATCCCCGTCAACGACAAGGGTCGACGGCAGGCCGAGGCCGCCCGGGACCGTCTGGCGCCTTTCCACTTCGATGCTGTGTACACCTCGCCGCTCGTGCGTGCGGCGGAGACGGCCCGCATCGTGCGGCCCGAGGCTGAGCTCGTCGTCGACCCACGGTTGATGGAGATCAACGTGGGCTCGTGGGCAGGCCTCACCTGGGCCGAGGTACACGCGCTGATGCCGGATTATGAGGCCAAGTACGCCGACGGCGTCGACTTCCGGCGCTCGCCCGAGGGTGAGACGCTCGCAGAGGTGGTGGAGCGCGGCAGACCGGCGCTGCTGGAGATCGCGGAGCGACACGACGGCGGCACCGTGCTGATCGTCTCCCACGGGCTGTTCCTCAACCGCGTGCTGCACTCGCTGCTGGGCCTCGAGGGACGGGTGCTCGGCAGCCTCACCAACGCGCACCACTCCGAAGTGGGCCACGCGCACGGCGCCTGGCGCCTGCTGGCCCACAACGTCGGCTGACCGAACAGCAGAGCACCCACGCCCGAGTGGGCGTGGGTGCTCTGCAGTTGCGGGTCAGACGCGCGGTTGGCGCTCGATCCACTGGGCCAACTCGACGCGCGGCCCGGTGAAGAACGGGGTCTCCTCCC
This sequence comes from Tessaracoccus sp. ZS01, assembly GCF_022342445.1. Classification (NCBI taxonomy): domain Bacteria; kingdom Bacillati; phylum Actinomycetota; class Actinomycetes; order Propionibacteriales; family Propionibacteriaceae; genus Tessaracoccus; species Tessaracoccus sp. ZS01. Next base: position 706,640 of record NZ_PQFE01000001.1, on the reverse strand, counting down.
GCACGTGGAGGCGGGCCTCGACGCCGCGCTGGTGGCGCATCGCGTCGGTGAGCCGGTGCAGTTCGTCCGCCTCGAAGGCGAGGATCCACTCGTAGTCGCCCAGCGCGAAGGCCGACAACGTCGAGGCGACGACGTCGGGGTATTCACGGCCGGCGATGCCGTGCTCCATGAGCATCTTGGAGCGGTGCTCTTCGTCGAGGTAGTACCAGTCGAAGCTGCGCACGAAGGGGTAGACGGTCAGCCAGGGGCGCGGGGCGAAGCCGGCGAAGCAGCTGGGCACGTGGGCGCGGTTGAACTCGGACGGGCGGTGCACCGCCACCACGGACCACACGGGGGAGAGGTAGTCGCCCAGCGCGCTGCGGCGCAGCGCGTGGTAGGCGGCCTGCAGCTTCTGGGGGTCCTCGGAGAGGGTCCAGACCATCAGGTCGGCGTCGGCGCGGAAGCCGGCGACGTCGTAGAACCCGCGCACGGTGACGCCCAGGTCTGCCATCTTCTGCTCGACCGACGTGAGGTCCACATCGAGAGGCAGGGGAGCGGCCAGCTCGAACACCGAATACATGGCGTAGAGCGACTGCTGGTTGATGGCCTCGAGGTCGACATCGGTCTGGTCGCGTTCGTCGCGACCGGGGTGCTTGCTCATCTCAGGTGCCTTCCTCAGGTGGTTGCTGGACGGGGCAGGCAGCACCGTCCCGTCGAGAACTGACAGATGGTGGTGTCTTCCGCTTCGCCCCTGGCCACAGCCGCGCGGAGCAGCAACTTGTCCACGAGCATCGCGACGAAACCCTCATCGGTGCCGACGGTGGCGGCCCTCTCGTAGGGGAGGCCGAGGCGCTCGGCGGTCTGCTTGGCCTCGGTGTCGAGGTCGTAGGCCACCTCCATGTGGTCCTTGATGAAGCCGAACGGCACCGCGACGACGCCGGCCACGCCCTCTTCCGCGACCTCTTCGAGCCGGTCGTTGATGTCGGGCTCCAGCCACGGGATGTGCGGGGCGCCGGAGCGCGAGCAGTAGGTGAGCTCCCAGGTGAGGGTCTCGCCGAGCGACTCGGACGCCTCGCGGGCCACGGCCTCGGCGACCCTCAGGTGCTGGGCGTCATAGCGGCTCTCGGGCTCGCCGGTGGCGGAGGCCTGGTTCATCGTGAGCGGGATGGAGTGGGTCACGAACAGCACCCGCAACTCGCCGTCGCCGATGCGGGCCCGCATGGTGCGCACCCCGTCGACGACCGCGCGGGCGTTGGCGGAGACGAACTCGGGGGTCTCAGCGAACGGGTCGATCTTGTCGATCTGGATGTCCTTGCCGTCGCGGGCGCCCAGGAGGTCCTCGCAGTACTGGCGGCAGCTGGAGTAGGAGCGGTACGCGGAGGTGGCCAGCGCGAGGACGCGGGTGTGGCCGTCGCCGATCAGCTCGTCGACGGTGTCGCCGAGGTAGGGCGTCCAGTTACGGTTGCCGATGACGACGGGCACCTCGACGCCACGGCGGGCCAGTTCGGCGCGCACCGCCTCCATGAGGGCGGCGTTGAGCTCGTTGATCGGGGACTTCCCGCCGAACAGCATGTAGTGCTCGGAGACCTCCAGGAGGCGTTCATCCGGGATGTTCTTGCCGGCGGTCGCGTTGCGCATGAACGGCAGCACGTCGTCAGGTTTGTTCGGTCCTCCGTAGGAAGCGAACAGCACTGCGCTGTAGGGCTCGAGGGTCACATGGCCTCCCTGTCGAGGGTTGAATCCAGATCAGTCACGCTCAGGCTGGTCGCCGGGCAGGAATCTGTCTCCAGGGCGTCGGCGTCGATACCGGGGGTTTCCCCGATGCCGTAGAGCTCCGCCATGGCGTTGAGGTATTCATCCGTGCGGCCGCGTTGGGCGGCCAGCTTGGCACGGGTGGAGGGGATGTGGAGCAGGCGGGTGGCCAGCCGGCGCAGCGCGAGCGCCGCGTCGTCGTGCGACAACGGGCGGTTGGGCAGGCGGGTGACCTCGTCGTCCACGAGGCCCATGACGGCCTCGCGCAGGCCCACCACGGCGGGGTCGACGACGCGGGCGCGGAGCTTGGTGCGCGCCTCGGCGAGGCCTTCGTTGACGATCGACTGGGCGCGGCGGGTGTCCTCCGCGATGCCGGAGCCGACGGACTGCTGGATGGTGGCCAGGTCCACGACGTGCACGCCGGGCAGCGTGGCGACGGCGGGATGGACGTCGCGGTTGAGTGACAGGTCCAGGAACCGTGCGGGGCCGGTGACGTCCGCGGGGGTGACGACGTGACCGCCGCGGCCCCGGCACGTCACCACGACGTCTGCGGAGGGCAGGGCGTCGGGCAGCGATTCGATGTGGCCGATGCCGTGGCTCTCGGCGAAGTGGGCCCCGCGGCCGCTGGCGGAGTGGACCATGAGGTTGGTGACGCCGCGGGTGCGTGCAGCAGCGACCACGGCGCCCGCGTAGGAACCGGTGCCCACCACCAGCACCCGGGCGGAGTGCCAGTCGGCGACATCGACGAGGTCAAGGCCGGCGCTCACGACGGAGCGCCCGGCACCCTCGAGGCTGGTTTCGCGAGCGACGCGGCGGGAGGTCTTCAGCGCCTCCTCGACGGCGATGTTGAGCGGCAGCGACGTGTGGCCGAGGTCCTGGGCATCCATGAGAGCGCGGCGCAGCTGGCCTGCGATCTCGCGCTCGCCCACCACCATGGAGTCGAGCCCCGCGGCGACGCGGAAGACGTGCCCGAGGGCCGCCTCACCCAGGTACAGGTCCCAGGCCGGAGGGGTGGAGAAGTGGTCGTTCAGAGCGGCTCGCAGCTGCCCCGGCGTGGCCTCGCCGTTGGTGTCGAGGATGATCTCGACGCGGTTGCAGGTGCTGAGCACCACGGCGCCGGTCACTTCCGGCACGTTGCGGAGCCGGTCGACCATCCCCTCGATGTCGGCGGCTATCCGCTCGACCTCGGACAGGCCCTGCCGGTTGTGCTGAATGGAGAAGACACGCAATGTCACAGTGAGCCTCATTCAACCACCTTTGCCCGATAGGGCAGAATCGAACTCACCATGAGTTCACTGCTTTCAGCCCTCATCGGGCAGCGTCCCGAGAAGCTCCCCGTCTGGTTCATGCGCCAGGCCGGCCGCTCCCTCCCCGAATACAAGGCCGCCCGCGTGGGCACCACCATCCTCGAGGCCTGCCTGAAACCCGAGTTGGCGGCGGAGATCACGCTGCAGCCGGTGCGCCGCCACAAGGTGGACGCGGCCATCTTCTTCTCCGACATCATGACGCCCCTCGTGCTGGCAGGGGTCGATGTCGACATCGAGCCGGGCATCGGGCCCGTGATCGAGAACCCCATCCGCACCGCCGCAGACGTCGACAGGGTCGTCGGCCACCGGATCGAGGACGCCTCGGCCATCTCGGAGGCCGTGCGGCTGGTCGTCGCAGAGCTGGGTGAGGGCACTCCGCTCATCGGCTTCGCCGGCGCCCCCTTTACGCTGGCTGCGTATCTCGTGGAGGGCCGCGGTTCGCGTGACCACCTGCAGGCCCGCGCCATGATGCACGCGGATCCGGCGGCGTGGCACAGGCTGCTCGACTGGGCGGCGGAACTCTCGGGCCAGTTCCTGAACGTACAGATCGACGCCGGCGCCCGTGCCGTGCAGCTGTTCGATTCGTGGGCGGGCTCCCTCAGCCGCGCGGATTACACCGGGAAGGTGCAGCAGCACTCGGCCCAGGTGATGGCCGCGGTGGAGGGTCGCGTGCCCCGCATCCACTTCGGCGTCGGCACCCGCCACCTGCTCACCGACATGGCCGAGATCGGCGTCGAGACCCTGGGTGTCGACTACCGAACGCCCCTCGACGAGGCCGCCTGGCTCGTGCCGGGGGTCCCGCTGCAGGGCAACATCGATCCCGCGATGCTCGCCGCCGGCTGGGACGCCCTGGAGGCCCACACCCGTGATGTCGTGGAGCGCGGTCGCCAGGCACCCGCGCACGTCGTGAACCTGGGCCACGGGGTGCCGCCCACCACTGATCCCGAGGTGCTCACCGACCTGGTGGCCCTCATCCACGAACTGTGAGCGGCTCGCGCGTCGCCGTCATCGGCGGCGGTCTCGCCGGAGTGCTGTCCGCCCTCCGGCTGCAGGAGGCCGGGCACACCGTCGAACTGCGCGAGGCGGCGCCACGGCTGGGCGGCATGATCTCGCCGCTGCGGCTCGGCTCCGTCGAGGTCGACGCGGGCGCGGAGGCCTACGCCACGCGTGGTGGTGTCGTGCGGGCCCTCTGCGAGGACCTCGGTCTGGAGGTGGCGGCGCCGCAGGGCACGCCGCACATCTGGTGGCGGCGTGGCACCTTCCCCATGGCTGAGGGCGTGCTGGGGATCCCCAGTTCGCTCGACGACCCCGCGCTCGCGGTCCTCGAGCCGGCTGAGTTCGCCGTCGTCGCGGCCGAAGCGCAACTCGGGCCCGAGGTCGGAGCCACGGCCATGACGGTGGGCGACCTGGTGCGGGCCCGCCTGGGTGAGGCGGCCCTCGCCAAGCTGGTGGCCCCCGTCGCTCAGGGCGTGTACTCCTTGTCGCCGGACAAGATGCCACTGTCGGCGTTCGCCCCGACGCTGCTGGAGGCGCTCGCCACGGAGGGTTCGCTGCTCGCGGCGGTCGCGCTGGTGCGCGGCCCGGGCAGCGCCGCCGTCGAACAACCCATCGGCGGGATGTTCCGCCTCATCACCGCCATCGCGGAGCGTTTCGTCACGGCCGGTGGGAGCGTGCGCACCTCGGCCTCGGTGTCGTCGCTGCGCCGCGGGGGATCGGGCTTCCTGCTGACGCTGCATGACGGTGAGGTGCTGGACGTCGAGCGCGTCGTCATCGCCACCCCCGCCGCGCCCGCCGGAGTGCTGCTGGGCAATCTCGGGGTCGAGATCCAGGTGCCTCCTGTCCGCACCGCCCGCTCGGCGTTGCTCGCCGTGACCACGCCTGCGCTCGATGCCCATCCCGTCGGTTCGGGCGTCCTGTTGGCGGAGCGCGACGACACGCTCCACGCCCGCGCGCTGACCCACTACTCGGCCAAGTGGCCGTGGGCTGAGACCGGGCAGCACGTGCTGCGCCTCAGCTATCCCGAACACATCCTGGCCACCCGTGCGGACGCCCTCCGGGACGCCTCTCGGTTCGTGGGCGTGGAGATCCAGGAGCACGAAGTGCTCGGCTTCGCGTCGGTAGGCTGGGACTCAATGCCCACCCGCATCGACGCCTCGAACCGCGACTTCATCGTGGAGACGGCCCTCGAGGCCGGCGTCGATCTGGTCGGTGCCTGGCTGGACGGCAATGGGATCGCCGCCGTGGTGGCGGGAACGACAAGAGTGGTGAGATGAAGCTGAAGCTGGGCACCAGGGGATCAGCCCTCGCCGTGGCGCAGTCGGAATTGATCGCCGACGCGCTGCGCGACCGGGGGCACGAGGTTGAACTGGTGCGGATCCGCACCGGCGGCGACGTGGAACGCGGCTCCCTCACCCAACTCGGTGGGTTGGGGGTCTTCGCGGCGGAACTGCGTACCGCCCTGCTGGACGGGGTCTGCGACTTCGCCGTCCACTCACTGAAGGACCTGCCCACCGCGCCGGTGCCGGGCCTGAGGGTCGCCGCCATCCCGTTGCGCGCCGACGCCCGCGACGCGCTGTGCGCCCGGGACGGGCTCACGTTCGCTCAGCTGCCCACCGGGGCCTCCGTGGGAACCGGGTCGCCCCGCCGCGTCGCCCAGCTGCGCGCCCAGCGGCCGGACCTGCTCTACGTCGACATCCGCGGCAACGTGGGTACGCGGTTGGCCCGCGTCAACACAGACGACCTCGACGCCGTGGTGCTCGCCGCCGCCGGCCTCGAGCGACTGGGCATGACGCAGCACATCACCGACTACCTGACCATCCTCCCCGCCCCGGGCCAGGGTGCGTTGGCCCTGGAATGCCGGACCGACGACGAGGTGTTGGCCGCAGAGCTCGCCGCCCTCGAAGACCCTGACACCAGACTCGCCGTCGAGGCCGAGCGCGTGGTGCTGGAGAACCTCGGAGGCGGCTGCGCCGCGCCCATCGCGGCCCACGGGCACGACGGCGAACTCGAGGCCGCCGTCTTCGCGCTCGACGGCCGCAGGTCGGTGACCGCCAGGGTCACCCTGAGCGACCACGCCGGGGCCATCGCCGCCGAGGAACTGATGCAGCTCGGCGCTGAGACGGTGGCGGAGCTGACCGCCTCGCGTCCGTCGCGGCTGGCTGAACTCCATGACGACTCGTCGCTCTGGGGCGGCGAGGACGTGCTGGCCGGCCTGCGCATCTTCGTGCCGCGCGCGGACACCGGAGACCTGGTGGGCGCCCTCCGCGCCGCGGGCGCCGAAGTGGTGGCCGAGCCCGTCCAACGCCGCGTGACACTGCGCCCAGAGGGCAGCTTCACCGACGCCGACTGGGTGGCGCTGACGTCGCCCGCCACGCTGGAGGTGCTCGACGAGTTGGGGATGACCATCCCCGAGCAGGCCCGCGTGGCAGCTGTCGGTGCGGCGACGGCGCGGGCGGCGCGCGAACGCGGCATCGACGTGGACCTGGTACCGCAGGGTGCCTCCAGCGCCGCGGCCCTCGGTGAGGCCTGGCCCGCGGGCAGCGGACGGGTCGTCATCCCCGGGTCCGCGCTGTCGTCGACGGTGCTGGCAGAGGAAGTGAGACGCAAGGGCTACGCGGTGGACCAGTTCGCGGTCTACACCATGGAGCCCCTGGACGACGTGCCGGGCAAGCTGCGGGGCGAGTACGAACGGTGCCTGTTCGACGTCGTGGTGATCCTCGCGGGCTCGATGGGTCGCGCCGTGGACCAACTCCTGGGGTGGCCGCAGGGTCTGCAGGTGGTGGCATTCGGGCCGCCGTCGGCCGCGGCGCTGCGCCAGCTCGGCGTCGAAGTGGCCGCTGAAGCCCGCACCCAGGACGCCGAAGGGCTCATCCACGCCATAGCCAACCTCCCGAAGGGACATCGATGATCCAGTTCCGACCACGCCGCCTCCGCACCACGGCAGCCATGCGCCGGCTCGTACGCGAGATCGAGGTGCGTCCCTCGCAGCTCGTGCTGCCCATGTTCGTCTCGGACGTGCCCGGGCAGATCTCCTCCATGCCCGGCGTGCGTCGCCACGGCATCGACCAGATCGCGCGCGCCGCCGAGGGTGCAGTAGCCGCCGGAGTGGGCGGGCTGATGCTGTTCGGCGTGCCTGAGGACGCGGCCAAGGATGAGCAGGGCTCGCAGGGCTGGGCCGAGGACGGCATCCTGCAGCGGGGCCTGCGGGCCGTACGCGACGCCGTCGGGTCTGACACGGTCATCATGGCCGACACCTGCCTCGACGAGTTCACCACCCACGGGCACTGCGGTTTCCTGACCGCGGACGGCGCCGTCGACAACGACGCGACGCTCGCGGCCTACGTCTCGATGGCCATCGCCCAGGCCGAGGCGGGGGCCCACGTGGTGTCGCCGTCGGGGATGATGGACGCCCAGGTGGAACACATCCGGGCCGGCCTCGACGGGCAGGGGTTCCAGGACACCGCCATCCTCGCGTACGCCGCGAAGTACTCCTCGGCGTTCTACGGACCCTTCCGCGAGGCGGTCGGCTCGTCCCTGCAGGGGGACCGGCGCACCTACCAGCAGGACCCGGCCAACAGGCGCGAGGGGCTGCGTGAGGCCGAGCTGGACCTGGCCGAGGGCGCCGACATCGTGATGGTGAAGCCCGCCGGCTACTACCTCGACGTGCTCAGCGACGTGGCCGCCGCGTCGGACGTTCCCGTGGCCGCCTACCAGGTGTCCGGCGAGTACGCCATGATCGAGGCGGCCGCGGCGCAGGGTTGGATCGACCGCCGCGCCGCAGTGACGGAATCGGTGACCGCGATCGCGCGGGCCGGTGCAGATATCGTACTCACCTACTGGGCGGAGGAGTTGGCGACGTGGCTGAAGTGAACCTGTTTGCGCGGGCGAAGGAGATCATCCCGGGCGGCGTGTCGTCGCCCGTGCGGGCGTTCGGCTCAGTCGGCGGTGACCCGGTCTTCATCCGCGAGGCCCGCGGCCCGCATGTCGTCGATGTCGCCGGGCGTGAATACGTGGACCTCGTCTGCTCCTGGGGGCCTGCGCTGCTCGGCCATGCCCACCCGCAGGTGATCGAGGCCGTCAGGGAAGCGGCCGGCCGTGGCCTGTCCTTCGGCGCGCCCACACTGGCGGAGGTGGAACTGGCTGAGGCCATCCACGCGCGCGTCCCGGTGGCGGAACAGGTGCGCTTCGTCTCCACCGGCACCGAGGCCACCATGACCGCCATCAGGCTGGCGCGCGGCGCCACCGGCCGCGACGTCATCGTCAAGTTCGCCGGCTGCTACCACGGGCACTCCGACGCGCTCCTCGCCGCTGCCGGTTCCGGCGTCGCCACCCAGGGCCTGCCTGGTTCCGCCGGCGTGACGGCTGCGGCTGCAGGCGACACCATCGTGGTCGAGTACAACGACCTCGAGGCGCTCGCCAGGGTGTTCGACACGGCGGGGGAGCGCATCGCGGCCGTCATCACGGAGGCCGCCCCCGCCAACATGGGCGTGGTTCCGCCCGCTCCGGGCTTCAACGCGGGCCTCCGCGAGATCACCGCCCGCCACGGTGCGCTGCTGATCGTCGACGAGGTGCTGACCGGTTTCCGGGTGGGTCCGGGTGGCTGGCTCGGTCTCGAGGGGGGCTACGCCCCGGACATCGTGACGTTCGGCAAGGTCGTTGGTGGCGGCATGCCGCTGGCCGCGCTCGCCGGGCGCGCGGAAGTCATGCAGTTCCTGGCCCCCGTCGGTCCGGTATACCAGGCGGGCACCCTGTCCGGGAACCCGCTGGCCACTGCGGCGGGTCTCGCCACGCTGCGCCTCGCCGACGAGGCCGTCTACGCCCACGTCGACCGCCGCTCCCTGGAATTGCAGGCGGCCGTGACAGAAGCGCTCACCGCAGCCTCGGTGCCGCACACCATCCAGGCGGCCGGGAGCCTGTTCTCCGTCTTCTTCCGCGACGGTTCCGTCGCCGACTATGAAGACGCCAAGGACCAGGACACCCAGGCCTTCGCCCGCTTCTTCCACGCCATGTTGGACGCCGGGGTGGCGCTCCCGCCGTCGGCTTTCGAGGCCTGGTTCCTCTCGGCCGCCCACGACGACGCGGCCATGGCCCGCATCACGGACGCCTTGCCGCTGGCGGCGCGGGCTGCTGCTGATTCATGAGAGGCTAAGCAGCAATCACATCGGAAGGATCTTTCGTGAAGCTTCGGTTGGGTACGCGTGGTTCAGCATTGGCGCTGGCACGCTCCGAGATGGTTGCTGAGCTCCTCAGGGCGCAGGGCCATGAAGTCGACATCGTACGGGTGGCCACGGAGCACGTGGACACCATTCACATGGCCGACGGCTACTCCCTCGGCGTGTTCGCCCAGGAACTGCGCACGTCGCTGCGCAGCGGCGCGGTCGACGTCGTCGTGCATTCCGTCAAGGACGTCCCACTGTCCGACCGCCCTGAGGACCTCACGTTCGCCGCAGTGCTGAAGCGTGGCGACCATCGCGATGCGCTGTGTTCGCTCAGGGGCATGCCGCTGGCTGCGTTGCCGCGCCGCTCCCGCATCGGCATCACGTCGTTGCGGCGCCTCGCCCAGCTGCGCGCGCTCCGCCCGGATCTCACGTTCGTCGATGTCGGCGGCACCCTCCAGGACCGCCTGCGCCGGCTCGAGCCGGGCGACCTCGACGCCGTGGTCGTGTCGGCCGCCGGGGTGCATGCCCTCAAGGTGGAGGACCGGGTGGCCGAATACCTGCCCATCCTCACCGCACCCGGCCAGGGCGCGCTGGCGCTCGAGTGTCGCCGGAGCGACGAGGAGACGCTGGAGGCGGTACGCGAACTCGACGACGTCGAGACCCGCATCTGCATCGAGGCCGAGCGCGCAGTGCTGACGGGTCTCAACACCACCTACCTGGCCCCTGTGGGAGCCCTGGCCACCCGCCGCGGCATCCTCGGCCTGAAGGCGGGCATCTTCTCGATCGACGGCACCAAGCGCACCGTCCTGGAAATCGGGTTGCCCACCTCCGAGTACCACGCGCAGCGCACCGGTCACAACGTGGCCGAGGCCTTGAAGGCGCGCCGGGCAGACCGGTTCATCACCGCCGAGGCGCTGGAGACCGTCAAGATGACGGCTGACCACGCCGACGACTCCACCTTCATCGAGAGCTCGGAGGACGACGACCGCGTCAGGGTGCTGTTGCCCCGCCAAGAGGGGCGGATCAGCCAGGCCATGCGCGAGAACGAGTTGCGCGTGGACTGCGTGCAGCTCCAGGAGGCACGCCTGCTCTCGGCAGACAACATCATCGGCGACGCCGACTGGGTCGTCATCCCGTCAGGGCAGACGGTGTGGGCGTTGCGCGAACGAGGCTGGGACATCCCGGCGCACACGAAGGTCGCGACGATGGGCTCCACCACCCAGCGCACCGTCGAGGATTCGGGGCGCCAGGTTGATCTGAGCCCCGAAGGCACCGCCAGCTCCCAGAAGCTCGTCGAGCTGTTCCCGCCGGCCGACGGTGAGCAGCGCGTCGTCATCCTGTGCGCGGACCAGCTCTCCACCAAGCTGGAGACCGGGCTCCGCGCGAAGGGCTACACCGTCGATCGCAGCGAGATCTACACCATGGCGGACGTCGCGGAGATCGACCCGGCCCTGCGCACCCGCTGGGACGACGGGGCGTGGGACGCGGTCTTCCTCAGCCAGCCGTCGCTGGCCCATGTGTACGCCAAGACGCTCGGTCACCGCGATGATGTCCGGGTGCTCGCCTGGGACGAGGCCACTGCGGCTGCTGTCCGTGAGGAGGGCGTGGACGTCTTCGCCGTCGCCAAGTCCAAGGACACCTTCGGGATCGCTGATCTGGCGCGTCAGCTCCACAAGGCCCGCCACTAGCACGGGTGTCGATGTGGAGGCTCGGGGTACGCCAGAGGGTTGACGTACAGAGGGCCTCTGCGCCGGGGGTGGAGGCCGCTTCAGCACCGAACTCGTGATCCGGGTCTGTCAAGTTTTCGGTGTCACTCATGGTTGTTTGACTTTCAGTGTCGGCGGCCGGCTGAGAGCCGACCGTCGAAGGTGATCTCGAACGCGTTGAGTGCGCCCTTCCAACGCTGTGTCCGACGGGCTCTTCCCTTGCCGGTGGGGTCCAGTGCCATCACAGTGAGGTAGACGCATTTGAGCGCGGCCTGCTCGTTGGGGAAGTGCCCGCGGGCCTTGACGGCTTTGCGGATCCTGGCGTTGACCGACTCGATTGCGTTGGTGGTGCACACGATCCGGCGGATCTCTTTGTCGAACTGCAGGAACGGGACGAACTCGACGCGTTCCCCCACAAGCGCACGATCGCCGGGTACTTGGCGCCCCATGCTTCGGTGAACTCCAGGAACCGGTCCTCGGCCGCGGCGACGGTGTCGGCGGTGTAGATGGCCGTAGCGCGCGGGCGAGTTTGTCCCAGTCCTTCCTTGCGCGTGGCGGAACGACCCGCGGATCAGGTGGACCACGCAGGTCTGCACGATCGTTTGCGGCCACACGTTGCCCACCGATTCGGGGAGCCCTTTCAGGCCGTCGCAGACCAGCATCAGGACGTCGGCGACGCCGCGGTTCTTGATCTCGGTCAGCACCTGTTGGCAGTACTTCGCGCCCTCGCCGCCGTCACCGGCCCACAACCCGAGGATGTCGCGGTTCCCCTCGACGGTGACCGCCAACGCGACGTAGATCGGCCGGTTCGCGACCTGCCCGTCGCGGACCTTCACCTGGACCGCGTCGATGAACACCACCGGATACACCGGATCCAACGGCCGGTTCTGCCACTCGCCCATCGAGTCCAGGACCTTGTTGGTGATCGTCGAGATCGTGGTCTTCGTCACCTCCGAGCCATACACATCGGCCAGATGCGCCGCGATATCGCCATGGGTCAGCCCGCGCGCCGATAGCGACAACACGACATCCTCGATCGCCCTGAGCCGCGTTGCCGCTTCGCCACCACGACCGGCTCAAACGACCCGGCCCGATCCCGAGGCGCAGCGATCTCGACCGGGCCGGCCTTCGTCAGCACCGTCTTCGACCGGGTGCCGTTGCGGGCGTTCTCGCTGCCCTCGACCCGCTCGTGCTTGTCATAGCCAAGATGCGCGGTCATCTCGCCCTCCAGGGCCGACTCCAGGACCAGCTTCGTCAGCTGAGCCAGCAGCCCGCCCTCGCCCTCCACCGACAGCCCCAGCCGCTGCGCGTCGCCCACGAGTTGCGCCACCAAATCCTTGTCCACCAGCGGGGGCGTTCCCGTCGCCGTCACCGCCTCCATCACGACCGCCTCAGCGATCGGCTCAACCTGCATCCTCATCGGGTAGCTCCTACATCGGAGTTACGCCGGAAAACGTACAGTCCCCGTTGAGGCTGTAGTGGAAGGCGCCGTTGTTGTCGCCGCCTTCGTGGCCGACGTGGTCGATCTCGATGAACCCGGGGTGGTGTTGTTCCACTCGGCCCATGTCTTCAGCGGGATCGAGGACTTCAACAGGGAACCGGGTTTGGTGTGAGCGATGCCTTTGCCGGCGATGAGGCCTTGACGATACGGCTTCAGGTGACGACCCATCTTGGCCGGTGACATCTGCAGTTATTGGTCGCGGACCTGGGTGGTCATGTCGAGTCGGTCGAGACGCTCCAACGCGGTCAGCAACCGTGGCAAGGCAGCGGCGAGACGTTTCGAGGCGATCCCGTCGAGCATGGCCCAGCACCGCACCAACGCCTCGGTGACCTGAGTGTCGTAGCGTCGTGTCGTCTCTCGTGGCTTGCGGGGCTCGGGCAAGTGGCCGCTCGCAGCGCGTCGCAGCATCTTGCGGGCATGATCGCGGTGCCAGCCGGTGACCTGGACCACCGCGTCCAGGATCGCAGCCTTCTCAGCCTTGGTGGCCTTCGGCCACGCCTTCGCTTGGGTCGCTGTGATCGCCTTGCGCTGCGCCATCGTCAACTCCATCCTCTCAGGGTGCCGCTACGCGGGCATCTTGAGATGAGTCAACGAATCACCCCACGCGGGCTTCTAACGTGAGTCAACTCGCTGATTTGTAGTTCTCTCGGCGCATGCGCTAGAGTTTTTCGAGTCGCCGAAGGGCGGCAGTCGCGAAAGTGACACCGGGGCTATGGCGCAGTTGGTAGCGCGCTTCCATGGCATGGAAGAGGCCAGGGGTTCGAATCCCCTTAGCTCCACAAATGAACCTGCGTTTGGCTAGGCCAGACGCGGGTTTCGTGTTTCGCGGGGTACGTCGGGGGTACGTTGTGGCGCTAGAACGGTGGGTCGCCCCGGTCGGGAGCTTCGAGGATATCGGCGTCTTCGGCGGTCGGTCCGGGGTCGAGGTTCTTGTGAGCGCGTCGCTCGTGCCTGTCGGCCCACCAGTGGCGGAACCGACGCCAGCGCGCAGCTAGCTTGCGGTCTGTTCGGTTGATGTCGGCCTGCGCAGCCTCGCGGAAGCCGTCCGCAGCTTCTGTGATGAGTTGGCGTTCCTTGCTGCCTGCTTCGTTGGCGATGAATGGCAGGGCCATGATCCGGCGCGTCCCTGCCATGGTAAGCAACAGGTGCGCTGATGTGAACCTGACGTCGTCGTCGCCCAGGAGGGCACATCGGCCAGCGATCCTAGCGGCCTCTTGCTGGTGGGCCGCCAACGCTTCATTGTCGAAGGACGTTGTCCAGTCCAACATGATGTCGTAGTCCCACTGAGGCAGGAGGTCAGCGGCGGCGTAGGCGGTGACCAACCCCTCGGCGTAGGTCGTGCGCTGCTCGGCGCGAAGTGCCTCGACGCTCTGGCTCTTGGCTTGATGCCGTGCGCTCCGGGTCGTGCCGATGATGCCCGCGACGCCCACGAGTGCAGTGATGAGGGTTGGCCCCTGCGATGCCAACAGTTCAGTCCAATCCACCGGCTCTTCGTCCCATAGAGGCCGCAGTCGTCCTTGACAGGCGCGACTGCGCGGGGTCACGCGGGATTACGGAAAATGGTCATTCCCTTCCCGTGGTCGGCGTCGCCGAACGGAGGCTCGCCGGAGCGCAGATCTTCGTCGGACTCCCTCAATGCGTATTGCATGGCTCGTTCCGCCCCCTGGGGATCTCTGGCCGCCACAGCTTCGAGTACAGCTAGATGATCGGGTACCGGATCCATCCAGCGTGCCTCAGGGTGGTGCTGGATACGGTTACGGGCCTCCAGAGCGTGCGTCACCACGACATCGAGACGTACGAACAGTTCGTTATGAGTGGCCTGGAGTAGCAAGCGGTGGAAATCCAGATCGGCAGCGATGAGTTGAGCTACATCGTCCCCTGCTGAGGCGAAGGCTTCGAAGGCTGACCAGAGCGCAGCCAAGTCTTCCGGAGTGTGGCGTGTGGCCGCTAGCTTGGCGGCGGCGGGCTCAATGGTGTCCCGCAGCTCGGACAGATCACTCAAGAGTTGGTCGGCATCTGTCTGCGCCTCGCGGCGCCACTGCATAATGTCGCTGTCTAGCAGATCCCATGCGGCCCGCTCACGGACGAAGGTTCCGCGCCTCGGGCGGGAGTCGACGAGCCCCTTGGCCCCGAGGACGCGCACAGCCTCCCGGATCGCCGTCTTGCTCACACCGAACTCGGGCTCGAGCGCTTCGATGTTGATGATATCGCCGGGCACGTAGGCGCCTCGAATGATGCTCAGGCCGAGTCGTCTGACGACTTCGCCATGCAACCCGCGCCCGGGATAGATCCTCATGCGATCAGCGTAGTGCCAACGATCATGAGTTTGCACATTAGTAATTATTTAGTATCTTATGCATGAGCGCACGCTCTCACCATCCATCTACAAGGGAGTATTGATGGTTCGCATTGCTACACGACGAGGCGCCCTCAGCGGGTTGGCCACTCTGCTGGTTTCGGGGCTGGCGCTGACAGCCTGTTCGTCCACCGAGGCCGCGGACGACGGGAATTCAGCTGCTGGCGAGGAGAAGGCCCCGGTCACGATCACCTATGCCGCATCGACGTTCGGCGATCCTGGGCTGGGACCTCGGCTCCAAGAGCGAATTGACGCCTACAACGAGAGTCAGGACTGGGTCACCATCGAGCCGGCGGCGGTGCCTTTCCCAACATTTGGCCAAACGGTGCTGACCCAGATGGGTGGCGGGGAGGGGCCCGACCTGATCCGTTTCGACATGCCGGAGTTCACCTCAGCGGCAGCTGCAGGGCTACTCGAGCCGCTTGATGAGAAGATCGACGCCGACGAATTGGGCTTGCAGCCCGGCCCGGATCAGTACATGTTCGTCGACGGGACCCGCTATGGAGTGATCCATGACACATCCAACTACGTCCTCTACTACAACACGGACCTCATCCCCGAGCCGCCGACAACCTACGAGGAGTTCTTCACGCTCGCGCAGGAACTGACGCAGGGTGATGTCTACGGGCTCGCCTTCCGCCAGACCCAGGCCGAGGAAGCTGGGGTCTGGCAGGACATCTTCAACTACGTCTACGGCTTTGGTGGGCAGTGGTCTGATGGCGAGAACTTGACGCTCAACAATCCCAAGAATGTCGAAGGCTTGGAGGCCTATCAGGCGCTCTACGACGCGAACGTGATCCCGAAGGGAGCTGACGCGGCGACCTTCCGCAAGATGTTTGCCCAGGGCAAAGTGGGCATGGAGCTCAATAACGGCGGCTACACGGTCGCGATGCGTGGCATGAATCCCGATCGGGAATTCAGCGTGGCCCCGATTCCCTTCCCCGTCCGTGCTCAGGGCGCGATCATGGCGCCCATCGTCATCAACGCGAATAGTGAGAACAAGGACGCGGCGATGGACTTCGTCAACTGGATGTTGCAGGACGAGAACCAGGTCGCACTGCAGGAGGCCCTTGGGGCGGCGAGCATGGCGACGGTCACCGAGCGCAGCGAAGAGCAACTCAAGGAGACTCCGTTCCTCACCGTATTCGATGAGTTGACGAACTCGAGCGCGCCGCACATCGTGGTCGGTTTCGGCCCAGACACTGCTGAGATCCGGAAGATCGTTGTGACCGAGGTCATCGCCTCCCTCCAAGGTGAGCAGACCATGGCCGAAGCCATGGACAGGGCCCAGACGCAGGCCGAGGAGCTCGTGGGCTGAGATGGCCGATATCCGACCGAGGCGGAGAGGGGCGGCGATGGGCAGCAAGTGGACTCCGTATTTCTTCTTGTTGCCCGCCGCCGCCTACATCTTCATCTTCCAAGCCATTCCACTCGCACAACAGGTGTATCTGAGTTTCACCCGCACGAGCTTGCTCAATCCTTCGGGTGGCACATGGGTTGGTCTGGACAACTACGCCAGGATTTTCGGCAGCCCTGACTTCCAGAAGACGCTGTGGACCACGCTGGTCTATGTCGTGGCCTGCGTCGTTGGGACGGTCGGTCTCGGTTTTGCCGTGGCCCTACTGCTGAACGCCAAACTCCCAGGACGTGGAATTGCTAGAGCAGTGGTGACTATCCCGTGGGCAGCCCCGGGCATCGCCACGGCCCTCATCGCCACTTGGATGATGAATCCCCAGTACGGGATCGTGACTCGGGCCCTCAGGGCTGTGGGCGTGGACGTCGGGCCGAGCGGCGTACTCGACAATCCCCAACTTGCTCTGCCTGCGATCCTGGCCACCACCATGTGGCAGTTGTTCCCCTTCGTTGCCGTCGTCATCCTGTCAGCTCTTCAGGCGGTCCCTGTTGAGTTGAAGGAGGCGGCGCAACTCGATCGTGCCAACCGGTGGTGGGTGTTTCGTGTAGTCACCTGGCAGGTCGTTAAACCGACAGTCGGCCTCGTCGCGCTTCTGATGACGATATGGTCTCTGCGTCGTTTCGAGCTGATCTGGCTGATGACGCGTGGCGGCCCATTGGGCAGCACGCGCACCCTGGTGATTGACCTGTACTCAAAGGCGTTCGACGCCCAGCGGCTGGGAGACGCCGCCGCGATCGGAATGGTAGGAATTGCGATGGCATTAATCGTCGTCGTCGGAAGTCGTGCCGTCAGCCGAGCCGCGGAACGAGGTGCCAGCTCATGAGGACTTCCAAGCTTGGTCTGTACGCACGCATCGTAGGTGTCATCGTGGTGATGGGAGTGGCGGTCTTCCCCCTGTACTGGATGTTCACGACCGCATTGACCAGCGATGCGGGTCTCTTCGCCGCACGGCCTAACATGGTGCCGGACCTCTCCCGATTCGGCGTCTTCGTGCGCGCCCTCCAGGAGGGCCCGACCCTCATGTGGCTGCGCAACAGCGCGGTGGTTGCGGCTGGCACCACAACGCTGTCGATCGTGCTGGGAATTCCACTGGCTTATGCGCTGTCCCGCTTTACGTTCCGAGGGAAGCTGCTGCTGGGCCTTCTGCTGCTGATGACGCAGATGCTGCCGGAGGCACTCATGGTGGTCCCGCTGTTCTCCCTGTATCGCCGCTTCGACCTGCTGGACTCGTTGACCGGACTGGTTCTGGCGAACACCGCGTTCGTGTTGCCGATCGTCGCGCTGGTGCTCAAAGGAGCCATTGACGGAGTGCCCCGAGAATTGGAGGAATCTGCACGAGTCGACGGGTGCAGCCCGTTCCAGACGCTGTTGCGCATCAACGTCCCGATCATGGCCCCCTCGATTGCTGCAGCCGCTGTGATCT
This sequence comes from Tessaracoccus sp. ZS01, assembly GCF_022342445.1. Lineage (NCBI taxonomy): Bacteria > Bacillati > Actinomycetota > Actinomycetes > Propionibacteriales > Propionibacteriaceae > Tessaracoccus > Tessaracoccus sp. ZS01. Next base: position 689,044 of record NZ_PQFE01000001.1, on the reverse strand, counting down.
CCTTCTTCCACGCATGGAACGAGTACGTCTTCGCCGTCACGTTCATCTTTGACAAGTCGCTGCAACCGGCATCGGTGGGTTTGGCCGGCTTCGTCGGCGAGCAGGGGACGGCGATCCAGACGATCATGGCGGTGGGCTTCATGTTCACGCTTCCAGCAGTCGCGTTTTACCTCTTCGCTCAGAAGTACGTCGTCTCAGGGATGCTTGGCGGGGCGGTGAAGGGCTAGATCCCCCTGTTTCCCGCAACACACCCGATCCCATCCGTACAAAACCTCCCCAAAATGCTGTTTGATTGAACAATTCAAGGAAATCATGTCTACGATCAAGGCCGTCATCAACCTCGACCTTCCCGGCCCCGTCATTTCGAGGCACATCTATGGCCACTTTGCCGAGCACCTCGGGAGGTGCATCTACGGTGGTTTCTGGGTAGGAGAGGATTCCAGCATCCCGAACACGCGCGGCATCCGCCAGGACGTGGTCGATGCACTGCGGGCCCTAAAGATTCCAAATCTTCGTTGGCCGGGAGGATGCTTCGCAGATTATTATCATTGGCGCGACGGGATCGGAGTCAGGCACGAACGGCCGCGGATGGTGAATGCGCACTGGGGAGACGTTGTCGAGGACAACTCCTTCGGTACACATGAGTTCATGGATCTCTGCGAGATGCTCGGATCCGATGCGTACATCAATGGCAATGTCGGTTCCGGAACGGTCCAGGAGATGAGCGATTGGGTTGAGTACCTGACCCGCGACGATGACTCCCCGATGGCCAAGCTCCGGCGACAGAACGGCCGAGAAGAAGCGTGGGATGTGCCTTTTTGGGGTATCGGAAACGAGGCTTGGGGCTGTGGCGGGAACATGAGGGCCCAAGCCTATGCCGATTTGGCGCGTCAGTATTCCACATTCTTGCGCAACCACGGTGACAACCATCTGTATCGCATCGCCGCCGGCGCCAACGAAGATGATTACGCCTGGACTGAGGAACTGATGAAGGCGCTGGGGTGCGTCTCGTGCTCGAACGGTTCGAACCTGCCGTTCCAAGCCATATCGCTGCACAACTACACACGCACCGGAGATAGGTCGGCTCCTGGCCACGCGACGCAATTCGGTGAGGACGAGTGGTATCTCGCTCTGGCAAGGGCGAGGCACATGGATGTTCTGATAAAGCGACACAGCACCGTCATGGACCGTTATGACCCGGGTCAGCAGGTTGGGCTTGTGGTCGATGAATGGGGCACGTGGTGGGAAGTTGAGGAAGGCACACACCCGGGGTTCCTGTATCAGCAGAACACCTTGAGGGATGCGCTGGTCGCGAGTGTGCATCTCGATATCTTCCATCAGCATGCGGACCGCGTGGTGATGGCTAACATCGCGCAGACTGTCAACGTCCTCCAAGCGATGCTGCTGACAGATGCCGAGTCGGGCGCCCTCGTCCTGACTCCGACCTACCACGTCTTCGAGATGGGCGTGGGACACCACGATGCCGCAGCCCTTGATGTTCACTTCCCCACGAAGCTTCCGACGGTGCGGAGCGATGGCACCGAGTTGCCCCTCATCTCAGCATCTGCATCGATCCGCGGTGCTGAGGCACTGCTATCGCTCTCCAACCTCAGCCACGTCGACTCCCAATCCTTGTCACTCGACCTTCGTGGACGCGCGGTCCGAGGATGGTCCGCGCGCATCCTGACTGCGGAGAGCCTCAACGGGCACAACACGCCGGAGGCCCCTGCGGCCGTATCCCCTCGCAGTTTCGACGGCATCCAGCCGTGCCAAGGTGGGCTGAGTGTTGAGTTGCCTCCGCATTCATACGTCACCGTCGCGCTGGAACTTGATGACGAGCGTGATTGAGAGAACGGTTTCGGACCGTAGGCTTATCGATTCGCGCCATTGCCTTCGCCGCGCTCGTCTGGATGGGTGTTCCGGCTGTCCCAAGAACGCTCGGACGTCAAATGACCGCAACCGTTGGATGTGAAAGCCGAAGCTTGATCGAGGCTGGGCGGCTGTCATGGGCAATTGGTTGAACCGCGCGGGTAGATCTGGAGCTTCGGCGGACACGCAAGAGGCAGCCATGTCGACGGCACTGGAACTCTGGTCAGTTCCGGCGGTCGAAGAGTGGACAGTTTCGAGTCTAGTTCTGTTGTTCGGCTTTGATGCTGGGGAGGGTGTCGATTCCTCGGTCTCGGAGTCGGTCGGAGGCTCCCTTGAGAGGGGACTGTCCGATTCTCGGTGTAAGTGGCGTTTCTAGTGGTGGGTGCCGGCCGCGGGCACGCGGTCTGCGAAGGTGATGGCGAAGGGCCGAGTTCGTGGGCGTGGCCCCGACCGCAGCCACGGAAACCGCGCGCCATGGTGTCCGAGGCACGTTCTGATTCAGCCGCCGAGGGAGTGGAGCGTGAACGCGGCGAGGAAGCCCAAGCTGGCCACCAAGCCCGAATACAGGGAAGCTTCCTCGAAGGCTTCTGGGATCATGGTGTCGGTGATCATCGCGAGGATCGCTCCCGCAGCCAGGGCGTTGACGAACGCGATTGTGATCGGGCTGGCGCCATCAAGGGGGACGTATCCGGCCAAGGCTGCAAGGCCTGAGGCGAAGGCGATGCCGGTCCAGATTCCGAAGACGTAGCGGGGAGACCGACCAGCGTTCTTCATCACTGCCGTGCTGGAGAGTCCCTCGGGGATGTCGGAGAGATGAAGACGGCCGCGAGGATCGGGACACTGAGCCCACCGCCCGTGAGAAAGCTCAGCCCAAGGACCATCGATTCAGGAACCCCGGCGACGAGCGCACCGATGGCAATGCCCGCACCGCTGTCTTCATCGGCCGCTGGTTGTTGATTGCCCGAACGTTTGCGGTGGCGTGCGCCATGGCGCGCGAGCAGAACGTTCAAGCCGACGAAGGCCAACGCGCCACTCAAGAAGCCGAGGATGGTGGCGACCACTCCACTTGGTCCATCGCTTCCTGGACGAGTTCGGACGAGAGCGCGGAAATCAGCGCCCCGGCGCCGAACGACATCACCACCGCCATGACGCGGGAGGGGACGGATATGAACCACGCGATGACGCTATCGAGAAGGAGCGCGCCCCCCGAGACAAGACCGGCGGTGCCGGCGGCCAACCATTCAGGCATACCTCATTGTCTCCAGTCTTCGCCTTGGGCGTTCTCGGGGCGAGGTTTCGTCGTCAGCGGACAGATTCGCCTCGGATACCAGTGGGGGTATACGATCGGAGCATGGCAACCGTTGAGATCACCAAGGAAAACCTCGAGCAGACCATCGCCGACAACGGCATCGTCCTCCTCGACTTCTGGGCTGCCTGGTGCGGCCCCTGCCGCCAGTTCGGCCCCATCTTCGAGGAGGCTTCGGAGAAGCACCCCGACATCGTCTTCGGCAAGGTCGACACCGAAGCGCAGCGCGAGCTCGCCGCCGGCTTCGAGATCATGTCGATCCCCACGCTCATGGCCTTCCGCGACAACGTCATCGTGTTCTCCCAGGCTGGCGCGCTGCCCGGCGCGGCGCTCGAGGAACTGATCGAGGCCGTCGAGGCGCTCGACATGGACGAGGTCCAGGCTGAGATCGCCAAGCAGAAGGCCGGCGCGGAGGTCCAGTGACCCTCCCGTTCCAGCTCCAGAGCGGGCCGCGAACCTTCACCGCCGAGTTGGCCACCTGGCCGGCTCGGCGGTGGTTCTTCGCGGTGGCCACCGCGGTGGCCACCGTGCTCGTCGTGGCCATCCCTACCGCTCTGATCCCGAACCCGGTCTTCGGACGCGAGATCCCGCCGACGGCATGGGCTTGGCCCGTGCTCCTCGTGACCTCGGTCCTCGCCGGACTCGTCGCCGCCACCTACGTTGCGCGCAAGGACTCGGCCGACGCCGAACGGGGTGGGAAGCTGGGTGCCGCCGGGGCCTTCGTCAGCTTCTTCGCGGTGGGCTGCCCGGTCTGCAACAAGCTGGTGCTGATCGCACTCGGCTACACCGGGGCCCTGCAGTACTTCGCCCCGGTGCAGCGCTTCCTGGCAGGTGCTTCGATCCTGCTGCTCGCCGGTGCACTGGTGCTTCGTGTGCGCCGGGAGCGGACCTGCCCGCTGCCCGCCTAGAAGACGGGGCGGCCGCCCGTGACTCCCAGCACGGTCCCGGAGACGTACGACGCCTCGAGCGGGCTGGCCAGGAAGACGAAGGCGCCGGCCATCTCGGAGGGCTGACCCGGGCGCCCGAGGGGAGTGTTGAGCCCGAACTTCGGCATCTCCTCGGCCTTCTTGGTGGCCGGCTGCAGCGGCGTCCAGATCGGGCCCGGGGCCACAGAGTTCACGCGGATCCCCCTGGGCCCGAGCTCGGCCGCCAGGTTGACCGTGTAGTTGTTGATGGCAGCCTTGGTGGCCGCGTAATCGATGAGATCCACTGAAGGGTCGTAGGCCTGGATGGAGCTCACGTTGATGATGCAGTCGCCCTTGTCGAGGTAGCCCAGCGCCTGCTGGGACAGCCAGAACATGGCGTAGAGGTTGGTCTTGAAGGTCCGGTCCATCTCGTCGGTCTTCAGGTCTGCCAGACCGCCGTCGCGCCGGGCCCACTGGAAGCCTGCGTTGTTGACCAGGATGTTGAGCCCACCCAGTTGGCGGGCGGCGTCGTCGACCACCTTGCGGGCGATCGCCTCTTCGGTGATGTCTCCCGGAAGCAGGACGCACGTGCGGCCGGCGTCCTCGACCAGCTTCTTCACGTCCTCGGCATCGGACTGCTCCTCGGGCAGGTAGCTCAACGCCACGTCGGCGCCTTCGCGGGCGTACGCGATGGCCACGGCCCGCCCGATGCCCGAATCGCCGCCGGTGATGAGGGCCTTCAGGCCATGCAACCGGTCACGGCCGATCCAGCCCTCCTCGCCGTGGTCCGGGAGGGGCGTCATCTCGGTCGTGAGCCCGGGGGGTGTCTGGCTCTGGGCGGGGAATGCACCCTCGTCCATCGTCTTTGCCTCAGCTGCCTTGGTGATTGCGTGCAGATCACTCATGCGTTCCAGTCTTGTTCGCACGACCGCCGGGCCAAACCCCCTCAGGGGTGGAACTACTTGGGCACGAACATCGGGTAGATGTTGTCGAAGCTCAGCCGGTAGCCCATGCCGTGCGACACGATCACGCTGATCCCCAGGACGATGGCGACGATGACGACGCCGAACGCGAATCCCGCCACCACTTTGGCGAGGGGGTGGGGTGTGTGGTCGTCCACGTTCTGGTGGGCGCCGTAGGACAGGGCCCTGATGCCGAGCGAGAAGACGGCCGGGAGACCGGCGCCGAGCAGGAGACCCGCGAGCAGGACCTGCGATGCGCCCTCAAGGGCCAGCCAGAGGTTGTTCATGCCTTGCTCCTGACCCGGCGGTGGGGCCCGGCGGGCTGCTCAGGCAGCTGCCGCTGGGTGACGTCCTCGACCCATTCGTCGTTGACGTTCTTGTGGTCGACCCTCGACTTCTGGGAATGGAGGTACATCCACCCGGAGGCGATCGCCAGGATGAGGAAGATCACGATGGAGCCGAACAGGCCGCCCAGACTGTGACCGACGAACCACATGGCGGCGCCGACGATGCCCGCGGCGGGCAGCGTGATGGCCCAGGCCATCAGCATGCGACCGGCCACCGACCAGTTGACCTTCGCGCGCTTGCCGAGGCCGGAGCCGAGGATGGAGCCGGTGGCGACGTGGGTGGTGGACAGGGCGAAGCCCAGGTGGCTGGAGGCCAGGATGACCGCCGCGGAGGACGACTCCGCGGCCATGCCCTGAGGTGCGCTGATCTCGACCAGGCCCTTGCCGAGCGTCCGGATGATGCGCCATCCGCCGATGTAGGTGCCCAGCGCGATGGCCAGCGCACACGCCACCTTGACCCACAGCGGCACCGCTGTGAGGTCCGTCCAGGTGCCGGTGGCGATCAGTGCCAGCGTGATGACGCCCATGGTCTTCTGCGCGTCATTGGTGCCGTGCGCCAGGGAGACGAGCGACGCGGAACCGATCTGTCCCCAGCGGAACCCGCTCTCGCGGTACTTCTCCGCAACCCCCTGGGTGATGCGGTACACGAGCCACGTGCCCACGGAGGCGACGGCGATGGCGATGGCCGGCGACAACAGGGCGGGCAACACGACCTTGCCGATCACCCCGTCGAGCTTCGTGCCGTCGCCGGCCCACTTGACGCCGCTCACGCCGAGCCCGGCCATGGTGGCGCCGATCAGCCCGCCGAACAGCGCGTGCGATGAGCTCGACGGCAGGCCCAACAGCCAGGTGAGCAGGTTCCAGACGATGGCACCCACCAGGCCGGCCAGGATGATCAGCAGCAGCGACATGCCGCCGTCGCCGATCAGCTCCGGGCGCGGCGCGCCGCTGGAGTCCTGGATGTTGACCACGGCGTTGGTGACGGTCAGGGCGACCTCCACGGACAGGAAGGCTCCCACCAGGTTCAGGACGGCCGACAATGCAACCGCAACCTTGGGGGAGAGGGCCTTGGTGGCGATCGACGTAGCCATCGCGTTGCCCGTGTCGTGGAAGCCGTTCGTGAAGTCGAAGGCAAGTGCGGTGATAACGACAAGCGCTAGCACGATGAGTTCGGGGGACACCCCCCTAGTCTGCAACCATCTGGCCCTGAACACGCAATCGGGGCAGGATAATCCCCACACTCTCCAGCGCGGTGGCGTCTCGCGGAAATGTCGGTGGACAACAGGGGTGTCGGGGTGCTGTGCGAGGAAATGTCCCGACGCCCTCCTACGATGTGGGCATGACTCCTCGACGTCCCCACGCCTCGCTGCTCCAAGTGGGCAGCGTGTCAGCTGAGGTGACGTACAAGCCCATCAAGAGCCTGCGGATGCGGGTGGTCCCTCCCGACGGCGTGGTGAAGATTTCAGTCCCACTGGGGTTGGCGGAGGAGACGGTCACGGAGTTCGTGCGCAGCCACGAGCGTTGGCTGCTCAAGGCCAGGCAACAGGTCCGGCTCGCCCACCCGCCGGAGGAACCGTTGACCGATGGCGGGCGCGCCAGGCTCTGGGGCCGGTGGCATGAGGTGCGCACTGACGAGTCGGCCAAGGCGGGCGCCCGGTTGGAGGACGGCGTCCTCGTGCTGTCCGGTCCGGATGAGGACGCCCGCAGACGAGGGCTGGAGAACCTCTACCGGCGCGAACTCCGGGCCGCCCTGCCTGGCCTGTTCGCACTCTGGGAACCGCAGGTCGGACGCCGGCACGCCACGGTGAAGCTGCGGCGCATGACCTCGCGCTGGGGCACGTGCAACGTCCGCACGGCCGCCATCACCTTCAACACCGCGCTCGCGGAGCACCCCCCCACCGCGCTGGAGTACGTCGTCGTGCACGAGTTGATGCACCTCGTCGAACGCGGCCACGGCCCACGCTTCGTCGCCGGGATGGACCGGTTGCTGCCTGAATGGCGTCAGCGACGCAAGGCCCTGAAAGGTCATCCGTGAGGGTGCTGGAGGCCGCTGAATGGCGGGAGCGCGCCGAAATCCACCGCGGGCGCGTCACCGCCGAACTGGCGGAGGTGGTGCGGCGGCGGGAACGCGGCCTCAAGCACCCCGTCGACGACTTCCTGTTCCAGTACTACAACCTGAGGCCCAGCCACCTGGCGCAGTGGCATCCGGGTGCCGGCGTCGGCCTGGCCGGGGGAGAGGCTTTCGCGGAGCGTCAGTTCTATGCAACGACGGGACGGGTGACCGTGCTCGACGCAGCGTCCTTCCTGGCCAAGCGGGGCGGCACGGTCGAAACGGCCCACCGCCTCCTGGCTGCCGCGGCGGACAAGGCCCCCCGGTTCGGGTGCTTCGGGATGCACGAGTGGGCGATGGTCTACAGGCTGCAGGAGGGCCAGACGCGGCACCCCTATCTGAAGCTGCGCTTCGACCCGGCGGAGGTGGCCCGGATCGTGGAGGAGGTGGGCTGCCGCTGCACGCATTTCGACGCGTTCCGCTTCTTCACCGAGCCCGCCCGGCCGCTCAACGTGCTGCAACCGACGCGTGAGACGCAGCCTGACCTGGACCAACCGGGTTGCCTCCACGTGAACATGGACCTCTACCGCTGGGCCGGCAAACTCTCTCCCGCAGTGGGTTCCGAGCTGCTGTTCGAGGCCTATCTCCTGGCGCGCGACATCCGCGAGGTGGACATGCAGGCCTCCGCCTACGACCTCGCAGACTGGGGCTACGAGCCCATCGCCGTCGAGACGGCAGAGGGGCGGGCCCGCTACGCGGCAGTGCAGCGTGGCTTCGCGGAGCGGGCGGTTCCCCTCCGCCACGAGATCCTGCGGGTGATCAGGTCGCTCGAATCCTGAAGTGCGGGCAACCGACGACCGCACTGAGGCGTAATACGGATGAGAAACCCGTCCGACAGGAGCACTCCATGCACCGCCGCTTCGCGTGTCACACCGAGACCCGCCCCTCCGCGTCATACGATGCACGCGTACGAACCGCTCTTCCCCCTGTGAGGTTCACCATGTTCTCCGTGCCCAGTGCCCGGCGCTTCGCCATCGGCGTCGTTGCCGCCCTCAGCCTCTTCGCCGCTGCGTGCGCGCCGGAAGCGCTCGCGCCCCAGGCCGGGCCGGCGCCCACCGTCGCCAATCCCGGAGCAGGCGCGGTCACCGACGAGCCCGTGGTCCTGCCCGACGTGACGCCCACGGCGGAACCGGTCGTCGTCCCGGCGAAGCCGAGCGTCGTCCCGTCCGTGCCGGCCGCTGAGCCGACCACCGCGCCGAGCGCCGAGCCCCAGCCGTCTGTCGAGGTCCCTCAGCCCACCGCTGAGCCGGAGACCTCAGAGACGCCGGAGGTGGTGCCGACGGTGCCGCCCCTGCTGGCGCCCGGAGACGACTCGGAACAGGTGCGGGAACTGCAGCACCGGCTCCTCCAGCTGAACTGGATGTCGGGGAAGATCACCAGCGACTACGGCGACGCGACGCGGCTCGCCGTGGAGGGCTTCCAGGTGAAGCGTGGCCTCCCCGGCACGGGAGAGGTCGACCAGGTGACATGGGATCGACTTGTCGATATGACGCGCATGCCCACCGCAGACGAGATGCACAACGTGCTGAAGCCGGGGCCAGCCCTCCTGAAGACAGGCAGCACCGGGGATCAGGTCAAGGACCTCCAGGCCCGCCTGAAGCAGCTCGAGTGGTACCTCGGACTCGTCGACGGCCAGTACGGGCCCAAGACGGCCGAGGCGGTCACCGGCTTCCAGACCAAGCGGGAGATCCCGGTGACCGGTGAGGTGGACCAGCGCACGCTGGACCGCCTCGCGTCGATGACGCACGAGCCCACCGTCGATCAGCTCAACAATGTGGTGGCCGCCCCCGCGGAGGCCAAACTGACCCTGGACGACCGCTGCCTCCAGGGCCGGGTGATCTGCATCTCCAAGACGCAGCGGAAGCTCGCCTGGGTCGTCGACGGTGAGGTCAAGATGTCGATGGACGTGCGGTTCGGCTCCGAACTGACGCCCACGCGCGAGGGCACGTTCTCCGTGGGCTGGAAGTCGCGCAACCACGTCAGCAAGCTCTACGGCTCGAAGATGCCGTTCGCGCTGTTCTTCAGCGGGGGACAGGCCGTCCACTACTCCAGCGACTTCGCCGCCCGCGGCTACAACGGCTCCTCCCACGGCTGCGTCAACGTGCGCGACAGGGCCGCGGTGGAGGCACTGTTCGATGCGGCCAAGGAGGGCGACAAGGTGGTCGTCTACGTCGGATAATCTGAAGGTCTGACCCGACCGAAGGGACCCTCGTGATTTACCTGGCCATCGCCATGCAGGTGTGCGGCTCGTTCCTGTTCGCCAGCGGTGCCATCCTGCAGAGTCTGGGGGTCAAGAGCCAGTTCGACGCGGATGCGGTCACCTCCTCCAACAGGTTGTCGCTGAAGGGCCTGCTGAAGCTCTTCACCGTCCCGAAATGGGTCATCGGCCTGGGCCTGGTCTTCGCCGGCGCGGCGATCCACCTGACGGCCCTGACGTTCGCCCCGGTGTCGGTGGTGCAGCCGGTGGGCATCCTGGCCGTGCCGTGGTCGGTACTGCTCGCCTCGAAGATCCACAAGCACAAGATCAACGCCAAGCTGTGGGGCGCCGTCGGTGTGACGGTGCTGGGCGTGGTGGGCTTCACCATCTTCTCGTCGCAGTACGCGACGGGGGAGAAGCAGTTCAGCTTCCCGGCGATGCTGTGGTCCTTCGTGGTGGTCTGCGTGCTGTGCGCGGCCCTGTCCTTCTTCGCCACCCGGGCGGTGGCCTGGGCGAAGGCCATCCTGTGGTCCTCTGTGGGCGCCATCTTCTACGGTCTGGCCTCGGGCTTCATGAAAGCCGCGATGAACCTCATCCAGAAGCACGACCAGAGCTTCGGAAGCTGGCAGTTCCTGGCCACCGCCGCCATGATGCTGCTGTGCTACATCCTGGGCGCCTGGATGATCCAGCAGGGCTACGCCTCCGGCCCGGCCGAGATCACCGTCGGCACCATGACGACGGTGGACCCGTTCGTCGCCGTCGTGTTCGGCCTGGTGGTGCTCGGCGAGGGCATCGGGATGGGCGCCGGCCCGGTGCTGGGCATGATCGTGACCGGCGCCATCGCCGTCTCCGGTGTCACGCTGTTGTCGAAGGATCATCCCGACGCGGTGGAGGAACGCCTGCGCGCCCAGGCTGACTTCAGCCCTTCACCGGCAGAGCGTTGAGGGCCACCCGTCCGGAGGGCGTGGTCAACACGATGGTGGAATCCGCTCTCGGCATGATGAAGGTGACCGTGCCCTCATAGGGCTGGCCCTCCCGCGCGCTGAAGGCCCGCATGTCGACGGGGTCGTAGCTCAGCCTCGTCTCGTTCGTGAACGCGAAGATGGCGAAGGCGTAGTCGCCCTGCTCCACCTCGACGCGGATGCGCAGGTCCAGCTGGTCGCCGTTCCAGGAGTAGCCGACGATCTCGAAGATGCCGTCCCCGTTGCCCTCGAACGGGATGAAGTTGCCCGTGCGCTCAGGGCTGGGTTCTGCCGTGGCAGCCGCAGAGGGGCTGGCCCCGCTCTCCGGGGAGGCTGCTCCCAGGAACTGCATTCCCACGATGACGACCGCGATCACGGCCACCACGCCCAGCACGATGAAGAGTGTGGACCGGGGGCGCTTGGGAGGCTGGAGATCTTCGTACGACGGCGGCGCCGGCGGCTGCTGCCCGAACGGCTGCCGGGGGTCCCTGCCCTGTGCATCATGGAACTGCGTCGGGCGCCAGGACGGGTCCTGGCTCGCCCACGGTGAGTTGTTCCCGTTGCCCGGCGGCGGGGGCCACTGCGCGTTGCTCATGAGGGCAGCGTACTTGCCCGGGTGAAACCTATTCGTCCCATCTCTGGGGCGGGATGCCGTGCTGGTGGACGCTCGCCAGGAGCATCCCGATGGGATGGGTGGGGTTGAGGGTGGCCATCTGCTCGATGCACGCTGTGGCCTGCGCGCCGTGCCCGGACAACCATGAGGCGATGCCCAGCAGAGCGACCACCGTCGGCTGGGCGAAGCTCGGTGTCACGCGGCGGGCAGCGAGGAGGTTGTGCCAGATGACCTCCGCGGTGGACGTGTTCAGCCGGGTGGTCAGGGCAGCGGAGCGGTCCTCGTCATCCAGCAGGCAGGCGAGCATCAGGCCCTCCTGCACTTCCAACGGGGTCTGGGCTTCGGCCAGTGCCTCGAGACGGGCCAGGCCCTCGGTTTCGGAGAACCCGGCGATCTCGGCAAGGGCCCGGTCGACCTCGCTCTGAGCGGGCGGCTCCCACGTCTGGACCGGGGCCACCGCCTCCTCCCGCGAGGCGTAGATGCTCACGCCGTTGTAGACGGCGTGGGCGGCCACCGGGCTGGCGTCGAAGTCGTAGGCCACGGGCCCCTCATCGTCTGTGAGGGACCAGTAGTGCGAGCCGTCGGTCACCAGGGCCTCTGCCACCCGCTCGGCGCCGAGGACGTCTGCCAGTTCCATGACCGATGCCCAGGCCAGGTCCAGATCCTTCGAATAGCCGAGCAGGATGAACCTGACGCCGTCGATGTGGGAGGTGACGTTCAACATCTGGTCCGCCACCCGGTCGAAGTGGGTGCGGAACCATTTCGCCTCGAGGCGTGAGGAGAAGCTCACCACCTTCCCCTGCATCCCGAGCAGGACGACGGAGTCAGAGGGGTGGAAACCGAACATGAAAGACGGGAGGGCCAGCAGGTCGGCACGGGTGGTGCCGCGGAGGACAGGAAGCGTGTGCATGGCATCACTGTGGTCAGCGGGCTTCCGGGATCACCACGGACCCGCTTCCTTGTGGATAACCGAATGCTGAGGTCGGCGCGACGGCCCGGTGGCCGGTGGCGTAGATTGCGGCCATGCGTTTTGTGGTGTGTGGCGAAGCCCTCATTGATCTGATGCCGGAAGAACAGCTTTCCCCAGCCGAGAGCCGGTGGATCGCCCGGTCCGGTGGCGGCCCGTTCAACACGGCCACCGCACTGGCCAAGCTGGGGGAGGACGTCCACTTCCTGGGTCGCCTGAGTTCGGATTCCTTCGGTCGCCAACTGCGCAGCCACCTGCAGACGGCAGGGGTGCAACTGGACCTGGCGGTCCCCACCGATGAAGCGACGTCGGTTGCCGTGGTTTCCCTCGACGTGGAGGGGAAGGCCAGCTACTTCTTCCACTTCGACCAGACGTCGAACTTCAACTGGCGCTGGGACGAGTTCCCCACCGTCGCCCCGCAGGACTGGCTGCACTTCGGCTCCATCGGCTCGGTCATCGGCCCAGGCGCCAAGCACGTCCTCGACTTCGTGCGCGGCACCGAGGCGGCCGTCAGCTTCGACATCAATGTGCGCCCCTCCACGCTGCCTGACCGCGCCGAGTACTTCGGGCTGGTTTCAGACCTGATGACGGCCGTGGGGCGCAACGGGGGCATCGTCAAGGCCAGCGACGAGGACATCGCCTGGTTGGTCGACGACGACTCGGACCCGCTGGCCTACGCGGGAGCGTGGGCAGAGGAACACGACCTGGCCATGTTCATCGTCACGCTCGGCCCGGATGGGGCCGCCGCGGTCAAGCCGGACGGCAGAGTGGTACGCGTGCCGGGCCACTCCGTCGGCGTCATCGACACCGTGGGCGCGGGCGACACCTTCATGGCGGGTTTCCTCTCCGCCTACGCCCACCACCCCGACGACGTGGCCGGTGCCCTGGACAGGGGCACCGCCGCCGCCGCGATCGTCTGCACCCGCAAGGGCGCGCAGCCCCCGACCGCCGCCGAGGTGGATGCGTTCCTGGCGATATAGTGAGTCTCCGCGCCGTCTCGGCGCGGGAATTCGTTGTGCAATCAGGAGAGAGTCGTGAGCCAAGAGGCTGTGCAGTACGACAAGGTGCAGGCCCAGGAGAAGTGGCAGGCATTCTGGGAGGAGGACGAGACCTTCCGGCCGCTGGATGACGGCAGCCGCGAACGTCGCTACGTCCTGGACATGTTCCCGTACCCCTCCGGCGACCTCCACATGGGCCACGCCGAGGCTTATGCGATGGGCGATGTCGTCTCCCGCTACTGGCGGTTGCGCGGCTACGACGTCATGCACCCCATCGGCTGGGACTCGTTCGGGCTGCCCGCGGAGAACGCGGCCATCAAGGCAGATGCGCACCCCGCCACCTGGACGTACAACAACATCGAGACCCAGGTGCGCTCCTTCAAGCGCTACGGCCTGAGCCTCGACTGGTCACGGCGCCTCCACACCTCGGACGAGGAGTACTACCGCTGGACGCAGTGGCTGTTCAACCGCTTCTACGAGCGGGGACTCGCCTACCGCAAGGACTCCTTCGTCAACTGGTGCCCGCAGGACCAGACGGTGCTGGCCAACGAGCAGGTCATCGACGGCCGCTGCGAGCGCTGCAAGTCCGAGGTCACCAAGCGCAAGCTCAACCAGTGGTACTTCAAGACCACGGACTACGCCCAGGAACTCCTCGACGACATGTCGCTGCTCGAGGACGGCTGGCCGGATCACGTGCTGGCCATGCAGCGCAACTGGATCGGCCGATCCGAGGGCGCGCACGTCGACTTCACCGTCGAGGGTCGTGAGAAGCCCATCACCGTGTTCACGACGCGTCCGGACACGCTGTTCGGCGCGACGTTCATGGTGGTGGCCCCCGACGGCGAACTCGCCGCAGAGCTGGTGACCGACGAGCAGCGACCAGCGTTCGAGGCGTACGTCGAGCAGGTGAAGCGCACCACGGAGATCCAGCGCCAGTCCACGGAGAACGAGAAGAGCGGCGTGTGGCTCGGCGTCCACGCCATCAACCCTGTCAACGGCGAGCAGGTGCCGATCTGGGCCGCAGATTACGTGCTGGCCGATTACGGCACCGGCGCGATCATGGCCGTGCCGGCCCACGACCAGCGCGACCTCGATTTCGCGCGCAAGTTCGGGCTGCCGGTGCGCACCGTGCTCGATGTCGACGGCACCAACCCTGAAGAGACCGGCATCGCCACCGTCGGCGACGGGGCCTACCTCAACTCGGGCGTGCTGAACGGTCTCACGGACAAGGCCTCCGGCGTCGCCCGCATCACGGAGCAGCTTGAGGCCGAGGGCAGGGGAACCGGCACAGTCCAGTTCCGCCTGCGCGACTGGCTGCTGTCGCGCCAGCGCTTCTGGGGCTGCCCCATCCCGGTGATCCACTGCGAGAAGTGTGGCGAGGTACCGGTCCCCGACGAGCAGCTGCCGGTCCGGCTGCCGGATCTGCGCGGCTCCGCGTTGGCACCCAAGGGCACCTCTCCGCTGGCGTCGGCCACTGACTGGGTCAACACCGAGTGCCCCACCTGTGGTGGACCCGCGAAGCGCGACACCGACACGATGGACACGTTCGTCGACTCGTCCTGGTACTACTTCCGCTACTGCTCACCCGGATACACCGAGGGCCCCTTCAACCCTGAAGACGTGGCGAAGTGGATGCCGGTGGCGCAGTACGTGGGCGGCGTCGAGCACGCCATCCTGCACCTGCTGTACATGCGGTTCTTCTCGAAGGTGCTGCGCGACATGGGGCTGGTCTCGTTCGACGAGCCCATGCTGCGCCTGCTGAACCAGGGCCAGGTCATCAACGAGGGCAGGGCGATGAGCAAGTCGCTCGGCAACGGCGTCGACCTGGGTAAGCAGATCGACGAGTTCGGCGTGGACGCCGTGCGTCTCACGATGATCTTCGCCGGCCCGCCGGAGGACGACATCGACTGGGCCGAGGTCTCGCCGGGCTCCAGCCTGAAGTTCCTCCAGCGCGCGTACCGCCTGGCCGCAGACGTCGACTCCCAGCCGGGCGTCGACTTCACGCAGGGTGACCCGCAGCTGCGCAAGGCCACCCACAAGGCCATCACGGAGATCACCCAACTGCTCGACGGTGGCCGCTTCAACGTGGCTGTCGCGCGCACCATGGAGCTGGTCAACGCCACCCGCAAGACGATCGATTCCGGCGCCGGCGGCGCTGACCCCGCAGTGCGGGAGGCCGTCGAATTCGTCGCCCAGGCGCTGAGCGTCGTGTCGCCGTATGTGGCGGAGGAGATGTGGGAGCTGCTCGGCCAGCCCCCGTCGGTCGCCAACAGCGCCTGGCCCACGGCTGATCCCGCCCTCACCGTCGACGACACCGTCACGATGGTGGTCCAGATCCAGGGCAAGGTGCGCGGCAAGCTCGAGGTTCCGGCCGACATCACGGAGGAGGACGCCCTCGCTTCGGCCCTCGCCGACGATGCGGTCCAGCGCTCGCTGGCCGGCCGCGAGATCGTCAAGGTCATCGCCCGTCTGCCCAAGATGCTGAGCCTCGTCCCGGGCAAGTAGTTCCCACCCCTGACCCGGGCGCGCTGCGCCCGGGTCAGGGGGCTCGAGGCCTCTGGCAGTACTTGTCCACAGGGAGGACATCCCGTGGTGATTCGAACCTGGTTCTGACCACCATGGAGGTATGCAGCACACCGATGCGGAGGAGATGGCCCGCGCCCGGCTCGCCTACGTGAGCGCCGGCAGGCCCTCTCTTGGCGCGCCCCGGCGTGGCCTCCCCGAACCTCCGGTGCCGGAGCCTCCCCTCCTGTCGCCGCCGCTTCCGGCTGAGCGCACCTCACCCGCGTCAGCCGGGCCGACACCGGTGGCCACCACGAGCCGGGTGCCCACGTTGACCGTCAAGCACCTGGTGGTCGTCGCCGTGCTCCTCCTCTGCGGCGTGGGGGTGGCCGTCGCTGCTCTCGGTCGCAGTGCGGCGACGGAAGTGCCCATTGCGCCCGTCACGGTCAGCGCGGCCCCGGTGGAACCGTCGTCGCCCGCCCCGGTGAAGATGCTGCGGGTCCACGTTGCCGGAGCGGTCGCTGAGCCCGGCGTCGTCGAGCTGCCGGAGGGCACCATCGTCGAGGACGCCATCCTCGCAGCCGGTGGTCTGGCTGCCGACGCTGACCCGGCCGAACTCAACCTCGCCGCCCAGGTGTCCGACGGAATGCAGATCGTCATCGGTACCGTCGGGAAGCCCAAGGGCGACCTGGTGGGCGCCGAGCCTCCGCCCGCGGGGGCTGCTGGCGGTGCGGCGGCAGGGGGAGTGGTGGACCTGAACACGGCCACTGCTGGTGAGCTCGAGTCGCTTCCCGGAGTCGGCCCGGTGACCGCCGGCGCAATCATCGGCTGGCGTGACGAGCATGGGCCCTTCACTTCTGTGGAGGAACTGCAGGAGATCAGCGGCATCGGCCCGAAGACCTTCCAGAAGCTCCAGCCGCTGGTCACCATCGGCTCCTGACGGTGTGGAAGGGCTGGGGAGGGTGACTCATGACTGGCGGCTGGCTCCGCTGGCCCTGGCCACGTGGGGGGCGGCGTGGCTCGGCTCGTCCGGCTGGCGGCCCGAGCGGGAAGCAGTCATCGCGGCCTTCGTCGGTCTCCTTCTGCTGGCGGTGGTGGCCGTGCGCGGACGTCGCGCCTGGACAGCGATGATCATCGCGACCTTCACCGTGACCCTGCTGATGTCCGGGGTGCAGAGCTGGCAGCGGCACGCGTCGCCCGTTGCTGAGCTCGCTGCCGACGGGGCGATCGGTACGGTGCGGTTGAAGCTCCTTGCCGAGGCGCAGCCGGCTGAGGGCGTCGTGATCGGCCACGCCGAACTGATCTGGGCGGAGGCCAGGCAGAAGCGGGTGGAGTCGAAGGTGCCCGTCGTCATCCTCGCGAGCGGTGCGGTGTCCCAGGAGTTGCTGGGGCTGACCGCCGGCGGCACGTACGAGGTGCGTGCCCGACTGCGTGCCCCGGAGCCGGACGACGCCGCCGTTGCGGTCCTCAGCCTGCGTGAGATCGGCTCCGAAGTGACCGGGCCCGGCATCGTCGACAGAGCCGTCAACGCCATGCGGCAGGGGTTGCGCGACGCCGTGGCGCACTCGCCGCCCCGCCAGCGCGCGCTGGTCCCGTCCCTGGTGGTGGGTGACACTTCGGCAGTGGACGCGGCGATGCGTGACCAGTTCCAGGTCACCGCTCTGACGCACCTCATGGCGGTCTCGGGCGCCAACCTCACCTTGATGCTCAGCGTGGTTCTCGCCGCGGTGCGCGGGCTGGGTCTGCGGGGGTGGAGCGTACGGGTGGCAGCGCTCGGCGGAGTGGTGGCCTTCGTGTTGATCTGCGGCCAGGAGCCCTCGGTCTACCGCGCCGCGGCCATGGGGTTGGTGGCGTTGGCAGCGATCGGTGTGGGTGCGGGCCGGCGCACCATCCGCTCGCTCTGCGTGGCGGTGCTCATCCTGGTGTGGCTCGACCCGTGGATGGCGCGTTCCATCGGCTTCGCCCTGTCCGCCTCCGCCTGCGCCGGCATCGTCCTGCTGGGGCCCCTCTTCGTCGCGGCCATCTCGCGGTGGGCTCCCCGATGGGCGGCGGAAGCGCTTGCGGTGCCCCTCGCAGCCCAACTTGCCACGCAGCCGATCATCACGGCGCTGAGCGACCAGGTCTCGGTCGTCGGGGTCCTCACCAACGTGCTGGCCGGACCCTTCGTCGGCCCCACCACCGTCCTCGGCTTCGCCGCTGCACTGCTGTGCCCACTGCCATGGCTGGCGGCCGGCCCCGGCTGGCTGGCCGGCTGGTGCGCGCAGCCCATCCTGTGGCTCGCGGAATTCGGCTCGGCTCTGCCCACCGCATCCTGGACATGGAAGGGCTCGGCCCTGGGTGTCGCTCTGATCACGCTCGGCTCCGCCGCACTCGCCGTGGTGCTGCTGCGGGCCCTCCGCCACCGATGGGGCGGCGTCGGGTTCATCAGCCTCTTCGTGGCGCTGGCCCTCGTGCGGCCGGTGCCGCTGGGCTGGCCGGGCGAATGGCAGGCGGTCTTCTGCGACGTGGGCCAGGGCGACGCCACGGTTCTCAACGCCCGCGGAGGCGCGGCCGTCGTGATCGATGCCGGGCCGGAACCGCCGGCCACGGTGAGCTGCCTGGAGTCGCTGCAGGTCGAGGCCATCCCCCTACTGATCCTGACCCACTACCACGCGGACCATGTCGGGGGCGCGGAGGCGCTGATCGCCCGCTACCGGCCGTCACTGGTTCTGGTCCGCTCTGGTCCCCACCCACCGTGGCTGGAGGACATCGCGCGCGAAACCGGCACCGAGGTGCGCTCAGCGACGCCGGGCGAGGTGCTGGAGGTCGGCGACGTGACGTGGCGCACCGCGTCCGTGTGGGAACCCGCTGGGGCTGCCGTCGCGGAGGCCGAGGGGGAGGGTTCCGCGGAGAACGACGCCTCCGTCGTCGGGGTCGGCTCCAGCGGCTCCCTGCGGGTGCTGCTCGCGGGGGACGCGGAGCCGGCCGGTCAGGGTGTCGCGCTGCGGGCAGCGGCACAACTCGGCGTGGACCTCGAGGCGCACGTGCTGAAGCTGCCGCATCACGGCTCCTCCCGCCAGGAGCCGCGCTTCTTCGCGGCTTCCGGTGCGGCGCTGGCGGTGGCGAGCGCCGGGGAGGGCAACTCCTACGGTCACCCGAGCGTCAGCGCCATGGACCTGGCCCGCTCCCACGGGATGGAGATCGTCCGAACTGACACCCAGGGCTCCATCGCCGTGGCGTTGGTGGGGGAGAAGCTGACGATCCGGACCGCGGCGGGAGCGGGATGAGGGGGTTGCCCTAGACGGTGGTCTCCCGCGGCTCCAGGCCGGCGGCGCGGTACATGGCATCGATGGCCCGCATCATCGCCACCGAATCGTCTGGGCCGGTCAGCACCGGGGTGCCGTTGCGGACCGCGTCGACGAACACGGCCAACTGGGCCGCGTAACTCGTGGGCTGGGTGGGCACCTCCACGGTCGTCACTCCCGCGTCGTTGGTCAGCGTGAGGGTGTTGCCGTCCTGGGGTTTCACGAAGCCCTCCACCTGGATGACACCCTTCGTGCCGGTGATGATGCAGGTCTGGCGCTCCTCGTCCTCCAGCAGCGAGCTGGAGATGCGGCCCGTGACGCCGCCCGGGAACCTCAGTTCCGCGCTGAGTGCCTCGTCGAGCCGCGGATCGTCCGACGGCCTGGCTTCCGCGGAGACGACCTCCGGCTCTTCGCCCACCACGCTGCGCACGAAGTGGAGGCTGTAGCAGCCGAGATCCATCGTGGCGCCCCCCGCGAGGGACTGGTTGTAGCGGATGTTGGAGCGGTCCGGCAGATTGATGTCGAAGTGTGCCTCGGCCTCCACGAGGTCGCCGATGGCGCCGTCGGCGATGAGCTTCAGCGTCTCCGCCATGAGCCGGTGGTAGCGGTAGTGGAAGCCCTCCATGACGACGCGGTCGGAGCCTGCGGCCCGGCGGGCGACCTCCTCCGCCTCGTCGGCGTTCGACGCGAACGGCTTCTCCACCAGCACGTGCTTGCCGGCGTCCAACGCGGCCACGGTCCACTTGCCGTGCTCGGAGTTGGGCAGCGGGATGTAGACCGCATCGACGTTGGGATCTGCCAGCAGCGCCTCGTACGAGTCATGCACGTGCCCGATGTGGTGTTCGGCGGCGAAGCTCTCAGCCCGGCCCCGGTCGCGGGCTGCGACGGCGTACAACTCGACGTCGCGATTCGCCTGGGCCGGTGTGATCAGGGCCTGGGGCGTGATGCCGGCGGCACCGAAGATACCGAAGCGGACGGGCTGATTCATGGAAGAACTCCTCACTGAGCGGAACAGACCCGAGTCTAGTGATGACGACGAGCTCCGCACCGCGACAATGTCGCACGAGCCTGGCAGGATCAGAGGCATGACTTCGTCCCCGTTCGGCACGGCCATCCTCATCTCCGGTCCGGAACAGCTGCTGGCGCAGCGCGCCGTGGCCGAGATCAGGTCCAGGGCGTTGGCCGCGCATCCTGAGGCGGGGATCAACGAGATCCACGCCACGGAGCTTGAGGATTCCATGCTCTCGGAGGTGATCGGCGGCTCGCTCTTCTCCAGCCACACGCTGGCGGTGATCGACGACGTGGGCTCCACCCCGGCGTCGGTGGTGGACCAGCTGGTGGCCGCCGCGTCCAACCCGCCGGAGGAACTCTGCCTCATCCTGCTGCACCCCGGCGGTGTGAAGGGCAAGGGCCTCATCGACAAGTTGAAGAAGGCCAAGGTGCCGGTGGAGACGGTAGCGGCCCTCAAGCCCTGGGAAGTGCCCGGTTTCGTCGCGGCGGAAGCCAAGCGGCAGCGCATCCGGATGCAGGCTGATGCGGCCGAGGAACTGGTGGCGGCCGTGGGCCATGACCTGCGGGCCCTGGCCTCGGCCATCGATCAACTCATCGCTGATTCGGGTGCCAACGAGATCGACGCGGCCCTGGTGCGCCGCTACTTCGCGGGCCGGGCAGAGGTCTCCGGTTTCGCGGTGGCCGATGCGGTGGTCGCCGGCAACGCCACCCTCGCCATGGAGCGGTTGCGCTGGGCGCTGGAGACCGGCGTGGCACCTGTGCTGATCACCAGTGCGGTGGCCAGTTCGTTCCGCGGGTTGGCGAAGTATCTCGATGCGCAGAACAGCCGGCTGCGCGGCGCAGACCTGGCCCGCGAGATCGGGGTGCCCCCGTTCAAGCTCAAGGATTACGCCAGGGCGTCGAACACCTGGCAGGTGGGTGGGGTGGCGGAGGCCATCCGGCTCATCGCCCGCGGTGACGCGGAGGTCAAGGGCGCCGCCACGGACGCTGCGTTCGCGCTCGAGCGCATGGTGTTGGGCGTGCTGCAGCAGCGTCGTCGCTGACGCTGCACCGCCTCAGGGTACGCAAAACAGCGCCTTGACGACCGAGGGCCAAGGCGCTGTTGAGGAATCAAACAGCAGCTAGAAGTGCTGGATCAGATGGCGTTGACGGCAGTCGCGATGCGCGACTTGCGGTTGGCAGCCTGGTTCTTGTGGATGACGCCCTTGCTCACGGCGCGGTCGAGCGCGCGGTTGGCCACGACGAGGAGCTCGGCAGCCTTCTCAGACTCGCCCTCGGTGACGGCGGAGCGGACGTTGCGGAGGTGGGTGCGCAGTTCGGACTTGACCGCCTTGTTACGGAGACGGGAGATCTCGTTGGTCTTGTTGCGCTTGATCTGGGACTTGATATTCGCCACGGGGCAGGCCTCTTTACGGATTAAAGGGGGGTGTACTCGGTCATGCGTTTGCACGCGACGCTCAACCCTACCTGAGTTCTGCGGCGCGGGCCAAATCGGTCGCATTGTTCAACGTCCCGCACTCCGTGAGATGATGGCCTGTCTCTGTCCACCAACGAGGAATGTTGATGCCCGCACCCCGACCAGGCAAGACCGATCCGGCAATCATCCGGAACTTCTGCATCATCGCGCACATCGACCACGGCAAGTCCACCTTGGCCGACCGCATGCTGCAGCTGACCAAGGTCGTCGACGGCCGGCAGATGCGGGCCCAGTACCTCGACCGCATGGACATCGAGCGCGAGCGCGGCATCACCATCAAGTCGCAGGCCGTGCGCATGCCGTGGACGAAGAATGGTGAGGAGTACATCCTCAACATGATCGACACCCCTGGCCACGTGGACTTCACCTACGAAGTCTCGCGGTCGCTGGCCGCCTGCGAGGGCGCCATCCTGTTGGTCGACGCCGCCCAAGGCATCGAGGCGCAGACGCTGGCCAACCTGTACCTGGCCATCGAGGCGGACCTGCAGGTCATCCCGGTGCTGAACAAGATCGACCTGCCCAACGCCAACCCGGAGAAGTACGCCGCGGAGATCGCCGGCATCATCGGCTGTGACCCCTCTGACGTGCTCATGGTTTCCGGCAAGACCGGTGTGGGCGTGCCCGAGCTCCTCGACGCGGTCGTCGAGTTGATCCCCGCCCCCGTCGGCGACCCCGACGCTCCTGCGCGGGCCCTCATCTTCGACTCGGTCTACGACACCTACCGCGGTGTGGTGACCTACGTCCGGGTGGTCGACGGCGAACTCGGCTTCCGTCAACGCATCCGCATGATGTCCACCCTGGGCACCCACGAACTGCTCGAGGTGGGCGTCATCTCGCCGGATCCCGTGAAGTCGGACGCCATCGGCGTCGGTGAGGTGGGCTACCTCATCACGGGCGTGAAGGACGTGCGCCAATCCCGCGTCGGCGACACCGTGACGCTCGAGGCGCGGCCCGCCACCCAGGACCTGGGCGGCTACCGGCACCCCAACCCCATGGTCTACGCCGGTCTCTACCCGGTGGACGGCGACGAGTTCAACGAACTGCGCGAGGCCCTGGAGAAGCTCCAACTCAACGACGCGGCCCTCACCTACGAGCCCGAAACCTCCGGCGCGCTCGGCTTTGGTTTCCGCATCGGCTTCCTGGGCCTGCTGCACATGGAGATCGTCCGCGAACGGCTGGAGCGCGAGTTCAACCTCTCGCTCATCTCGACCGCCCCCAACGTGGTCTACCGCGTGGTGATGGAGGACGGGTCCGAGCACACCGTGACCAACCCCTCCGAATACCCCACGGGCAAGATCGCCGACGTCTACGAGCCGGTGGTGCGCGGCACCATCCTCACCCCGGCCGAGTACCTGGGCACCATCATCGAGCTGTGCCAGAACCGACGGGGGGTCCAACTGGGCCTCGACTACCTCAGCGAGGACCGCGTCGAACTGCGCTACAAGCTGCCCCTGGCCGAGATCGTCTTCGACTTCTTCGACGCCTTGAAGTCACGCACCAAGGGCTACGCGTCCCTCGACTACGACCCCGCCGGCGAGGAGACCTCCGAACTGGTGAAGGTCGACATCCTGCTGCACGGCGACCCGGTGGACGCCTTCTCGGCGATCGTGCACAAGGACAAGGCGTACACCTACGGCCTGGCCATGGTGGCCAAGCTCAAGGAACTCATCCCGAGGCAGCAGTTCGAGGTGCCCATCCAGGCCGCCATCGGCTCGCGCGTCATCGCCCGTGAAACCATCCGCGCCATCCGCAAGGACGTCCTGGCCAAGTGCTACGGCGGCGACATCTCGCGCAAGCGCAAGCTGCTCGAGAAGCAGAAGGAAGGCAAGAAGCGGATGAAGATGGTGGGTCGCGTCGAGGTCCCCCAGGAGGCATTCGTCGCCGCACTGTCCACCGGGGAATCCAGCGCCAAATAAGCCCGCGCCCTGAGGGTTCGCGGAGAACGAGTGAACCTCACTCACCCGTCAGCTGCGCCGCTTCGTACGCGACGTGGCCTGGGCGGTCCACGGATCCTCCGGCCACGGGTGCTTGGGGTACCGGCCCCGCATCTCACCGCGCACCTGCGCGTAGGGGCCGGACCAGAACGACGCCAGGTCGTCGGTGACCGCCAGCGGCCTGCCGGCGGGGGACAGCAGATGGAACAGGACGCGGGCCCGGCCTGCCGCGATCGTGGGCGACTCCGCCAACCCGAAGCACTCCTGGAGCTTCACCGCGCAGACCACCGCCGCGTCGTCGTCGTGGGCCGGGTAGTCCAACCGGATGGTGGAGCCGCTCGGCACGGCGAGCCGCTCGGGAGCGAGTTCGTCGAGGCGGGTGGCTTCCCGCCACGGCACCAGCCGGCGCAGCGGGGCGGTGAGGCTGATCCCCGAGAGGCGACCGGTGCGGGCGGCGTCGGCCAGTTCGAGGCCGAGCCATTCGTCGAGGCGGGTCAGCAGCGCCGCGTCCGACACGTCGGGCCACGCTGCGCCCAACCGCCGGTGGAGGAAGGCGAGGCGCCGCCGGAGCCGGTCTGCGGTCTCCGACCAGCCGATGACAGCCAGCCCCTTCTCCTCGATCACCTGCCGCACGGCCTCGGGCCCCAACTCTCCGGCGGACACCGGCGTGGACGTGAGTTCGATCGCGCCGAGCGCTGTCACCCTGCGGGCCCTCAGCCGGCCGTCGACCAGCGTGCCGCGCACTTCGTCCAGCAGCAGGTGGGCGGCCGCCGCCCGCGCGGTCCGCTCGTCGATCGGCGCCCCGGACCGGACGACAGCACCAGTGCCCGCCGCGCTGGCGCCGGCGGCGCGCGTGACCTCGGCCACGGCCAACCATTCCTGCTCCGCCAGTTCCCGTGGCGCGGCCGCGCGTGTGCCGGAGGCCAGCAGATGCGAGGCGCCCGCCTTGCGGGCGACACGCTCGGGGTAGGCCAACACGACCACCGCCCCCGGGAGACCACCGGAGCCCGGCGTGGCGTCGACCAGCCGCTCCAGGCGGTCCGCCTCTGCCCGCCAGCGCCGCGACTCCGGCGCCTCCCCGCGCCGCAGCCCTCGGAGCGCGACGGTGAGGTCACCGCCCAGGTCGAGTGCGACGGCCGCCACCATTTCGGCGGCAACCCGGCTCCCGACCTGGGGCGCGCCGTCCACCAGCGCCCGCGCCCATCGCGGCGCGGCGGGAATGTCGGCCAGCCTGCGCCCGTGCGCGGTGACCCGGCCGTCGTCGTCCACGGCGCCGAGCGAGCGCAACACGTGCTCGTCCTCCGCCACCGCGAGGGCCGGGAAGGCGCTGGGCAGCGACAACGCCTCGCCACGGGGCGCACCCCAGGCCGCGAGCGTCAGGAGGGCTCCGGTGAGGTCCGAGGTCTGCGACTCCGGCGTGACCTGGGCCCGTAGCCCCGTGTAGGTCCGCTCGTCGTAACAGCGCCACACCACGCCCGGCCCCTGGCGCGCGGCCCGCCCGGCACGCTGGTCCGCCGACGACCTCGCGCAGCGCACCGTGACCAGTCCCGACATGCCACGGCCGGAATCGCGTCGGGGCTCCCGGGAGAGGCCCGCATCGACCACCGCGCGCACGCTGTTGACCGTCAACGACGACTCGGCCAGGTTCGTCGACACCACCACCCGGGGCCGATCCCCGGGCCCGCGGCCCGCCACCGCGCGGTCCTGTTCCCGGGCCCCCGCCTGCCCGTGCAGTTCCAGCACCTCCGCGGCCACCCGGCCGCGCAACGCTTCCGCGACGGTGCGCACCTCCCACACCCCGGGGAGGAAGACCAGGAGGTCGCCGTCGGCGGGCAGCTCGGCGAAGGCCCGCTCGGCGGTGCCCGCCACGTGCCCCAGGAAGTCCCGCGACGTCCCCCGCGAGTCGAGCGGCATCGGCCCGGCGGCCCACCGCACCTCCAGCGGATGCAGCACCGCGGGCACACCGACCACCGGAGCCGGCGACCCGCCGCCCAACAGCGAGGCCAGCCCGGCGGCGTCGAGGGTCGCCGACATCGCCACGACGGCGAGGTCCTCGCGCAGCTCCCGCACCTCCGCAAGGAGGCCCGTCAAGAGGTCCGTGTCGAGGCCGCGCTCGTGCACCTCGTCGAGGATCACCGCGCCCACTCCTTCGAGGGAGGGATCCCGCAGCAGGCGGCGCAGCAACACGCCCGGCGTGACCATCTCCACGCGTGTGGCAGGCGACACCTTCCGCTCGCCGCGCACCGTGAAGCCCGCCACCTCGCCCACCGCGGTGGCCGTCAGCGAGGCCAAGCGCCGCGCGGCCGCCCGGGCCGCCACCCGACGGGGCTGGGTGACCACCACGCGTCCCCGCACACAGCCGGCCACGACGGCGGGCGCCAGCGTCGTCTTGCCGGTGCCGGGTGGTGCCTCCACGACGGCGACCCCACGCGTCGTGACCGCCTCGCGGAGGTCGTCGGCAGCCGCGGCGAAGGGCAGCCCGCAGCCGTCGGCGACGAGTTGGGCGAGAGTTGGCACGGGCCCAACCTAGCGGGGCCGCCTAAGCTGTAGCGGTGGCACAGCTTCCTGACGGCGACCAGGCTCCGGCCGACGGTTCGCTCCCCGCATCCGCACTGGCATCCACCGCGCCCCTGTCGCTGTACGTCCACGTGCCGTTCTGCCGCACCCGCTGCGGCTACTGCGACTTCAACACCTACACCGCCAGCGAGCTGGGCGACCTGTCACCGGACACCTACCTGGGCGCCGCGCACGCCGAACTCGCCCTGGCCCAGCGCATCCTGGGCGATTCCCGGCCCGTCCAGACCGTCTTCTTCGGCGGCGGCACCCCCACCATGCTGCCCGCTGAGGCGCTGACCGGCCTGCTCCGCGCCATCGACGACAGGTTCGGGCTCGCGCCGGACGCCGAGGTGACCACCGAGGCCAACCCCGACACGCTCAGTCCCGCCTACCTGGAGACCCTCCGCGCGGGCGGCTTCACCCGCCTCTCGCTCGGCTTCCAGTCCGTGGTGCCCCACGTGCTGCAGGTGCTGCAGCGCACCCACACCCCCCGTCGGGGCCTGGACGCCGCCCACTGGGCACGCGACGCCGGCTTCGACCACATCTCGCTGGACCTCATCTACGGCACCCCGGGCGAGTCCATGGACGACTGGCGCGCCAGCCTCGACGCGGTGACCGCCACCCCTGTAGACCACGTCAGCGCCTACTCGCTGATCGTGGAGGAGGGCACCCGCCTGGCGATGCAGGTGCGCCGCGGCGACATCCCGATGCCCGATGACGACGACCTGGCGGACAAGTACCTGGTGGCCGACGAGACCCTCACCGCGCTGGGCCTGGCCAACTATGAGGTGAGCAACTGGGCGCGCCCGGGCGGCGAGTGTCGCCACAACCTCGCCTACTGGAGGGGCGCCGACTGGTGGGGCATCGGCCCCGGTGCCCATTCGCACGTGGGGGGAGTCAGGTTCTGGAACCGCAAGCACCCGCGCAGCTACGCGGCGTCGCTGACGGCGGGGGAGTCGCCTGCGCTCGCCCGCGAGGTGCTGACCGACGAGGACCGCCGCGTCGAGCGGGTCCTCCTCGAACTGCGGCTGGCGGGGGGCCTGCCCCTGGACGTGTTGCGACCCAGCGAACTGGCGCGCGTGTCTGCCGTAGTCGCCGCGAACCTGGCGACTGACGACGGCGCCAGGCTACGGTTGACCCAGGCGGGCCGCCTCCTGGCCGATGGCGTGATCCGCGACCTGCTGGACTGAGGCCCGTCAAGGAGGACGCCATGACCTTTCCCATCATCAGGCGCCGCACGCTGCTGGGCGCCTTCGGCGCCGTCACGGTGGCCGGCGCCGTGGGCTGTGGAGGGGACGAACCCGCCGCGGGCAGCCTGGAGGAGGTCGTCTACCAGCTCTCCTGGACCCACTCCGTGCAGTTCGGGGGGACCTACCTCGCCCGCGAGCGCGGCCTGTTCGAGGCCGAAGGGCTCAACGTGCAGCTCGCTGCGGGTGGCCCCAACGTCGCGGGAGACGCCAACACCGTCAGCGGCGGCAGCCTCGTCAACATTTCGGCAGCCGACGGTGTGGCGAGATCCAATGCGGAGGGCGCGGACCTCGTGATCGTCGGCGCGCAGTACCAGAAGTTCCCGGGCACCATCCTGTCCCTGGCGACGGCCCCGTTGAAGCGGCCGGAGGACCTCGTCGGCGCACGGATCGGCGTTGCCGGGGCCGACACCCCGGGCTTGAACTCCTTCCTCACCACCAACGGGCTCACGCCTGATCAGGTGGAGTTCGTGCCCAGCCAGTACGACCCCGCTGTGCTGACGGCCAACCAGGTCGACGGGCTCTTCTGCTTCTACAACGACCTCCCTGTCGCCCTCGCGGTGCAAGGAGTGGAGGGCCATTCGATGTTGCTGGCCGACTTCGGCTACAACCCCATGAGCCAGACCTACACCGTGCTGCGCTCCAACCTGGAGGATCCCGAGAAGCGCGATCAGATCCTGCGCCTGCTCCGGGCCGACTTCCAGGGCTGGCAGCTGTACCGCGACGACCCGCAGGCCGCGGCGGAACTCACCGTCAAGGCCTACCCCGATGCCGGCCTGGACCTGGAGACCCAGCGCAAGCAGGCGGAGGTCCAACTGGACATCATGTTCTCCGAGGCCACCGACGAATCGGGCTTCGGCTGGTTCTCGGACGAGCAGATCACCGACAACCTCGCCCTTTTCGACAGCCTCGGCATCGAGGGGGCCACCGCAGAGCTCTGGGACCGTTCCCTGCTTGAGGATATCTACGAGGACGGGCCCACGGCGTGAGCGTAGAACCCGCACTGGCGGCACCGCAGGTGACCTGCCGGGCGGTGTGCAAGACGTTCCACACCGCGCGCGGGGAACTGGTGGCCCTCGGCGCCACCGACCTCACGCTCGCCGCCGGCACCGTCACCGCTCTGGTCGGCCCCTCCGGCTGCGGGAAGTCCACGCTGCTGCGCATCCTCGGCGGCCTGGAGCAGCCGGACCCGGGCGGTGCGGTGCTGGTGGGCGAGGAAGCCCCCCAACAGATCCGACGGCGGGGTGAGCTCGCCATCGCCTTCCAGGACGCGTCCCTCCTGCCCTGGCGCACGGCAGCGGGCAACGTCGCCCTCGCCCGGAAGCTCGCCCGTCAACCCGCAGACCCCGAACGCGTGCTGGCGCTGCTGCGGATGGTGGGTCTCGAAGGGTTCGAGCACTCCCGGCCCGCGCAGCTGTCCGGCGGCATGCGTCAGCGCGCCGCCATCGCCAGGTGCCTCATCACCGAGCCGCGGCTCCTCCTCCTCGACGAGCCGTTCGGCGCCGTCGACGAGCTCACGCGGCGCCGGCTCAACATCGAACTGCCGCCGCTGTGGTCAGACACCGGCACCACCACGCTGCTCGTGACGCATTCCGTCACGGAGGCAGTGCTGCTGGCGGATCGGGTCCTCGTCATGTCACCGCGCCCCGGCTCCATCGTCGCCGACCTCACCGTCGACCTCGCCCGGCCCCGGACTGCGGAACAACTGCGCTCTGACCGCTTCCGCGAACTCGTGGAGGAGATCGGCGCCCTGCTGTCGGTCGACGGAGAGGCCTGAGGTCGTGGCGGACCGAGGCCGGCCGGCTGCCCTCGCCCGTCGGGTGCTGATCGGGGTGGCCGTGGTGGCCGCGTGGGAGCTGCTCGCGCGCACGCTGTTGGCCGGCCGGCACCTCCTGGGCGCCCCGTCGGGCATCGTCGGGAAGCTGGTGGCCAACGCCGGCGTCTACGGACGCGGGCTGCTCTACACGTCGGGAGAGGCGCTGTGGGGCTACCTCCTCGGCAACGGCGCCGCTGTGCTGCTGGCGCTGCTGGTGGTGCTGCTCCCGTGGTCCGAGCGGCTCGTGCTGCGACTGGCGCTGGTGGTCTACTGCCTCCCGCTGGTGGCGCTGGGGCCGCTGCTGCGCCTGGTGTTCGGGCTGAACGACGGCCCCCAGATCACGCTGGCGGCCCTGGCCGTCTACTACCTGACGCTGGTCCCGTTGCTGGTGGGGCTCCGTGCGCTGCCGAGCGCCTGGCTCGACCTGACCGCCACCTACGGCCGAGGCCGATGGGTGACGCTGGTGACCGTGCGTGCCCGGGCCGCGTTGCCGTACCTCATGGCGGGGCTGCAGACGTCTGTGCCCGCGGCGTTCCTCGGTGCACTGGTGGGCGAGTTCACCGGGGCCGAGCGCGGTGTCGGCGTCCTGTCCATCCTGGCGCTGCGCAGCCTGGACACCGACGGCCTCTGGGCCCTGATGCTCCTGGCCACGGCCGTGTCCCTGCTGGGGTACCAGGCGGTGGCGGCCCTGGCCCGGCGGATCGCGCCGGAGACGCCGCCCGTCCTGCTCGCGCCGTCGAACGCGAGCCCCCGCCCCGGGTGGCGCCGGGCGCTGGAGTCGACAGGGGGAGCCCTGGTGGCCGCGGTGCTGGTGATCGGCGGGTGGGCGGCCGGCTTCGCTGCCGTGGGGCTCAATCCCTACTTCGCGAAGCGGCCCTGGCACGTGTGGGAGTGGCTGGTGGCCGGCCCGGAGGCCCCTGCCAACAGGGCCGGGCTGCTCGACGCCGTGGCGGAGACGGCGACTGTCGCGGTGCCCGGCTACTTCGCCGGCCTCGCCGCCGGGGTGTTGTTGGCCGCGGTCTTCTCGCTGTCGGACCGTACCCGCGAGGCGCTGACCCCCGTCGCCGTGGCGTTGCGGTGCGTGCCCATCATCGCCATCGCGCCCCTGCTGGTGGCAGCGCTCGGCCGCGGTGCCTTCGGCACTGCCGTGGTGGTGGCCATCATGACGTTCTTCCCGACGATGGTGGCGTGCCTCTACGGCCTCAGCCAGCTGCCGGGACAGGTGGCCGATGTCTTCGCCACGTTCGACAGTTCCCCTGGGCGCACCCTGTGGCTCGGACGACTCCCCGCCATGGCGCCGGCCTTCTTCGCCTCGGCCCGGATCGCCGCCCCCACCGCGCTGCTGGCGGCGACGGTGGCGGAATGGCTGGCCACGGGCTCGGGGCTGGGCAACCGGATGGCGGTGGACGCGGCCACTAGCCAGTACACGTCGCTGTGGGCCACCGTCGTGGTGGTGACCGTGCTCGGCCTGCTCGCCTACACGGTGGTCGAATTCGTCGAAGCGCGGGTGCTCGCGCGCGTCGCGCCCGAGCAACTGCGCTGGTAGGTCACCTGCGCAGAGCGGCGGCCACTGTCGCCACGGTGTCGGACCACGTCTGGATCCCAGCGCGGCCGGCCAGCGCCTCTGCCCGCCAACGCCGGCGCACGTGGGCGTCGGTGAGCCAGGCGCGCAGTTCCGCGGCCAGGCCGACGCTGTCGCCGGGGGTGAACTGCGCGCCGCTCGTCTGCGCCTCGACAGCCCCCGTGCCGCCGCTCACGATCGAGGGGATCCCGCGGGCCGCCGCCTCCGCCACGACCATGCCGTACATCTCGGCGCGCGAGGTGTGGACGAGCAGATCGGTGCCGGTCCACACGGCCTCGAGGGCGGGGCCGTTGCGTGCTCCGGTGACGGACACGCGCCCAGCCAGGCCGAGCTCGGCGATCCGCGCGACGACCAACCGCGTGAGGGTGGGGTCCACATCGTCGGGGCCGACGAGGCGCGCCGTCCACTCCAGGTCCGGCAGGTGGGCCAGCGCCTCGATGAACGTCATGGGGTCCTTGCCCGGAGTGAGCCGCGAGAGCCACAGCAGCGACGGTGCTCCGGCTGACTTCCCAGGCCCGGGTCCCGTCGAAACCCCGGGCCGGGCCACGACGGCGTCGGCGCGCCCATAGCGCCCGGCCACCTCGGCGGCGGCCCACGCGCTGGGGACCACCAACCGGCTGGCCGCCCGGACCGCCAGGCCCTCGGACGCGCCCAGCTTGGCGCGCTCCTCCAACGACAGGGACGGGTCATCGGCGGGGAAGTAGTGCATCAGCAGCGTCACCCGTCGGCCCTCTGCCACGGCGTCGATGATCGCCTCGGGTGCCGCGGAACCGACGATGTTGTCGACCAACCACTCGTCGCCGGTGGCGAGCAACTGGAGGAGGGCACGCCGCTCGCAATCCGTGGGCAGTGGCCAGGCCCCCTTCACCGGTCTGACCCGGAGGTCGACCCCGGCGGCTGGCAGGCCCGCGATGAGCTCGTCGTCGTAGCGGTTGCCGCCGCTGGTCTGGGGGCTGCGCCAATGAGCGAAAGCGATCGGGGCCACGGTGCCTCCTTCTTGGACGTCCTCTGCATCATAAGCAGCCACCCGCCAGAGCGCCGCCGCTAGGCTCAGGCGATGAGCACGCCTGGGTCCGCGCGACTGGGCCGCTGGGTGACGGAGCTGAGGCTGACCCCGGCGGACCGGATCACGCTGGGCAGGGCTGCTCTCGGCGGCGTCTGCGCAGTGCTGGTGGCGCTCGGCTACCTCGGATACCTGCCGGGGCGCAGTTGGGCGCTGTTCCTCGTCGCGCTTCCGACGGCGTTGCTGGATGCCGTGGACGGCGCCGTGGCGCGCCGCACCAACACCGTGACCGAGCGCGGCGCCCGCTGGGACGTGGCGGTCGATTCGGCGGTGCTCCTCGTGCTCAGCCTCGCCCTGGTGCCGCTGGCCCCCTGGATCCTGCTGATGGGCGCCGCGCGCTATCTGTTCCTGTTGGGCGGCAGGTTCCGTCCGCAGTGGCTCCTCCCGTTGCCGTTCAGGCAGTCGCGCCGGCTCATCGGCGGCCTGCAGGCCCTTGTCACCGTCACGGCCCTCGTGCCGGTCGTCCCCGTCACGGTGGTGCAGTGGAGCACCGGCCTCACCGTCGCGCTCGTGGCCTACTCCTTCGCCCGCGACATCCGCTACCAGGAACGCCGCCGCGCGTACTGAGCCACCGGCCTCACCCCGGACGCAACCGACTCAGGAAGCCTGAGCCTCGAGACTCCTCTGTGCTACTGTATTAAGTACCTAATACAGTGAGACAACGGGAGGTGAGATGGAGTTCGACGCAAGCAGCCCTATCTGGCTTCAGTTGGTCGACGAGTTCATCCGTCGCATCGTCACCGGCCAGTGGGAAGCGGGGGCCCGGATCTCCGGGGTCCGCGACCTCGCTGGCGAGCTGAAGGTGAACCCCAACACCGTCCAACGCGCCCTCGCCGAACTCGAGCGGCAGGGCATGACCAGGTCCGAAAGGACCACCGGCCGTTTCGTCACCGACGACCCGGCCGTCATCGAGCAGGCCCGCCTCGGTCTCGCGGCGGGCGCGGCAGATGACTTTGCGCGGCGGGTCCAGGGGCTCGGCATGAGCCTCACCGCCGCCCGCGACCTACTGGGCCGACGCTGGTCGGTCCCCGCAGAAGGAGCCCAAGAATGACAGCACCGGCGATCCAGATCGCCCACGTGACCAAGAAGTACGGCGCGTTCCCTGCCCTCAACGACCTGAACCTCTCGCTCGAGGGCGGCCAGATCGTCGGGCTGCTCGGGGAGAACGGCTCCGGCAAGACCACCCTGTTGAAGGTGTTGGCCGGGGCACTGACGCAATACGACGGCGAGGTCCGTGTGCACGGCGTCCCCATCGGGCCGGACACCAAGGCAATGGTGAGCTTCCTGCCCGACGCCAGCTTCCTGGCAGACAACGACACCATCGACGGCTGCGTGGGCATGTTCAAGGACTTCTTCGCTGATTTCAGCGAGGCAAAGTGCCGCGACCTGCTCAAATTCTTCCAGCTGGACACCCACCGCAAACTCAACACGCTCTCCAAGGGCATGCGGGAGAAGGTCCAGGTGGCGCTGGCCATGTCGCGTGACGCGAAGGTCTTCCTCCTGGACGAACCCATCTCCGGCGTCGATCCCGCGGCTCGGGAAGTCCTGTTGGCCGCCATCGTCCGGGATCTCCCGGAGGACGCGTTGGTCCTGATCTCCACCCACCTCATCCACGATCTCGAGCCCGTCCTCGATTCCTTCGCGTTCATGCGTTACGGGCAGATCCTGCTCAGCGGCTCGGTCGACGACCTGCGGGCCGAGCGCAACATGTCCATTGACCAGCTATTCCGGGAGGTCTACCGATGGTCGGCAAACTGATCAAGCACGAGATTCGGCGCACCCTGCGCTGGTACCTCATCATCGTCGGGGGAGCGGTGCTCGTCGTCGGTCTGGCGACCCTTGCCGCCGTCCTCCTCCCGGCCCCCGTCAACACCCTCTTCGCCGTGCTCACGGCCATCGGCGCGTTCGCCGTGCCCACCGCGGTGCCCGTGTGGCTCGGCTTCGACTTCTACCGCTCGTCCTACTCGAAGACGGGGTACCTCACCCGGGCCATCCCCGTGAAGGGCTCGACGATCTACTGGGTGAAGTTGCTCTACGCCTACGTGTTGAGCGTCATCGCCCTGGTGGTCTCCGCAGGGCTGGGCTATCTGGCCGCGGTGTCCTTCGCCCTGGTGGGCGGCGGATCGGTGGGGGGCGTCAACGACGCCATCGCCGGTGCGCTCGACGCGATGGGGCGGATGCTCCCGGGCTGGGTGATCGTCCTGCTGATCGCGCTCATCCTGGTCTGGCCCTTCGTCTGGCTCGCGTCGTACTACTTCGCGGCGGCCGTCGGCAGCGAGGCCTGGAGCAGCAAGATGGGCATCGGTGGCCCCGTCCTGGTGTGGTTCCTGTTCTACGTGGCCGGCCAGGTTGCCGCCATCCTCGGCGCGTTCCTCCCCTTGCAGATGGTCTTCGACGAAGCAGGGATGGTGGGCTTCCAGGCCCGGCTGGTCAACATCTTCACCATCGAGGAGCAGAGCGTCGTGCCCGTCGGAATGTTCCTGGCGATGCTGGTGCTGTCGGCAGTGGCGATTGTCTGGGCCTCGGTGTCGTTCGACAAGAAGGTGGAGTTGCGCTGATAGCGTCGTCCGCCGTGGACAGATACGCGCGAGACGTCTTGGCACCGGGCTGGCAGAGGGCCCATCTGAAGCAGACCCGTGACGTGGCCGTCGAACTCGACCAGGTGGTCGAGTTCGACGACTTCTGCGGCGCGGTGGTCGGCTGGGAGAACGGCCTCGTGGTGTTGGAGGACCGGCACGGCAAACGCCGCTCCGCCCCGTTCGGGCCCGGCTTCCTGCTGGAGGGCGAGCCCGTCGCGCTCCGGGCCCCGCTGCGGGGAGGGCCGGTTAAGCCCAAGTACACCGCCTCCGGCTCCCGGGCGAGCCAGGAGCCCGTCAAGGCCAAGGTCGCGCTGCCCAGCCGCATCTACGTCGAGGGCCGCCACGACGCGGAGCTCATCGAGAAGGTGTGGGGGGAGGACCTCCGGCACGTGGGCGTCGTGGTCGAGTACCTCGGCGGCATCGACGACCTGCCGCGCATCGTGCAGGACTTCGGGCCCGAGCCCGGTCGTCGGCTGGGCGTGCTGGTCGACCACCTGGTGCCCGGCTCGAAGGAGTCGCGGATCGCGGCCGAGGTCTACCGCGCCGGCCACCGCGACGTCGTCCTCATCGAGGGGCACGAGTTCATCGACATCTGGCAGGCCGTCCGCCCGGCCCGCATCGGCCGCAAAGCCTGGCCGGTGGTGCCCCGCGACGTCGACTTCAAACTCGGCACCCTCAAGGCCCTCAACCTGCCGCACGCGGACCAGGCGGACATCGCGCGCGGCTGGCAGGCGATCCTCGCGCGGGTCAGCAGCTGGCGCGACCTCGAGCCACAACTGAACACCAAGGTGGAGACCCTCATCGATTTCGTCACGCAGGACCACCTCGGCGCCTGACCCCGGACGGACCACTAAGGTAGCGACATGGACACCGAAGGCATTCTGGGCCTGCTCAAGGAGACCGCTGCGGAGATCATCACCCCGCGGTTCAGGCTGTTGGCCGACACCGACGTCAACGAGAAGAAGCCCGGAGACCTCGTCACCGTCGCAGACCACGAATCCGAGGTGTACCTCACCCGCCGGCTGAAGGACGCTTTCCCGAACGCCGTCGTTGTGGGGGAGGAGGCCGTCTTCGCGGACCCGTCGCTCCTCAAGGGCCTGGGCAACGCGGACCATGCCTTCATCATCGACCCCATCGACGGCACCCGGAACTTCGTGCACGGTCGCGACGAACACGGCGTCATCCTCGCCGAGGTCCGCGGCGGCGTCACCACCCGGGGCTGGATCTGGCAGCCGCAGACCGGCCGAGCCTATGTCGCCGAGCGGGGGGGCGGGGTGCAGCTCAACGGCGGCCCCATCGAACGCCGGCGCCATGACCGCCCGCCGCTGGGCGCCTCGTCCAAGCGCAAGCTCCGCGGCTTCGACGCCGACGGCAAGCTGAGCCCCGTGGTGCGCAGCCACTTCGCATGCTGCTTCGACTACCCGGCGGTGCTCGACGGCACGTTCGACTTCATGTTCTACTCCAGCCTCCACCCGTGGGACCATCTCGCGGGGTCGTTGATGGTGGTGGAGAACGGCGGCATCAGCCGCACGATCGACGGCATGGACTACAGCCTCACCTCGCGCTCGCGCGGCGGCCTGCTGGTCGCCGGCGACACGCTGAGTTGGATGGTGGCCCAGCAGAACTGGCCCATCATCTGAGGTTCGCGCTCAGATCAGGGGCAGGTGCCTCTTCGGCACGATGCCCTTGGCACTCAGCTCGGCATAGGCCTTCGGCAGGGCGACGGCGAGCGTCTCGGCGGTGAAGGGCCACTCCGTGGCCGCCGCCGCGTCCTCCAGCTTCGTACCCTGGTGGATCAGCATCTCGGTCTGGCCGTAGAGCATGCCGATCTCGGCGCGCTGGATGAACGCGTAATCGCGGTCGACGACGGCCCCATGGCCGGGCACGAAGCGCGTCGTGGCGTTCGCGGCGCCCAGGACACCGTCGAGCACGGTGGGCCAGTTGCTCAGCGAGCCCCGGTCGTCGATCTGCGGATCCGAGCCCTCCTCCAGGAGGTCGCCGGCGAAGACGACGTTCTCACCGGGCAGGAAGACCAGCACGTCGTTGTCGGTGTGGCCCTCGCCGAAGTGCAGCGCCTCCACCCGCAGGTTGCCGAGATCCACCGCCAGCGCCATCGAGAACGTGCGGGAGACCGGAACGGCCGTGAGCTTCTCATGCGCGATCGAGATGACCTCCCCCATGCCGGCCAGGCCGTTGACGTGGTCGTGATGGTCGTGGGTCAGGAGGACGTGAGTCACGGGGACGCCGGCCAGCGCGGTGGCCGACGCCAGGACCTCCGCGCCCTGCTCGGGCGAGTTGCCGGTGTCGATCAGCATCGCCCCGGTGTCGCCGACGATCAGCCCGATGTTGACACGGTGCGGTTCCACGGTGGTCATGAAGACGCGGTCGGTCACGGGGGTCCAGTCGAGTGTCATGATGCCCATCGTAGGGGCGGTACACTGGCACTCGGTAAACGAGAGTGCCAATGAGTAGGCTGCTGCAGCAAGTGTTGGAGGTGACGTGATAGACGACCGCAAGTTCGACGACCGCAAGCTCGAAGTCCTCAAGGCCATCGTGACCGACTACGTGGCCAGCCGCGAGCCGGTGGGCTCCAAGGCCCTCGTGGAGCGGCACAAGCTCGATGTCTCGGCCGCCACCGTCCGCAACGACATGGCCGCGTTGGAGGAGGAGGGCTACATCACGCAACCCCACACCAGCGCCGGCCGGATCCCCACGGACAAGGGTTACCGGCTGTTCGTCGACAAGCTTGCGCGCATCAAGCCTCTGTCAGGCGCGGAACGCACCGCCATCACCACGTTCATGAACGGCACCGCTGACATCGACGACCTCGTGATGCGCACCGTCCGCCTCCTGGCGCAACTGACCCGTCAGGTCGCCATCGTGCAGTACCCCGTGGCGCAGCACGACGTCATCCGGCACATCGAACTGGTCTCGCTGACGGCCGAGCGTTTGATGGTGATCGTCGTGCAGTCCTCGGGGCGGGTGGACCAGAGCGTCATCGAGGCCCCGGCGCTGGATGAGGCCCGCCTGCACGGGCTGCGGCAGAAGTTGGTCGCCGCGACGGTGGGCCGGGCCGCCGCAGATGCCGCCGACGCACTGGTGAGGGTGCTCGACACCATCGCACCGGAGGACCGGGCGTTCTCCGCGCCGGTCGTCGCCACGGTCCTGGAAACCATCGCCGCCGAACCCGCCTCGCAGGTGGTGGTGGCCGGCGTCCCGAACCTGGCCGGCGCCGCCTTCGAGACGAATATGCGGCCGCTGTTGGAGGCCCTCGAGGAGCAGGTCGTCCTCATGCGTCTCCTCGGTGAGGCGGGCGGTGACGACATCACCGTCCGCATCGGGCAGGAGAACACCGCCCAGGGGTTCCAGTCGACATCACTGGTGGCCTCCGGATACGGTGCCGATTTCCGGGCGAGCCTCGGCGTCGTCGGACCCACCCGGATGGACTACCCGTCCACCATCGCCGCGGTGCGCGCCGTGGCTCGTTACGTGAGCAGATTCCTCAACGAAGGCTGAACGCAAGAAATATGAGCAAGGATTACTACGCCATCCTCGGTGTCGAACGCGACGCAACCCCTGAAGGCATCAAGAAGGCCTACCGCCGTCGTGCCATGAAGGTCCATCCCGACGTCGCCCACGAGGACGCGGAGGCCGCAGAGAAGTTCAAGGAACTCAGCGAGGCCTACGAGGTGCTGAGCGACCCGAACAAGCGTGCGGTCTTCGACCGTGGCGGTGACCCCATGGCGGGTGCGGCCGGTGCGGGCTTCTCGGGCTTCGGCGGCGGGTTCGCCGGTGGCTTCGACTTCACCAACCTCGTCGACGCCATGTTCGGCCAGGCCGGCAGCCGTGGGCCACGTTCCCGCGTGCGCCAGGGCCAGGACGCGCTGGTGCGCGTCTCCCTGGATCTGCACGAGGCAGTGTTCGGCGTGACCAAGCCGGTGAAGGTCGCCACCGCCGTCGTCTGCCCGAAGTGCACCGGCTCCGGCGGCGAGCCCGGGTCTGAGCCGGTGACGTGCTCGACCTGTAACGGCAACGGCGACATCACCCAGATCCAGCGCAGCTTCCTCGGCGACATCCGCACCTCGCAGGCGTGCCCGACGTGCCGTGGCTACGGCACGACCATCCCGCGCCCCTGCGGCGAGTGCTCCGGTGAGGGCCGCGTGCGCACCACCCGCACCCTCCAGGTGAAGATCCCGGCTGGTGTCTCGACGGGCATCCGGATCCACCTCGAGGGCCAGGGCGAGGTAGGGCCCGGCGGCGGCCCCGCCGGAGACCTCTACGTGGAACTGTCCGTCAACAGCCACGAGAGCTTCCGGCGAGACGGCGACAACCTCGAGATGGTCGTCAAGCTCCCCATGACCGCCGCTGCGCTCGGCACCACCGTCGCCGTCACCACCCTCGAGGCGGAGTGGGAGAAGTCCGACGTCGAGGACCGCACCGTCTCCCTCGAGGTGCCGTCCGGCACCCAGTCCGGCACCCGGATCGCGCTGAAGGGCCGCGGCGTGCCGCGCCTGCGCGGCGGTGGCCGGGGAGACCTGGGCGTCACCCTGCTGGTGCAGACCCCCACCAAGCTCGACGACCACCAGCGCGACCTGATGCACCAGCTCGCCGAGGCCCGCGATGAGATCCGGGCGGAGGCGGTCACCGCCAAGCCCGGCAAAGCGGGTGTCTTCGGCAAGCTGAGCGAGTGGTTCTCGTGACGGATCCCCTCTTCCTCGCCACGTTCGACGACACCGTCCGGCCCGGTCAGCGCGTCGTCGTCACCGGCGATGAGGCCCACCACGCCGTCAGCGTGAGGCGGATCCTGACAGGGGAGAGCGTGATCCTCGCCAACGGCGAAGGACTCGGGGTGCGGGGCACGGTCATCGACGCCGCCAAGCGTGAGCTCACGGTCGAGGTGACCGAAGTCTTCGACGACGAGCCTCCCGCCCTGCGGTGGGGCGTCGTCCAAGCGCTGGCCAAGGGGGACCGCAGCGACCTCGCGGTGCAGATGGCCACCGAACTGGGCACCCGGCGCATCCTGGCGTGGCAGGCGTCGCGCTCGATCGTCCGCTGGCAGGGTGACCGGGGAGCCAAGGCGCTCGAACGCTGGCAGGCGACGGCGCGCGAGGCCGCCAAGCAGTCGCGCCGCTTCGCCGTCCCGGTGGTCGAGGCGGCCTCCACGGCACAGGTCGTCGAGGCGATCCGTCAGGCGGACCTGGCCCTCGTGTTGCACGAGGACGCCGCGTTGCACATCGCCCAGGTCGAACTTCCCGCCGAGGGCATCGGCCTCGTCATCGTCGGTCCGGAGGGTGGCATCTCACCGGAGGAACTGGACACCTTCGTCGCGGCCGGTGCGCAGGCCGTGCTGATCAGCGACGGGGTGCTGCGCACCTCGACCGCCGCTGCGGTGGCGCTGGGCCAGCTCGACGTGCTGGCGCGCCGATGAGCTTCTCGTTCGATGTCACCCACCACCTGGAGGGTGCCCCGGGGCGGGCGGGCGTCATTCACACTCCCCACGGCCCCATCGAGACCCCGGCGTTCATCGCCGTCGGTACCAAGGCCACGGTGAAGGCCGTCCTGCCCGAATCCGTCGCCGCCACCGGCGCGCAGGCCGTGCTGGCCAACGCCTACCACCTGTACCTCCAGCCGGGCTCCGACATCGTCGACGAGGCCGGCGGCCTCGGCAGGTTCATGAACTGGCCCGGGCCGACCTTCACGGATTCGGGCGGGTTCCAGGTGATGAGCCTGGGCGCCGGCTTCAAGAAGGTGCTCGCCATGGACACCAAGGGGATGGTCGACGACGACGTCATCGCAGAGGGCAAGGAGCGCCGCGCCCACGTCGACGACGACGGCGTGACGTTCAAGTCGCACCTCAACGGCACCATGCACCGGTTCACCCCCGAGATCTCGATGCGCATCCAGCACGAACTGGGCGCCGACATCATGTTCGCCTTCGACGAGCTGACCACGTTGATGAACACGCGCGGCTACCAGGAGGATTCCGTGGCGCGCACGCACGCCTGGGCGGTGCGCTGCCTGGCGGAACATGCGCGGCTCACCAGGGAACGCGCCGACAAGCCCTATCAGGCGCTGTTCGGCGTCATCCAGGGTGCCCAGTACGAGGACCTCCGACGTCGGGCCGCCCAGGGCCTGGCGGCCCTGGAGGTGGACGGCCACGGCTTCGACGGCTTCGGC
Source organism: Tessaracoccus sp. ZS01 (assembly GCF_022342445.1). Lineage (NCBI taxonomy): Bacteria > Bacillati > Actinomycetota > Actinomycetes > Propionibacteriales > Propionibacteriaceae > Tessaracoccus > Tessaracoccus sp. ZS01. The sequence continues at coordinate 648,580 of NZ_PQFE01000001.1, read as the reverse complement.
CTCGGAGGGGCGCTCGAGAAGGAGAACCTGGGGCAGATCATCGGCTGGATGGTCGAGGAACTCCCCGAACGCAAGCCCCGCCACCTGCTGGGCATCTCCGAGCCGGACGACCTCTTCGCCGCCGTCGAGATGGGGGCCGACACGTTCGACTGCGTCAACCCGTCGCGCGTGGCCCGCAACGCGGCCATCTACACCGCCGACGGCCGCTACAACGTCAACACCGCGGCCCACCGGCGCTCGTTCATCCCGCTGGAGGACGGGTGCGACTGCTACACCTGCACGCACTACACCCGGGCCTACCTGCACCACCTGTTCAAGGCCAAGGAGATGCTGGCCTCGACGCTGGCCACCATCCACAACGAGCGGTTCACCGTGCGGTTGGTCGACACGATGCGCCAGACGTTGAAGGACGGCTCGTGCCACGCCTTCCGCGACGAGTTCCTGGGCAGGTTCTACAGCGGCCGTTGACCGCCGCCGGAACCCTCAGGCGACGTCGTCGTAGGAGGGTTCGTGGCGCTTCACGAGCTTGATCACCTGGTAGGTCACCGGCAGGAAGACCACCTCGACCACCACCTTGTAGACGTAGCCCACCAGGATGTAGTTCAGCAGGGTGCCGCCGGTGATGATGCCGGCGAAGGCCACGGTGCAGAAGATGATGGTGTCGGCCGCCTCGCCCACGACCGTGGAGCCCAGGAGCCTCGCCCACAAGCCGCCCTCGCGGGTGCGCTGCTTCAGCTTCACCAGCACCCAGGCGTTGAGCAGTTGTCCGGCGAGGTAGCCCAAGGCCGAGGCCAGCACGATCCGCGGCACGAAGCCCAGCACTGCCTCGAACGCCGCCTGGTTGCCCCAGTCCGCGGCCGGGGGAGCCGCCCCCACCACCAGGAAGGTCAGCGACGCCAGGATGGAGACGGCGAAGCCGATGAAGATCGCCCGCTTGGCGCCCCGCATGCCGTAGACCTCGGCCAGCACGTCGCCGATCACATACGTGAGGGGGAACAGGAACGCGCCCCCGTCGGTGATGATGGGCAGGATGGGGAAGCCGAAGACCTCCACGTCCGGGCCGAACTGGATGAGCTTGACCGCGGACACGTTGGAGATCAGCAGAAGCGCACAGAACAGGGCCACGACGATGTCGTAGACGCCGTGCTGGCGGGCTGCAAACTTGGCGGTCATGGTCAGTTCCTCGAGGCTGGCTGGCACCCCGGAACTATATATCGCCCGCGAGTTTGTGCCCGCTACCGGCCCGCTGGTGGCAAACTCAGTACATGGACGACATCACCGAGACGGTTCCTGAAGAATCAGTGCAGCTGGACCAACTCCAGCCGGACGACTCCTTGATCTACCGCGGGGTCGACGACGTTCTGGACGAGGGTTACATCACGCCCGACGACTGGTCGCCCGCCATGGGCTTCGGCAACACCGCCGAAGAGATGCGGCAGGGCGAGACCATCGACATGCGGGTGAAGCAGGAGTTGCCGGACAGTTCGCCGGAGCAGGACGAGCACTGGAACCCCGGCGACGAACCGCGCGAAGTGGGCGGCGAACGCGCCGGCCGGCTCATGCGGGTCCAGGGGCCGGGTGGCAGCGAGACCCTCGGTGTCGACGTCGGCTTCAGCGGAGGCGCCGCCAGCGCCGAAGAGGCTGCGATGCACATCATCTCCGATGACGACGAGGATGACGCATCCTTGGACGTAGACTGATGCATCGGCGCTGACCAGCCCATGCACCCACGGATCAAGGAATTGCCCTGAACAACAACTCTCTCGACCAGCAGCATGCCGTGCGTAACGTCGGGGTGCCCCCGTCGATCGACATGGTCAACCTCCTCGGCCCCCGCGACGAGTACCTGCGGATCCTTGAGGAGAACCTGGCCGCAGACCTGCATGTGCGGGGTGGGCAGGTGACCCTGTCGGGCAAGGCAGTCGACGTGGCGCAGGCCGCTGACGTCCTCACCGAACTCGTCACCATCCTCCGCACCGGGCAGGGCCTCACGTCGGAGACCGTCGAACGGGTCCTCCAGATGGCGGACGAACCCAACGCCACGGCCTCGGAGGTGCTCACCCAGAACATCATCTCCTCGCGTGGCCGCACCGTCCGTCCCAAGACGCTCAACCAGAAGCGGTACGTGGACGCCATCGACCAGCACACCGTCGTCTTCGGCATCGGGCCCGCCGGTACCGGCAAGACCTACCTCGCGATGGCGAAGGCCGTGCAGGCGCTGCAGGCCAAAGAGGTCAGCCGCATCATCCTGACCCGCCCGGCCATCGAGGCCGGCGAGCGGCTCGGATTCCTCCCCGGAACCCTGAACGACAAGATCGACCCGTACCTGCGGCCGCTCTATGACGCCCTCCACGACATGGTGGACGCCGAATCGGTGCCCAAGCTGTTGACCTCCGGCACCGTCGAGGTCGCCCCCCTGGCCTACATGCGCGGCCGCACGCTCAACGACGCGTTCATCATCCTCGACGAGGCCCAGAACACGTCGATGGAACAGATGAAGATGTTCCTCACCAGGCTCGGCTTCAACTCGAAGATCGTCGTCACCGGCGACGTCACCCAGGTGGACCTGCCCGGTGGCATCAAGAGCGGCCTCCGCGGGGTCCAGCACGTCCTGGACGGGGTGGAGGACATCGAGTTCTGCACCCTGACCAACCGCGACGTCGTCCGCCACAAGCTCGTCGGCCGGATCGTGGCGGCCTACGACCAGTTCGAGAGCCTTGCCACGGAGCGGAGGCGCGCGCAGTGATCGACCTGAACAACGAATCCGGTGCCGAGGCGGACGAACTGGGCCTGATCGAACTGGCCCGCTTCGCCCTGGACAAACTGCGGATCCATCCGCAGGCGGACCTGTCGATCGTCCTCGTCAATGAGGAGACGATGGCGCAGTACCACGAGCGGTTCATGGACCTGCCCGGCCCCACAGACGTGATGAGCTTCCCCATGGACGAACTGCGGGCGCCGGATGAGGACGAGGAACCGCCGCTGGGCCTCCTCGGCGACATCGTGCTGTGCCCCCAGGTGACGGCGCGCCAGGCTGCAGACAACGGACGCGAGCCTGACGCCGAGGCGGAGTACCTGCTCATCCACGGCCTGCTGCACCTCCTGGGCCACGACCACGCGGAGCCGGAGGAGAAGGCTGTCATGTTCGGCCTCAACGACCGCATCATCGCCGCCTGGGAATTGGCACGGCCCGGACGCTCCTGAGAGGCTGGGGCCCGACGTCCCGTTCCCGAACCCGCAGGAGAAGCGATGTCCACCCGGCCTCACGCCCGGTCCGAGTTGAACCGCAGCCTGGGGCTGTGGGACGCGATCGCCATCGGTGTGGCGTCGATGGTGGGCGCCGGCGTCTTCGTCGTCTGGTCTCCCGCAGCCGCTGCGGCCGGTGACCTGCTCCTCGTCTCCCTGGTGATCGCTTCGGTGGTCGCCTGGGCCAACGCCACCTCGTCGGCGCAACTGGCCGCCCAGTATCCGGCCGCCGGGGGCACCTACGTCTATGGGCGTGAGCGGCTCGGGGAGTGGCCCGGTTACCTGGCCGGGTGGAGCTTCGTCATCGGCAAGACCGCCTCTGTGGCCGCCATGGCGCTCGCCTTCGCCGCGTACCTCGCGCCCCAGGGCTGGGAGAAGCCGGTGGCTGTGGGTGCCGTCTGGGCCCTCGTCGTCGTCAACCTCCTCGGCGTGAGCCGCACCGCCCAGGTGGCCAAGGTGCTCGCCTCGCTGGCACTGATCGGCATCTTCACCGCACTCGGGGTGTCGTGGTTCGGAGGCCGGGGCACGGCCACGTTCGGGTGGGCGGACATCGACGGCAGCCCCTACGGCGTGCTGCAGGCGGCCGGCCTGCTCTTCTTCGCCTTCGCCGGCTACGCACGCATCGCCACCATGGGCGAGGAGGTGCGCGACCCGCGGCGCACCATCGGCAGGGCGATCATCACGGCGCTCATCATCGTGCTGCTGCTCTACGCCGTCGTCGCCGTGTCGCTGCTGACCTGGGTCGGGCCGGAGGCGCTGGCGGCCTCCAGCGCGCCGCTCACGTTGCTGACCACCGCGCATCCCGTCGCCTCGGCCATCCTCACCGGGGGAGCGGTGGCAGCCATCGCCGGGGCGCTCCTGGGGCTGTTGTCCGGCATCGGCCGCACGATCCTGGCCATGTCGCGTGAGGGCGACCTCCCACGCTACTTCGACCACACGCATCCGCGCACGAAGGTGCCGGACCGCATCGAACTGCTGCTCGGAGTCGTCGTCACCGTGGTGGTGCTGGTGGCGGATCTGCGCGGCGCCATCGGCTTCTCGTCGTTCGGCGTGCTGCTCTACTACTTCGTCGCGAACGTCTCCGCCTACACGCAGGATGCCGAGCACCGCCGGTACCGCCGGGCCTGGCAGGCCGTGGGGGCGCTGCTCTGCCTGGTGCTGGTGGCCACGTTGCCGTGGCCGTCCGTGCTGGGCGGGTTGGTCGTGCTGGCTGTCGGAGCGATGTGGCGTCTGCTGCGACCACGAGCGCTGCGTTAGACTCCAACGCACCATGAATTGTCTTCCGAGTGAGCGAGTTGATCGAATCCCGTGACGCAGTCCGAATGGATTGAACTGGGCATTGCCCTCCTCTGCGCTATCGGCGCGTCGCTGCTGGCTGCGGTTGAGACCGCGTTGGGCGTCATCACCAAGTCGCGGGCCGAGCGGCTCGTGGAAGACGACGTGCGCGGCGGCGACCGCATCCTCCTCATCACCCAGGATCCGGCCCCCACCATCAACGCCGTCATGTTCGCGCGGATGGCGCTGGAGATCAGCTCCATCGTGGTGGCCACCATCGTCATGTTCACCCAGTTCGAGGTGGACTGGCAGCGGGCGCTGGCCACGATCGCGATCATGCTGGTGGTGTCGTTCATCCTCTGGGGCGTGGCACCCCGCACCATCGGTCGCCAGAAGCCCGAGGCCACGCTGCGTGCCTTCGGCCCGGCGATCAGCGCGTTGACCACCGTGCTGGGCCCCGTCGCCCAACTCATGGTGTACCTCGGCAACGCGTTGACCCCCGGCCGGGGATACGCCGACGGTCCGTTCGCCACGGAGGCCGAGCTGCGCGACCTCGTCGACATGGCCCAGGCCCACGACCTCATCGAGGCCGGCGAATCGAAGATGATCCACTCGGTCTTCGAACTGGGCGACACCATCGTCAAGGAAGTCATGGTGCCCCGCACCGACGTCGTCTTCGTCACCCGCGACAAGACGCTGCGCCAACTCCTGTCCCTCGCGTTGCGCTCCGGCTTCTCCCGGATCCCCGTCATCGGCGAGAGCCTCGACGACGTGCTGGGCGTGGCCTATCTGAAGGACGTGGCCAAGCGCATCCACGACTTCCCGGACGCCGAACGGCTGGAGACGGTGGGCGACATCATGCGCCCCGCAGCCTTCTGCCCGGATTCCAAGCCCGTCAGCGAGCTGCTGCGCGAGATGCAGCTCAGCCATTCCCACCTCGTGCTGGTGATCGACGAGTTCGGCGGCACCGCCGGCCTGGCCACCATCGAGGACATCCTCGAGGAGATCGTCGGCGAGATCGTCGACGAATACGACCATGACACCCCAGCCGTCACTGAGCTGGGGGAGGGTCGCTACCGGATCTCCTCGCGGCTGCCGCTCGACGAACTCGGAGCCCTGTTCGGCGTGGACCTCGAGGACGACGAGGTCGAGACCGCCGGCGGCCTCATGGCAAAGCTTCTGAACCTCGTCCCGATCCCCGGCTCACGCGCCGTCGTCGGCGACCTCGAACTCGTCGCCGACCGCGCCGTCGGCCGCCGCCACCAGATCGGCACCGTGCTGGTGCGCCGTCTGAGCCGCGACGAACTGGACCACCACACTCCCCAGGAGAACACAGATGACTGACCCAACCTTCCGCTCCGGCTTCGCCTGCTTCGTGGGCCGGCCCAACGCGGGCAAGTCGACGCTGACCAACGCGCTCGTCGGCCAGAAGATCGCCATCGCCTCCAGCAAGCCCCAGACCACCAGGCACGTCGTGCGCGGCATCGTCACCCGTGACGACGGCCAGCTGATCCTGATCGACACCCCGGGGCTGCACAAGCCGCGCACGCTGCTCGGCCAGCGACTGAACGACCTCGTCTACGAGACGTGGGGTTCGGTCGACATCGTGGGCGTCTGCCTGCCCTGCGACCAGCGCATCGGCCCCGGCGACAAGTTCATCATCGGCGAGATCGCCCAACTCCAGCGCAAGCCGAAGCTGGTGGCCCTGGCAACCAAGACCGACCTCGTGAATCCCCAGCGGATCCTTTCGCATCTGGTCGACATCGCCGCGGTGGCCGAGGAACTGGGCATCGAATGGGCAGAAGTGGTGCCCTGCTCCGCCACGGAGGGCGACCAGCTCGACGTCGTGCGGGACTCGCTCCTCGGACTGCTGCCCGAGGGCCCGCAGTTCTACCCCGACGGTGAGATCACCGACGAGCCCACGGAGACACTCATCGCGGAGTTGATCCGCGAAGCGGCCCTTGAGGGGGTGCGGGAGGAACTGCCCCACTCGATCGCCGTGACGATCGACGAGATACTCCCCCGGGCGGACCGGCCCGAGGACAAGCCCTTGACCGATGTCTTCGCCACCATCGTGGTGGAACGCGATTCCCAGAAGGGCATCATCATCGGCCATCGGGGCGCACGGTTGAAGGAGATCGGCACCACGGCCCGCGAACAGATCAACCGGCTCCTGGGCACGCGCGTGCACCTCAACCTGCACGTCAAAGTGCTCAAGGAATGGCAACGCGACGCAAAACACCTCAATCGCCTGGGGTTCTGAACGGAAATCGCTCAGGGTGCCTTGAGCAAGTTGGCGCAGGCGTCGATTCAGGGCGTTCACCTGGCTCAAGTGTGCAGGCCGCCTGCTCATTACCCTGTTAACGGTAACTATTTGGTTACAGCGTGGTGGTCTTGCCTGGTCAGCCGGGGTGGGTGTTCCTAGTATCAACACAAACAACCGCCCCGGTTGACCTTGACCTTAAGGAAAGGACACACACGTGACGAAGCGTGTTTACAAGCTAGGCGTGGCCGCCATCGTCGGCGTCTTCGCTCTATCTGCCTGCGGTGGCAACGGCAACGACAATGGCAATGACGCCCCCGCCGACGACGCCGGCAGTGAAGTTGCACCTGCGGATCTCGAGACGACCATCAAGATCCTCGCGCCGTCCTACTCGGACAGCTCGAAGGCGGATTGGGATGCCATCACCAAGAAGTTCAACGAGGAGTACCCGAAGGTCACAGTTGAACTGCAGATCGATGGCTGGGAGAACTTCTCGCAGACCGTCCAGTCGCGCATCCAGGCCAACGACTACCCGGACATCCTGAACGACAACGCGTTCTCGTCGTCGGCTGAGGCCGACCTGCTCTACCCCATCGATGAGCTCCTGAGCGAGGAGACCATCAGCAACATCGACGCCGGCCTCCTGGCCAACGGAGAAGGCCCCGACGGCACGCAGTGGGCGGCTCCCGACATCGCGTCGGCCCGCATGCTCGTCTACAACACCGACCTCTTCGAGCAGGCCGGCGTGGCCGAGGCTCCGAAGACGTGGGAAGACCTCGAGGCTGCCGCAGAGAAGATCACCGCGCTCGGTGACGACATCTACGCCTACGGCATGCCCTTGGGCGCCGAAGAGGCCCAGGTCGAGTCCTCCCTCTGGGTGTGGGGCGCCGGTGGCAACTGGACCGACGGTGAGAACCTGAAGGCCGACTCCGACGTGGCCGTCGAAGGCTTCACCCAGATGAAGAAGATGTACGACGCCGGCTACACGCAGCCCAACCTCGAAGACGATCGTCAGGACACCACTGACCTCCTCGCCGCGGGCAAGCTCGCCATGGCCATCGGCCACGGCCAGGTCGTCGGTGACGCCACCGCCAAGGGCATCAACGTGGCTCTGGCCCCGATCCCCTCGAAGGACGGCGAAGGCGTGGCCATCGGCGTGACGGACTTCATCGTCGCCTTCAACAACGACGATGCCGCGCGCAAGCAGGCCACTGCCGCGTACCTCGACGTGTTCTACTCCGATGAGGTCTACGAGCCCTGGTACAAGGGCACCGGCCTCCTCCCGGTGACCACCTCCACCATCGAAAAGGGCAAGGCTGAGGCCGAGGGCAACGAAGCTGCCTTCCTCGACGCCCTGTCCGTGGTGAAGTTCCAGCCCGTCTCGAACCCCCAGTGGGATGCGCTCCAGACCGCCCTGCAGGCCAACGCCTACAAGATCGGCACCGAAGAGCCCGCCGCTCTGCTTGAGCAGATCGAAGCTCAGGTCGCAGCCCAAAGCTGATCTGTCCGTGTGAGGCGGGGTGGCACGGGAATCCCCGGGCCACCCCGCGTCACGCGAACACCACCCACAATCACGAGAAGGGACGACAGCGGTGTCGTTGACAGCCACCCCCCAAATGGTGGAGCAGGTAAAGAAGCGGAAGATTTCCGGAGGCTGGGAGACGCTGCGTGCGCTTCCCTGGCTGCTGCCCACCCTGATCCTGATAGTCGGGGTCGTGCTGTACCCGGCCGCGCTGATGATCTACACCTCGTTCTTCAAGTACAACAACAAGGGCATCCAGCGCAGCCCAGACCCCGTCGGCCTCGACAACTACATCGGTAAGGCCGGAGCCCTGACGTTCCCGGGTGTGCCGATCGGCCGGATCATGGCCAACACGGTCGTCTGGGTCGTGGTCGTGGTGGTCATCACCGTGCTGTTGAGCCTCGTCCTCGCGCAGTTCCTGAACAAGCCCTTCCGCGGCCGCAAGCTGCTGCGCCTGTTCATCATCCTCCCGTGGGCCTGCTCGGTCGTCATGACGGCCACCGTCTTCCGCTACGGGCTGCAGCAGAACGTCGGCCTGTTCAACCGTCTCCTGGTCGATACCGGCATCCTCGAAACAGCACGGGCCTTCACGAAGGACCCCGGCTCTGCGTTCTGGGTGGCTGTCTTCGTGGCCATCTATGTCTCGCTGCCGTTCACGACGTACACCATCCTCGCGGGCCTGCAGGCCGTCCCCACGGATGTCCTCGAGGCCGCCCACGTCGACGGCGCCCATTCGGCCCAGCGTTACTGGCACATCGTGCTGCCGCTGCTGCGTCCCGCCATCGCGGTGGCCGCGCTCATCAACATCATCAACGTCTTCAACTCGCTGCCGATCCTCCGGATCCTGCAGGAGACCCCCGGCTACCACAACGGCCACATCACCACAACGCTCATGTACGAGTACCAGTCCGCCCTCGGCCCCGGGGTCTCGTCGGCCCTCTCGGTGCTGAACTTCCTGTTCTGCCTCGTCATCATCGCGGTCTACCTGATCATCGTGCAGCCCACGAAGGAGGTGGCCTGAGCCATGGCGAAGGTCAAGTCTGAACACATCCGCGGCGGCATCAACAAGAAGCCGAACCTCGTCGGAATCGTCATCGGCTCCATCCTCGTGGTGCTCTTCTTCGGGTTCCCCTATGCGCTGATGTTCATCACGTCGCTGAAGACACGGCTCGAGGTCACCGACATCCCGCCGGTGTACTTCCCGGAGGAGCCGCGGTGGCAGAACTACATCGACGTGTGGTCCTCGTCGGTCAACCCCGCCTCGTCGCTGCTGTCCACCACGGTGATCGCCCTCGGCGCCACCCTCCTGGTGCTCCTGGTGGCCACCCCGGCCGCCTACTACATCGCACGTTTCCGGTTCCCGGGTCGCATGGTGTTCCTCCTCCTCGTGTTGTGCACGCAGATGCTGCAGCCCACAGTGCTGGCCGTCGGCCTCTTCCAGGAGTTCAAGGGCTGGTCCGGCTACGCGGTCTGGGGGGCGCTGATCCTGATCAACGGCGCGTTCAACCTGTCGTTCGCCATCTGGATCATGCAGGCCTTCTTCGCCTCGGTGCCCAAGGAGGTCGACGAGGCCGCCCTCATCGACGGGCTCGGCAGGCTCCAGACCATGTTCCGCATCTCGCTGCCGCTGGTCTGGCCCGGCATCGTGACGGCCATCGTGTTCGTGTTCGTCAACTCGTGGAACGAGTTCGCCGCGGCCCTCATCCTGGTCCGGCAGAACGACCTCCAGCCGTTGACGGTGTCGATGCCACGCTTTCTCGGTCTCTATGTCCAGGACTGGCAGTACCTCTTCACCGTTGCGCTGGTCGCCATCGTTCCGGTGATCATCCTGTTCTCCTTCATCGAGAAGAGGCTCATCGGCGGCCTCACCGCCGGTTCCGTGAAGTAGCCATCGCCCACAAAGGCACCGCCCCCGCCGGATCGATCGTCCGGCGGGGGCGGTTTTTCATGGGCGGCACGGGCCGGATCGCCTGACCCTAAGCTCGGCATTGAGCCGGCGACGGCCACCTGGGAGGACACCGCATGAGTCACGGGGATGCTGCTATCCGCATTGAAGGCCTCATCAAACGCTTCGGTGCCTTCACTGCGCTGGACGGCCTCGATCTCGAGGTCCGTCGCGGTGAGGTCCACGGATTCCTCGGGCCCAACGGTTCAGGCAAGTCCACCACCATCCGCGTGCTGCTGGGCCTGCTCACCTCCGACGGGGGGCATGCCGAACTGCTCGGGGGAGATCCCTGGCGCGACGTGATCTCCCTCCATCGGCGACTCGCCTACGTCCCCGGAGACGTCTCGCTCTGGCCCGCGCTGACCGGTGGGGAGGCAATCGACCTGCTGGGCAACCTGCGGGGCGGCATCGACCCGACGCGGAGGCAGACGCTGCTGGAGCGGTTCGAACTCGACCCCACGAAGCGGGGGCGCCAGTACTCGAAGGGCAACCGCCAGAAGGTGGCCATCGTCGCGGCGCTCGCGGCCGACGTCGAACTCCTCATCCTCGACGAGCCGACCTCCGGACTGGACCCACTGATGGAGGCGGTCTTCCAGGACGAGATCCAGGCACTCAAGGACCAGGGACGCACGGTCCTGCTGTCCAGCCACATCCTCAGCGAGGTCGAGGCGCTGGCAGACCGGGTGAGCATCATCCGGCAGGGCCGCGTGGTGCAGACCGGCACGCTGGACCAGTTGCAGGGCCTGAACCGGGTGACGATCACCGCCACCCTGGCCAGCAGGCACGCGAACCTCGCGGCGGTGCCGATCCTGCACGAATTGCGCCTGGACGAGCACGGGCGGATGTCGGCCACCGTCGATCCTGCCGACCTCAATGACGCGATGGCGATGCTCCTGGGAATGGGGATCATGGCGCTGAAAGTGTCGCCGGCCTCGTTGGAGGACCTGTTCCTGAGCCACTACGGGGAGTCCCTGGCATGAACGGGGCCCTGACCGGGGCGCGTCCGCTGCTGAAGGTGTCGCTGAGGCAGGACGCCCACAACTTCGCACCCTGGGTGATGTTGATCTCGGTGCTCTCGGCCACCTCGATCCTGGGTTACCGCTGGGTCTTCCCGGACGAGCCGGACCGCGTGGCACTGGCCACCGCGGTGGGGGCCAATCCCGCGTTGGAGCTCATCTTCGGACAGGCTCGGGACCTCTTGACCAACGATGGCTTCAACGCGTGGCGCGCGGGAGGACTGGGGGCGTTCTTCGCCGGCCTGATGGCGATCCTGATCGTGGTGCGCAACAGCCGCGCGGACGAGGACTCCGGACGGGCAGAGCTGATCGCATCGGGTGTCATCACGCGCCGGGCGAGACTCGCGGTGGCGGTGGGCATCGCCGGCGTGGCGTCGGTGCTGCTCTTCGTGGTCTGCTTCCTCCTCACCTGGGCCTCAGGCGGTGACGTGGTGCCCACGCTCCTGCTGTCGGCGACGTTCTCGGCCTCGGCGCTGATGTTCGCCGGGGTGGGGGCGGTCGCGGCGCAACTGGGCGGCGACGCCCGCACCGCCAGCACCATCGCCATTGCCGTGCTGGGCGGCGCCTACGTGCTGCGGGGCTACCTCGGTATGAGCGGGGCGGGCGACTGGACCGAGTGGTTGACGCCGTTCGGCTGGCTCGCGCTGACCCGCCCGTCCACCGACAACGACCCGTTACCGCTCCTGGCGGCCCTCGCGTTGACGGCGGTGCTGCTGGCGGTGGCGATGGTCCTGCAGGACCGCCGGGACCTGGGCCTCGGCATCGTGGCGCAGCGGCCCGGAAGGGCCTCCGCCCCGAGGCTCACCGTCGACAACCTGACACTGCGCCTCCACCGGACGCCGCTGATCGTCTGGCTCCTGGCGCTCGGCTCCCTGGGTTCGGTGTGGGGAAGTCTCGTGTCCTCCGTGGACGAGGTGATCGGTGAGAACCCGGCCATGGCGAAGTTCATCGCGGCGGGGGCTCTCGACGTGGAGCAGCTCAGCTTCGCCTTCGTGGTGACGATCCTCAACCTCATCGGCATCCTCGCCGCCATCGTGGGTGCCCAGGTGATCATGCGGGTCTATGTGGAGGAGATGGAGGATCGCGTCGAACCGTTGCTGGCGGGGGCGGTGACCCGCTGGTGTTTCCTGGCCGGTCCGGTCGCCGTCGCGCTGGGCGTCAGCGCTCTCGCGACCATGGTGGCAGGGACGGGCCTCGGGCTGGTGGCGTCGGCCGGGGACGGCGGCATCGCCTTCACAGACGTGCTCCTGCAGGCTCTGGTCAGCGTGCCGGCGGTGTGGCTCATGGTCGCTGTCTCCGTCGCTGCGGTGGGTGCCCGTCCCGCCGCCAGGATGGCGGGCTGGGGAGTCATTGTGGCGACGTTCGGCATCACGCTGCTGGGACCGACCTTCGACTTCCCGGACTGGGCCATGGCGGTGAGCCCGCTCTATCACGTGCCCAACGTGGTGGCCGACGATCCGGGCTGGGGCTCGCTGGTGGGTCTGGGCGCTGTGCTGATGGTGTTGCTGGCAATCGGCTTCGCCGGGTTCCGGCGTCGCGACGTGCAGTGACGGATGGTCCCACTCGCGGAATGGAAGCTCTCTGATCTGTGGCAGGGGAGTGCTATTGTGACGCTCGTGGCATGGCAGACCCTCCTCCTTGGCTGCCGCAGCGAGGCCCAGAATTTCTGAGCCGGATCTCCTCGCTGCGGTGCTTCGTCGTGTCTGGCACCTGAACCCCAGCCCAGGAGAGTTTCAATGATTGAGATCAACCACCGCAAGCAGCCCAAGCCTGTTCAGCAGCCCACGGGCATGCCGGTGCACCGCTACACCCCCTTCGTGCCGGTCGACGTACCGGACCGCACCTGGCCGTCCAAGAGGATCGATAAGGCGCCGCGCTGGCTGTCCACGGACCTGCGTGACGGCAACCAGGCCCTCATCGACCCGATGACACCCTCGCGCAAGATGCGCATGTTCGAACTGCTGGTCGAGATCGGCTACAAGGAGATCGAGATCGGTTTCCCGTCGGCCTCCCAGACGGATTTCGACTTCGTGCGGCAACTCATCGAAGAGGACCGCGTGCCCGAGGACGTGACCATCTCGGTGCTGACCCAGGCGCGCGAGGATCTCATCAGCCGCACCGCTGAATCGCTGGTCGGCGCCAACCGCGCCACCATCCACATGTACAACGCCACCGCGGAGCTGTTCCGCAACGTGGTCTTCCGCATGTCCGAAGAGGAATGCGTGGAGATGGCGCGGCGCGGTACCGGGATGGTGATGAAGTACGCCGACAAGTACCTGCGCGACGTGCAGTTCGGCTACCAGTACTCGCCGGAGATCTTCACCCAGACGCCCACGGACTTCGCCGTCGAGGTCTGCAACAACGTGGCGGACGTCTGGCAGCCCGGAGAGGGTCGCGAGATCATCTTCAACCTGCCGGCCACCGTCGAGCGGTCCACGCCCAACACGTACGCGGACCAGATCGAGTACTTCATCCGCAACGTGAAGAACCGTGAGCACGTGGCCGTCTCGCTGCACCCGCACAACGACCGCGGCACGGCCGTCGCCGCCGCGGAGCTCGGCCAGATGGCGGGCGCCGACCGCGTCGAGGGCTGCCTGTTCGGCCACGGCGAGCGCACGGGCAACGTCGACCTGGTCACGCTGGCCCTGAACCTGTACACGCAGGGCGTGGACCCGGAACTGGACCTGCACGACATCGACCATGTCCGGCGCACCGTCGAGTACTGCACCGGCCTGCCGGTGCACCCGCGGCACCCCTACGCGGGTGACTTGGTCTACACCGCGTTCTCCGGCTCCCACCAGGACGCCATCAAGAAGGGCCTGGAGCACCTCGAGAACCTGGCCGACGAAGCAGGCAAAGAGGTCACGGAGATGCCCTGGGAGGCGCCGTACCTGCCGATCGACCCGCATGATGTGGGCCGCACGTACGAGGCGGTCATCCGCGTCAACTCGCAGTCGGGCAAGGGCGGCATGGCCTACCTGATGAAGTCCGAGTTCAAGCTGGACCTCCCGCGTCGCCTGCAGATCGAGTTCAGCCGCGCCGTTCAACAGCACACTGAGGCCACCGGCAGCGAGGTCACCCCGCAGGAGATCTTCGACATCTTCATGTCCGAGTACCTCGGAGAGGGCCCGTGGCGGCTGACCAGCGCCGGCACCACGTCGAGCAACGGCAGCTTCGTCGTGCACGCAACGGTGGACGGCCCCGGCCGGACCGCCGTCGAGATCACCGGCGAGGGCAACGGCCCGGTGTCGGCGTTCGTCGACGGTCTGGTCGAGGCCGGCGCCCACGTGCGGGTGCTGGACTACACCGAGCACGCCCTGGATTCGGGCGGCGACGCCCAGGCCGCCGCGTACGTCGAGTGCGAGATCGGCGAGGGTGACGACGCCGAGGTGCTGTGGGGCGTCGGGATCGACCCCTCGATCACGAGCGCCTCGATGAAGGCGATCCTGAGCGCCCTCAACCGCTCCGCCCGCTGACGCTTGTGAGGCCCGCGAACCCCCGAGGTTCGCGGGCCTCGCGCAGCTGGACAGGGTGAGCATCGGGTAGGTTGGCACGCATGCCGAAACTCACCGACCCTGTAGCCGGTGACGCCGACTCCCTCTACGAGCACTTCACGGCCTGGGCCGAGAGCCAGTCCATCTCGCTGTATCCGCATCAGGAGGAATCGGCGATCGAGTTGTTCTCCGGCAACAACCTCATCCTCGCCACCCCCACCGGTTCGGGGAAATCGCTGGTGGCGATCGCGGCGCACTTCGCCGCGCTGAACACCGACAGGGTGAGCTTCTACACAGCGCCCATCAAGGCGCTGGTGAGCGAGAAGTTCTTCGCCCTGTGCCAGGTCTTCGGAGCAGACAACGTCGGCATGGTCACCGGCGACGCGTCCGTCAACGCCGACGCCCCCATCATCTGCTGCACGGCTGAGGTGCTGGCCAACATCGCGCTGCGTGAGGGCAGGAACGCCGACGTCGGCCTGGTCATCGCAGACGAGTTCCACTTCTACTCGGAGCCGGACCGCGGATGGGCCTGGCAGGTGCCGCTGCTGGAGCTGCCGCAGGCGCAGTTCCTGCTGATGAGCGCCACGCTTGGCGACGTGGACCGGCTCATGGAGCAGCTCTCCGAGCGGTCCGGTCGCAGCACCAGCATCATCGATGATGCAGAGCGCCCCGTCCCCCTCATCTTCGAATGGTCGCTGACGCCCATGCAGGAGAAGGTCACAGACCTGGTGCACGAACAGAAGGCGCCCGTGTACATCGTCCACTTCACCCAGGCCGATGCGCTGGAACGGGCCCAGGGCCTGCTCAGCCTCAACTTCATCACCAAGCACGAGGCGGAACGCATCCAGGAGGAGATCGGGGCCTTCCGGTTCGGGCCCGGCTTCGGGAAGATCCTGTCCGGGCTGGTCAGGCGCGGGATCGGAGTGCACCACGCCGGCATGCTGCCCAAGTACCGCCGCCTCGTGGAGCAACTGGCCCAGACCGGCCTGCTCAAGGTCATCTGCGGCACCGACACCCTCGGCGTCGGCATCAACGTGCCCATCCGCACCGTCCTGTTCACCGGGTTGAGCAAATACGACGGCAACCGCGTCCGCAGGCTGCGCTCACGCGAGTTCCACCAGATCGCGGGGCGCGCGGGCCGGGCCGGTTTCGACACCGTCGGGTTCGTCGTCGTCCAGGCGCCTGAGCACGTCATCGAGAACGAGCGCGCGCTCGCCAAGGCGGGCGACGACGAGAAGAAGCGGCGCAGGGTCGTGCGCCGCAAGCCGCCTGAGGGTTTCGTCGGCTGGAACGACGAGGTCTACGAGAAGATCATCGTGGCGGAGCCGGAGAACCTCGTCTCCCGCATGCAGGTCACCCATTCGACCATCCTCAACATCGCACAGCGACCGGGGAACGGGTACGAGGCGATGGTGCACCTCATCGAGTCCAGCCATGAGGGGCGCGAGCGCAAGAAGGCCCTCCGCCGTCGTGCCCTGGTGCTGACGAAGGGCCTGCTGAACTCCGGCGTGCTCGTCAAGCGCGCCGAGCCAGACGCGACGGGTAATTGGTGCGAGCTGGGGGAGGGTGTCAGCGAGAACTTCGCGCTGAACCAGCCGCTGGCACCGTTCGCCGTCGCCTCGCTGGAACTCCTCGACCCGGATTCCCCCACCTACCACCTGGATGTCGTCTCCGTGATGGAGGCGGTGTTGGAGGACCCGTTCCACGTGCTGCTCGGGCAGCAGCACGTCGCCCGCGGCGAGGCCATCGCGCAGATGAAGGCCGACGGCATCGAGTACGACCAGCGCATGGAACTCCTGGAGGAGGTGACCTGGCCCAAGCCGCTGGCCGAACTCCTGGAGGCCGCCTTCGAGCTGTACGCCGGCGCCCACCCCTGGGTCGACCCGACGGGGCTTTCGCCCAAGTCCGTGGTGCGCGACATGTGGGAGCGGGCGATGAACTTCACCCAGCTCATCTCCGTGTACAAGCTGCAGCGCAGCGAGGGCACGGTACTGCGCTACCTCACGGATGCCTACCGGATCCTCCGCCACACCGTGCCTGACGAGTACCGCACCGAGCAGTTCGACGACCTCGTTGAGTGGCTGGGGGAGACGGTGCGCCAGACGGACTCGTCGCTGCTCGACGAATGGGAATCCCTCACGGACCCCGACAAGGTGGCTGCCGCGGCCGCCCTGGCCGCCCAGGGTGCGCCGCCGCCCCCGCCCCGTCCGGTGACGGGCAACGAGCGCGCGTTCACCGCGATGATCCGCACGGCGATGTTCCGGCGGGTCGAGTTGGTCGCCGCAGACAACTGGGAGGGGCTGGGCAGCCTCGACGAGGCCGCCGCCGCACTGACGGAGCCCCCCATGCCGGTCCTGATGAGCCGCGACGACTGGGACGAGGCCCTCGCCCTCTACTGGGACGACTACGACGACGTGCTGCTCGACGGCGACGCCCGCGGGCCGGACCTCTTCCGGCTGGAGAAGGGCAAGGACGTCTGGAAGGTGACCCAGGTCATCCATGACCCCGACGGCAACCACGACTGGCGGATCGCTGCCGAGGTGGATCTGGCCGCCAGCGACGCCGTCGGTGTCGCGGTTGTCCGCACCACGGAATTCGCGCGGTTCGGCTGAGCGAAGAGGGCTAGGCTCAGCGTCGGGACAAGGAGTGCCGATGAATGATCAACGACGCGGTGTGACGCTGCGCTTCCTGGCGGAGCCGTTCGACGCCAACGTGCGCGGCGTGATGGACGCCGGCAAGGTGCTCGAATGGATCGACAAGGCTGGCTATGCCGCGGCCGTCGGGTGGGCGGGCACCTTCGCCGTCACCGGCTACGTCGGCAACACCCACTTCGTGAAGCCCATCCGCGTGGGCGACCTCGTCGTCGTGCAGGCGCGCGTGGTCTACACCGGCACCACGTCGATGCAGATCGTGTGCACCGTCACCAGCGGCGACCCGCGCTCGGCGGAACGGGTGCTCAACACCCAGTGCATCCTGCAGTTCGTGGCGATGGAGAATGACAAGCCGGTGCGCGTGCCGAAGTTCTTCCCCCAGGACGACTGGGAGCTCGAGCAGCACGCCCGCGCCGTCGAACTCAACGCGGCACGACGGGCCATCGAGGCCGACATGCGCGCCCAGATCTACAGCGACGAGACCGAGGTCTGCCGCGAGACGCTGCGCTTCCTCGCCGCTCCCACAGATGTGAACTGGGGCGGCAAGGTGCACGGCGGCTACGTGATGGCCTGGATCGACACCGCGGCCCGCGTCGTGGCGGAGCGCTGGCACGCCGGCCCGGTGGCGTCGGTGTACGCCGGCGGCGTCCGGTTCTACCGGCCGATGTTCATCGGCGACCTCGTGGAGGTCGACGCCAGGCTCATCCACACCGGCAACACCAGCATGCACGTGTCGATCTCCGTGCGGTCCGGCGACCCCCGCACCCGTGAGCTGCGCGAGACCACACACTGCACGTTCGTGTACTGCGGAGTGGACGCGGAGGGCCGCAAGCGGCCCGTGCCGTCCTGGGAGCCGAAGCTGCTCGGCGACATCGCGCTGGACGAGCATGCCAAGAAGGTCATCGAGCTGCGCCGGCAGTTGCTCCGCCCTCTCCCGAGGGAGTTCCCCCCGGACTTCGAGTGAGGCTCAGGCGCTGCCGAACCGCCGGTCGCGGGAGACGTACTGCTCGACGGCGGCCCAGAGGTCGCGGCGGCTGAAATCCGGCCAGAGGCGGTCCAGGAAGATGAACTCGGCGTAGGCCGACTGCCACAACAGGAAGTTCGAGATCCGCTGCTCGCCGGAGGAGCGCAGGAACAGGTCGACGTCCGGGATCTCCGGCTCGTCCAGGAACTTCTGGAACCGGTCCTCGGTGAGCCTGTCGGGGTCGAGCTTCCCGTCCCGGGCCAGCCGTGCGATCTCGCGGGCGGCGTCGACGATCTCGGCCCGGCCACCGTAGTTGACGCAGAACTGCAGCGTCAGCGTCGTGTTGTGCCGGCTCATCTCCTCGGCGACCTCGAGTTCTTTGACGACCGATCCCCACAGCCGGGGGCGCCGCCCCGCCCAGCGGATGCGCACCCCCAACTCGTTCAACTCGTCTCGACGACGGTGGATGACGTCGCGGTTGAAGCCCATCAGGTAGCGCACCTCGTCGGGGGAGCGCTTCCAGTTCTCCGTGGAGAACGCGTAGGCCGACAGGTACGGGATGCCGATCTCGATGGCGCCGTGGATCACGTCCAGCAGCGACGCCTCGCCCATCGCGTGGCCCTCGGTGCGTTTCAGCCCGCGCTGCTTCGCCCAGCGGCCGTTGCCGTCCATCACGATCGCGACGTGGCGGGGGAGGGCCTGCTTCGGCAGCTGTGGTGGGGTGGCACCGCTGGGATGCGGGGTGGGGCGACGGCGGGGCTCGGGCACGGGCACGAGACTACCGGCCTATCATCGTGGTGTGCCCACCTACCGTGACGAAGCAGTGGTGCTGCGGACCCACCAGCTTGGTGAGGCCGACCGCATCATCACGTTCCTCACGCGCCGCAACGGCAAGATCCGGGCGGTGGCCAAGGGCATCCGGAAGACGTCGAGCCGCTTCGGTGGCCGGTTGGAGCCCTACTGCCAGGTGGACATCCAGTTCGCGGAGGGCCGCGGCTCGCTGGAGGTGGTGACCCAGGTCGAGGCGATGCACGTCAGCAGGCTCGCGGCTGACTACTCGCGCTTCACGGCGGCCGAGGTCCTTGTCGAGACCGCTGACCGGCTCGTGTCCGAAGAGGGTAGCCCAGCCGTCCAGCAGTACCGGCTGCTGGCCGGTGCCCTGAGGGCGCTGGAAGACCCCCAGCGGCCGTATCCCCTGGTGGTGGACTCCTATCTGCTCCGGTCCCTCGCGGTGGCCGGTTACGCCGTCTCGACGGTGCGCTGCGCCGGCTGCGACAACGCCGAGGTGCGCTGGTTCTCGCCCCAGAGCGGCGGGGCCGTGTGCACCGCGTGCCGGACGTCCGGCTCAGCACCCTTGGAGGAAGGGGCGGCCGTCCACCTGGGCGCGCTGCTCGCGGGCGACTGGGCCACGGCCACGGCCACGGACGTGGGCACCGCCAAGAGTGTGGACGGCATGGTGGTCGCGTACGCCACCTGGCACCTTGACCGTGCGCTCAGATCGTTGCCGTATTTCGAACGGTAGGGTCTGGGCCATGGCACGACTCCTGGCGACCGACGTCGACGGCACCCTGATCACGACGGCGCACCAGATCTCCGAGCGGACCCGCGCCGCTTTCCGCGCGGCCAAGGACGCAGGCCTCGAGGTGATCGCGATCTCGGGGCGCCAGCCCTACTCCATCGCTGCCATCGTCCAGGGCACTGCCCTCGACGGTGACGCGATCGGCTCCAACGGGGCGGTGGCGATGAACCTCAACTCACGCGAGGTGCACTTCGAGGAGACGATGGAACTCTCCTCCCAGCGGGAGATCGCTGACCGGCTGCTGGAGCTGTTCCCGGGCATCAAGCTGGTGTCGGTTCGTTCGGCAGGCGACTCGTACATGGCCGAAGAGGGCTACCCGGGGCTCCAGGATCTCGGCGCCTGGGAGACGCGGTGGCCGGTTCGCCACTGGTACGGCCCACGCGAGGAGGTGCTGGCCGAGGCCTCACTGAAGTTGGTGGTGCGTGACGACGCGATCCTGCCCGACCACCTGCTCGCCGCCGCACGCGCCCTCCGGGTGCCCGGCTGCCACCCGACGACGTCGGGTGCTCCCTTCCTCGAGGTAGGGCCCGACGGCGTGACGAAGGCCAGCGCGTTGGAGCGCTACTGCGCAGCACGGGGGATCGACCGCAGCGACGTCGTCGTCTTCGGCGACAACATCAACGACCTGGAGATGTTGCGCTGGGCCGGGCTGGGGGTGGCCATGGCCAACGGCGAGCCCGAGGCCCGCACCGCTGCAGACCACGTGACCTTGAGCAACGACGACGACGGGGTCGCCGTCGTGATCGAGGAGATCCTCGCCTCTGCCGGGGGCTAGGAACAGTCGCGGCAGAGGCCGAATATCTCCAGTTCGTGCCCGGCGTCGGTGAAGCCGTGCTTGCGCGCCATCAGCGCCGCCCACTCCTCCACCTCGTCGGCCTGGATCTCCACCGAGTGGCCGCAGGAGCGGCACACCAGGTGGTGGTGGTGACCGGAGGAGCAGGCCCGGTAGGCCAGTTCGCCCTCGGGGGTGCGCAGCACGTCCACCTCGTCGGCGTCCGCCATCGACTGCAACGCCCGGTACACGGTGGCCAGGCCCACCTTGGCGCCGTCGTCGCGGAGGAGGTCGTGCACCTGTTGAGCGGTGCGGAACTCCTCGACGCGCTCCATGAGGTCGCGCACCGCGGCGCGCTGCCAGGTCTGGCGGGTGCCGGCGCGGGGGGCGTCAGTGCTCGTCATAGTGGTCTCCGTGGCGGGCGTGGCGGTGGCCGTCGTGGACGAAGTCCAGGTGGTCGCCATGCTGGATCACCTGGACGCCCGGCTGGCGGGCATGGCGGTCGTCGTGGGTCTCGGCCTTCTCGTGCGGGTGCTGGCCGTGGTCCTCGACGTAGGGGATGAAGCGGTTGGACCGTTTGAGCTTGCCTCCCACGAGCCACGACACGCCCAGCAGCGCGATCGAGGTCACGACGATGGTGGCGCCGGTGGCGGTGTCCAGGTAGAACGAACCAACGGTGCCGCCCACCGCCGCCAGTGCGCCGATGCCCATCGCGCCGAAGAAGGAGGCGGTGAAGCCCACGAACGACTGCTGGGCCGTGGCCACGGGGATGACCATCAGGGCGCTGATGAGGAGGAGCCCGACGGTGCGCATCGAGACCGTCACGGTGACGGCGGCGAGGACCACCACGAGCAGGTTCAGCCACTTCACCCTGATGCCGAGCACCTGGGCGTAGTTCTCGTCGACCGACACGGCGAACAGCCGGGGGGCCAGCGTGATGGTGATGCCCAGGATGAGCACCGCAAGCGCGATGATGACGTAGATCTCCGTCTGGCTGACGGACGTGAGCGAGCCGAAGAGGAAGCCCGAGAGGCCGGCGGCGCCCTGACCGGCGATGCCGGCCATCAGCACGCCGGAGGCGAGGCCGCCGTAGAACAGGATGGCCAGCGCCAGGTCACCCGACGCCTTGCCGTGCTGGCGTAGCAGTTCGACGACGATCGCACCGATGACGCAGGTGACCACGGCGATGGGCAGGGGGGCGCTCCCGGTCATGAGCGCGAGGCCCACGCCCATGATGGCGACGTGGCCGAGCCCGTCGCCCAGGAGGCTCATCTTGCGCTGCACGATGAAGGTGCCGATCGCGGGCGCGATGAGGCCGCTCAGCATGGCGGCGACGAGCGCGCGCTGCATGAACGGCAGCGAGAGGATGTCGATCATGCGAGCACTCCTGACAGGGGGTCCTCGACGCCGAACACCGAGGCGGGGGCCAGGTCTGGCGCGCATTCAGCGGCCGACGGGTGTTCGTCGTCCACGACGCGGCCGTCGCAGAGCGTCACGGAGCGGCTGAGGATGGGCTCCATGTAGCCGCGTTCGTGCAGGACCACCAGGAGCGCCAAGCCGTCGTCGCGCAGGCGGCTCAGCAACGAGGCCATGCCGGACTGGCTGTGGAGGTCGACCCCTGCGAGGGGTTCGTCCATCACCAGCAGATCGGGATGAGATGCCAGGGCGCGGGCAATGAGAACCCGCTGCTTCTGGCCCCCCGACAACGATCCGAACGGCCAGTGCATCCGCTCCTGCAGCCCCACGAGTTCGAGGGCCTCGTCGAGCGCCACCTTGTCCTTGCGCGTCAACCACTGGAACGGCCTGCGGTGCGCCAAGCGGCCGGAGGACGCGATCTCTCGGACCGTGGCGTTGGGGACGCTGATGGCCGAGTGTTGCGGCACGTAGCCGACGCGCCACCAATCGCGGAAACCGGGGAGGTGCTCGCCGAAGAGTTCGACGGAGCCTTCCTGGTAGGGGACCAGACCCAGCAGGGTCTTGACCAGGGTGGATTTGCCGGAGCCGTTGCCGCCGAGCAGCGCGACGGCCTCGCCGCTGTCCACGTGGATGTTCACGTCCCGCAGGATGGGCATGCCGCCCATCGAGACGAAGAGCCCCCGTGCGTCGAGAGGGTCAGTTGCAGTCATTGGCACTCCTCAGCGCCTCCAGATTGGCGCGCATGATGGAAGGGTAGTCGTCGCCCGGTGATTCCTCAGTGACGCCTTCGAGGGGATCCAGCACGGCGGTCTTCAACCCGAGGTCGCCGGAGATCGACTTCGCCATGGCATCCGAGGTGAGGGTCTCGAAGAAGATGGTGGTCACGCCGTGCCGCTTCGCCTCCTCATGGACCTCCGCGATCCGTGCGGGGGAGGGCTCGCCGTCGGGGTTGATCCCCGAGATGCCGATCTCCTCGAGGTCGTAGCGTTCGGCCAGGTAGTTGAACGCCGCGTGGGTGGTGATGAATTCACGGCGAACGCACTCGCTCAGGCCTGTCGAGTACTCCTCGTCGAGGGCCTTCAGTTCTTCGACGGCGGACGCTGCGTTGGCCCGATAGGTGTCGGCCTGTTCGGGGGATGCTTCGGCGAGGCGCTCGGCGATGGCCTCGACGACGGTGCCCATCCGCTCGGGATCGAGCCAGAAGTGGGGGTCGAGGTCGCCGTGCTCGTCCTCGGCCTCATCGTGGCCATGGGCTTCGGCGATGGGGGCCAGTTCGATCACGTCGGTCACGTCGAGTGCCCGTTCGCTCCCTGTCTGCGCGACGGCGGTGTCGACCTCGGGCTGGAATCCCTCGAGGTACACCACGACGTCGGACTCGGTCAGCGAGGCGATCTGGCGCGGCGTGAGTTCGAGGCCGTGGGCCTCGCCACCCGGCTTGGTGAGCACCTCGACGGTGCCTTCGGCCTCGCCCAGCACCTGCTCCGTCGCCCACTGCAACGGGTAGAACGCCGCGATCACAGTGGGGCCCTCACCGCCTGCGCTGCCGGAGGAGGGCGAACCGCAGGCGGTGAGGACGAGGGCGGTGGCTGCGGCGGCAGCCAGGGAGGTGCGGAGCTTCACGTTCATGAGAACCATTATCAACAGCGGGGGGTGATGAGTCAAACGGTACGGTGGCACCATGCTCGCCATCAGTCGCTTCTCGTCACCCGGCCCGTCCTTTGCCGCGGACGCCGCCGGCGCCGTCGAGTGGTGGTCCCAGCGGCCCGGCTGTCTCAGCATGGACCTGGTGCAGAACCTCGACGAACCTGAGTTGTGGGCACTGGTCTCGCGGTGGGAGTCGGTGGGCGCCTACCGCCGCTCCTTCAACGGCTTCGACGCCAAGATGCTGCTCACGCCGCTGCTCTCGCAGGCCCTGGACGAGCCCAGCGCGTACCTGCCGCCTGGGGAACTGGGGGAGAACGTTCCCCGGGGCCTCTGACTTTCGGCAGACCGGAGGGGCGCGGTTAGACTGGTCCGTCGCCGACCCCGAGGACCCCAGCCACATGACCGTCACTGCCGCCCCCCTCCGTCTGCATGCGCCGAGCAAACGAGACGCCGTCGTCGTCGAGTTGCCGGTCGTGCTGGCGCCGATGGCCGGTGTGACCAACGCGGCCTACCGGCAACTGTGCCGGGAGCAGGGCGCTGGCCTGTACGTCTGCGA
The DNA here is from genome assembly GCF_022342445.1 of Tessaracoccus sp. ZS01. NCBI lineage: Bacteria > Bacillati > Actinomycetota > Actinomycetes > Propionibacteriales > Propionibacteriaceae > Tessaracoccus > Tessaracoccus sp. ZS01. The sequence continues at coordinate 624,237 of NZ_PQFE01000001.1, read as the reverse complement.
GATGATCACCTCCCGCGGCCTGGTCGTCGGTGACCAGAAGACCCGCGACATGCTGCAGTTCGACCCCGGGGAGACCACGCGCTCCGTGCAGCTCTACGGGGTGGACGCAGACGCCATGGCCGGTGCCGCGCGCGTCCTGATCCACGAGCACAGCGTGGACCACATCGACCTCAACTTCGGCTGCCCCGTGCCCAAGGTGACCCGCAAGGGCGGCGGCGGAGTGCTGCCCTACAAGCGCGACCGCCTCCGCGCCATCGTCCGCGAAACAGTCAGGGCAGCGGACGAGTTCGGCGTGCCGGTGACCATCAAGACGCGCATCGGCATCGACCAGGACCACGAGACCTTCCTCGACGCCGGCCGCATCGCACAGGAAGAGGGAGCGGCCGCCATCGCCCTGCATGGGCGCACGGTGCAGCAGGCGTACTCGGGCGAGGCGGACTGGGCCCGGATCAAGGAACTCGTCGACGAGGTCGACATCCCCGTGCTGGGCAACGGCGACATCTGGGAGGCCGAGGACGCCCTGCGCATGATGGCCGAGACGGGCTGCGACGGCGTGGTCATCGGCCGCGGCTGCCTGGGGCGGCCCTGGCTCTTCGGCGACCTGGCGGCCGCGTTCCGCGGGGAGGGCCAGCGCCTGCGTCCCTCATTGGGCGAGGTGGGTCAGATGCTCCTGCGGCACGCCGAACTGCTCACGCGGGTGATGGGTCCCCGCGGCATCGTCGACTTGCGCAAGCACATGGCGTGGTACTTCAAGGGCTATCCGGTGGGCGAGCTCCGCCGCCGGTTCGCCATGGTGTCCTCGATGGCAGAACTCGAAGAACTGGTCGGGATGCTGGACGCCGGTGCGGAGTTCCCGGTGGCCGAACTCGGCACCCCGCGTGGGCGCCAGGGATCACCCCGGGGCAAGGTCGTGCTCCCGCACGGCTGGTACGACGACACCTCGGGTTGCGACCTGGATCTGTCCGAGGCGGAACTGGACGTTTCAGGCGGTTAGTCCCACCCCCGGTGAGCCCGCACGGGCGTCTTCTGTAGGTTTGACGCACCCGGCCCTCCTCCAGGGGGCTCTGGACATGGAGGTGCCCATGCAGGAGTACGCCACCATCACGATCGACGGTGCCGAGCACCGGCTGCCGATCGTCACCGGCACAGAGGGGGAGCGCGCGATCGACATCGCGCACCTCAGGCAGGACACCGGCCTCATCACCCTGGACCCGGGGTACGCGAACACCGGCTCGGCGCAGTCGGCCATCACCTTCATCGACGGGGAGAAGGGCATCCTGCGCTACCGCGGCGTGCCGATCGAAGACCTGGCCGAGCGCTCGAGCTTCATCGAGACCGCCGAACTGCTGATCTTCGGCGAACTCCCCGACGAGGACGAACGCGCCAACTTCCGATCGCTGCTCACGGAGAACTCCGCGCTGCACCGCGACATGCGCAAGCACTTCGACGGATTCCCGGTCAACGCGCACCCGATGAGCATCCTGTCGTCGATGATCAACGCCCTGCAGGCCCACGACATGCCGGAGCACGGCTTCACCACCGGCAACGGTTTCCGTGAGGCGGCCGCGAATCTGCTCGCGAAGACCCGCACCATCGCCGCCGCGTCCTACAAGTCGCACGTCGGCCAACCCATCGCCTACCCCCGCTACGATCTGCCGTACGCAGAGAACTTCCTCCACATGATGTTCTCGGTGCCGTACCGCGACTATGAGCCCACCCCCGAAGTGGCCCACGCGCTCAACATGTTCCTCGTCCTGCACGCGGACCACGAGCAGAACTGCTCCACGTCGACGGTCCGCATGGTGGCGTCCTCAGGCGCCAACCTGTACGCGGCCGTCTCGGCCGGCGTGAACGCGCTCTGGGGCCCGCTGCACGGCGGCGCCAACATGGGCGTGATCGACATGTTGGAGCAGATCAACGAGGGGTCCTGGACGGCCAAGCAGTACGTCGACCGCGCCAAGGACAAGAAGTCCGGCATCAAACTCATGGGCTTCGGGCATCGGGTCTACCGCAACTTCGACCCGCGGGCCAAGATCCTCAAGGAGGCCGCGGACAAGCTCCTCGACGCCATGCACATCGACGACCCCCTGTTGGACATCGCCCGGGAGGTGGAACAGGCGGCGCTGACCGACGAGTACTTCGCCTCCCGCAGGCTGTACCCGAACGTCGACTTCTACTCCGGCATCATCCTGCGTGCCATCGGCATCCCGGTGGACATGTTCACCGTGCTGTTCGCCATCGGACGCACGCCAGGGTGGATCGCGCACTGGAAGGAAGTCACCGACGACGCCAAGCAGCGGATCTACCGGCCCCGGCAGGTCTACGTCGGCCCCCAGTTGTCGCAGTGGGTGCCGCGCAACGAGCGCTGATCGGTCGGCTGCCCACCAGGCCCGTTAGGCTGGGGGCCGATGAACGAGATCCTGCCCCGCACGAAGCTCTGGGCGCACACGATGCGCGGCCACGGCGACGACGTGATCACCGCGCACAGCTCGTCGTCGGCCCGCATCAGCGCCCGGCCGCCGCGTGAGCGTGCCCAGCGGGAAGAACTGGAACGCGCGCTCTATGTGCCGGAGGCGACCTTCGCGTCCGGCGCCGGGAACCGCGCCCGGGCGGAGGCGCCGGACCGGATGCGCACCTGCTTCGAGCGCGACCGCGACCGCATCGTGCATTCAGCCGCCTTCCGCAGGCTGGCGGGGAAGACGCAGGTGGTGGTCTACCCGACGGATCACCAGCGCACGCGCCTCACGCACGCCATCGAGGTGGCTCAGTGCGCCATCGCCATGGCCCGCGGGATCGGCGTCAACGTGACGTTGACGGACGCGATCGCGCTCGGCCACGACTGTGGGCACGGGCCGGGGGGACACGCCTCAGAGGACGCCTTCGACGAGTTCATCGCCACCGGCTACGACCACGGGCCCTGGGGCGCCGACGTGGTGCTCGAACCCCTCAACCTGACGTTGGAGACGCTCGACGGCATCCGCAACCATTCCTGGTCCCGCCCGGCGCCCTCCACCATCGAGGGGGAGATCGTCAGTTGGGCCGACCGGATCGCCTACTGCGCCCACGATCTCGAGGACGCCGTATACGCCGGCATCGTCGACCTCGCGGACCTGCCTCCCGTGATCCGTGACGTGGTGGGCACCACCCGGCGCGAGCAGTTGGCCACGTTCATCAACGCGGTGATCGTCACCACGGGCGAGACCGGCACCGTCGGCATGGATGCGACGACGGCCGAGGCCCTCGCCGAACTGCGGCGGTTCAACTACGAACGGATCTACACGCGGCCCGAGTCCGTGGCGCAGTCCAGCACGGTCGTGGCCGTGTTGCGCGACCTTGTGAACTTCTATCTGGAGAACCCGCGGGCCTTGCCGCAGGAGTACCACGGGGACGACCTCGTGCGCGGCGCCGTCGCCTATGTGGGCGGGATGACGGACCGGTTCGCCTTCGAGCAGGCGCAGCGTCGCCTTGGCTGGGACCCGTCCAGGTTGCCCCGGGGCATCGGCCGCGGAGCCTGACCCGGTAAGCGTCCGGTCAGGCGTGCAGCTTGACGGCGAGGTCCGGCGGCAGGAGCCACGTCCTGGTCGACAGCCAGCGCGCGGCCACCGCAGTGCACACCTGGCCGGCGTTGATGCCCACGAGCACCAGCAGTTGGGCCGCGGCGGCGTCCCAGGCGGAACCGCCGCCGAGCAGCACGCCGATATAGGCGCCGGGCAGCGTCACCAGTCCCACCGTCCGGGTCTGGTCCAGCGAGGGGATGAGCGCCTCATGGAGCGTGGGGGAGACGACGTTGCGGATGGCCCTTCCCCGCTCCACCCCGAGCGCCAGCCAGGCCTCGTACTCATCGTGGCGGTTACGCAGCTCCGCGAAGTTCCGGCGGCCCGCCAGCGTGTGCGCGGTCATCATGTTGCCCACCATGATTCCCGCGATCGGCACGATCGACGGGCCGGTCAGGGGCGCAGTGCCGGTGGCGAAGATGATCGTCAGGACGGGCACGGCGCCTGCCGCCATCGCGACGGCCACCGCAAGGTGCCCCCGGAGCCCCTTGATGTCGGTGCGCTGCGCCGTGGTGAGGACGCCGACGATGAACATGACGAACACGAAGGCGAAGGCCAGCGCCCAGTGGGAGAGCGCGAAACCGACGAGGAACGAGACAAGCAACAGCTGCACGGCCGCGCGCAGGGCGACCCAGGGGATGGTGCGCCACACGGACACACGGCCCCACAGCGCCACCCCGGCTCCCAGCGCCACGAGCAGCACCAGGCCGATGGCCAAGGGCCAGCCGATTGCGATCTCCATCCAGCCTCCGATCCACCCGAACTCTATCGCTCCCGGGTTGCGGCTAGAGTTGCGGAGTGGCTGGCCGGATCAATGAGGAGGACATCGCAACCGTCCGGGAACGGGCTCGGATCGACGATGTGATTCGCGACTACGTCATGCTCCGCAACGCCGGCTCCGGTTCCTTCAAGGGCCTGTGCCCCTTCCACGACGAGAAGACCCCCAGCTTCACCGTCACACCGGCACGCGGCTTCTACTACTGCTTCGGTTGCGGCGAGGGCGGCGACGTCATCAACTTCCTGATGCGCCAGCAGAACCTCGGGTTCCAGGAATCGGTCCAGATGCTCGCAGACCGCTTCGGCGTCGACCTCCGCATCGAGGACGATGGCGTCCCGGGCCAGCCGCCCGGTCTCCGCAAGCGGGTGCTCGAGGCCAACGAGGCCGCGCAGGAGTTCTTCGCCGACCAGTTGGAGTCGGCAGAAGCGGTGGAGGCCCGCCGCTTCCTACACGGCCGCGACTTCGACCGCGCCGTCGCCCAGCGCTTCACCGTCGGCTACGCCCCTCGGCACGGCTGGGCGTTGCACCAGACCCTCAAGGCCAAGGGCTTCACCGACGACGTGCTGAAGACCGCAGGTCTGATCCGCGACGGGGGCCGGGACTTCTTCACCGGTCGCGTCCTCTGGCCCATCCGCGATTCCGCCCAGGCCGTGCTCGGCTTCGGTGCCCGGCGCATCTACGACGACGACCGCCTTCCGGCCAAGTACATCAACACCCCGGAGTCCCCTGTCTACAAGAAGTCGCACGTCCTGTACGGCCTCGACCTGGCGCGCCGCGAGATCGGCCGCAAACAGCAGGCCGTGATCGTCGAGGGCTACACCGACGTGATGGCCGCCCACCTGGCCGGCGTGGAGACCGCCATCGCCTCGTGCGGCACGGCCTTCGGCGACGACCACGCGCGCCTGCTGCAGCGGCTGATGGGCACGCAGGGCGGCCTGCACGGCGAGGTCATCTTCACCTTCGACGGCGACAAGGCGGGCCAGGCGGCTGCGCTCAAGGTCTTCAAGGGCGACCAGAACTTCATCTCCCAGACCTACGTCGCCGTCGAACCCACCGGCCTCGACCCCTGCGACCTGCGGCTGCAGCAGGGCGAGGCGGCCGTCCGCGAGCTCGTGGCGCGACGCATCCCGCTGTACCAGTTCGTGATGAACAACATCGCGAAGAGCTACGACCTGGACAGGGCCGACGGCAGGCTGGCGGCTGCACGGGAAGGCGCCGAACTCATCAGCGCGATCCGCGACCAGTCGCTGGTCAACCAGTACCTCCGTGAGCTGGCCGGGGTGCTGGGCATGGACGTCGACGACGTGCGCCGCGAAGCCGGCCGCTTCGGCCGCCGCAATGCCGGTGCGCCGGTTGAACCCCCGCCGCCCCCGGCGCCTGAGGAGCGCGCCGCCGAGCCCGGCTGGCCCAATCCGAACGACCCGCATCTGCGGCTCGAACGCGATTCGCTGAAGCTGATGCTGCAACACCCCGTCACTTTCGACACGGCCTGGAACTCCGTGGTGGAGGAGGATTTCACGCACCCCGGGTACCGCGCCGTCTTCCGGCTGCTGTCCGGGGTGGAGTACGGCGAGAACTGGTCAGACCGCGTCCGCGCGGCGGCCCCCAATGAGCTGGTGGCCCAACTGGTGGTCGCGCTGCTTGTGGAACCCTTGTTCCGGGAGCCCGATGAAAGTTATTCACTGGCGCACACTGCACAGTTGCAACTCACCCGGGTGACGCGCGAGATCGCCGACGTGAAGTCGAAGCTGCAGCGGACCGACCCGGTCAAGGACCCGACGGGGCACCGCTCGCAGTTCGCACACCTGACCCAGTTGGAGATGAAACGCAAACAACTACAGCATGTAGGACTAGCCTGACAGCAGGCAGTTGCAGGCAAATTCTTGCAATCGCTCAACGCATCTGCGTATTATCTTGACGTCGAGACAATGTGGTCTCGCCGACCTTCAGGAGAACGATGTCCCAAGGCCGAACAACCGAACCCTCCCCGATCCAGAACAACAGCCGTGAGGTCTTCCTCGAAGTGGCCCGCTCCCAGCGGTTCCAGCAGCTGCGCTCGCGCTTCCGCAACTTCGCCTTCCCGATGACCATCGCCGGGCTGGCCTCGTACTTCACCTTCGTGGTGCTGTCCATCTTCGCCGTTGACTTCATGTCCTCGCCGTTCCTCGGCCTCGAGGGCGTCAACGTCGGGTTGGTGATCGGCTTCTTCCAGTTCGCCCTCGTGTGGGTCTGGACAGCCATCTACGTCAACTACGCCAACACGAAGCTGGACCCGGTCTCGGCTGAGCTCAAGCAGGAACTCATCGAGAAGGGGGCGGTGTGATGCTGCTCGAGACCCAGTACGGCAATCCCTGGATCAACATCGCCGTGTTCGCCGTGTTCGTCCTGGCGACGCTCACCGTCGTCATCGTCGTCAGCCGCCAGAAGACCAAGGCGACCGACTTCTACACCGGCGGCGCCAAGTTCTCCGGCCGGCAGAACGGACTCGCCATCACAGGCGACTACCTCTCGGCCGCGGCCTTCCTCGGCGTGACCGGAGCCATCGCGCTCTACGGTTACGACGGCTTCCTGTACTCGGTGGGCTTCTTCGTCGCGCTGCTCCTGGCGCTGTACCTCGTGGCAGAGCCGATGCGCAACACGGGCAAGTACACCATGGCCGACGTCCTGAGCTTCCGCATGGAACAGAAGCCCATCCGGACCGCCGCAGCCACGTCCACCCTGATCATCTCGCTGGTCTACCTGCTGGCGCAGATGGCCGGCGCGGGTGGCCTCGTCGCGCTGCTGCTGGGTGTGACCGACAAGTCCATGCAGGGCGTCGTCATCGGCCTGGTGGGCGTGCTCATGGTCGGTTACGTGCTGATCGGCGGGATGAAGGGCACCACCTGGGTGCAGATGATCAAGGCCGTGCTGCTGGTCACGGGCGCCGCCATCATGACCTTCCTGGTGCTCATGGGCGACGGCTTCAACTTCGACAAGCTGGCCATGGCCGCAGACGCGGCGGCCAACAACGACCTGCTCGCCCCCATGCAGCAGTACGGCACGTCCATCTGGACCAAACTGTCGTTCCTGTCGCTGTCCATCGCGCTGATCGCCGGCCCTTCGGGCCTGCCGCACGTGCTGATGCGCTTCTACACCGTGCCGACGGCGAAGGAGGCCCGCCGCTCGGCGGTCTGGGCCATCATCCTGGTGGGCATCTTCTTCCTGTTCACCCTCGTCCTCGGCCTCGGTGCGGCCAAGCTCGTGGGTCAGGACGCCATCATGGCCGCCCCCGGCGCCCAGAACTCCGCGGCCCCGTTGCTGGCGCTCAACCTCGGCGGTGAGGTCTTCATGGGCATCATCTCCGGCGTGGCCTTCGCCACCATCCTCGCGGTGGTCGCGGGGCTCACCATCACGGCGTCTGCGTCGTTCGCCCACGATGTGTACAACAACATCATCAAGGACGGCAAGGCTGATCCCGCCCAGGAGGTGAAGGTCGCGCGCTACACCTCCGTGGTGGTGGGCTTCCTCGCCATCCTCGGTGGCATCGTCGCCAACGGCCAGAACATCGCCTTCCTCATCTCGCTGGCGTTCGCCGTGGCGGCCTCCGCCAACCTGCCGTCAATCCTGTACACCCTGTACTGGAAGCGGTTCAACACTCGCGGGTCCGTCTGGTCGATCTACACCGGTCTCATCTCCGCGACCGTGCTGATCGTCTTCTCCCCGGCCATCTCCGGCTCCAAGACGGCGATGCTGGGGGAGGCGATCGACTTCTCCTGGTTCCCGCTGACGAACCCCGCCCTGGTCAGCGTGCCGCTGGCCTTCCTGGCGGGCTATCTGGGCACGATCTCCTCGCCCACACGCGGTGACGACGAGTTCGCCATCGAGATGGAGGTCCGCTCCATGACCGGCGCCGGTGCCGGCGAGGCCATCTCGCACTGAGCCCGGCCCTTCACCCGACGGCGGCGGCCGCCTCACTGTAGGCGGCCGCCGCCGTCGTGCGTTCCCCGGCCAAGAGGAGGCGGGCGGCCTCCAGCGCCTCCCGCTCCCACCGGCTGACCGTGGAGGGGGAGGCCTGCATGATCTGCGCAATCTCCGCCAGCGTGCGGGCCTGCCCCGTGAGCCCGAAGCGCAACTGCAGGAGCCGGCGATGCCGGGGCACGAGGAGGGTCAGGAAATCCAGGCCCTGCCCGTGGCACGGCTCGTAGCTCAGGTGCGCAAGCCCGGTGCTCTCCAGCGCGACGTCGAGACTCACGTGCCGGATGCGGCCCCTGCGGGCGGCGGTGGGGGACAGGCCCATCGCCGTCACCACGGTGTCGACGGCGGATTCGGAGTCGGCCAGGCCGCGGGCGTCCATGGCGCGGACCGCCATGCGCGCGGCCCGTCTGTCCGCCCGGCTGACGGTGGGCCGGCCGATCCAGTGGCGGCCACCGTCCGCCAGTTCGCGCATGAGGTATTCGTGGACGAACGTGGAGAACCTGATCCCGCGGGCGTGGTCGTAGCGGCGGATCGCCTCGCCCACCGCCACGCAACCGTCCTGGAAGAGTTCGTCCTCGGGCAGGCCGGACAGATAGGCGGTACGGCGGGCGTATTTGAGGGCCATGCGGATCCCCACCCACGCGAACCGTTCGGCGGCCCGCCGCCCCAGCGCCACCACTGCCGGCAACAGCGGGTCCAGCCTCCCCTCCTCGAGCAGGTGGTGGGCATACAGGCCGGCCTCCACCGCCCTGGCCAGCTGGGCGTCCTCGCCTGTGGCGAGCATGACGTGGGGGAGATCGAGCTCTGGGATCTTCATGTCGCCCACCCTGCCGAGCGGACGGGCCGTGTCGGCCCGCACGGCTGGGGATGTGGACAACACGCGACGGACAACACTTCTTTTCCACAGGGCACAATGGGCCCATGGCGTTCTTCAAGCGGCCCACCCGCGTCGATTTCTCAGGCCTTGCGGCCCTCCTGGGCGCGCAGCCCCACGTCCTGGCCCACGGCATCGGCGACGGCGATGTCGTCCTCGCGATCACGCGCGAGGAACTGGCGCTGCGCCGCGAGGGCCAGTGGCAGGTGTGGCGGTGGGAACTGGTGGCGGGCGGCTCCTGGAACGGCGAATCAGGCACGTTCACGTGGCGCACGATGGACGGCGAACGCTTCGAGGCGGCGCTGACCGAGGAGAACCGCGTGCCGGAGGCCTTCCGGGAGCGGGTGCTGGCGTCGACGCTGATCCAGTCCGTGGTGGATGCCAGGCCGCGCGGGCAGGTACAGGTCGTCGGCCGGCGCAGCCTTTCCCCTGTCCCGCAGACGCACTGGTACGCCGTGCCCTCGGGCGGTGCGGACCTGAACGACCCGGTCACCCGCGAGGCCGTGGTGGCAGAGACGGACAGGCTGCGCACCGAGTACTTCTAGCCGCTGAGGGGCGGCGGCGGGCTCTTTTCGTTTCGGTCGCGTTACAAGCTTTTTAAGCTCTTTCGTATGGTGCTGGATTGCGTTGCGCCGGATCAGCGGCGGACTTACTGTTCTTTCCGGCCACCGGGCACCTGGTGGTGTCACGCCCTGAATCCAGGAGGATCCGCCATGACGAGACGTGTGTTCCCACAGCGCGAGAAGGTCGGCCTCTACGATCCGGTCAACGAGCACGACGCGTGCGGCGTGGCCTTCGTGGCCCAGCTCGACGGGGTGGCGCGCCACGACATCGTCGCGAAGGGGCTGGAAGCACTCCGGAACCTTGACCACCGCGGCGCGACCGGTGCCGACACGGCTGCGGGCGACGGCGCCGGCATCCTGATCCAGGTGCCGGACGCGTTCCTGCGCGGCGTGCTCGACGTCAAGCTGCCCGACGCGGGGGAGTACGCCGTCGGCCTGGCGTTCCTTCCCACCGACGGGGCGGAGCGTGCCGCCGCCAAGGAGGCCATCGGGGCCATCGCCGAGGAGGTGGACCTCGACGTGCTCGCCTGGCGCGAGGTGCCCGTCGACACCCACACGTTGTCGCCCATCTCCGTGGGCGCGATGCCCCACTTCGAGCAGTTGGTGGTGGCGGGCCGTGAAGACCAGTCGGGCATAGACCTCGACAGGTTCACGTTCGTCCTGCGCCGTCGTGTGCAGCACGAGGTGGGCATCTACTTCGCGTCCCTGTCATCGCGCACGCTCGTCTACAAGGGCATGCTGACCACGGACCAGCTCGAAGAAGTCTTCCCCGAGTTGCATGACGACCGGGTCGCCTCGGCGCTGGCGCTGGTGCACTCGCGCTTCTCCACCAACACCTTCCCGGCCTGGGAACTGGCCCATCCCTACCGGATGATCGCCCACAACGGCGAGATCAACACCGTCCGCGGCAACCGCAACTGGATGCGGGCCCGCGAAGCCCTACTCACCAGCGACAAGATCCCCGGCTCGCTGTCCAGGCTGTTCCCGATCTGCACCCCCGAAGGCTCTGACTCCGCCTCCTTCGACGAGGTGCTGGAACTCCTGCACCTGGGCGGCCGGTCACTGCCGCACGCCGTCCTCATGATGATTCCCGAGGCCTGGGAGTCGCACGCGGAGATGGACCCGGACCGCCGCGCGTTCTACGAGTTCCACTCCATGATCATGGAGCCCTGGGACGGTCCCGCCTGTATGACCTTCACCGACGGCTCCGTCATCGGCGCGTGCCTCGACCGCAACGGGCTGCGCCCCGGCCGCTACTGGGAGACCCGCGACGGGCTGGTCGTCTTCGCCTCGGAGGCAGGCGTGCTGCCCATCGCGCACGCGGACGTGGTGCGCAAGGGCCGGCTGCAGCCGGGCCGCATGCTGCTCGTGGACCTCGACCGGCACGCCATCGTCTCCGACGACGACGTGAAGGGTGCGCTCGCCGCCGAGCACCCCTACCGCCAGTGGGTGGCGGACAACAAGATCGAGCTCGACGAGTTGCCGAGCCGCGCGCACATCGTGCACTCGCATGCCTCCGTCACGCGCCGACAGCAGGTGTTCGGCTACTCCCACGAGGAACTGCGCTCGATCATCGCGCCGATGGCCAACACCGGCGTCGAGGCGATCGGCTCGATGGGCACCGACGCGCCCATCGCGGTGCTCAGCCAGCGGCCCCGGCTGATCTTCGACTACTTCAAGCAACTCTTCGCCCAGGTCACCAACCCGCCGCTCGACGCGATCCGCGAGGAGCTGGTCACCTCACTCACGGCGAAGATCGGGCCCGAGCGGAACCTGCTCGAGCCGGTGCCTGCGGCGGCCCGCATGATCATCATGAACCGGCCCATCCTCGACTCGGAGCAGCTGGCCAAGATCGTGCGCCTCGGCCGCGACGGCGACCTCCCCGGGTACGCCACCCACGTCGCGCACGGGCTCTACAAGGTGACCGGCGGTGGCCGCGCGCTGGCCCGCAAGCTGGAGGAGATCTGCGACGAGGTGTCTGCCGCCATCCGCGGTGGCGCCCGCGCCATCGTCCTGTCGGACCGCCATTCGACTGCGGAGCTGGCGCCCATCCCGTCGCTGCTGCTGACCGCAGCCGTGCACCACCACCTCGTCCGCGAGAAGACCCGCACCCAGGTGGGGCTCGTCGTCGAGGCCGGAGACGTGCGCGAGGTGCACCACGTTGCGCTGCTGCTCGGCTACGGCGCGGCGGCGGTCAACCCCTACCTCGTCTTCGAAACGGCCGAAGACCTCGCGCGCCGCGAGATCTACGTCGACGTCAGCCCCGAGAAGGCCATCGCCAACGTGGCCAAGGCCCTCTCCAAGGGCGTGCTCAAGGTGATGAGCAAGATGGGCGTGAGCACCATCGCCTCCTACACCGGCGCGCAGATCTTCGAGTGCGTCGGCCTCAGCGAGCAGGTCGTCGAGCGGTACTTCACCGGCACCACCAGCCGCCTCGGCGGGTTGGGGCTGGACGAGGTCGCCGATGAGATCATGGCCCGCCACGAGCTGGGCTACCCGGCCGACGGCATCCCCCTGGCCCACCGCGACCTCCTGGTGGGCGGCGAATACCAGTGGCGCCGCGAGGGCGAACCCCACCTGTTCGACCCGGAGACGGTCTTCCGCCTCCAGCACTCGACGCAGGCCGGCGACTACGACGCGTTCAAGAAGTACTCGGCGCTCGTGAACGACAACTCCGCACGCATCATGACGCTGCGCTCGCTCATGGAGTTCACCGGTACCGAGCCGATCAGCATCGACGAGGTGGAGCCGATCAGTTCGATCGTGAAGCGGTTCTCCACCGGCGCGATGAGCTACGGCTCGATCTCGATGGAGGCCCACCAGACGCTCGCCGTCGCGATGAACCGGCTAGGCGCGAAGTCCAACACCGGCGAGGGCGGCGAGGACCCGGAGCGGCTGCACGACCCGCTGCGCCGCTCCGCCATCAAGCAGGTGGCCTCCGGCCGCTTCGGCGTCACCTCCGAGTACCTCACCTACGCCGACGACATCCAGATCAAGATGGCGCAGGGCGCCAAGCCCGGCGAGGGTGGCCAGCTGCCCGGCAACAAGGTCTACCCCTGGGTGGCCCGCACGCGGCACTCGACGCCGGGCGTCGGCCTCATCTCGCCGCCGCCGCACCACGACATCTACTCGATCGAGGACCTCAAGCAGCTCATCCACGACCTGAAGTGCGCCAACCCGTCTGCCCGTATCCACGTGAAGCTCGTCTCCGAGATCGGCGTGGGCACGGTGGCCGCGGGCGTCAGCAAGGCCAAGGCGGACGTCGTGCTCATCTCGGGCCACGACGGCGGCACCGGGGCGGCCCCGCTCACCTCCGTCAAGCACGCCGGCGCCCCGTGGGAGCTCGGCCTGGCCGAGACGCAGCAGACGCTGCTCCTCAACGGCCTGCGCGACCGCATCGTCGTGCAGTGCGACGGGCAGCTCAAGACGGGCCGCGACGTGCTCGTGGCCGCGCTGCTGGGCGCCGAGGAGTTCGGCTTCGCCACCGCCCCGCTGGTGGTGTCCGGCTGCGTCATGATGCGCGTGTGCCACAAGGACACCTGCCCCGTGGGCGTTGCGACGCAGAACCCCGAACTGCGCGGCAAGTTCCACGGCGACCCGGACCATGTCGTCAACTTCTTCGAGTTCATCGCCCAGGAGGTGCGCGAACTGCTCGCGTCGCTTGGCCTGCGCTCGATCGAGGAGGCGGTTGGCCGCGTCGACCTGCTCGACGTCAGCCGTGCCGTCGGGCACTGGAAGACGCAGGGCCTTGACCTGTCGCCCATCCTCGCGCAGATCGACGTCCCCGAGGGCACCCGCCGCTACCGCACCGTCGAGCAGGACCACGGCCTCGATGCCAAGCTCGATGTCGAACTGATCCGCCTGGCGGAACCGGCCCTCACCCACGGGGAACTGGTGCGCCACACCCTGCCGGTGCGCAACGTGGACCGGACGGTGGGCACCATGCTGGGCCACCACGTCACGCGGGTCACCGAAGGCATCGGCCTGGAGCCGGGCACCATCGACTTCACCCTCACCGGCACCGGTGGCCAGAGCTTCGGGGCGTTCCTGCCCCGGGGGGTCACGCTGCGTCTCATCGGCGACTCCAACGACTACTTCGGCAAGGGCCTGTCCGGCGGTCGCCTGATCGTCACCCCGCCGTCGGAGGTGTCGTTCGACCCGGCTGACCAGATCGTCGCCGGCAACGTGATCGGCTACGGCGCCACGTCCGGGCAGCTGTTCCTGCGCGGCCGGGTGGGCGAGCGCTTCTGCGTGCGCAACTCCGGGGCCAGCGCCGTCGTCGAGGGCGTGGGCGACCACGGCTGTGAATACATGACCGGCGGCGAGGTGCTGGTGCTCGGACCCACCGGGCGCAACTTCGCCGCAGGCATGTCCGGCGGTGTCGCCTGGGTGCTCGACCTCAACCCGCTCCGGCTCAACACCGAGCTGGTGGACCCCGCCCCGCTCAGCCACGCCGACCTCGCCCGGATCCGCACGCTCATGGAGGAACACCGCCAGGAGACCGGCTCCGCCGTGGCCGACGGGCTGCTCGCGCTCAGCGACTTCGAGTTGGGCCGCCGCTTCACCAAGCTGGAGCCGCGCGACTACGCCCGCATCATGGCCGTCCAGGCGCAGTCCCTGGCCGACGGCCTCGACGAGAACCAGACCACCGAGCTGATGATGGAGGCCGCACATGGCTGATCCCAAGGGTTTCATGACCACCCCGCGCGAGGTCGCCGCCCGCCGCCCCGTCGAGGAGCGCGTGCACGACTGGCAAGAGGTGTACCCCGGTACGCCCGGACGGGCACTGCTGCCGATCATCACCAAGCAGGCCGGCCGGTGCATGGACTGCGGCATCCCGTTCTGCCACAACGGCTGCCCGTTGGGCAACCTCATCCCCGAGTGGAATGACCTCGTGTGGCGCGACGAGTGGCAGCCGGCCCTGGAGCGTCTGCACGCCACCAACAACTTCCCCGAGTTCACCGGCCGGCTGTGCCCCGCGCCCTGTGAGACGGCCTGCGTCGTGGGCATCAACCGCGACCCCGTGACGATCAAGAACGTCGAGGTCGCGATCATCGACAAGGCGTGGGACGACTCGCGCGTCGTGCCGCAGCAGCCGGAGTGGCACACCGCCAAAACGGTGGCCGTGGTCGGATCCGGGCCCGCGGGCCTGGCCGCCGCGCAGCAGCTGACCAGGGCCGGGCACACCGTCGTCGTGTACGAGCGGGCAGACGCCGTCGGCGGGCTGCTGCGCTACGGCATCCCGGAGTTCAAGCTGGAGAAGTCGGTGGTCACCCGCCGCCTGAAGCAGATGGTGCTGGAGGGGACCCAGTTCAAGACCGGCGTGGAGATCGGCGTCGACATCACCGCCGCGGAGTTGCGCGAACAGTACGAGGCCGTGGTCCTGGCCATCGGGGCCACCGCTGCCCGCGACCTGCCGGTGCCCGGCCGTGAACTGGGCGGCATCCACCAGGCGATGGAGTTCCTGCCGCAGGCCAACCGGGCCGCGCTGGGCGAGAGCGTCGAGGGCCAGATCACGGCGGAGGGCCGCGACGTCGTCATCATCGGCGGCGGCGACACCGGCGCGGACTGTCTCGGCACCTCCATCCGCCAGGGGGCGCGCTCCATCACCCAGTTGGAGATCATGCCGATGCCGCCGGAGGTCCGGCCCGCGGGTCAGCCCTGGCCCACGTACCCCATGACCTTCAAGGTCTCGTCGGCGCACGAGGAGGGCGGCGACCGCATGTACGCCGTCTCCACCCTGCATTTCGTCGGCGACGACGACGGCCGGGTCGCCGGGCTCGACATCGTCGAGGTGCGCTTCGACGCCGGCCGCTTCGAGGCCGTCGAGGGAACTGAGCGCCACATCCCCGCGCAGCTCGTGCTGCTGGCCATGGGCTTCACCGGCCCGGAGCAGACCGGCCTGGTGCAGGAGCTCGGCCTGGAGCTCGACCCGCGCGGCAACATCCTGCGCGACGCGGACTTCGCGACGAACGTGCCGGGCGTGTTCGCCTGTGGCGACGCGGGCCGTGGCCAGTCGTTGATCGTCTGGGCGATCGCCGAGGGCCGCTCCTGCGCCATGGGCGTCGACAAGTACCTGAGTGGCTCGTCGAAGCTGCCCAGGCCCATCGGACCGGAGGTGCGGCAACTCCTCGTGTGATCGGCGAGTAGCCTGACCCGTGTGCTCGACCTCCTCACCTCCTCACCGCTCCTGACGATCATGCTCGTGGTGGCGCTCGGCGCCGCCGTCGGCATGATCCCGTTCGGACCGTTGCGGTTCGGGGCGGCGGGGGCGCTGTTCGTGGGCCTGTTCTTCGGCGCGCTGGAACCGGCGCTGGGGGAGGGTCTGGGCCTGGTGTCGACGCTCGGGCTGGCGCTGTTCGTCTACACCGTGGGCGTCGCCGCCGGCGAGACGTTCTTCGCCGACCTGCGCAGGCAACTTCCCTTCATGGGGCTCGCGGTGGGCGTCATCGCCGTCGTGACGGTGGTGGCGATCCTGCTGGGCAGCGCCTTCGGGCTAGGCCCCGGCATGATCGCGGGCGTGTTGGCCGGTGCTCTGACGTCGACCCCCGCCCTCGCAGCGGCGACGGCCGCGACCGGCAGCGCCGAAGCCGCCGTCGGCTACTCGCTGGGCTACCCGGTGGGCGTGGTGCTGGCCATCATCGTGGTCGCGCTCGTGGTGAACCGGCGGTGGCCGGGCCGCAAGGACGAGCCGTCCGCCAACGCCGAGGGCATCGTCGCTGAATCCGTGGAGGTGGACCGCACCTCCTCGCTGCGCCTGGTGCCCGGTTGGGCCGATGAGGCCATCAAGATGAGCTACCTGGTGCGCGACGGCCGCACCCGCGTCGTGTCGCCCGGCGAGGAACTGCTGCCGGGGGACCGCGTCCTCGTGGTGGGGGCGCCCAACGCGGTGGGCCGGGCGGTGGAGTTCCTCGGCACGCGGCTGGAGCAGGAACTCACCACGGACCGCGGTTCCGTGGACTTCCGCCGCTTCGTCGTCTCCTCGAACCACGTGGCCGGCCACTCGGTGGCGCAACTGAACCTCCCCAGCCGGTTCGGCGGGGTGATCACGCGGGTGCGCCGCGGCGACGCGGACCTGCTGGCGCGCGACGACCTCGTCCTGCAACTGGGCGACCGGGTCCTCGCGGTGGGCCCCCAACGCGACCTCGACGCCATGGGCTCCTTCTTCGGCGACTCCGAGCGCAAGGTCTCAGAGGTGGATGCGCTGGGGCTCGGCCTGGGCCTCGTGCTGGGCCTGCTGCTGGGGGCGGTCACCGTCCCGCTGCCCGGAGGGATCGACTTCTCGCTCGGCCCCGCGGCCGGCCCGCTCGTCGTGGGCATGATCCTGGGTGCCATGCACCGCACCGGCCCGCTGCTCTGGTCCATCCCGTTGTCGGTGAACCTGACCATCCGCCAGCTCGGGCTGCTGCTGTTCCTCGCGACGGTGGGGCTGGCGTCCGGCCCCATGTTCGCGTCGCAGGCCCTGACCGGCACGGGTCTCCGCGCCGGTGCCCTGGCGGCCGCGGTGGTCATCGCCTCAGCTGTCGCGTTCCTGGCCGGAGCCCGCACCATGGGGCTGTCGGCACCGCGGGCAGCAGGCGGTTTCGCCGGCTACATCGGCCAGCCGGCGATCCTGGCCTTCGCGAACGAGCGCGTGAACGACGACAGGGTCGAGGCAGGCTACGCGGCGCTGTTCGCACTGGGCATCATCGCCAAGATCGTGGCGGTCCAGGTGCTCGCGGCAATGATGGGCTGACCCGGCGGGCCGTCACCAGAAGGGGGACCGACGGTGGCAGGGTAAGCTGTGGAGCCGTTGGTCCGTAGTGGAGGTTGGTTGTCTGTGGCTGAGAATTTCGTTCACCTGCACTGCCACACGGAGTTCTCGATGCTCGATGGCGCGGCCCGCATCCACGACCTGTTCAAGGGCGCGGAGAAGATGGGCATGCCGGCCCTCGCCATGACAGACCACGGCAATCTCTACGGTGCCTACGAGTTCTACAAGGCCTCCAAGAACTACGACGTCAAGCCGATCATCGGCCTCGAGGCCTACCTGACGCCGCGCACCCACCGCTCTGAGCGCAAGCGCGTGCAGTTCGGCGACGGTACCGGCGACGACGTCGCGTCGAAGGGCGCCTACACCCACATGACGATGTGGGCCTCCAACAACGAGGGCATGCACAACCTCTTCAGGCTCTCCACCAGGAGCTCCCTCGAGGGCTTCTTCTACAAGCCGCGCGCAGACCGGGAACTGCTCCACCAGTACGGCAAGGGCCTGCTGGCCACGACGGGGTGCCCGTCGGGCGAGGTGCAGACCTTCCTGCGCCTGGGGCAGTACGACAACGCCCGCGCCGCCGCCGCGGAGTTCCGCGACATCTTCGGGGAGGGCAACTTCTACGTCGAACTGATGGACCACGGCCTCGATATCGAGACCAGGGTCCGCAAGGACCTGCTGCGCCTGGCGAAGGACCTCTCGCTGCCGCTCGTGGCCACCAACGACCTCCACTACGTGCACGCCCACGATGCAGACGCCCACGACACCCTGCTCTGCGTCTCGGCCGGCTCGCGGAAGGCGGAGATCAGCCGCTTCAAGTTCGACGGCAACGGGTACTACCTCAAGTCCGCCGAGGAGATGCGCTCGCTGTTCCGGGAACTGCCGGAGGCGTGCGACAACACGCTCGCCATCGCGGAGCGGATCGAGACGAAGTTCGACGAGGGCATGGGCACCTACATGCCCCGGTACCCCGTCCCGGAGGGCGAGACCGAGGACTCCTGGTTCCACAAGGAGGTCGAACGCGGCCTGCAGGCGCGCTACCACGGCAACATCTCCCAGGAGGTGCGTGAACGCGCCGAGTTCGAGACCAGCATCATCGCCTCCATGGGCTTCACCGGCTACTTCCTCGTGGTGGCGGACTTCATCAACTGGGCCAAGAAGAACGGCATCCGGGTCGGCCCCGGCCGTGGCTCGGGTGCAGGTTCCATCTGCGCCTACGCGCTGCGCATCACCGATCTCTGCCCGCTGCAGCACGGCCTCCTGTTCGAGCGGTTCCTGAACCCGGAACGCGTCTCGATGCCGGACTTCGACATCGACTTCGATGATCGCCGCCGCGGCGAAGTCATCCAGTACGTGTCGGAGAAGTACGGCAACGACAAGGTCGCCCAGATCATCACGTACGGCTCCATCAAGGCGAAGGCCGCGGTGAAGGACTCCGCGCGCGTGCTCGACATGCCGTTCGCCATCGGCGAGCAGATCACCAAGGCCATGCCGGCAGACGTCATGGGCAAGGGCGTGTCGCTGGCAGACCTGTTCAACGAGCAGCACAAGCGCTACGCCGAGGGCAACGAGTTCCGCGAGCTGTACCAGTCGTCGCCGGACGTGCGCACCGTCGTCGACACGGCCAAGGGCCTGGAAGGGCTGAAGCGCCAGTGGGGCGTCCACGCCGCGGGCGTGATCATGAGTTCGCATTCGCTGATCGACATCATCCCGCTCATGAAGCGCGAGGCCGACGGTGCGATCATCACGCAGTTCGATTACCCGGGCTGCGAGTCCCTCGGGCTGATCAAGATGGACTTCCTGGGGTTGCGCAACCTCACCGTCCTCGACGACGCGGTGCGCAACATCAAGTTGAACCGCGACTTCGACCTCGACCTGGACGCCCTCGTCGAGGACATGACAGACAAGGCCGCCTACGACCTGCTGGCCAGCGGCGACACCCTGGGCATCTTCCAGCTCGACGGCGGTGGCATGCGCACCCTGCTGCGACTCATGCAGCCGGACCATTTCGAGGACATCTCCGCGGCGCTGGCCCTGTACCGGCCCGGGCCCATGGGCGCCCAGTCCCACACCAACTACGCCCTGCGCAAGACCGGCCAGCAGGAGATCGTCCCGATCCACCCGGAGCTCGAGGAACCACTCGCGGACATCCTCTCCACCACCTACGGCCTGATCGTCTACCAGGAGCAGGTCCAGCAGATCGCCCAGCGCGTCGCCGGCTACTCGCTGGGCAAGGCAGACCTGCTGCGCCGCGCGATGGGCAAGAAGAAGAAGGAGGTCCTCGACGCGGAGTTCGTGCCGTTCTCCGAGGGCATGCGGGCCAACGGCTTCTCCGACGGTGCCATCAAGGCGCTGTGGGAGATCCTGATCCCGTTCTCCGACTACGCCTTCAACAAGGCGCACACCGCGGCCTACGGCGTCATCTCCTACTGGACGGCCTACCTCAAGGCGAAGTACCCCGTCGAATACATGGCGGCGCTGCTCCAGTCGGTGCGCGACGACAAGGACAAGTCCGCCCAGTACCTCGCCGAATGCCGCCGCATGGGCATCGAGGTGCTGCCGCCGGACGTGAACTCCTCCGAGGTCATGTTCACGCCAGTGGGCGAGCACATCCGCTTCGGCCTGGGCGCCGTCCGCAACGTGGGCGACAAGGTGGTCACCGCCTGGGTGGAGGAGCGCAAGCGCCTCGGCCCCGCGTCGGACTTCCACGACTTCCTGGACAAGGCGCCGCTGCTGATCTGCAACAAGCGGGTGGTCGAATCGCTGATCAAGGCTGGGGCCTTCGACGAGATGGGCCACGCCCGGCGCGCCCTGATGAGCATCTACGAGAACGCCGTCGACGCGGTCATCGACCTCAAGCGCAACGCGGAGCACGGCCAGGACGGGTTCGACTTCGGTTTCGGTGCCGAGGTCGACGACACCAGCTCCGCGCTGCGCGACACGGTGCCTGAGATGGACGAGTGGGACCGCCGCACCAAGCTCGGCTTCGAGCGCGAGATGCTGGGCCTCTACGTGTCGGACCACCCGCTCAACGGGCTCGAGCACGTCCTGCAGGCCAACTCCGAGCGGTCGATCTCCTCGGTCGCCTCCCCGGACGGCTACCGCGGCCCCACCAAGGTGTGTGGCCTCATCACGTCGGTGGCCCGCCGCGTCAACAAGGCCGGCAACATCTGGGCCATCATCAGCGTGGAGGACCTCACCAGCTCGCTGGAGGTCACGGTCTTCCCCCGGGTCTACGACCAGGTGGCGCAGTACCTGGAGCCGGACACCATCATCGCCATCAGCGGCGCGGCCGAGGACGGCGAGGACCGCGGCCGGATGCGGGCCCAGCAGATCATCACGCCACACGTCAGCGCCGAAGGTAACGTCGGCCCGCTCGCCCTGTCCCTGCCCGCGGTGCGCTGCACCCCCGGCCTGGTGAACCGCCTGAAGGAGATCCTCGCCCTGTACCCCGGCGCGGCCGAGGTGCACCTCAGCCTCCGCACCGGCGACACCATCAAGACCTTCCGCCTCGGCGACGGTTACCGGGTGAACCTCACGTCGGCGCTCTTCGCAGACCTGAAGGCCGTCCTGGGGCCGGCCTGCGTCGGCATGGGACGGGGCGCTGATGTCTGACGGCCTCCTCGTCGTCACCCGGCGCAGCCAACTCGCCGAACTGTGGGACAACAGCTGGTGGCGCCTGATCGTCTTCGTCGCCGCCTCGGTGCTGGTGGGCGCCCTCGGAGGTCTCCTCTGGGCCGCCACCGCGCCCCGGCCCACGTACCAGATCCAGGAGGACCTCACCGCCCTGATCTCCGAACGCGGGCAGGCCGCCATGATCGGCGCCGACGCCAGCTTCGTGCTGATCACCGGGATCATCGGGGCCGCCGTGGGCCTCGTCGGCTGGTTCGTCCTGTACCGCCGCGGTTGGCTCGTGATCGTTGGATCCGTCCTGGCCGCAGTCGCGGCCGCGCTCATGACGTGGCGGCTGGGGCTGGTCGTGGGCACCACCGGGTTCGCGCAGCGGCTGGCTTCGGCCTCGGCCGGCGATGTCGTCGCGGTGGACCTCCAACTGCGGTCCCTGGCCGCCCTGATGGTGGCCCCCTTCACCGCGATCACCCCTGTCATGCTGCTCGCTGCGTTCTGGCCGGAACCAGGGGATGAGCAGGAGTCCGAGGAGCCTGAGCCCACGCAGTAGGATGGCTTACCGTGCTGCGCATTCTTGATTTCACCGGGGCTCAGGGGCCCTACCGGGCCATGTTGCCCCGCGGGTCGTTCGACGTGGACGCCGCGGTGGAGGTGGTGCGGCCCATCGTCGACGACGTGGCTGCCCGCGGTGAGCAGGCGCTGCGCGAGTACTCCCAGAAGTTCGATGGCGTGATTCCGGAGTCGCTCCGCGTACCGGCTGCTGAACTGGCCCGCGCCGCCGCAGAACTCGACCCGGACCTGGCCGAGGCCTTCGCCGTGTCCATCCAACGGCGCCGTCAGGTGGCCCAGGACCTGGAACTCGACTCGAACCCGGCCCCCGCGGTCCTCGCCGACGGCGCCCGCGTGGGCCTGCGCAACATCCCCGTCGGCCGCGTCGGCCTCTACGTGCCGGGCGGCCTCGCTCCGCTGGCCTCCTCGGTCATCATGAACGTGGTGCCGGCGCAGGTGGCCGGAGTGCCGTCGATCGCCGTCGCGTCGCCGCCCCAGAAGGACTTCGGCGGGCTGCCGCACCCCAACATCCTGGCGCTGTGCCACATCCTCGGCGTGGAAGAGGTCTACGCCGTCGGTGGCGCACAGGCCGTGGCCATGTTCGCCCACGGCGTCGAGGGCCTGTGCGAGCCCGTCTCGTTGATCACCGGCCCCGGCAACATCTACGTGGTGGCGGCCAAGCGCCTGCTCCGCGGGCTCGTCGGCATCGACTCGGAGGCCGGCCCCACGGAGATCGCCATCGTGGCCGACGACACCGCGAACCCGGCCTACGTGGCCGCAGACCTCATCTCACAGGCCGAACACGACCCGTTGGCAGCGTCTGTGCTCATCACACCCTCGGCCGCGCTGGGCGAGGCCGTCCGGGCGGAGGTGACCCGGCAGGTGGAGGTGCAGAAGCACCACGAGCGGATCCGCACCGCGCTCACTGGCCCGCAGTCCGCCGTCGTGCTGGTGCGCGACCTCGACCAGGCCGTCGCAGTGGCGGACGCCTACGCCGCCGAACACCTGGAGATCCAGACAGCCAACGCGGAGGCGGTGGCCGCGCGTATCCGCAACGCCGGCGCCATCTTCGTCGGCGACTTCGCCCCCGTCTCGCTGGGCGACTACTCCGCAGGTTCGACGCATGTGTTGCCCACCGCGGGCTGCGCCTGCCACTCGTCGGGTCTCAACGTGCGCTCGTTCATGCGCACCGTGCACGTCATCGGCTACACCGAGCAGGCCCTGATGGCCATCGCAGACGGGGTGGAGAAGTTCGCGCTGGCCGAAGACCTGCCGGGCCACGCCGCGGCCATCACGGTGCGGAGGGCCCAGTGATCACGCTCGACGACCTCCCGCTGCGTGCGGACCTGGTGGGGGAGGAGCCCTACGGTGCTCCCCAGCTGGACGTGCCTGTGGTGCTCAACGTCAACGAGAACCCCTACCCGCCGTCGCCGGCTGTCCGGCAGGAGATGGCGGCGGCCATCGTCAACGCCGCCGGCACGCTCAACCGCTACCCGGACCGCGAGGCGCGCGCCCTGCGGGCCGATCTCGCCGCCTACCTGGGCCACGGCCTGACGGCAGAGCGGATCTGGGCGGCCAACGGGTCCAACGAGATCATGAGCCACCTGCTCACCGCGTTCGGCGGGCCGGGGCGCAAGGTGCTCACCTTCACTCCCACGTACTCCATGTACCCGGAGTACGCGCGCAACACCTGCACCGAGTACGTGACGGTGCCGCGTCGCGACGACTACACGCTCGACGCCGAACTCATCCTGGGTGCCATCGCCGAGCACCGGCCCACCGTCGTCCTCATCACCTCGCCGAACAACCCGACGGGTACCACGGTCGCGTTGGAGGTCATCGACGAGGTGTGCGCCACCACGGATGCCATCGTGGTCGCCGATGAGGCCTACCAGGAGTTCTCCAGCCGCCCCAGCGCGCTCGAGCTGCTCGACAAGCACCCCCGCCTGGTGGTGTCACGCACCATGAGCAAGGCCTTCGCCCTGGCCGGTGGCCGCGTGGGCTACCTGGCTGCGGCCTCCGCCATCGTGGACGCCTGCCGGATCGTGCGCCTGCCGTACCACCTCAGTGCCCAGACCCAGGCCGTGGCGCGCGTGGCGCTCGCCCACGCCGACGAACTCCTCGCCCGGGTGCGCGAACTGACCGCAGAGGCCCGCGGCTTCGAGGCCTGGGCGCGCGAGCACGGCTACGCCGTCGTCGATTCGGAGGCGAACTTCTCGCTGATCGGACGCTTCCCGGACCGGCACCAGGTCTGGCAGTCGCTGCTGGACAGGGGCATCCTGATCAGGGAGACCGGCCCGGCCGGCTTCCTGCGGGTCTCCGCCGGCACCCCGGCCGAAATGGCCGCCCTCAAAGAGGCCCTCACAGATCTCCAGCCCGAAAGGCAGCCATGACCCGCACCGCCACCGTCGAACGCATCACCAGCGAGTCGTCCATCAAGGTCACCCTCGACCTGGACGGCAGCGGCACTTCGCAGATCTCCACGGGCATCGGCTTCTACGACCACATGCTCACTGCGCTGTCCAAGCACTCGCTGATCGACCTCACCGTCGAGGCGGAGGGCGACCTGCACATCGACGGGCACCACACCATCGAGGACACCGCCATCTGCATCGGGCAGGCGCTGAAGGAGGCGCTGGGCGACAAGTCCGGCATCCGCCGCTACGCCTCCGCCGTCGTGCCGCTCGACGAGGCCGTCGCTGAGGTCGTCGTGGACGTGGCCGGCCGCCCGTACGTCACCTGCCAGGGGGAGCCCGACGGCCAGGTGTACGCCCGCATCGGTGGTTCCGGCGTGCCCTACGCCGGTTCGATGACGTACCACTTCTTCGAGTCGCTGGCGCTCAACGCCGGCCTCTGCCTGCACCTCACGCTGCGCGCCGGCCGGGATCCGCACCACATCGTGGAGGCCGAGTTCAAGGCCCTGGCGCGGGCACTGCGCGACGCGGTCGAGATCGACCCCCGTCGGCAGGGCATCCCGAGCACGAAGGGTGCACTCTGATTCGCCGGGTCGGCCTGCTCGACTACGGCTCGGGCAACCTGCACTCAGCAGCCCGCGCGTTCCGTAACGCGGGGGCTGAGGTCGTCGTGTCCGCGGACCACTCCGAACTCCTCCGGCAGGACGGCCTCGTCGTGCCGGGAGTCGGTGCCTTCGCCACCTGCATGAACGGGCTCACGGCGGTGGGCGGCGACGACCTTATCCGGGACTGGGCCGCGGCCGAGCGTCCCCTCCTGGGGATCTGCGTCGGCCACCAGATCCTCTTCTCCGCAGGCCACGAGCACGGCATCCGCGCCGAGGGCATCGGGCTCTACGACGGAGAGGTCACGGCCTTGGAGACGCACCGCCTGCCGCACATGGGCTGGAACACGGTCAGCGCCGCGCAGGGTTCGCGCCTCTTCGAGGGTCTCGCAGAGGAGCGCTTCTACTTCGTGCACAGCTACGCCGCACGGACGGCACCGGGCGACGGCCTCGTCACCACGGCTCAGCATGAGGACGTCAGCTTCGTCGCGGCCGTCGAGCGCGGTGTCGTGTCGTCCACCCAGTTCCACCCCGAAAAGTCGGGCGCCGCGGGCGCCCGACTCATCGGGAACTGGCTCGCCGCCTTCTCAGGCTGAGCAGGCCCCGCTGTCCAGGACGGCGCAGACGGCCTCGTCGCGCTCTGCGCACCGGAGACAAGGCATGGTGACCGAGCCCCGGCGCGTGGTCTCCCGGCCGGGGCCTGACCGGGTAGGGTTGTGCGTCGTGGAGAAGCTTCAACTGTTGCCCGCCGTCGACGTCCAGAACGGCCAGGCCGTTCAACTGGTGCAGGGCATAGCCGGCACCCAGAAGGAATTCGGCGATCCCCTCGAGGCCGCGCTGCGCTGGCAGGAAGGCGGTGCCGAATGGCTCCATCTGGTGGACCTCGATGCGGCGTTCGGCCGTGGCAACAACGGTGACCTGCTGAAGGACATCGTCGGCAAGCTCGACATGTCGGTCGAGATGTCCGGCGGTATCCGTGACGACGAGTCGCTGGAGCGCGCACTGGCCACCGGCTGCCGTCGCGTCAACATCGGCACCGCCGCCCTGGAGAACCCCGAATGGTGCGAGCGGATCCTCGCCCGCTACGGCGACAGGATCGCCATCGGCATCGACGTACGCGGCGAGAACCTCGCGGCCCGCGGCTGGACCACCGAGGGTGGCCCATGGCACGAGGTGGTGGACCGCCTGACGGCGGCAGGCTGCGAACGCTTCGTCGTCACAGACGTGAACGCCGACGGCATGCTGACCGGCCCCAACACGGATCTCCTCCTCGAGGTCGCCGAACGCAGCGGCCAGAAGGTGATCGCCTCCGGCGGGATCGCCACGCTCGACGACCTGCGTGCCCTGCGCCGCCACGTGGACCGCGGCGTGGAGGGTGCCATCGTCGGCACCGCGCTCTACGTCGGCCGGTTCACGATCGGCGAGGCGCTCGCCGTCGCAGAGGGCGCCATCGATGGTTAGGCCTCCGGCCAGCACGTTCGGTGCTGTTGATCCCGCGCACGGGCATGTGCCCCCGCTGCTGACGGGCCGTATCAAGGACCTCCTGGCGGGCAAGAAGATCGCCATGACCGGTGTCACCGGGTTCATCGGCGAGCAACTCCTCTGGAAGGTCCTCACTGAGTGCCCGGAGACCGCCACGGCGGTCCTGGTGCGCCGCAAGGGGTCGATCACGGCGGAGAGCCGCGTCGTGTCGCTGCTGAAGAAGAAGATCTTCAAGGACGTCGTGGAGCAGGCCGGTGGAGTCGCCGAGCTCATGGCCGCCCGCGTCCAGGTGATCGAGGGTGACCTGCCCCGCGTGCCGGACCTGCCGCGCGATATCGACGTGCTGGTGCACTGCGCCGGCGACGTGTCCTTCGACCCGCCCATCGACCAGGCCTTCATGACCAACGTGGTGGGCACCAAGGCGCTGCTGGGCAAGCTGCGTGAAGCCTGCTCGGATGCGGACGGCAACCTGGTCCGCGTGCCGCACTACGTGCATGTCTCGACGGCGTACACCGCCGGTCGTCGCCGGGGCGCCATCCCCGAAGCCGCGCACGTCCACACCATCGACTACGAGACCGAGACGGCCGCCGCGCTGGCCATGGCCGAGCACATCGAGGCCCGTTCCCGCAGCGCCGAGCAGCTGACGGTCCTGCGCAAGGAGGCGGAGGCGCTCCACCGCCAGGCTGGCTACCTCACCACCTCGCAGGACACCGAGCGCCGCCGCCTGGAATGGGTCAAGAAGGAACTCGTCTCCGCCGGCACCGAGCGGGCCCGGTCACTGGGCTGGACCGACGTCTACACCTTCGCCAAGGCGATGGGGGAGCGCGTCGTGGCAGACCTCACCCACGACATGCAGGTGTCCATCTTCCGGCCCGCCATCGTCGAATCATCGCTCCGGTACCCCTACCCGGGCTGGATCGAGGGCTTCAAGATGGCAGATCCCCTCATCTTGGCCTACGGCCGTGGCCAGGTGCCGGAGTTCCCCGCCTCACCGGATGCCGTGATCGACGTCATCCCCTGCGACTTCATCGTCAACGGCCTGGTGGCCGTGTGCGCCACCCAGCCCACCGTCGGTGAGCCGGAGTACTATCACGGCGCATCGGGCGCCCGTAACCCGCTGACGTTCCGCGGGATCTACGAGCACGTGCGCAGCTACTTCAGCAAGCACCCGTACACCTCCGGGCAGGGCTCCACACCGTTGTCCACCTGGAACTTCCCGGGGGCTGAGCCCATCGAGAAGCTCATGCGCGTGGCGGACACGGGCCTCAAGGTGGGCAACAAGCTGCTGAGCTACGCGCCGCGTGGCAAGCGGACCCGGGCCATGGCCGCCAGCCTCGACAAGACGTCGAAGACGCTGGACTTCCTGGGCAAATACCTCAGCCTCTACGGCGAGTACCTCCAGTCGGAGCTGCACTTCGTCGACGACAACACCCTGGCGCTGCACCACTCGCTGCACGAGGACGACAAGGAGCGCTTCGGCTTCGATTCCGCCTCCTTCGACTGGACGCACTACATGGAGGAGGTGCACATCCCGGCCATCACAGATCCGGTCCGCCGCCTCGAAGCAGTGCGCAAGCGTCGTCAGGCACGGGCCGCCACGTTCAAGGAACTGAAGCCCGCGGAGCCGGGCACCGTGCTCGCCGCCTTCGACCTCGACGGCACCGTCATGGCCACCAACGTCGTGGAGACCTACCTCTGGGCGCGGCTGCCGGAGCTCAGCCCCGTGCGCCGGCTCGGCGAAATGGCCAGCATCGCCATGCAGCTGCCGCTCTACCTGGGTGCCGAACGCAGAGACCGCGGTGTCTTCCTCCGGTCGATCTACCGCCGGTACGCCGGGGCGGACCTGGAGGCCCTCGAGGCCTACGTCGACGAGAAACTGGCGCCGCTGATCCTCGACCGGATGTCCCCGGACGCCATCCGCCGCATCCGCGAGCACCGCGACGCTGGGCACACCACCATCCTCATGACGGGTGCGGTCCGTCCGCTCACCAGGCCGTTCGAAGGGCTGTTCGACAGGATCGTCGCGGCCGAACTCGCCACCGATGAGCATGGTCGCTGCACAGGATTCCTGAGCGGCCCACCGATGGTCGGCGAGTCCCGCTCCGCCTGGCTCAACCACTATGCCAAACTGCACGACTTCGATCTGGGCGCAAGTTACGGTTACGCCGACAGCCATGTCGACCTGCCCATGCTCAGCACCGTGGGCAACCCCGTGGCCGTCAGCCCCGACATCGGCCTCATGCGGGCGGCCAGGTCCAAGGGCTGGTCGATCGTCGAATGGCCGGAGATGTCTCCGCTGCCGCGCTGGAAGATGTCGTGAACGGAAAGGATCACTGATGGCTCGTCCCGGTTTTGTACTCGAGGTCGACGACAAGACCCCGCCCATCATGGCCCCGGCCGGCGCTGAGCTCCGCCTCGAGCGGCTCGGCATCGGCACCAGGGTCGTCTACCCGGCGGACGCGGTGCCCTCGAGCGATCCGGCGGCGCTGATCGATTCTGCGCTGACCGCACCGCTGAACGCGGAGGCGCTGGCCTCGCGGCTGCGTGAGGACACCAAGCTCACCATCGTGGTCGCCGACGGTGGCCTGCCGCTGCCGCGGCCCCAGTTCGACCCCCGCCGGACCCTCGTGGAGCGGGTGCTGGAAACCGCCGCGCGCGCCGGTGTCGACGACGTCGAACTCGTCGTCGCCAACGGGCTGCGTCAGCGCTGGTCGCCCACGCAGATCACGGCCGTCCTCGGCGACCGCGTGGCCAGCAGCTTCCTCCCCGACGGACTGATCACCAGCCACGACGTGACCAGCGACGACCTGGTCACCATCGGCGAAGCTGCCGGAGGGACCGTGAGGCTCAACCGCCGCGTCGCCGAATCAGACCTGGTCGTGGTCATCGCGCTGGCCTCCGGCTTCTCCTCCGGTTGCCCCCTGTCGGAGGGCCTCACGGACCTCGGCACCGTCAACCGGATGGCCGGCGCCAACGCCACCGACGAGGCCCGCGCCGCCGTCGAAGAGCTCGTGCAGCAGAAGGTCGACGCGTTCGCGTTGGTGGCCGTCCTCGGCCAGCCCCTACTCAGCAGCACCATGCGTTTCGTCTCGAAGCGTGAATGGGAATGGAACCTCGGCGACAAGCTGGCCTACGCCGGGGCCCGCCAGGTCATCGGCGCCCTGCCCCGCAACGGCGCCTCCCTGGTGCACAACCGCATGTCGGCCGACTACGCCATCATCGATGTCGTGGCCGGCGAACCCGCCGCGGTGCGCCACGATGCGTCGCTGGTGTGGCAGGCAGGCAACTCCGTCGAGGTCCAGGGCGCGGCAGACGTGCTGGTCGTCCCCGTGTGGGGCGCCGCCATCGAGGAGGGCCCCATCGGGTCGCCGCTCGACGCCGCCCACCATGCGCTCGTGACGGCTGCCGGTTCGCACCTCGGCAGCCCCTATGTGCGCCCCGGGGGAGTGGTCATCGCGTTCCACCCCCTGCCGAACAAGTTCTCCAACCGCCGCCAGTCGGCCGGCGCCGACTTCTTCGCGAAGGTGTTGCCCGCCAGCACCGATCCGGCTGAGATCGCGGCGGAGTTCGAGCCCCGGGCGATCAGCGACGACTGGTACATCAACCTGTACCGCAAGCAGTTCGCCCACCATCCGCTGCGCGCGTTCCACCAGTGGTACCGCACCGCGGCCGCCACCCAGGACCTGTCCGACGTGATCTGGGCGGGCGCGGACCGGCGCAGCGCCGCGCTGCTCGGCCACCGTGCCGCCAGCACCTACGCCGACGCCCTCGAGATCGCCGCAGACGCGGTGGGGAGGCAGCCGGCCATCACGTTCCTACGAGGCCCCGGTCTGGCGCTGGGCGACGTGCGATGAAGCGTCATCTCCCGTCCTGGGCCCAGCCCCGACGCTCCAAGCCGAAACCGAAACTCACCCTCGTCACGGATCTGATCCGGCTCTTCCAGTCCGTGCCCGGTCGTCGCCCGGCCGGTGCTCCGAAGCAGGAGCGGACCGGCCTGGAACTGGCCAGCCGGATGCAGTGGCCGCAGGGTCACGTGACGCTCAGCCTGCTGTCGCTGCGTTTCGACATCGAGCTGGTGGGCATCGACACGCTCAACGGGCTGCGCCAGCCCCTGGTGTTCGCCGTCAACGAGCAGGGCGTGCTGGACTACCAGATCCTGCGGATGGCGTTGCCGTCCCGGATGCGCCCCACCAACGTCGGCCTGTCCCGCGCCCTGGTGCGGGGCCGCAACGTCGTGAGCTTCACGGACGACCCCCCGCATGGGCGGCTCGTGGGCGACTTCAGCACCGTGGCCGCGGAACTGGCCAACCAGCACAATGTGGCGATCATCCCGGTGGGGCTCGCCGGCACCTTCAAGTTGAAGGACATCCTCAAGTTGCCGCTCACCACCAAGCCCAAGGTGTCCATCCGCTTCGGCGCCCCCATCTACGTGCGGGGACGCTCGCTGGCGGAGGCCACCGCTGAGCTGCAGCTCCGCGTCGAACAACTCGTCCATGAGGGCGAACTCACCTGGTGGACGGTGGAGCGACGCCGCCAGGGGCACGGCGAACCCGCCGCGCCCACGCCCACCCCCCGGTGGCGCCGACTCTGGGACCAGACCGCCCCCAAGCCGGAAGACCGGAATCGAATCTGGCGATGAGATGAGCGCGATGGAAGCCTACGTCGAACCTCACCTCACCTGGCGGCTCCTGACTAAGGACGACGCCATGGAGGTCGACGAGTTCCGCCAGCAGCTCGAGGCCCTGGACAACTCCGTCCTGTCCGGCGTGGCCACGTCGATCACGGACTCCGGCATGCAGATGGCGGAGGGGATGGCCGTCGGGGGGTGGGACGCCTACTCGTCGCTGTCCGCCTTCGGCATCAGCTACGTGGCCGAGGTGGACCCGCCGCGGATCTACCTCATGGGCGGCGTGCACCCCGTCCACAGGCACCAGTCCATCGGTACCGCGCTGTTCCGGTGGCAGATGAACCGGGCCATCGCCTGGCGCGATGAACACCATCCGGGGCAGCCGCTGTGGCTGGGCTGTTACGCGGAACTGGACCGCCCAGGGACTGAGAAGGTCGCCCGCAAGCTGGGGTTCACCCCCGAACGCTTCTACTACGATCTGCAACGCTCGCTGCGCCACCCGGTCCGCCACCACGACGTGCCGGGCATCACCGTCACGCGATTGACGGATGCGTTGGAGGAGGACGTGCGGGTGCTCCACAACACGTGCTTCGCCCCACTCGGCGGTTCCGAGGTCACCAAGGTGGACTGGCGGCACCGCCTCTGCGATGCCACCTTCCGCTACGACTGGTCCTTCGTCGCCCTCGACGGTGAGCGCGTCGTCGGTTATGCCATGAGCGGTGTCGACCAGGAGGGTGACACCGATGAGGCGCTCGGCGGGTGGACGGAGCGGTTCGGGGTCCATCCGGACTACCGGGGCCGCGGTATCTCGCTGGCCCTCATGGAGCACTGCCTCAACGCCATGCGCGATTCGGGCTGCACGGAGGCAGGCATCGGCGTCGACACCGTCGACGGTGAAGGCATCAAGCGCTTCGCGACAGATCTGGGCTACGCGACACGCGACGCCGTCGCACTGCTGTCCACCGTGGTGGAGTGAGCAGGCCACGGTAAGCTTCGCTGAGCACAGAATTTCCAGAGCATAGAGAGAGTGGGGTCCGATGTCGGGGCATTCCAAATGGGCGACGACGAAGCACAAGAAGGCAGTCATCGACGCCAAGCGCGGCAAGCTCTTCGCCAAGCTCGTCAAGGGCATCGAAGTGGCTGCACGGCTGGGCGGCGCCGACCCTTCAGGTAACCCGGCACTCGAGCTGGCCATCCAGAAGGCGAAGAAGTCTTCGGTCCCCAATGACAACATCGACCGCGCCGTCAAGCGCGGGTCCGGCGCCGAGTCGGGTGCTGCGGACTACGAGACGATCATGTATGAGGCCTACGGCTCCGCGGGCGTCGGCCTCCTGATCGAGTGCCTCACGGACAACCGCAACCGCTCCGCCTCCGAGGTCCGCGTCGCGGTCACCCGCAACGGCGGCACCATGGCGGACATCGGCTCGGTCCAGCGGGGCTTCTCCCGCATGGGTGTCATCGACGTCCCCAAGCAGCAGGGTGGCAAGGAGGTTTCTGAGGACGAGGTCCTCGAAGCCGCCCTCGACGCCGGGCTGGAGGAGGTCGTCGACGACGGCGACAACTGGGAGGCGCGCTGCGACCCCAACGACCTCGATGAGGTGCGCAAGGCCGTGGAGGGCGCCGGGTTCGACTGGGACGTCGCCGAAGTGCAGTTCGTCGCGTCCTTCGAGACGCCCGTCGACAACGTGGACGTCGCCAACCGCGTGTTCCGCATCATCGACGCTCTGGAGGACTGCGACGACGTGCAGAACGTCTACTCGAACCTGGATCTGACGCCTGAGGTGGCCGCGGCACTCGAAGACGAGGAGTGACCGCACGGGCATGCGAGTCATCGGCATCGACCCCGGCCTGACCCGGTGCGGTATCGGCATCGTCGACGGCACCGTCGGTCGGCCGCCCCGGCTGGTCGCCGTCGGTGTCGTCCGCACGCCCGCAACCCTCGATGTCGCCCGGCGCCTTCTGGCGCTCGAGGAGGGGCTCTCCGTCTGGTTCGAGGAGTACCAGCCGGAGGCCGCCGCCATCGAGCGTGTCTTCGCGCAGCACAACCTCGCCTCCGTGATGGACACGGCCCAGGCCTCCGGAGTCGCGGCGCTGAGCGCCGCCAGGCGGGGCCTGACGGTCACCTTTCACACGCCGTCGGAGGTCAAGGCGGCGGTGACAGGGTCCGGCACCGCGGACAAGGCGCAGGTGACACTCATGGTCACCCGCATCCTCAAGCTGTCAGAGGCCCCCAAACCCGCCGACGCGGCAGACGCGTTGGCCATCGCCGTGACCCACGTGTGGCGTGGCACCGGCACGAACCGTTACGCCGCGGCAGTCGCGGCAGCCAAGGGGAAGCGATGATCGCTCAACTCACCGGCACCGTGCTCAGGGCCGGCGCCACCGAATGTGTGCTCGACGTCGGGGGCGTCGGCTACCTGGTCTTCATCACGCCGTCGACGGCCGCGGCCCTGCGCCCGGGGGAGGTCACCACTCTCCATACGTCGCTGGTGGTGCGCGAGGACGCCATGACGCTCTACGGCTTCAACGGGCCTGGCGAGCGTGAGGCGTTCATCGTGTCCCAGGTCGCCTCGGGAGTGGGGCCCAAGCTTGCGCTGGCCATCGTCTCGGTGCTCGGGCCAGCGGAGTTGCGCCGCGCCGTCCAGACGGAGGACATCCGCCGGTTGACCTCGGTGCCGGGCATCGGCACCAAGGGTGCCCAGAAGCTCATCATCGAACTCAAGGACAAGGTCGTGGCCCTCGGCCTCGACGACCGGGACGGACAGGAAAGTGCGCCGGTCGCGGGAAGTGGCGAGGAACAGTGGCGCCACCAGGTCAGCGAGGGGTTGCAGTCGCTCGGCTGGTCCGCGCGCGACGCCGATTCCGCCTGCGACAACGTGGCCCCCCTCGTCGAGGAGGATCCTGCCATGCCCATCGGCAAGCTCCTGCGCGCCGCGCTCAATTCGCTCGCGAGGCGATAGTGGAGCACGCAGAGACGGATCCCTACGCCCAGGTCGAGGAACGCGACTACGAGGCGGCGCTTCGGCCCAAGACCCTCACGGAGTTCGAGGGACAGCCCCGCGTCCGCGAGCAGTTGGGTCTGGTGCTCGACGCGGCCCGCCACCGGGGCACGACGCCGGACCACGTGTTGCTGTCCGGCCCGCCCGGGCTGGGGAAGACCACGCTGGCCATGATCATCGCCGAGGAGATGGGCGTTGCGCTGCGGATCTCCTCCGGCCCGGCCATCCAGCACGCCGGCGACCTCGCCGCCATCCTCTCGGGCCTCGACGAGGGGGAGGTGCTCTTCCTCGACGAGATCCACCGCCTGTCGCGTCCCGCGGAGGAGATGCTCTACCTCGCGATGGAGGATTTCCGCGTCGACGTCATCGTCGGCAAAGGCCCTGGCGCCACCGCCATCCCCATCGAGCTGCCCCCGTTCACCCTGGTGGGCGCCACCACCCGGGCCGGCATGTTGCCCGGCCCGCTGCGTGACCGTTTCGGGTTCACGGCGCAGCTCGACTTTTACGACCCGGCGGACCTGGCGGGCATCGTGGTCAACTCCGCGGGCAAGCTGGGCGTCTCGATTCATCCCGACGCCACGGACGAGATCGCCCGTCGGTCCCGTGGCACACCCCGCATCGCCAACCGCCTGCTGCGGCGCGTGCGCGACTTCGCCCAGGTCAAGGGACATCCCGTGGCAGATCGTGGCGTCGCCCGCGCCGCGCTGGAACTGTACGAAGTGGATGAGCGGGGTCTCGACAGGCTCGACCGTGGCGTGCTGGCGGCGCTCTGCAACCTCTTCGACGGCGGTCCCGTCGGGCTCTCCACCCTCGCGCTGAGCGTGGGGGAGGAGATCGAAACAGTCTCCGAGGTGGCAGAACCGTTCCTCATCCGCGAGGGGCTCCTGGTGCGCACACCCCGTGGCCGGGTGGCCACCCGGGCCGGCTATGCGCACCTCGGCATGAGGCCGCCCGCACAGAACCCCGTACTCTTCGATTGACCATTTCACGGTACCGGCACCTCTGGTACTGACTTCTGACCGGCCTCCGCTATTCTGAGCGACGGCCACCAACGTAGGGAGAAGCTCCATGCCACCCGGATTTGACCTGATCATCATGATCGTGGCGATGATCGCCCTGTTCTACTTCATGATCATCCGCCCGCAGCGCAAGCGCATGCAGCAGCATCAGGAGATGCAGCAGCAGTTGGTGCCCGGCGCCCGGGTGCTGCTGACCTCCGGCATGTTCGGCACCGTCGTGCATGTCGGCGAGCGTCAGCTCATCGTCGAGCTCGCCCCCGGCGCCGAAGTCACCGTCCTCAAGGGGAACGTGGCCCGTACGGCCAACCCCGATGAGGAGGAGTTCGAGTTCGACGACGCACCGGCGGATGTCCTGAGCACCGAGCCGGTCATCACCGACGAGGAGTTCCAGGCCATGTACGGCTCTGACGAGCAGGCCGACACCGAACCGTCCCACGACGTGACGGACCCGAACCGCAACGAGGATCCCAAGTAACCGTGGCAACGCAAGCTAAGAGGTCACGACCAGGAGTCGTCCTCATCGTCTTTCTGCTGATCCTGGCAGGACTCTTCACCATCATGGCCGCCACCAAGACCTGGGGGCCGAAGCTCGGTCTCGATCTGCAGGGTGGCCAGACCATCACGCTCACGGCCACCAACAAGACCGTGACCCTCGAGTCGCTCGAACTGGCCCGCGACATCATCCGCCAGCGCGTCGACGGCCTGGGTGTGGGCGAGGCCAGCGTCGCCGTTCAGGGTGAGCGGCACGTCGTCGTGTCCGCCCCGAACGTGTCCCGCGACGACCTCGTCGACCTGGTCGGCGCCACCGCGCAGCTCGCGTTCCGCCGCATCCTGAACGTCGGCGTGGGCACCGGTGAGTCGCCGGACTCGGCCACGGAGGACGGCACCGCCCTCCCGGGGCTGCCGGTTGCGCCCACTCCGGAGACCGCCGACGGCGAGGACCCGCAGCAGCTGGGCACGCCCGAGGCGATCAACTACCAGCCCACCCCGGAGGATCTCTCCTACTTCGAGTCCTTCGCCTGCGGCGACGACACCCACGAGGACCCCACCCGCGCGCTGGCCGCCTGTGATTCCACGGGTTCGCAGAAATACCTGCTCGGCCCCACGGTCATCCGCGGCCAGGAGCTGTCCACGGCATCCTTCGGGATCCCGCAGGGCGAACTGCAGTACGCCGTGACGCTCGCCTTCAACGACACCGGCACGCGCCAGATGTCGGAACTCACCGGCGCCCTCGTGGGCCAACCCGAACCCAACAACATGTTCGCCATCGTCCTCGACGGCGTCGTGGAGTCCGCCGCCACCGCGCAGGACCGCATCGTCAACGGCGAGGCGATCATCCGTGGCGGTTTCACCGCGGAGTCGTCCGCGGCACTCGCCAACGTGCTGAAGTTCGGTGCGCTGCCGGTCAGCTTCGAGCCGTCGCAGGTCGAGACCGTGTCGGCCACCCTCGGTGGTGAGCAGTTGCGGGTCGGCATCATCGCCGGCCTGATCGGCCTCATCATCGTTGCGCTGTATTCATTCATCTACTACCGGGCGATGGGCATCGCCGTGGTGCTGTCCCTCCTTGCGGCCGCGGCCGCAACCTACTCCATGCTGGTGCTGCTGGGTCAGACCATGGGAGTGGCCCTGAACCTCCCCGGTATCGCAGGCGCCATCGTCGGTATCGCCATGACGGCAGACTCGTTCGTCATCTACTTCGAACGCATCCGGGACGAGATCCGCGACGGCAAGTCGCTGAAGTCGTCGTTGTTGTCGGGCTGGGCCAAGGCTCGCGGCACCATCGTGATCTCCGACGCCGTCCAGCTGCTGTCCGCCGTGGTGCTCTTCATCCTGGCCGTCGGCAGCGTCAAGGGCTTTGCGTTCATGCTGGGACTGACGACGGTGATCGACCTCCTCGTCGTGTTCTTCTTCACCAAACCCCTGGTGGAGCTGCTCGGCCGCACCAAGTTCTTCGGGCAGGGCCACAAGTGGTCGGGGCTCGACGCCGCGCACATGGGCGTGTCCCGTGACTCACTGCTCGGCCGCCGGTTCCGTCGCAGCACCGCTGCCCCCTCGACCACCCTGCAGGAGGCGTGATGTCCGAGACGACTGACAAGAAGCTGGGATTTGCCCACCGTCTCTACACGGGCCAGATCTCCTACGACTTCATCCGGCACCGCAAGCTGTGGTTCATGATCTCCGGCGTCCTGCTGGTGCTCACCATCCTGGTGCTGTTGATCAGGGGCCTGACGCTCGGCATCGAGTTCCGCGGCGGCACCGATTTCCAGGTGCCGATGCAGGTCACCTCCACCACGGTGGACGACGTGCGCAGCCAGGTGAACGAGTTCAGCGTCGAGGAGCTCGAACCCCAGGTCTTCTCGCTGGGCGACAAGCAGATCCGCATCCAGACGCGCACGCTGTCGCCGGAGGAGACGACCACCACCCGCGCCGAGATCGCCGAGCTGGCGGGCGTGGCCTCGGACGAGGTCACGTACAACGCCATCGGCGCCTCGTGGGGCAAGGAGATCTCCCGCCAGGGCGTCATCGCACTCGTGGTCTTCACCGTGCTCGTCATGCTGCTGATCGCTGTGTACTTCCGCGACTGGAAGATGTCGATCGCGGCGATCGTGGCCGTGTTCCACGACCTGCTGTTGACCGTGGGTGTGTACGCGGCCGTCGGCTTCACGGTCACCCCGTCGACGGTCATCGGTGTGCTCACCATCCTGGGCTATTCCCTCTACGACACCGTCGTGGTGTTCGACAAGATCCGTGAGAACACCAGGAACATCGAAGAGACCAACTGGACCTACTCGGAGCGGGCGAACCTCGCGACGAACCAGGTGATCGTCCGCTCGCTCAACACCACCATCATCGGCATCCTGCCGGTGCTGGCGCTGTTCTCGGCGGGCACGCTCCTGGACAGTGGTCCGCTGGCAGACCTCGGCCTGGCGCTGCTGGTCGGCATGGTGGCGGGCGCGTACTCCTCGCTGTTCATCGCCTCGCCCATCCTGGCGATGCTGCGGGAGCGCGAACCCGCCATGGTCGAACACCGCGAGCGGATCGAGCGTCGCAAGGCGCGTGCGGAGGCGAAGTCGGCGCACCGTCACCACGTCGCCGAGGAGAACCTCGTGCACTCCGGTGCCGTTGTCGCGGACGATCACGCGCCCGTTTCCCCCGTCACCCCCGCGGAGCGCCGCGTGCGTCGCACGGGCGGTACCAGGGCCGACCGGAAGAAGGGGAAGTGACCCAGGACGAGTCGGCCGCTCGGCGCGCCCTCGTCGGCGAACTGATCGCTGACGTCCCCGACTTCCCGAAGCCGGGGGTGGTGTTCAAGGACATCACACCGCTGCTGGCATCGGCGAAGGGCTTCCAGGCCGCGATCACCGAGTTGGTGACCACCGCCCCGAAGCACATCGACATCGTGGTGGGGATGGAGGCCCGGGGATTCATCTTCGCGGCCCCCGTCGCCCTCGCGCTCGGTGCCGGCTTCGTGCCGGTGCGCAAGCCCGGCAAGCTGCCCGGCGAGATCATCAGCCACTCCTACGAACTGGAGTACGGCTTCGAGACCCTCACGATGCACCGCGACGCCATCCGTCCCGGGGCCCGTGTCCTCGTGGTCGACGACGTGCTCGCCACCGGCGGCACGGTCGGGGCCACCGCTGAGCTCCTCAAGCAGATGGGCGCGGACCTGGTCCACGTCTCCGTCGTGATGGAACTCAGTTTCCTCGGGGGTCGTGAGCGACTCATCGAGCGTGGCATCGACAATTGCACGGCCTTGGTGACAGTCTGAGGCCATGGCCAAACTGCAGCCCGGGGGGCGCGGCGGGGTCCTGTCCCTGGTCAGTCTGCCCCGCATCACCAGTTCCCCCTTCAAGGAACTGGCGCGCCGCGGCGCCCTCGCGCTGATTCTGCTGCTGATTTCCACCATGCTGGTGTGGCTCGACAATGATGCGTACCGCGACAACACCGCGCAGGACGGCGTCAGCTTCATCGATGCCATCTACTACTCGACGGTCACGGTCACCACCACCGGCTACGGCGACATCACCCCGGTGGCGACCCACGCCCGCCTGATCAACGCGCTGGTCATCACGCCGCTGCGCATCGGCTTCCTGGTGCTGTTGGTCGGCACCACCATCGAGGTGCTCGCGAACGAGGGCAGCCGCAGCATCAAGGACAACCTGTGGAGAAGAACCATGCGTAACCACGTCGTCGTCATCGGCTACGGCACCAAGGGGCGAAGCGCCGTCAACACACTTCGCAGGCAGGGCCAGAAGCCGGACCGCATCGTCGTCATCGACAGCTCGGCAGCGGCCGTCAACGAGGCCAACCTCGACGGGCTGGCCGCGTTCCAGGGAGACGCCACGCGACGTTCGCTGTTGCGCCGGGCGGAGGTGGCGAAGGCGCGGCAGGTGATCATCTCCCTGGACCGCGACGACGCGGCCATCCTGACCACGCTCAACGTGCGGCAGATCAACCCCACGGCCGGCGTCATCGTGTCGGTGCGGGAGCAGGACAATGTGATGCTGGTGCGCCAATCCGGGGCCTCGTCGGTGGTGACCAGTTCCGAGACGGTCGGCAGGCTCCTGGGTCTGTCGGCGATCGGCCCCGAACTCGGCACGATCATGCAGGACATGCTCACCGGCGCCGAGGGCCTCGAGGTCCACCAGCGCCTCGCGGAGATCGAGGAAGTGGGCAAGCCGCCGTCGTCCGTGCTGGGGGAGCGGGTCATCGGCCTGATCCGCAACGGCACCCTGCGCCGTTTCTACGACCAGACCGCCACCCGCATCGAGACAGGCGACGAACTCATCGTCGTGCGCCGGGCCGCGCCGCCCGCGTCGAAGGACGTGCTGCGCGCGGTCGATGACGACGACCTCTGATCCACGTCGTCCGCGTCACTGTGCGCACACGCACTACACTTGGCCAGCATGACGGATGAGCCCCTCGGCGGTACCTCCCGGTTGGTGACCGGGCCGGAACAGCCGCGTCTCCGAATGCGGCACCGGCTGGCCCGGCTGGGTGCCGTGCGGCCCAAATCGGCCATCCTCGATCCGCTGAACCGCATCGTCCGGTCCAACCATCCGCGCGCGGATCTGTCGGTCATCGAGCGGGCCTACCGGGTCGCTGAGCATTACCACGAGGGGCAGACCCGCAAGTCCGGGGACCCGTACATCACGCACCCGCTGGCCGTGGCCACCATCCTGGCTGAACTGGGTATGACTGAGCCGGTCCTCGTCGCGGCGTTGCTGCATGACACGGTGGAGGACACCGACTACTCGCTGGACCAACTGCAGGTGGAGTTCGGTGAGGAAGTCGCCCACATGGTCGACGGCGTCACCAAGCTGGACAAGCTCACGTACGGCGAGACCGCCAAGGCCGAGACCATCCGCAAGATGATCATGGCCACCAGCGAAGAGGTCCGGGTCCTCGTCATCAAGCTGGCGGACCGGCTGCACAACATGCGCACGCTGGGCTACCTGAGGCCCGACAAGCGGGTGCGGATCGCCACCGAGACCCTGAACATCTTCGCCCCGCTGGCCCACCGCCTGGGCATGAACACGATCAAGTGGGAACTGGAAGACCTCTCGTTCGCCACGATCGAGCCCAAGGTCTACGCCGAGATCGTCGACATGGTGGCTCAGCAGGCGCCCGGCCGCGAACGCTACCTGCGCGAGCTGATCGCCCAGTTCCAGAAGCTGCTCGTCGAGTCCAAGATCGACGCGACGGTCTACGGCCGGCCGAAGCACTACTACTCGATCTACCAGAAGATGATGGTGCGCGGGCGAGACTTCAAGGACATCTACGACCTCATCGGGCTGCGGGTCCTCGTCCACGACATCAAGGACTGCTACGCGGTGCTGGGTGTGGCGCACGCGGGGTGGAAGCCCATCCCCGGCCGGTTCAAGGACTACATCGCCGGCCCGAAATTCAACATGTACCAGTCGTTGCACACCACGGTGCTGGGCGCCAACAACGAACCGGTCGAGTTCCAGATCCGCACGCACGAGATGCACCGCCGCGCCGAGTACGGTGTCGCGGCGCACTGGAAGTACAAGGCGGACCTCCGCGAAGGCGTGTCACCGGAGGAGGCGGGTCTGCGGGCCATGCACCAACTGGGCGTCATGAGCAAGGAGACCGAGGACCCCAGCGAGTTCCTCGACTCTGTGCTGTTCGAGATCAACGCGGACGAGATCTACGTGTTCACGCCGAAGGGTGAGGTCATGGCGCTGCCCGTCGGCGCCACGCCCGTCGACTTCGCCTTCGCCGTCCACACGGAGGTCGGCTACCGCACCATCGGGGCGCGGGTCAACGGCCGCCTGGTGGCGCTCAGCACGCCGCTGCAGCAGGGCGACAAGGTCGAGGTCCTCACGTCCAAGGCCGAAGGCGCGGGCCCCAGCCGCGACTGGCTGGGTTTCGTCGTCAGCTCCCGGGCCCGGCAGAAGATCCGCCAGCACTTCTCCCGCGAACGTCGCGACGTCGCGATGGAGCAGGGCAAGGACATGCTCGCGAAGGACCTCCGGCGCGCCGGCGTGCCGCTACAGAGGCTGCTGACCCTCGAGAACCTCACGGCCGTCGCCAACGCGCTGGGCTACAACGACGTGCCCAGTCTCTACGTGGCCATCGGCGAGGGCCACATCGGCCCGCAAGGCGTGGTCGAGAAGCTCGTCCAGTTGCACGGCGGCGAGGACGAGACCGTCGACACCGTCACGGAAGACCTGGTGGTCAAACAGCACCGCAGGCCGATCACCGACAGTGCGCGGATCCTCGTGGACGGCGACGACTCCGTCATCGCCAAGTACGCCAAGTGCTGTTACCCCCTGCCGGGCGACGACATCATGGGCTTCGTCACCAAGGGCGACGGCGTCTCGGTCCACCGCCGCGACTGCAGCAACGTGCCGTCGCTGATGAAGGAACCCGAGCGCGTCGTGCCCGTGTCCTGGTCCGACAGCCAGGAGGGCGCGTCGTACAGCGTGACCATCCAGATCGAGGGCATCGACCGCGCGCGCCTGCTCTCCGATGTGTCGTCGGTGCTCTCAGAGCAGCACCTCGACATCCTCGCGGTGAACATCACCACCAACAAGCAGCGCCAGTTCACGGGCAAGATGACCTTCGAATCCGCAGATCCCACCCATCTGCAGCACGTGATGAACCTGATCCGGCGCGTGCCAGGCGTCTACGACGTCTTCCGCGTCGCCGGCTGAGCGCACCCGGCCACAAAAAAGAGGGAGAATCCTGCCACATGACGCCCTAGGGCGCCGATGTGGCAGGAATCTCCCTCGAGGTTCCCGGACCGGTTACTTGGTGAAATCTGCGAGCGTCTCCCGAGCCTGCTCCAGCCAGCTGGTGTATGTCTCGATCGACTTCTGCGCGTCCTTGGCCTTCTTGTCGTCGCCGCGTTCCTGCGCCTGGGCGAGGTCCTGCTCCAACTTCGCGATCTGGTCCTCGAACATCTTCACGGTGCTCTCGGCGCGCTCGCGTGCCTCGGGATCCGTGCGACGCCATTCCTCGGCCTCGAGTTCGGAAACCTTCTCGCCCAAGGTGCGGACCCGGTTGTCCATATCGCGCATGGCGTTGCGGGGCACATGACCGATCTCGTTGAACTGGGCGAGGAAGTCGCGGTGGATGCTCTTGGCGGCCTCGATGTCGGTCACAC
Source organism: Tessaracoccus sp. ZS01 (assembly GCF_022342445.1). Taxonomy (NCBI): domain Bacteria; kingdom Bacillati; phylum Actinomycetota; class Actinomycetes; order Propionibacteriales; family Propionibacteriaceae; genus Tessaracoccus; species Tessaracoccus sp. ZS01. Next base: position 581,812 of record NZ_PQFE01000001.1, on the reverse strand, counting down.
CCTCGAGGTCCTTCTCGACCTTCTCCACCAGCGCCTGCTTCGCGGCCAGGTTCTCCGACTGCTCGCCGTCGGCAGCGTTCTGCGCTTCGGAGCGGGCGTTGAAGAACTCGTCCTGGATGCCCCGGAAGCGTGCCCATAGCTTGTCGTCATCTGCGCGACGGGCGCTGCCCGCTGCCTTCCAGCGCGTCATCAGGTCACGGAAGGCGGCAGAGGTGGCGCCCCAGTCTGTGGACGTGGCGAGCGGCTCGGCCTCCGCGATGATCGCTTCCTTGGCGGCCTTCGCGTCGTCGCGGTGCGAATTCAGCTCAGAGAAGTGCGCCTTGCGGCGACGGGTGTACTGGGTGCGCGCCGACGAGAACCGGTGCCACAGTTCGTTGTCCGTGGCGCGGTCGATGCGGGGGAGTGCCTTCCACTCGTCCAGCAGGGTGCGGAAGCGGTCCACGCCACCGCGCCAGTCGTTGCCGGCGGCGAGTTGCTCGGCCTCCACGACCATCGCTTCCTTCGCGGCGACGGTGACCGCGTTCTGCTCGGCACGCTGGGCCTTCCGCGCCTCGATCTGGGCGGGCAGGAGTTCGCTGACGGCCTCGAGACGGGCGGTCAACGCCGGTAGGTCGCCCACGGCGTTGGCCTCGGCCACGTTCTTCTTCGCAGTTTCGATCGCTGTGCGTGCCTCTTCGGGCGACATGGCCTGGGCCTTCACGCGTGATTCCAGGAGGGTCACCTCCGCAGCCAGGTTCTCGTAGCGGCGGACGTAGAAAGCCATGGCTTCCTCGGGGGTGGAATCGGGAATCTGCCCGACACTTCGTTCTGTGTCACCCGTGATGACGTACACCGTGCCGTCTGCATCGACGCGGCCGAAATCTGCGGGCGCTTGCTGTTCGCTCATGGGCCCAATCTAGCGGGATAGGGTGGGTGTGTGCTCGTCCAGCCCATACCTGTATCCCCTTGGCAAGCAAATTGTTATGTGGTGAGCGCTTCCGAGGCCGTGTCGGAGTGCGTCATCGTGGACCCCGGGATCACCGCCGATGAGCCGGTCGAATCGGTCATCCTCGAGCGGGGGCTGAGCCCCATGGCCATCCTCGCCACGCATGGCCACCTGGACCACGTGGGCGACGCCCATCTGCTCGCCGCGCGCTGGGGCGTGCCCGTCTACCTGGCGGCCGCGGACCAGCACCTCCTCACCCGTCCAGCCGATGGTCTTGGGCCCAGCGGCGCAGCGATGCTGCGGCAACTCACCGGCTCAGAGACGCTGCCCGCCATCGACGACGTGCGCGACTACGACGAGCCGTTCACCGTGGCCGGCCTCACCGTCGAGGCCTTCGCGGCGCCCGGACACACCAGGGGTTCCACGCTGCTGCGCGTCACCTCGTCGCGCACCACCGTGGTGTTCAGCGGCGACGTACTCTTCGCGGGCACGATCGGGCGCACCGATCTGCCCGGCGGTAACATGGCCGAGATGCGTGACTCGCTGCGGCGCATCGTCGAGCACTTCCCGGCGCAGACCCCTCTGCTGCCGGGGCACGGCCAGCCCACCAGCCTGGCCCAGGAGCTCGCCACCAACCCATACCTGCAGCCCGGAAACGTGTAGAGGTACCGCCACCTTGTCCCGCCCCAGGCCGCTCAGCGGCTTCCCCGAGTTCCTGCCCGCCGGTCGTTTCGTGGAGAACCGCGTCCTCGACGTGGTGCGCACCACGTTCGAGCTGCACGGTTTCGCCCCCATTGAGACACGGGCCGTCGAGCCGCTCGACCAACTCGCGCGCAAGGGCGAGATCGACAAGGAGATCTACGTCGTCCGCCGCCTCCACGCGGAAGCCGGGGATGCCGACGAGCTGGGTCTGCACTTCGACCTGACGGTGCCGTTCGCCCGCTACGTGCTGGAGAACGCCGGGCACCTGGTCTTCCCGTTCCGCCGCTACCAGATCCAGAAGGTCTGGCGCGGTGAGCGCCCCCAGGAGGGCCGCTACCGCGAGTTCACGCAGGCCGACATCGACATCGTCGGGCAGGGAAACCTCGCTGCCCACCACGACGTCGAGATCCCGCTCGTGGCCCTGGACGTGTTCGAGAAGCTCCACACGGATCTAGGCCTGCCCCCGGTGAGCCTGCACGTGAACAACCGCAAGCTCTCCGAGGGTTTCTACCGCGGTCTCGGCATCGACGACACCGCGGCGGTGCTGCAGCGCGTCGACAAGTTCGACAAGATCGGCCCCGATGCGGTCGCCGAACTGCTCGTCAACGAGCTCGGCCTCAGCAGCGCGCAGGCCAAGGCCTGCGTGTCGCTGGCCGGCATCGCCGCCACGGACGAGTCGTTCGTCGACGACGTGCGGGCGCTGGGCGTCACCCACGAACTGCTGGACACGGGCCTGGAGGAGCTCTCCGCGCTGATCCGCGTGGCCGGTCGCTCAGTGCCGGACCGCGTGGTGGCGGACCTCAAGATCGCCCGCGGGCTGGATTACTACACCGGCACGGTCTACGAGACCTCGCTGGTGGGCTCGGAGAAGCTCGGCTCGGTCGCCTCCGGCGGGCGCTACGACTCCCTCGCCAGCGATGGGAAGACCACCTTCCCCGGCGTCGGCTACTCGTTCGGCATCACCCGCATCCTCGCCCCCCTGATCGGGCAGAAGAAGCTCACTGCGTCGCGCTCCGTCCCCAGCGCGGTCCTCGTGGCCGTGGACAACGAGGAGACCCGCGAGCAGGCCATCGCCGTCGCTGCCGCCCTGCGCAGCCGAAACATCCCGGTCGAGGTCGCCCCCAAGGCGGACAAGTTCGGCAAGCAGATCCGCTACGCCGAGCGTCGCGGTATCCCGTTCGTCTGGTTCGGCGCCGGTCACGACGACTCGGTCAAGGACATCCGCACCGGCGAGCAGGTCCCGGCCTCGCCGCTGGAATGGCTGCCCCCGGCCGAAGACCTCCGGGTCTCCGTCGGGTCGGCGCTCTGACGCCCACCATGGACGTGCAGCGCATCGGTGTCATCGGCGCGGGCAAGCTCGGCACGGCGCTCGCCCGGCTGGCCCTCGACGCCGGCTACGAGGTGAGGATCTCCGGTTCACCGCGCCAGGCCATGCTCGAGCTCGTCATCGGCACGGTGCTCCCCGGAGCCCAGCTGCTGCCTGAGGCGGACGTGGTCGCGCAGTCGGACCTGGTCGTCCTCGCCATCCCGTTCGGCAAGGCGCATTCCGTGAATTTCGACGCGCTGGGCGGCAAGATCGTCGTCGACGCGATGAATGCCTGGGAGGCGGCCGGCGGTCACCTCGACGAGGAGCACGGCGGCACCACGTCGTCGCTCATCAGGATGCGCAACCCTGAGATGCGTTTGGTGAAGTCGCTCAACCACCTCGGATACCTGGACCTCACGGGAGACGCACGGGAGGCCGGGCATCCGCTGCGAAGGGCGATCGCCGTCATCTCCGACGACGAGGAGGCCCGCGCCGTCGTCGCCTCCGTCGTCGACTCCCTGGGGTTCGACCCGGTGGAGGCCCCCACGGCCGCGTCGCGCTGCCTGGAACCGGATTCCCCGGTCTTCGGGAGGCCGGTGTCCGCGGCAGAGCTCCGCGAGGCCCTCGGCCTCTGATTGTCGCCCCACGCCAGAGTCTCGTTACGATGGCCGGACGAGCTGCACCGTCTATGCAGCCGAAGATAGGACAAGTGAAGTGATTCGCACCTTTGAGGCCGGCACGTTGCGTGCCGAGCACGTGGGCCAGGAAGTCGTTCTCGCCGGATGGGTGGCCAAGCGCCGCGACCACGGCGGCGTCGCCTTCATCGACCTGCGGGATGCATCGGGCATCTGCCAGATCGTCGTGCGCGACGAGTACCTCGAATCCGCCGGCATCCACGACCTGCGCAATGAGTTCTGCATCCGGGTCACCGGCCTGGTGGACAAGCGCGAGGACGGCAACGTCAACCCCAACATCCCCACCGGCGAGGTCGAGGTGGTCATCCGCGAGCTCGAGGTGCTGAACCCCGCCGCGCCGCTGCCCTTCCAGATCGACGAGCGCACCACCGTCGGCGAGGACGTGCGCCTGAAGTACCGTTACCTGGATCTGCGCCGCCCGCGGCAGCACGAGGCCATGGTGCTGCGCTCCAACGTGACCCACACCATCCGTGAGGTGCTGGCCAGACACCGCTTCTACGACGTGGAGACCCCCACCCTGACGCGCTCCACTCCGGAGGGTGCCCGCGACTTCATCGTGCCTGCGCGCCTTCACCCGGGCAAGTGGTACGCCCTGCCCCAGAGCCCGCAGCTGTTCAAGCAGTTGCTCATGGTGGGCGGCATGGAGCGGTACTACCAGATCGCCCGCTGCTACCGCGACGAGGACTTCCGCGCGGACCGCCAGCCGGAGTTCACCCAGCTCGACATCGAGATGAGCTTCGTGGACCAGGACGACGTCATCGCCCTCTCCGAAGAGGTCATGGCCGCCTGCTGGCGTCTGATCGGTGTCGAGATGCCGCTGCCGCTGCCGCGGATCACCTGGCACGACGCCATGAACAACTACGGCTCGGACAAGCCCGACCTCCGCTTCGACCTCAAGATCCGCGAGCTCACCGAGTTCTTCAAGGACACCGCGTTCCGCGTGTTCCAGAACGAGTACGTCGGCGGCGTCGTGATGCCCGGTGGCGCCTCGCTGCCTCGTCGTCAGTTCGACGCCTGGCAGGAATGGGCGAAGCAGCGCGGTGCCCGTGGGCTGGCCTACATCACCATCGGTGAGGACGGTACGCTCGGTGGCCCGGTGGCCAAGAACCTGTCCGACGTGGAGCGCGACGGCATCGCCGGGATCATGGACGCCCAGCCGGGCGACGCCATCTTCTTCGCCGCCGGCCGCCGCGAGCAGTCCCAGGAACTCCTGGGCGCCGCCCGCCTCGAGATCGGTCGCCGCACCGGCCTCATCAACGAGGACGAGTGGAGCTTCGTCTGGGTGGTCGACGCACCCATGTTCAAGTCGACGGAGGACGCTCAGGCCGCCGGTGACGTCGCGGTGGGCGAGGGTAAGTGGACCGCGGTCCACCACGCCTTCACCTCGCCGACCCCGGAGTGCCTGGACACGTTCGATACTGACCCCGGCTCGGCGCTCAGCTACGGCTACGACTTCGTCTGCAACGGCAACGAGGTGGGCGGCGGATCCATCCGTATCCACCGCCGCGACGTGCAGGAGCGGGTGTTCAAGGTCATGGGCATCGGCGACGACGAGGCCCAGGAGAAGTTCGGCTTCCTGCTCGACGCCTTCAGCTTCGGCGCCCCGCCGCACGGCGGCATCGCGTTCGGGCTGGACCGCCTCGTCATGCTGCTCGGTGGCTTCGACACCATCCGCGACGTCATCGCCTTCCCGAAGAGCGGCGGCGGCTTCGACCCGTTGACCGAGGCCCCTGCCGCGATCGACCCGAAGCAGCGCAAGGAGGCCGGCGTGGACTACAAGCCGGAGCCCAAGGACGCCAAAGACGCCAAGGCGGCAGAAGGCGCTTCCTGAGCCACTGCCATGAGCTACGACCTTTTCGGCAACCCTGACCCCGAGCCCACGGCCAGGGGCGGGTCGCTGAGCGACGCGATGAACCCGCAGGCGCCCCTCGCGGTGCGCCTGCGGCCGCGCTCGCTCGACGAGATCGTCGGGCAGCAGCACCTCCTGGCCCCCGGCTCACCGCTCCGCCGGCTCGCCGAGGGCCAGCCGATGTCGGTGTTCCTCTGGGGGCCCCCCGGCGTCGGCAAGACCACCATCGCCTCGGTCGTGTCGCAGGCCACCCGCCGGCGCTTCGTGGAGCTCTCGGCCGTCACGGCCGGGGTCAGGGAGGTGCGGGCCGAACTGGCCGAGGCCAAGCGGGAGCTGGCGCGCGGCAACGCCACGGTCCTGTTCGTCGACGAGGTGCACCGATTCTCCAAGGCCCAGCAGGACGTCCTGCTGCCCGCCGTCGAGAACCGCCTGGTCACGCTGATCGCGGCCACCACGGAGAACCCCAGCTTCTCGGTGATCTCTCCGCTGCTGTCGCGCTCGCTCCTGCTGCGCCTGCAGCCGCTCGACGAGGCGGACCTCTCCGCGCTCGTGGACCGCGCCCTCACGGACGAGCGCGGCCTGGCGCGCGCCAACGGCGACCTGTTCGAACTGGCGGACGACGCCCGCGACCTCATCCTGCGTCTCGCCGGTGGCGACGCCCGCCGCGCGCTCACCTACCTCGAGGAATCCGCTGCGGCAGCAGACGCGAAGGGTGGGGCGCTGATCGACGTGGCCTCGGTGGAGTCGTCGGCCGACCGCGCCGCGGTGCGCTACGACAAGGACGGCGACCAGCACTACGACATCATCTCGGCGTTCATCAAGTCCGTCCGCGGCTCCGACGTGGACGCTGCCCTGCACTACCTGGCGCGGATGCTCGAGGCGGGGGAGGACCCCCGCTTCATCGCGCGACGCCTGATGATCTCGGCCAGCGAGGACATCGGCATGGCCGCCAGCGGGGTGCTGCAGACCTGCGTGGCCGCGGCCCAGGCAGTGCAACTGCTCGGCATGCCCGAGGCGCGCATCACGCTGGCCCACGCCACCGTCGCGGCCGCCACGGCGCCCAAGTCGAACGCGGCGTACGCGGCGATCAACGCCGCCATCGCCGACATCAGGCAGGGCAAGGGCGGTCTCGTGCCGCCCCATCTGCGCGACGCGCACTACGCCGGCGCTGAGAAGCTCGGCCACGGCAAGGGTTACAAGTACGCCCATGACTACCCGCACGGCGTGGCGCCTCAGGTCTACCTGCCGGAGGACCTCGTCGGAACCGAGTACTACCACCCCACGGACCACGGCCAGGAGGCTGCCATCGCCGAGCGCGTCGCTGCGCTGCGCGCGCTGCTGGGCGAAGGATGATGGTCGGCTAGAGTTACGCCCATGACGCTCATGACTGTTGGAGAGGTTGCAGGCCTGATCGCGGCGATCGCGGCCTGCGTATTCGTGGCCCTGGCCGCAGTACCGCTGCTCAAGGCCGGGCGCGCCCTCGACGAGGTGCGTCTCGCCGTCCGCGACATCGGGCACAACTCCGTGCCGGTGCTGCAGGAACTCAAGAGCACCGTGGCCACCACGAACACCGAGCTGCTGAAGCTCGGGGTCGTGACGGAGGACGCCGCCAAGGTCACCGGGCACGCCACCGTCGTGAGCGAAAACGCCGCGCAGCTGTCGACGCTGTTCGCCGCCACCCTGGGCGGCCCACTGGTGAAGACCGCCGCGTTCAGCTACGGCGTGCGGAAGGCACTCAAGGGGCGCAGGAAGTGAGCCGGCTCTTCTGGATGCTCCTGGGGATCGGCCTGACCATCTTCGTGATGCTGCGGGGCCGGGAACTGCTGCACAAGCTCACGCCGCGCGGGATGGCCGAGCAGGTCGAGAAGAAGGGGCACGAGACGGCCGCCGGCTTCGGCGACTTCATGGCCACTTTCCGCCGCGCCATGGCCGAGCGCGAAGCCGAGTTGCGTCGCGAGCTCGACCTCCCCGAAACACCTTCCAACTGATCTCCACTTTCAAGGAACCACACTTATGAAGACCTCCGATATCCGGAGCCGGTTCGTCGACTTCTTCGCGGCGCGGGACCACACCAAGGTCCCCAGCGCATCGCTGTTGTACAACGACCCCACACTGCTGTTCGTGAACGCGGGCATGGTGCCGTTCAAGCCCTACTTCCTGGGCGACGAGCCCGCGCCGTACAAGCGCGCCGTGAGCTCGCAGAAGTGCGTGCGCACGCTCGACATCGACGAGGTGGGCAAGACCACCCGGCACGGCACCTTCTTCCAGATGCTGGGCAACTTCGCGTTCGGCGACTACTTCAAGGAAGGCGCCATCCGGTACGCGTGGGACCTGGTGACGGGCTCCGAGGCCGACGGCGGATGGGGCTTCGACCCGGACAAGGTATGGGTGACCGCGCTCTACGGTGACCAGGAGACCATCGACCTCTGGCGCGAGGTGGGCATCCCGCGCGAACACATCCAGGAGCGCGGGCTCAAGGACAACTACTGGCACATGGGCGTTCCCGGCCCCGGTGGGCCTTGCTCGGAGATCTACATCGACCGCGGGCCGGAGTTCGGCCCCGACGGCGGCCCCGAGGCAGACGAGGACCGCTTCCTCGAGATCTGGAACCTCGTGTTCCAGCAGGAGGAGCTCTCCGCGGTGCGCCGCAAGGACGACTTCGACGTCCTGCGACCCTTGCCACACCGCAACATCGACACCGGCTCCGGCCTCGAACGCGTCGCCTACCTGAAACAGGGGGTGGCGAACATGTACGAGATCGACGAGGTGTACCCCGTCATCGCCAAGGCGGCCGAGCTCTCAGGCAAGGCCTATGGCGCTTCGGACGTGGACGACGTCCGGTTCCGCGTCGTGGCAGACCACGTGCGCTCCGGCCTCATGCTGATGACCGACGGCGTGACCCCCGGCAACGAGGCGCGCGGCTACGTGCTGCGTCGCCTCCTGCGCCGCGTCGTGCGCGCCATGCGCCTCCTCGGCGTGGGTGACCCGGTGCTGCAGGAACTGCTGCCCGTGTCCAAGGCCGCCATGCTCGGGTCCTTCCCGGAGATCGAAGAGGCATGGGGCCGCGTGTCCCAGTCCGCCTACGCGGAGGAGGAGTCCTTCCGTCGCACCCTGCAGTCCGGCACGGTCATGTTCGACACCGCCGTCGGCGAGGTGAAGAAGTCCGCCGTCACCACGCTGCCCGGTGACAAGGCCTTCCAGCTGCACGACACGTACGGTTTCCCGATCGACCTCACCATGGAGATGGCCAGTGAGGCCGGCCTCTCTGTGGACCGCGCCAAGTTCGACGAGCTCATGAAGGAGCAGAAGGAACGCGCCCGCGCGGATTCCAAGGCGAAGAAGGGCGGGGCCGCCTCGGTCGAGGCCTACCGCCAGCTCCGCGAGAAGGGTGAGGTGCCCTTCCTCGGCTACACGGACCTCTCCGTGGCCACCAGTGTGCGCGGCATCATCGTCGACGGCGTGAACGTGGACCGGGCCACGGACGGCACCACCGTCGAGATCGTGCTGAAGGAGACCCCGTTCTACGCGGAGGCCGGCGGCCAGGATGCAGACCGCGGCACCATCGTCGGCGACGGTTTCTCGCTGGACGTGATCGATGTGCAGCGTCCCGTGCCCGGCCTGGTCGTGCACCGGGTAGAGGTGCTGGGCGAACTCCCGCTCGGTGCGCAGGTTGATGCCCGCGTCGACGCCGCAGCGCGCCACGGTGCCTGCCAGGCGCACACCGCCACGCACATCGTGCACGCCGCCCTGCGCGAACTGGTGGGCTCCAACGCGACGCAGGCGGGCTCGTACAACAAGCCCGGCTACATGCGCTTCGACTTCTCGTCGCCGAAGGGCTTGTCGGACCAGCTCAAGGCGGAGGTGGAGGCCAAGGCCAACGAGGCGATCATCGCCAACTACGCCGTGAGCGCCCAGGAGATGAAGCTGGAGGACGCCAAGGCGCTCGGTGCCATGGCGATGTTCGGCGAGAAGTACCCGCCGGTCGTCCGCATGGTCGAGCTCGCGGGGCCGTGGTCGCGTGAACTGTGCGGTGGCACCCACGTCGCCAACACCGCGGAGATCGGTGTGCTCAACCTGCTCAGCGAGTCGTCGATCGGCTCGGGGGTGCGCCGCGTCGAGGCGCTGGTGAGCACGGATGCGTTCGCCAAGTTCGCGGCTGAGCGCGCGCTCGTCAACCAGCTGACCGACGCCCTGCGGGTGCGCCCGGACAACCTCGTGGAGCGGGTCGAGAAGATGGTGGCCCAACTCAAGGATGCGGAGAAGGCGATCGCCAAGCTCCAGTCCGAGAAGTTGCTCGCCGGCGCCGCCTCGCTCGTGGACCGGGCGGTGGATGTCAACGGCGTCCGTTACCTCGGCGTGGAGACGCCCGGGGTGGGCGGCAACGAGCTGCGCACCCTGGCGCTCGACCTGCGCGAGCGGCTCGGGAGCGGGCCAGGCGTGGTCGCGCTGATCGGTGGCGCAGACAAGCCGACGGCGATCGTGGCCACCAATGAGGCCGCTCGCGGTCTGGGGCTCGGCGCCGGTCGCCTGATCTCGGTCGCGTGCGCAGCAATGGGCGGCAAGGGCGGCGGCAAGGACGACCTGGCCCAGGGCGGCGGAACCGACGCATCCGCCGGCCCGCAGGCCATCGCTGCTGTCCGCACGGCGCTGGAGGAGCGTGCCTGAGGGTGCGCGCCTCGGGATCGACTGGGGCAAGGCGAGGATCGGGGTCGCGGCGTGCAACGCCGGGGTCTCCTTCGCCTACCCGGTCGAGACCGTGCCGGCCGGCCCCGGCGAGATGCAGCGACTGGCGGCCATCGTGGCGGAGTACGAGCCCGGGGTCGTCTACGTGGGGCTCCCTCTCACCCTCGCCGGTGAGCGCAGCTTCGCCGCGCAGTTCGTCGTGGAGAAGGCAGTTCAGCTCGCCCGGGTGATCCCGGCGACACCGGTGCTGCTCGTCGACGAGAGAATGAGCACCGCGTCGGCATCCCGTAGTCTGGGCGACGCAGGTCGTCGCGCCAAGCAGCAGCGCAGGGTCATCGACCAGGCTGCGGCCGTGGAGATCCTGCAGCGGGCCCTCGACGCCGAAGGGCGAACGGGACACCCGGTCGGAGAATCTGTAGAGCTGGAGGCAGAGTGAACGCGAAGTTCACCGATAACGACGGTCGTCTCAATTGGCGCCGCCTGGGTTACACGGCGCGCAGCGCCTTTGCGGTGCTGCTGTCGCTGGCGGTGCTCATCGGCGGCGGGTGGTTCGTGTACTCGAAGGCCAACGACGCCTACGTGTCCTGGCGCACCGCCGAGGATTACATGGGGGAGGGCAAGGACGACGTCCAGATCGTCATCCCCCGAGGCGCGAGCATCACCCAGATCGGCGAGATCCTGCGCGAGGCCGGTGTCATCAAGTCCACCCGCACCTTCCGCCAGGTGGCCACGCGCAGCGGCGAGTCGGACCAGCTCCAGGCAGGGCGCTTCAACCTGAAGAAGGAACTGCCGGCTGAGACGGCGTTCAGGATGCTGCTGGATCCGGAGAACGTGGAGCGCCTGATGGTGACCTTCCCCGAAGGCACCGTGTCCGTCAGGCAGTGGCAGATCATGGAACGGCCGGCCAACTCCGTGATCGGGTTGACCTACGCCGACATGGAGGCCGCGGCAGCAGATCCCACCATCTACCCGCTGCCCGGTTATGCCAACGGCCAGTTGGAGGGCTTCCTGTTCCCGTCCACCTACCAGGTGGGGGAGCCGGCGGTCGCCTCGTACCTGATCGCCACCCAGGTGTCGCAGTTCAACCGCGTGGCGGACAAGATCAAGCTGGAGGAGGGCGCGCAGGCGCTGGGCGTCACCCCTCGCAACATCGTCACCACCGCGTCGATCATCGCCGCAGAGGTCAGCAGCGCCAAGGACCAGCCGATGGTGGCGCGCGTGATCTACAACCGCATCAACGCCGGCATGCCGCTGCAGATGGACTCCACCGTCCACTACGCAGTGCAGAGGTGGGACACGGTCACCACCACGGCCGAGGAACGCCAGAACCCGTCGCCATACAACACCTATGTGCACAAGGGCTACCCGCCGGGCCCCATCAGCAACCCCGGCGAATCTGCCCTCCTCGCCGCGCTCAACCCGGCAGACACCGACGCGCTCTTCTTCGTGACGGTCAACCTGGACACCGGCGAGACGAAGTTCGCCGCCACCCTGGAGGAGCACCAGGCCAACCAGGCCGAGTTCCAGGCCTGGTGCCAGGCCAACACCGGCCGCTGCAGCGGATGAGCGCCGGAGGGCGCTACCGGGCCGCCGTCATCGGCGACCCGGCCGAACATTCGTTGTCGCCGGCCATCCACCGTGCCGGCTACCGGGCCAACGGCCTCGTGTGGCGCTACGACGCCGTCACCGTCACGCCCGCGGAACTCGACGGCTTCGTGCGGTCCCGCCTCGACGACCCGGCCTGGGCCGGTCTCAGCGTCACCGCCCCGCACAAGGAGGCAGTGCTGGCCTACGGGGAGGCCGACGAACCCACCCGGCTGGTGGGCGGCGGCAACACCCTCGTCTTCGGGGCTCAGCCCAAGGTCTACAACACCGACGTGCCCGGCTTCGTCCGGGCGTGGCGGGCGCACCGCCTGGGGACGCCCCGCACGGCGGCCATCCTCGGCAACGGCGCCACGGCGCGGTCGCTGGTGCTCGCCCTCGCGGGGCTCAAGACCAGGGAGATCATCGTGCTGGCCAGGAGGCCGGAGCGGGCGGCGCCGATCCTGGAGCTGGCCCGTACCCTCGGGCTGCACGCCGAGGTCAGCCTGCTGGGGGAGAGCGTCGGGCCCGTCGACCTCGTGGCCAGCACCATCCCGGCCCCGGCCACGGCCGAGCACGCGACGAAACTGGCCGCGGAGGCCACGGTCGTCTTCGATGCGGTCTACGACCCCTGGCCGACGCCGCTCGGGCTCGCGGCCCGGGAAGCCGGCCGGTTCTCGCTCAACGGCCTTGACCTCCTGGCCGGTCAGGCGGTGGACCAGTTCTTCCTGCTCACCGGGCACCGTGTGACGTTCGAGGACTGCCGTTCGGCAGCCGGTCGGGAACTCAAGAGGCGCTCCCTTCTCTGACACAATGACCCTCATGCTTCGATACCTGACTGCCGGTGAATCCCATGGCCAAGCGCTCATCGCCACCATGGAAGGCATCCCGGCCCATGTACGAGTGGGTGTCGAAGAGATCGCCCGGAACCTCGCCCGTCGACGCCTGGGCGTCGGCCGCGGGGCGCGGATGAAGTTCGAGGCCGATGAACTCACCCTGCTGGGCGGCTTCCGCCACGGCGAGACGATCGGTTCGCCCATCGCCATCATGATCGGCAACACCGAGTGGCCGAAGTGGCAGAAGGTGATGGCGCCGGGTCACGTGGACGAGGCCGAGCTGGCTGAGTTGGCCCGCAACGCCAAGCTCACGCGCCCCCGCCCCGGTCACGCAGATCTGGCCGGCATGCAGAAGTACGACTTCGACGAGGCCCGCCCGCTGCTCGAACGCGCCTCCGCCCGGGAGACCGCCGCCCGCGTCGCGCTGGGCACCATCGCGCAGGCGTTCCTCGAACAGGCCTTCGGCATCACCGTGCTGAGCCACGTGGTGGAACTGGGCCCCGTGCGGGCCGGCCGCGAAGACCTCCCCACCATCGCGGACCTGGCCGCCATCGACGAGGACCCGGTGCGGTGCTTCGACGCTGAGGCCTCCGTCGCGATGCAGGCCGAGGTGGAGGCCTGCCAGAAGGAGGGCGACACCATGGGCGGCGTCGTCGAGGTGCTGGCCTGGGGGCTGCCCCCTGGCCTCGGTTCACACGCGCAGGGAGACCGGCGCCTCGATGCGAAGCTTGCCGGCGCGCTGATGGGCATCCAGGCCATCAAGGGAGTCGAGGTGGGTGACGGCTTCGCCCTCGCCCGGACCCGTGGCTCGCTGGCCCACGACGAGATCCTGCCCACCGACGGGGTTATCCGCCGCGCCTCGCACCGCTCGGGCGGCACCGAGGGCGGCATGTCCACCGGAGAGGTGCTGCGCGTCCGCGCCGCGATGAAGCCCATCGCCACCGTCCCGCGCGCGCTGCGCACCATCGACACCACCACGGGTGAGGCCGCCGCGGCCCACCACCAGCGCTCAGACGTGTGTGCCGTGCCGGCAGCCGGCGTCGTGGCTGAGGCCATGGTGGCGCTCGTGCTGGCGGAGGTGGCGCTGGAGAAGTTCGGCGGCGACTCCGTAGGGGAGACCCGCCGCAACTACGAGTCCTACCTGGCAGACGTGGCCGCCCGCGGCCTGGAGATCGGCCGATGAGCATCGTTCTGGTCGGCGCCCCCGGCGCAGGCAAGTCCACCGTCGGCAAGAGGCTCGCCCGGAAGCTGGGCAAGACCTTCGTCGACGTGGACCAGCGCATCGAAGAGGTTGAGGGCAAGCCCGTCGCGGAGATCTTCGCCGACGAGGGCGAGGCGTACTTCCGTGCCCTCGAGCAGGAGGCCACCCTGGAGTTGCTCGAGGCGTATGAGGTGGTGTCGCTCGGCGGTGGCGCCGTGATGAACGAGGCCATCCAGCAGGCGCTGCGCGACGGCGGCCACGAGGTGATCTGGCTGAAGGTGTCCATCGGGCAGGCCACGCGCAGAGTCGGCATGAACAAGGCACGCCCCATGCTGCTGGGCAATGTGCGCGGCCGCCTCATCGAGCTGCTGCGGGAGCGAAATCCAGTTTATGAAGCGCTGGCCACCCAGATCGTGGAGACTGATGGTCACGGCAGTTCCGAGGTCGCCGACGACCTTGCCGCTGAACGTGGTGCTCAAGGAGGAGCGGAAGAATGAGCGTTCGCGTGGAATCCGCCCTCGGCCCCTACGAGGTCCACATCGACAGGGACGCGCTCGCCCAGTTGCCCGGCATGGTGGGCGACGCGACGAGGGTGGCCATCATCCATCCCGAACCGCTCTCGGCGATCGCCGCGCAGGTGGCCGGGATGCTCGAGCAACGCGTCCTGTTGCTGCCGGTGCCGGATGCCGAGGCCGCCAAGACCGTTGAGGTGCTCAGCCGCTGCTGGAACGCCCTCGCCGAGGCCGGTTTCACGCGCAGTGACCTGGTGATCGGGATCGGCGGCGGCACCGCCACAGACCTGGCCGGCTTCGTGGCCGCGTCCTGGCTGCGCGGGGTGCCCTACATCAGCATCCCCACGTCGGTGCTCGCGATGGTCGACGCGGCGGTGGGCGGCAAGACGGGCATCAACCTCGACGCCGGCAAGAACCTGGTGGGCGCGTTCTACGAACCGGTGGGCGTGATCTGTGACCTCGCACTGCTCGACAGCCTCCCGGACCGCGACGTGCGCTCCGGCATGGCGGAGGTGCTGAAGTGCGGCTTCATCGCCGACACCCGCATCCTGGACCTGGCGCGGGAGGACCTGGCGGATGCCGCAGACGTGCGCAGCGACCGGTTCGCCGAACTCGTCACCCGCGCCGTCCAGGTGAAGGCGACGGTGGTGGCCGCAGATTTCCGCGAGGCGACGTCAAAAGGCGCCGACGTGGGGCGTGAGGCGCTCAACTACGGCCACACGCTGGGGCACGCCATCGAGGCGCACGCGCGCTACACGTGGCGCCACGGCGATGCGATCGCCGTCGGCCTGGCCTGGTGTTCGCGGGTGTCGCGGCAGTTGCTGGGGCTCGACCACGAGTCGGTCGCCATGCACGACGACCTCCTCGGCGGATTGGGCCTGCCGCTGCGCTACGAGCAGTCGGCGTGGGAGGACCTGCGCGCGATCATGAGCCTCGACAAGAAGGCCCGCGGCAACATCCTGCGGATCGTCGGCATCACGGAGTTCGGCAAGCCCGTCATCATCGACGCGCCGGATGAGGCGGCCATGGAAGCCGCCTACCGCGAACTCTGCTGACGAGGCCGACATGCACAAGGACCCCGGCAACGCACAGCGTTGCCGGGGCCCGATGTTTATGTGTGGTTACCGCTTGCGGACAGGCGGCTGGGCCGCCGTCTTGGGCTTGACCTGTAGCAGGACAGTGTCGCTGCTCGTGTTGCCGGCCGGATCCGAGACGCGGATCGTCACCTTGTACGACCGGGGGCCGGTCGGTGTTCCGCTGAGGGTTCCGTCCGCGTCGATCGTCAGCCAGGCGGGGTTGCCGAGCACGCTGTAGGTCAGGTCGGCCGAATCGTCGGTGGCCTGTACCTGCAGTGAGAAGTGCCTGCCCACCGTCAGCTTCTGGTGTGCAATCTCGGAGATCATCGGAGAGGTGACGTCCGGCTGTGGTGCCTTGATGCCCACCACGACAGGGTCGTGGTCCGACGACGCGAACTCGTCGACGGCGTGGAAATCGGTGATGTTGTAGTTGCGGCGCGAGTACTGGAACGCGATCGACTCGTCGCCGTTGATGTTCCAGACCGCCGCATCGGTGACGAGGGCCAGGGCCGCGTCATTGGCGAACACGTGGTCCAACGAGCCGAGGCGGCCGCTGAACTGGTAGGTCGCGTCCTCGGCCACGCCACCCTGGGTCAGGTTGGTGAAGCCGGCGTCCTCGATGAACTGGACCGGGGTCTCCATCGTGTACGCGTTGAAGTCGCCCATCAGGAACACGGGCTTGTCGGCGAAAGCCTCGAAGGTGTTCGCCCAGGTGCTGAGGGCCTTGGCCTGAGCCTCGCGGGAGGGGTTGGCGTTGCCCTGGCCGGTGCCGTCGTCTTCACCGGAACCCTTCGACTTGAAATGGTTCACGATCGCGACGAACGTGGTGGTGCTGCCCTTGGCCTGGAACTCCTGGGCCAGCGGGTTGCGCGCGTCAGCGAACGCCGGGTCGAGCAGGATGTAGGACGGGCCGACGAGCTGGACGGTGTCCGGGTTGTAGATGAAGGCCGTGCGGATGACGTCCTCATTCGGGGTTGCCACCGTCGGGCTGGGCGCGAACGCCCAATTGCCGCCGGCTGCGTTGAGCGCGGCCACCAGGGTGGCGAGCGCCTTGTCGCGGGGCTGGCCCGCCAGGTAGGTGATGGCGGCGCTGTTCTCGATCTCCTGGAGGCCGACGACATCGGCGTCCAGCTTGTTGATGGCCGCGACGATCTTGGCCTCCTGATCGGCGAACGCCGATTCGGAGTAGGCACCGCGCACCTGGCAGTTGTTGGCGCCCACGGGGTTGCCCTCGCGGTCGCTGTAGTACTTGCAGTTGGCCTCGTTGACGCCGAGGTCGTCGAAGTAGTTCAGCACGTTGAACGAAGCGAGCTGGATGTCGCCCCCCACCACGGGCGCGTCGGCCGGGCGGTCGTTGACGCTGGTGATGAAGGAGACCTCTGCGCCCGTGACCTGGCTGGTGGGCTGGAAGTTCCACTGGAAGCGGTAGTCGAGGATGACCGGCTCCGTGAACGTCACCGGGGAGCCGGTGCGCATGGGCGTGGCCGCGCTCAGGTACGGCAACGGCGAGTTCTTGGCGGCGGCGTTGTTGGTGTAGTCCCAGCTGGAGCCGTCGTCGAGCGTGATCAGCTTCGTGCGGTTCTCGGCTTCGTAGGCGAGGGCCTCAGGACCGGGACGGACCACGTCGGTGGCGGTGAACAGCGGCTCGTCACCGTACGCGAGGCCGATCTGGCCGTAGCGGTTCAGGTCATAGTTGTTGGTGATGGTGTAGCCGCCGGTGGGCAGCACGAGCATGCCTTCGTAGGCTTCCTTCGCGGCGTCGGTGCCGGGGAAGGTGGTCAGCGCGGTGGGGGTGACCGCGGCGCAGTCGGCAGCGGGCGTGAGCGTGGCGTTCGCGAGCTGGGTCAGGGTGAAGTGCTCACCGGCGGTTCCCGTCACGGTGTAGCACTCGCCGATGGTGGCGTTGGCTGCGGCGTCGCCGAAGACGAAGATGCCATCAGAAGCATCGCCGGGTGCCTTGGGCGCCCCACCGGAGCCCGGGGTCTGGATGTAGGCACCGCGGAAGTTGCCGGTGGGATACGCCGCCGTGACGACGCCAGTGGTGGTCACGGTCTGGCCGGACAGGGGAGTGGCCGCGCCCGGGCCCTGGATCTCAGCGATCGGGGTCACGGTGGGCTCCGTCGGGACCGTTGTGGTCTCCGTCGGCGTGGGGGTGGGGGTCCCGCCGCCTGTGATGGAGGAGTCCGAACCCGGGGTGGGTGTCTCGGTGAAATCGAAGTCCTCGGCGTTGTTGTCAGTGTCGGATGCGCCGGTGCGGGTGATCGATCCCGGGGTGGAGTTTCCACCGGTGTAGATGGCCGCGGCGGTCTCGTTGCGGACCGCCGTGCCGTAACCAACAATGTCGATCTCGACGTCGCCGTTCAGGAGGGTGATCGCACCGTTGGTGCCGCTGGGGTTGATGCCGCAGTCGAGCTGTACCGAGACGTCTGCACCGACGGTGGCGTTGTTGGTGCCCGTGCCCACGACGAAGAACCCGCCGGGGGCGACTGTGCCCGAGAGACCACAGGTACTGCCGACGCCGGCAGTGGTGGCCGAGCTGTAGCCGAGCTTCCAGCCCGTCAGGTCGATGGCCTGGGCGGTCGGGTTGTACAGCTCGACGAACTTCTTGTTGAACGGCTGGTTGGCGCTACCGCCGCGGGCGTAGACCTCGTTGATGACGAGGTGATCTGCTGGTACCGCCTGTGCCGGCGCAGCGACGAATGATGCGGCGAGCAATGCCGCTGTCGCAGCCAGCACGGTGAGGTGCTTGCGCATGGATCGGACTCCTAGTGAAGAAACGACGTCGCCGCGGAATTGAGGCGACAGTGGCCCTCACCCTAGAGGGATGTTGTCAAGGATTTGCTCACCCCTGCGGATCGTTTAGAGGAAGTTCATCCCCTGGTACCCGGAAGTTCGTCTCCCTCCCATCGGGTGGCCCTGGGAGGCCGCCGATCCGCTGCCGTAAGCTCTTTCACATGTCAGAGGTGTGGCAAGCGCTGGGAGCGGCCCTGCGGCTGGACAGCAGCCACCTCGCACAGGTGGGCCTCTGGGCGGCCCTCGGAGTGGCCCTGATCGCGGGCGCCTCCACGATGCTCGGCCACACCGCCATCCTGCTGCTCAACCGCATCCACGGGCTGCGCCTGGTCAGCACGCTGTTGCTGAACATCGTGTCGTTGGCCACCCTCCACATCATCCAGGCGGCCGTTACCTGGGGCGTCACCTCGCTGGGGCTGCGCCGCGCCGCGCCGCTGATGCCGCTGGTCCTCGTGGGCCTGCTGTCGGTGGCGCCACTGGCTTTCGCCTTCATCCAGGCCATGCCGCACTTCGGCATGTTCTTCGGCCGCGTCCTGCAGGGCTGGAGTTTCCTCATCCTCTGGTTCGGCCTGGCCGAGGTCTTCGACATCGGGCGCTGGTGGGCGCTGGGGTTCTCCCTCTCGGGCTGGTTCGTGATGCAACTGCTGTCGCGGCTCCTGCAGCGCCCGGTCAACTGGGTGGGCTCCAGGGTCTGGACGCTCGCAACCGGCCGGCCCACCGTCGTGACCTCCCGTGACATCCTCGCCGGGATGCCTGCCATGCCGGTGCTGGACCGGACTCGGCGGGAGGCGCAGGCGTGATCAGCTGGGTCCTGGGCGGGGCGGCGCTCATGGTGGCGGCGTTCGTGCTGCTGTCGCCGCTGGAGTCGCTGCGCTGGTGGGCCGACAAGGGTCAGGCGGAGATCGCCGCCACCTTCGACCCCATGCGCCCCCCACCCCAGGCCGCCGGCATCGGGCCAACGGCGTTCGTCGTCTACCTGTCCGGGGTGGCCGTGCTGAGCGGCGACACTCTCTCGGACCGCGAGGACGCCTGGCTGGCCGCGGTCGCCGAAGAGGTGCCGGGCGCCTGCATCATCTCCGAGGTGTTCCCGTACGCCGTCGACAACCGGGGGCTGCTGCACCGGACCACGATGGGCCTGTGGAAGGTGCTCGGCTGGACCCGTGAGCACTGGCACTGGAACCCCATCCACAACATCATCAACATCCGCAACATCGCCCAGGTGCTGGTCTCCGCAGACCCACGGTACGGACCCACGTTCAACATCGGGCTGGCGCAGGAGCTGTGGCGCGCCCTGCAGCGTCACGGATACCGGCCCGGCAGCGGCACGCCCGTCACCTTGATGGGTCTCTCGGGCGGTGTGCAGATGGCACTGGGCGCCGGGTGGTTCCTGCACGCGCTCAAGGTGCCCGTCTCGCTGATCAGCATCGGGGGCATCTTCGGCGACGACCCCGGCCTGGACAGGATGCGGCACCTCTGGCACCTCACCGGCACCCGCGACCACACCCATCATCTGGGCACCGTCGCCTTCCCCGGACGCTGGCCCACCTCGCCCCTGTCGACGTGGAACCGGGCCAAGCGGGAGGGTCGCGTCAGCTTCCACACGATCGGCCCGATGGGCCACGACGGTCCCGCGGGTTACTACGGCCGGCGTTCCCTCGACGCGCAGGGTCGCAGCCATTTCGACCTGACGCGCGACGCCGTCGTCGCCATTCTCCGCGAGGAGGCGGGTGCCTGAGGGCCCTGCGCGACACGGAGTGTGGACGGATTTTTCTGAGTTGGCGCCCGATCCCGTAGAATGCTCCGTTGGCCGCAGCCCCCGATCCACTGAGGAGAACAGACATGGTCTCGACCAACGATTTGAAGAACGGAATGGTCCTCGATCTCGATGGCCAGCTGTGGCAGGTGCAGTGGTTCCAGCACCACAAGCCCGGCAAGGGGAACACGGTCGTGCGGTCCAAGCTGAAGCACGTGCTGAGCGGCAAGATCGTCGATCGCACCTTCAACGCCGACACCAAGGTCGAGACCGCGACGGTGGACCGCTCGGAGATGCAGTACCTCTACATGGACGGCGACGACTACGTGTTCATGGACATCGCCACCTTCGACCAGCTCCACGTCCCCGCGGAGACCGTCGGCGACGCCAAGGACTACCTGCTCGAGAACACCAACGCGTTTGTGGCCACCCACGAGGGCGCTCCACTGTTCATCGAACTGCCCACCTCCGTGGAACTCATCGTCACCTACACCGAGCCGGGCCTGCAGGGCGACCGCTCCACCGGTGGCACCAAGCCCGCCACGTTGGAGACCGGCAAGCAGATCCAGGTGCCCCTCTTCATCACCAACGGTGAGAAGGTCAAGGTCGACACCCGCGACGGCTCCTACCTCGGACGCGTTTCCAGCTAGATGTCTGAGCGCCCCTCCCACTACAGCGCGCAGACCAAGGCCCGCAAAGCTGCTCTCGACATCCTCTTCATGGCGGAGCAGCGCGGCGACTCTCTGAGCGAGACCTTCACCGAGCAGCGCACGCTGTCGGGCGGCGTCGTCCGCGAACTGACGCGCGAAATCGTCTTCGGTGTGGCTGAGCACCTCGACGAGATCGACGACCGGATCTCCGCTGCCGCCTCCGCGGCGTGGCCGCTGGACCGCATGCCGTCAGTCGACCGCAACCTCGCCCGCATGGCGATCTTCGAGCTCGACTACACCGACACCCCTCCAGGCGCAGTCATCTCCGAGGCGGTCCGCCTCGCGGGAGATCTGTCCACCGATGAATCACCGGCGTTCCTCAATGGCCTATTGGCCAAGGCCGCCGGCGCGAAGCCAAACACGAACTGATCTCCGAAAGAGGTAACGCATGAGTCCCGTTCCCGCATTGTTGGTCTTGGAGGATGGGCGCGTGTTTCGTGGCCGATCTTTCGGCGCCAATGGCGAGACGTTCGGCGAGCTGGTGTTCTCCACCGGCATGTCCGGATATCAGGAGACCCTGACAGACCCCAGCTACCGCGGGCAGGTGGTGCTGGCCACCGCCCCCCACATCGGCAACACTGGGTGGAACGACGAGGATGGCGAATCCGGCCGCATCTGGGTCGCCGGTTACATCGTGCGCGACCCCGCGCCCCGTCCCTCCAATTGGCGCTCCGTTAGGAGCCTCGACGACGAACTGCGTGAGCAGGGGATCGTCGGGATCTGCGATATCGACACCCGTGCCCTCACCCGCCACATCCGTGACCGCGGCGCCATGCGCGTGGGCATCTCCACGGAGACCGACAACGTGGACGAACTGCTCGCCCGCGTGCTGGACCAGCCGATGATGGCGGGTCAGGACCTCATCGGGGACGTGACCACCCAGATGCCGTACACGGTGGAGGCCAAGGGCGACACGTTGTACTCGATCGTCGCGGTGGACCTCGGCATCAAGTCGATGACTCCCACGCAGCTGGCCGCCCGCGGCCTGGACGTGCACGTGGTGCCCGCCCACGCCACCTTCGACGAGGTGATGAGCTACGCACCGGACGGCGTGTTCTTCAGCAACGGGCCCGGCGACCCGTCGACGGCTGAAGCCCCGACGGCGCTGCTGCGCGAGGTGCTGGAGGCCAAGGTGCCGTTCTTCGGCATCTGCTTCGGCAACCAGCTCTTCGGCCGCGCGCTCGGCTTCGACACCTACAAGCTCAAGTTCGGCCACCGCGGCATCAACCAGCCGGTGGTCGACCGCACGACGGGCCGCATCGAGGTCACGTCGCACAACCACGGCTTCGCCGTCGACGCGCCCCTGGAGGGAACCGTCGACACCGAGTTCGGCCAGGTGAGCGTCAGCCACAAGTGCCTCAACGACGACGTCGTCGAGGGTCTCGAACTCCGTCGCGACGGGGACCTCGTGGCCTTCTCCGTGCAGTTCCACCCGGAGGCCGCCGCCGGCCCCCACGACGCCAACTACCTCTTCGACCGGTTCGTGTCGGTCATCTCGGCCGGAAAGGACGCCTGATGCCGCGTCGCACAGACATCTCGTCGATCCTGGTGATCGGCTCGGGCCCCATCGTGATCGGTCAGGCCTGCGAATTCGACTACTCCGGCACCCAGGCCTGCCGCGTCCTCCGCGAAGAGGGCTACCGCGTGGTCCTGGTCAACTCGAACCCGGCCACGATCATGACGGACCCGGACTTCGCGGACGCCACCTACGTCGAGCCCATCACGCCTGAGTTCGTCGAGCGGGTCATCGCGAAGGAACGCCCCGACGCGGTGCTCGCCACCCTCGGCGGCCAGACGGCGCTCAACGCCGCCGTCGCCCTGCACGACAACGGTGTGCTCGAGAAGTACGGCGTGGAACTGATCGGCGCGTCCATCGACGCCATCCAGCGCGGTGAGGACCGCGAGCAGTTCAAGAAGATCTGCCTCGGCCTGGACATCCCCGGCGGGCCGCCGGAGGTGGCCAAGTCGCACATCTGCCACACCATGGCGGAGGTCGTCGCGGCCGCTGAGAACCTGGGGTACCCGGTCGTCGTGCGCCCGTCGTTCACCATGGGTGGCGTGGGCTCCGGCTTTGCGCACGATGAGGCAGAACTGCGCAACATCGCCGGCGCCGGCCTGGCAGCCTCGCCCTCCACGGAGGTCCTCATCGAGGAATCCATCCTCGGCTGGAAGGAGTACGAGCTGGAGGTGATGCGTGACAAGGCGGACAACGTCGTCATCATCTGCTCCATCGAGAACTTCGACCCCATGGGCGTCCACACCGGCGACTCCATCACGGTGGCGCCCGCCATGACGCTGACGGACCGCGAGTTCCAGCGCATGCGCGACGTCGCCATCGGCGTCATCCGCGCCGTCGGTGTCGACACCGGAGGCTGCAACATCCAGTTCGCCGTCAACCCGGACGACGGCCGCATGATAGTCATCGAGATGAACCCGCGGGTGTCGCGCTCGTCGGCGCTGGCCTCCAAGGCCACGGGCTTCCCGATCGCGAAGATCGCCGCCAAGGTCGCCGTGGGCTACACGCTCGACGAGATCCCCAACGACATCACGAAGGTGACTCCGGCGAGCTTCGAGCCCACGCTGGACTACGTGATCGTCAAGATCCCGCGGTTCGCCTTCGAGAAGTTCCCCGCGGCGGACCCGTACCTGACCACCCACATGAAGTCTGTGGGCGAGGCGATGGGCATCGGCCGCAACTTCACCGAGGCGCTGGGCAAGGCCCTGCGTTCCATGGAGGACCCGAAGGCCCCCTTCGAGTTCAACATGCCCATCGACGAGAGCGTCGAGGAACTTCTCGAGACCGCGTCGCGACCCTTCGACGGCCGGCTCCAGGTGGTCATGAAGGCCCTGCGCGCCGGGGCGAGCGTCGAACAGGTCTTCGAGGCCACCAAGATCGACCCCTGGTTCCTTGACCAGCTCGAGATCCTCCTCGACGTGGCCCGCCAGGTGCGCGACACGGACCAGCTGACCCCGGAACTGCTCCGGAAGGCCAAGCGCCACGGGCTGAGCGATGCCCAGATCGCCCAGCTGCGCAACCTCACCACCGACGTGGTGCGGGGCGTCCGGCACGCGCTGGGCATCCGCCCGGTGTACAAGGCGGTGGACACCTGCGCCGCGGAGTTCGAGGCCAGCACGCCGTACCTCTACTCGACCTATGACGAGGAGACGGAGGTGCCCACCCGCACCAAGGAGGCCGTGCTCATCCTGGGCTCCGGCCCCAACCGCATCGGCCAGGGCATCGAGTTCGACTACTCCTGCGTGCACGCCACCATGGCGCTGCGCGAGGCCGGGTACGAAACCGTGATGGTCAACTGCAACCCCGAGACCGTCTCCACCGACTACGACACCTCGGACCGGCTCTACTTCGAGCCGCTCACCGCGGAGGACGTGCTCGAGATCTACCACGCCGAGCTGCAGGCCGGCCCCGTCGCCGGCGTCATCTGCCAGCTGGGCGGCCAGACACCGCTGAAGCTCGCCCAGATCCTCAAGGACGCGGGCGTGCCCATCGTCGGCACTTCGCCTGAGGCCATCAACCTGGCCGAGGAGCGCGGCGCCTTCGGGCGGGTGCTCGCCCGCGCTGGCCTCCCCGCGCCCAAGCACGGCATGGCCGTCACCGCGGATGAGGCCAAGGCCATCGCCGCGGAGATCGGCTACCCGGTGCTCGTGCGCCCCAGCTACGTGCTGGGTGGGCGCGGCATGCAGATCGTCTACAACGACGAAGCCCTCGAGACCTACATCGCCAAGGCCACGGAGGTGAGCGAGGACCAGCCGGTGCTCGTCGACCGCTTCCTGGACGACGCCGTGGAGATCGACGTCGACGCACTGTTCGACGGCAACGAGTTGTACATCGGCGGCGTCATGGAGCACATCGAGGAGGCCGGCATCCACTCCGGCGACTCCGCGTGCGCACTGCCACCCATCACCTTGGGTGACGCCGTCATCGAGGAGATCCGCACCTCCACGCTGGCCATCGCGCAGGGCGTGGGCGTGCTCGGCCTGCTCAACATCCAGTACGCCGTGCACAGCGACACGCTCTACGTGCTCGAGGCCAACCCGCGCGCCTCCCGCACGGTGCCGTTCGTGTCCAAGGCCACGAACACCTCGCTGGCCAAGGCTGCGGCGCTGATCATGATGGGCCGCAGCATCGCAGACCTGCGCGCCAGCGGCATGCTGCGCGCCGAGGGCGACGGCTCGACGCCGCGTCCCAACGCGCCGGTCGCGGTCAAGGAGGCCGTGATGCCGTTCAACCGGTTCCGCACGACCGCCGGCGCGTTCGTCGACACGCTGCTCGGGCCGGAGATGCGCTCCACCGGTGAGGTGATGGGCCTGTCGGACAACTTCGGCACCGCCTTCGCCAAGTCGCAGGACGCCGGCGGCGGCCCGTTGCCCACCGGGGGCACGCTGTTCGTCTCCATCGCGGACCGCGACAAGCGCCACGCCATCTGGCCCATCAAGCGCCTCGTCGACCTGGGCTTCCGCGTCCTCGCCACTGCCGGCACCGCCTCAGTGCTGCGCCGCAACGGCGTGGCCGCTGAAGTGGTACTCAAGCTCTCCGAGTTGAAGGAGGGCGAGGAGTCCAAGTCCATCGTCGAGATGATCAAGTCCGGCGAGATCGACCTGATCTTCAACACGCCGGAGGGCTCCGCGTCGGGTGCCAGCACCCGCGAGGACGGCTACCTCATCCGCACCGCCGCAGTGCTGGCCGACGTGCCTTCGATCACGACGGTGCCCGGCCTGGCCGCGGCCACGCAGGGGATCGAGGCGCTCCAGCGCGGCGAGGTGGGCGTGAGGTCGCTGCAGGAATGGGCACAGGCCTGATGAGCGGCCTCGTCACCCGCGGGCTCCGGACGGGATACCACGGTCTCCGGGCCGGCCTGTTCCGCTCCGCCGGGGGAGACCCCGAGCGGGTGCACGAGGCCATGATCGACGTGTTGGCCAAGGTCCCGGGCGGTGCCCGGGGCCGCGTGGCAGACCCGGTGACGGTGGCGGGCATCCGCTTCCCCAACCGGGTGGGTCTGGCCGCAGGCCTCGACAAGGACGGGGTCGCGGCCCAGGCCTGGGCACGTTTCGGTTTCGGCTTCGCCGAACTCGGCACGGTCACCGCGCTGGCGCAGCCGGGCAATCCCAAGCCCCGGGTGTTCCGCGCCGTCCGGTCCGAGGGCATCGTCAACCGCATGGGCTTCAACAACAGGGGAGCGGCCGCCCTCGCCACCACGCTGCGCGCGAAGGGCATCGCACGGGGCAACTGCGCCGTCGGCATCCCGCTGGGCATCTCCATCGGCAAGTCCAAGGTGACAGCCCTGGAGGACGCGACGGCGGACTACCTCACGTCGCTGCGACTGCTCGCGCCCTTCGCCGACTATGTCGCCGTCAACGTCTCCAGCCCCAACACGCCCGGCCTGCGCAGCCTGCAGGCCGCGCACCAGCTGGCAGAACTGCTGGGTGCGCTCACGGACGAGGCTGCGAGTCTCAACCGCCACCGGCCCGTGCCGGTGTTCGTGAAGCTGGCCCCAGATCTCGAGGGCGCAGATCTGGCGGAGACCCTCGCGGTGCTCAACCATTCGGCGGTGTCCGGCATCATCGCCACCAACACCACGCTGTCGCGCCACGGGCTCACCCCTCCGGACCAGCATCTGGCCCGCGAGGCGGGTGGGCTGAGCGGCCGGCCGTTGACCGCGAGGGCACTGGCATTCGTCGAGCACCTGGCGGCGTCCACGCACCTGCCCCTGATGGGGGTGGGCGGCATCATGAGCCCCGCTGACGGCAGTCGGATGTTCGACGCGGGCGCGGCGCTGCTACAGCTCTACACCGGATTCATCTACGAGGGCCCTGCGCTGGTGCGCGGGATCCAGGAATACAGGAAGGCGTCATGACCTACGCCGAGAAACTGACCGCCGCCACAGCTTCGCGTGGTCGCCTGTGCGTCGGCATCGACCCGATGCCGTCCGTGCTGGCGGCCTGGGGCCTGCCCCACAGCGTCGACGGGCTCGAACGCTGCGCCCGGGGCATCGTCGAGGGGATCGGCGACATCGTGGCCGTCTTCAAGCCGCAGTCCGCCTTCTTCGAGGCCTTCGGCTCCAAGGGCGTCGCCGTCCTGGAGCGGGTGCTCGAGGACATCAGCGAAGCCGGCGCGCTGAGCATCCTCGACGTCAAGCGCGGCGACATCGGCTCCTCGATGGGCGGCTACGCCACCGCGTTCCTGGGCGACGACGCACCCACCCGCGCAGACGCCATCACCCTGTCGCCGTACCTCGGGGTCGGCTCGCTGCAGCCGGCGATCGACGCGGCGGTGGCCGGTGGCCAGGGCCTCTACGTGCTGGCCCGCACGTCCAACCCTGAGGGTGCGGCGGTGCAGCTGGCCACCACCGGGGGCGTCACCGTCGCCCAACACGTGGTGGACACCATCGCGGCGCTCAACCCCTCCGCGGATCACGCTGTGGGTCTCGTGGTGGGCGGCACGCACGGCGACTCCGGGTGCGATCTGAGCAACTTCAACGCGTCCATCCTCGTGCCGGGTCTCGGCGCCCAGGGCGGTACCGTCGCGGGAATAGCGGAATTGTTCGGGCAAAGCCTGAAGCACGTGTTGCCCACCACGAGCCGGGGAGTGATCGGTTCGGGGCACGACAAGCTACGGGAGAAGACCACCACGCTGCAGTCGGAGATTGCGTCCCTGCTGAACTGATGGCAAAAACCACCCCTAGGGCTGAACTTTTGGGGCCAGAGGCGGTATCTTTTGGGGAGCACCTGTTCACCGTTGCCGGTGCTGTCTATGAAGGATTGAAGGGAACCCCGATGGCAATTCCTCAGTTGAGCAGCGCGCAGCTTGAAGCGGCCAGGGCGGCTGCCACAGAGGCACGTCGAGCCCGCGCGAACCTCAAGGAGCAGGTCAAGAACGGCGACCTCTCCTTCACCGATGCACTGAACAAGGCGGTGGACGACGAGACCCTGTCGCGCATCAAGGTGGTGGATCTGTTGCGCTCCATGCCACGCGTGGGTGTGACCCGGGCTGGCGAGATCATGGAGAACCTCCAGATCGCCCCCAACCGTCGCATCCGCGGGCTGGGCCGCCACCAGGTGGTCCGCCTCACTGAACTCTTCAAGTGAGGCGGCGGTAAGCTCAGGCGGGTGACTTCTTCTCCCGTGTGGGTGATCTCCGGCCCGAGCGCCGTTGGCAAGGGCACCGTCTGTGCAAAGCTGCGGTCGCTCCACCCAGAACCTTTCTATTCCGTGTCCATGACCACCCGCGCAGCGCGTCCCGGTGAGGTGGAGGGCAAGAGCTACCACTTCGTCAGCATCGACGAGTTCAGGGACCTGATCGCGCAGGGGGAGTTGCTGGAATGGGCCGAGGTCCACGGCAACTACTACGGGACCCCCCGTCAGCCCGTGCTCGCCTCCGTCGCGGCCGGACGCCCCGTGATCCTGGAGATCGACCTGCAGGGAGCGCGTCAGGTGAAGCAGAACCTGCCGGAAGCCCGGCTGATCTTCCTCAGCCCTCCGTCGTGGGAGGAGCTGGTGAGCCGGCTCCGGGGCCGCGGCACGGAGAACGAGGAGACGATGGCCCGCCGCCTGGACACGGCGAAGATCGAACTGGCGCAGGTCGACGAGGCCGATCACGTGATCGTCAATGTCACGCTCGATGAAACGGTCGCCGCTTTGGTAAGGTTAATGAGCTTGTGACCTGTCTCTGTGATCACAACGTGAAAGGATCACCTTGAACACCGTGCCCGAAGGCATCACCAACCCGCCGATCGACGACCTGCTGAAGAACGTCGACTCGAAGTACCGGCTTGTGCTGTTCGCGTCGAAGCGCGCTCGGCAGATCAACGCCTACTTCTCGCAGCTGGGCGAGGGCCTGCTCGAGAACGTCGGCCCGCTGGTCTCCGCTGCTCCTGAGGAGAAGCCGCTGTCCATCGCGCTGCGCGAGATGAGCGAAGGCCTCCTGCAGTACACCCAGATCGATCCCGAGGCCGAAGAGGCAGCTGCTGCCGCCGCCGCGGCTGCGGATCCCGCGTTCTCCTTCGTTGATCCCTTCGCGGACACCGAAGTCGCGTCTTCCTGACGCACCCAAGGGGGCGGCTTATCGCCGCCACAACAACCCCTTCTTCCACTATGCGGCTTGTTGCCGCGCTAGGAGTGCTCTGCCGTGAGCCGTCTGTTCACCTCGGAATCGGTCACCGAAGGCCATCCGGACAAGATCGCTGATTCCATTTCCGACGCCGTGCTCGACGGCCTCCTCGCCCAGGACAAGGAGTCGCGGGTCGCTGTCGAGACCCTCGTGACCACCGGCCTGGTGGTGGTGGCCGGTGAGGTTTCCACCACCGGCTACGTCGATGTCGCCAACCTCGCCCGCAAGCGCATCCTCGAGATCGGTTACGACTCGTCCAGCAAGGGCTTCGACGGCGCCTCCTGTGGCGTGACCGTCGCCATCGGCGCCCAGTCCCCGGACATCGCCCAGGGCGTCGACGACGCCTATGAGCGACGGGTCGACGCGGACGGCGACATCGCCAGCGCCCAGGGCGCCGGCGACCAGGGGCTCATGTTCGGATTCGCCTGCAACGAGACCGAGGCGCTCATGCCGCTGCCGGTGGACCTGGCGCACCGGTTGGCCGAGCAGCTGACGGCGGTACGCAAGGACGGCACGCTCGAGTACCTCCGCCCGGACGGCAAGACGCAGGTCACCGTCCGCTACGGCGACGACGGGCGTCCCGAGGGCATCGACACCGTCGTGGTGAGCACGCAGCACAGCGCAGAGGTCACGCAGCCGCACATCCACAAGGACCTGCGCCGCGAAGTGATCGGCCCCGTCCTGGAGCGCTACGGCTTCGGCATGCCTGAGCGGGTGTTCATCAACCCCACCGGCAAGTTCGTCATCGGCGGCCCCATGGGCGACGCGGGTGTCACCGGCCGCAAGATCATCGTCGACACCTACGGCGGCATGGCCCGCCACGGCGGCGGCGCGTTCTCCGGCAAGGACCCCTCGAAGGTGGACCGCTCCGCGGCGTACGCCACACGGTGGGTCGCCAAGAATGTGGTTGCGGCCGGCCTGGCTGAGCGCTGTGAGGTGCAGGTGGCCTACGCCATCGGCAAGGCGCACCCCGTGGGCTTCTATCTGGACACCTTCGGCACCAACGCGGTGCCTGAGGAGCAGATCCGCAATGCGGTGCTGGCCACGTTCGACCTGCGACCCGGAGCCATCATCCGCGACCTCGATCTGCTGCGGCCCATCTATTCGGACGTGACGGTCTACGGCCACTTCGGTCGCAACATCCCGTCGGCCACCTGGGAGCGCACAGACCGGGTCGACGCACTGGCGGCTGCTGTCAAGGGATGACGTGACGGGCCGGGTGGCGCGGGTCGCCGTCGACATGGCTCTGGCCCACCTGGACCGGCTGTTCGATTACGAGATTCCAGACCAACTGGTCGAGGTGGCCACCGTCGGCGCCCGGGTGAAGGTGCCGTTCGCCGGAACCCAGCGCGACGGGTGGCTCATCGAGATCGCCGACACCTCTGAGGTCGCCTCGCTCGCGCGCCTCAGCAAGGTCGTCTCCTCGGAACCCATCGCCACCCCTGAGGTGTACGAACTGATCCGGGGAGTGGCAGACCACTACGCGGGGGTCTGGTCTGATGTCGCCCGGCTGGCCATTGCGCCCCGGCACGCCGCCACAGAGAAGGCCCCGCAACGCGAATGGCCGGACCCCAAACCCCTGGAGCGGGCCTCGGTGCTGCCGTCGTACCCTGCCGGTCAGTCGTTGCTCGACGCGCTGGGGGAGGGCCGCTCGCCCCGCCTGGTGTGGCAGGCGGCCGCCGTCCATGGGGGAGCGGGCGACCTGCTCGGCGGGGTGATCGAGGCCGTGGACGCCACGCTGCGTTCCGGCCGCTCCGCCGTCGTCGTCTTCCCCACGGTGCGCGAGCTCACCCCTGCCGTGGCCCGGTTCCGGGCCGTGTTCGGGCACGGTGCCGTGGGCGCGCTGGCCTCGGAGGCCGGCCGCTCGGCCCGGTACCGCGCCTATCTCGCCGCCGCGCGTGGGCAGGCTCGCATCATGCTGGGTACTCGCAGCGCCGTCTTCGCGCCGCTGCAGGATCTGGGCCTGGTGGTGGTCGTCGACGACGGCCATGACGCCCATGAGGAACTCCGCGCCCCGTACCCCCATGCCCGCGCGGTGGCCATCCTGCGGTCGGCGCGCCAGAACGCGGCCCTCATGCTGGCGGGGTACTCGCGCAGCGTGGACGCGCAGGCGCTCGTCGAGCGCGGCTGGCTGGCCGAACTCAGCCTCACCCCCACCGAGGCCCGGCGGATCGTCGCGCCGGTGCGGGCCGTCGGGGAGGTCGAGCGCGAGCACGATCCCACCGCTGCCCGCCTACGCATCCCTTCGTTGGCCTTCCGCTTCCTCCGCGACCACCTGCCGCAGGGCCCCGTGCTCGTGCAGGTGCCGATGACCGGCCACTCGGCGTCCCTCGCGTGCCAGCGGTGCGGCAACCGTGCCGTGTGCGCGAAGTGCAGCGGCCCCATGCGGGCCCGTCGCCGGGATGAGCCCGAATGCTCGCTGTGTGGATTCAAGCCCACGCGGTGGACGTGCCCGCACTGCCACACGTCGCGCCTCCGCACGCCGCTGGCCGGTGCCGCGCGCACCGCGGAGGAGTTGGCGCGCGCCTTCCCCGGGGCCCTCGCCGTCAACAGCTCGGCCAAGAACATCCGTGACGAGATCCCCGACGAACCCGCCATCGTGGTTGCCACGCCCGGCTCCGAGCCCAGCGCCCCGTCGGGCTATGCGGGCGTGCTGATCCTCGACACCGAGGTCACGCTGTCCCGGATCAGCCTCCGGGCTGCGGAGGAGGCCCTGCGCCGGTGGTCCAACGCCGCGGCGCTGGCGCGCCGTCCCCTCGACGGGGGCTCCGTCCTGCTGGTCGGCTCAGCGACCCATCCCACGGTGCAGGCCATGCTGCGGGCGGATCTCGCCGGGTTCGCCACCAGGGAGCTCGCCGACAGGGCCGAGGCTGGGCTGACCCCGGCCGTCAAGATGGCGCGGATCGTGGGCGACGCGGATGCGGTGCGTGAGTTCCTCGACAACGACGATTGGGCCGGTGTGGATATCCTCGGCCCCACAGAGGTGGGCCCTGAACGCTGGGCTGCGCTGCTGCGCACCCCCGTCCAGGACGCCCGCGAACTGACACGGCGGGTCAAGAGCGCCGCCGCCATCCGCTCCGCCCGCAAGGAAAAGGGCCAGCTCAGTATTCACGTCGATCCCGAATCCCTGGAGGACAGATGAGGCTCGTGTTCGCCGGCACCCCCGAGGTCGCCGTTCCCTCGCTCAACGCCCTGGTCGCGTCGCAGCACGAGGTGGTGGCCGTCGTCACCCGGCCGGATGCGCCTGCCGGCCGTGGCCGCAGACTGACGCCGTCGCC
This sequence comes from Tessaracoccus sp. ZS01, assembly GCF_022342445.1. Lineage (NCBI taxonomy): Bacteria > Bacillati > Actinomycetota > Actinomycetes > Propionibacteriales > Propionibacteriaceae > Tessaracoccus > Tessaracoccus sp. ZS01. The sequence goes on along the minus strand of NZ_PQFE01000001.1, from coordinate 549,787 downwards.
GGTGGCCGTGCGGGCGGAGGAACTGGGGATCGAGGTGCTGAAGCCGGCGCATCCGCGCGATGCGGATTTCCAGGCCCGCCTGCGGGAACTCGCCGTCGACGTGTGCCCGGTGGTGGCCTACGGCGCACTCCTGCCGCAGTCCGCGCTCGACATCCCGGCCCACGGCTGGGTCAACCTGCACTTCTCCCTGTTGCCCAGGTGGCGCGGGGCGGCGCCTGTCCAACGCGCGATCATGGCGGGCGACGAGGAGATCGGCACCGCGTGTTTCCAGATCGTGCGGGAACTGGATGCGGGCGACGTGTACCTGATGGAATCGCGTCCCATGCCCGACGCCACCGCGGGTGAGCTCCTCGCGGCGCTCGCGGAGAGCGGCGCGGACCAGCTCGTCCGGGCCATCGACATGGTGGCGGCAGGCGAGCGGCCCACGCCGCAGCCCACCGAGGGGCTCACCGTCGCGGCCAAGATCACCGTCGACGAGGCCCGCATCGTCTGGGCGCGGCCGGCGAAGGAACTGAGGAACGTCATCATGGGGTGCTCGCCGGACCCGGGAGCCTGGTGCGAACTCGACGGGCAGCGGTTCAAGATCTACCGGGCGTCGGTCGCCGAAGACCATGGCCTGGCGCCGGGCGACCTCGAAGCAACCAAGCGGCAGGTCTTCGTCGGCACCGGGGAGGGCACGCTCGAACTCCTCGAGGTGCAGGCCCCCGGAAAACGCCGGATGCCCGCCATCGACTGGGCCCGCTCCGGCGTGGCAGGGAAGGCTCTGACATGAACCCCCGCAAGGTGGCATTCGATGTGCTGCGGCAGATCACCGGCGAGGACGCCTACGCCAACCTGGCGCTCGCCAAGCGGCTGGCCACGGCCGGGCTGGAGACCCGCGACGCCGGTCTCGTCACGGAACTCGTCTCGGGCACGTGCCGCTTGATGGGCACCTACGACCGCGTCATCGAGGCCGCCGCAGGGCGGGCGCTGAACACGCTCCAGCCCGCCGTCGTCGACGTGCTGCGGCTCGGCGCCCACCAGTTGCTGGGCATGAAGATGAAGAAGTACGCGGCGGTCACCTCGACGGTCGACCTGGCCCGCGCCACCGTCGGCCAGCGGGTCACGGGGCTCGTGAATGCCATCATGCGCAAGATCTCGGCCAAGGACCTGGACGGGTGGCTCGACCAGCTGTCCAAGAAGGCCGGTCCACTGGACGAACTCGCCATCCGTAGCCACCATCCGCGCTGGATCGTCGACGCCTACGCGGATCTGCTCACTCCGGATGAGCTGCCGCGTGCGCTCGCAGCGAACAACGAGCCGCCGCATCCCACCCTCGTCGTGCGCCCGGGCCTGGCCACCATCGCCGACCTGTCCGGTGCCACCCCCACCCGGTTCTCGCCCTTCGGCGCCACCACCGACGGCGCCCCGGCCGAGCAGGCGGCGGTGCGCGAGGGTCGCGTCGGCGTGCAGGACGAGGGTTCCCAGCTCGTTGCGTGGGCGCTGGCCCGCACGGAGGCGCCGGCCGGCCCGTGGCTGGACATGTGCGCCGGCCCGGGCGGCAAGGCGGCCCTGCTCACCGGCCTGGCGCGCGAGGAGGGCACCTGGTTGGTCGCATCGGAGTCGCAGGAGCACCGCGCTCGGCTGGTGCAGCAGGCCCTGTCCGCCTACCCGGACGGCGCAGTGACGATCACGGCTGACGGCACCCGCCCGGCCTGGGGTCGCCAGTTCTCGAAGGTCATGGTGGACGTGCCGTGCAGCGGATTGGGCGCGTTGCGTCGTCGCCCGGAGTCGCGGTGGCGCCGGCGTCCGGAGGACGTCACGGCGCTGGGCGGCCTGCAGCGCGACCTGCTCCGTCAGGCCATCGCGTCGACGGTGCCCGGGGGAGTGGTGGCCTACGTGACGTGCTCGCCGCACCGCGCGGAGACGGTCGAGGTGGTCGACGACGTGCTTGCTGAGCACCCCGAGGTCGCCCGGCTGCACGCTGCGGACGCGCTGCCCGACGTGCCTGAGAGCGCGCTGGGAGACGATGTGCAGTTGTGGCCTCAGCGCCATGGCACAGACGCGATGTACCTCGCGCTGCTGCGCGTGGGTTCCTGACCGGTCCGCTGCCGACCTCCCGCCGAGATCGTTCTTCCGCCACTCGATAGGGTGCTGTCATGCGTATCACCCCGAGCATTCTCAACGCCGATTTTGCCAACCTCGCCACGGAGATCGGGCGGATCGGCAGCGCCGACGCCATCCATGTCGACGTCATGGACAACCATTTCGTGCCGAACCTGAGCATCGGGTTGCCCGTGGTGGAGTCCATCCGCAGGACCACGGACAAGATGCTCGACATCCACCTGATGATCCAGGACCCGGACCGTTGGGCACCCGCCTACGCCGAGGCGGGAGCCGAGTCAGTGACCTTCCACGTGGAGGCCGCCCACGCACCCATCCGGCTGGCCCGCGAGCTGCGCCGGCTGGGTTCCCGCGCCTCCATCGGCCTGAAGCCAGCCACCCCCATCGACTCGTACGCGGACATGCTCGACGAGGTCGACATGGTGCTCCTGATGACCGTCGAGCCGGGCTTCGGCGGCCAGAAGTTCCTGGACCTGGTGTTGCCGAAGGTGCGTCGCACCCGCGAGCTGCTGGGGGACCGGCCCATCTGGATCCAGGTCGACGGCGGCGTGAGCGTGGAGACGATCGAGCGCTGCGCGGAGGCCGGCGCCGACACCTTCGTGGCGGGCTCCGCGGTCTACAACGCGGCCGACCCCGACGCGATGGTCAACCAGCTGCGCAACCTCGCCGCGGGGGCCTGCCAGCACTAGGCACTGAAATCCGCAGGATCCTCAGCGCCAGGGGTCAGTTGCCGTTCGGCTGGTCGTCGCCCTGACGGCGGCGCAGGAACTTCTCCAACTCCGCCGCGATCGTGTCGCCCGTGGCGCCCTCCACCTCTTCGGTGTCGCGGGCCTCCTCGAGCTGGCCGATGTACTCAGCGATGTCCGGGTCCTGCGCGCTCAACTGGTCCACCGCCAGCGTCCACTTATCCGCCTCGGCGGGGAGTTCCGCGTGCTGGATCTTGACGTGCAGGATCCCCTCCAGCTCCGTGAGCAACGCGTCCTGCGCCTTCGGGTTGGGCGGCGACGACACGTAGTGCGGGACGGACACCCACAGCGAAGCCGCTGGGATCCGCTCGTGCAACATCAACTGCCCGGCCACGCCGATCATGCCCGTTGGTCCGGTGTAGTCGTTGGCGTCCATGTTGTACTTCCGCTCAACCGCGGGATCACTGGTGTAGACCCCCACGGGAAGCGGACGCGTGTGCGGCGTGTCGCTCAGCATGGCGCCGAGGAAGACGACGATCTCCGGGTCGATCTTCTTGATCCGGTCCACCAGGTCCATGGAGAACTGCCGCCACAGGAGGTTCGGTTCCGGGCCCAGGACGACGATGATGTCGCGGTCCGGGTGATGCACGGCGCGCAACCGGAGCGCAGGCCACTCCACCCAGGCGCCGTCCGCGGTGCGGTGCAGCATGGGCCGCGTCTGCTGGTAATCCCAGTAGCGCTCGTCGTCGATGATGCCCGCGTCAGTGCCGGGATAGGAGTCCATCAGATGGCGCAGCAGATCGCTGGCCGCATTGCCGGCGTCGTTCCAACCGGAGAACCCGATCACCACTGCGGGGTCTCGGAGACCGTCCAAAGGCGCGAACTGCATTCGTCCAGCCTACCGGGTGCGGCTAGCCTTGCCCGGTGGCTATTGATCTGAGAGACCTGTTGAATCGTCGTGTGCTTGTTGCCGATGGGGCGATGGGCACCATGCTGCAGTCGTTCGGTGACCTCAGTGTCGACGACGACTTCCAGGGGCTCGAGGGCTGCAACGAGATCCTCAACGTGACCAGGCCCGACATCGTGGCCTCCGTCCACCGCGCCTACTTCGAAGCCGGCGCAGACGCCGTTGAGACCAACTCCTTCGGCACCAACCTGGCTGCGCTTGCTGAGTACGACATCGTCGAGCGCCTCGACGAACTTGCTGAGGCCTCCGCGCGGATCGCCCGCGGCGTGGCAGACGAGTTCACCGACAAGCCCCGCTTCGTCCTGGGCTCCATGGGCCCCGGCACCAAGCTGCCCACGCTCGGGCACGTCCAGTTCGCCGCCATCCGCGACGCCTACCAGCGTCAGGTGGCCGCCATGATCCGCGGCGGCATCGACGCGGTGCAGATCGAGACCTGCCAGGACCTCCTCCAGGCCAAGGCCGCCATCATCGGCTCGCAGCGGGCCGCGGCGGAGGCGGGCGTCGACCTGCCCATCCTCGTCAACGTCACCGTCGAGACCACCGGCACCATGCTGCTGGGCTCCGAGATCGGCGCCGCGCTCACGGCGCTGGAGGCGCTGGGAGTGGACTGCATCGGCCTCAACTGCGCCACCGGTCCCGCCGAGATGAGCGAGCACCTGCGTCACCTCGCCCGCAACGCCAAGATCGCCGTCGGCACCATGCCCAACGCCGGTCTCCCGGAACTGACGGCCGACGGTGCCCGCTACCCGCTGGGCCCCGATGGCCTCGCCGACGCCCTGGGCACCTACCTGGACGAGTTCGGGCTTGCGGTCATCGGCGGTTGCTGCGGCACCACGCCCGAGCACATCCGTCTCCTCGCTGAGCGCTACAGCGGCCGTGAGGTCGCCCCGCGCGACCCCCAGCCGCAGAACTCGGCCAGCTCGCTCTACATCGAGGTGCCGTTCGAACAGGACGCCAGCTACCTCAACATCGGCGAGCGCACCAACGCCAACGGGTCCAAGGCCTTCCGTGACGCGATGCTGGCGGAGAACTGGGATGAGTGCGTCGAGATCGCCAAGTCCCAGGCCCGCGACGGGGCGCACGTGCTCGATCTCTGCATCGACTACGTCGGCCGCGACGGCGTGGCCGACATGAAGCAACTCGCCTCCCGCCTCTCCACTGCGGTCACGCTCCCGATCGTGCTCGACTCCACGGAGCCGGAGGTCCTGCTCGCGGGCCTGGAGCACCTGGCGGGCCGCGTGATCATCAACTCGGTCAACTACGAGGACGGTGACGGCCCCACGTCACGCTTCGGGCGGATCATGCCGCTGGTGAAGGAGCATGGCACCGCCGTCGTCGCGCTGACCATCGACGAGGAGGGCCAGGCCCGCACAGCCGAATGGAAGGTGCGCGTCGCGTCACGCCTCATCGAGGACCTCACGAAGAACTGGGGCATGGACGTGGGCGACATCCTCGTCGACTGCCTCACGTTCCCCATCGCCACCGGTCAGGAGGAGACGCGCCGCGACGCGATCGAGACCATCGAGGCCATCCGTGAGCTCAAGCGCCTGTACCCGGGCGTGCGCACCACGCTGGGCGTGTCGAACGTCTCGTTCGGCCTGAACCCGGCTGCCCGCATCGTGCTGAACTCCGTGTTCCTGCACGAGTGCGTGCAGGCAGGCCTCGACTCAGCCATCGTGCACAGCGCAAAGATCCTCCCGATGGACCGCATTCCGGAGGAACAGCGCCAGGTCGCCCTCGACATGGTCTACGACCGCCGCTCCGAGGGCTACGACCCGCTCTCGAAGTACCTGGACCTGTTCGAGGGCGTCACCGCGGCCTCCGCCCGCGCCTCTCGCGCCGCAGAACTGGCCGCGCTGCCCCTCGAGGAGCGCCTCCAGCGCCGCATCATCGACGGCGAGGCCAAGGGCCTCACCGCAGACCTCGACGAGGCCCTCAGGGACAAGCCGGCGCTCGACATCATCAACCAGGACCTGCTCGCCGGCATGAAGACGGTGGGCGAGCTGTTCGGCTCCGGCCAGATGCAGCTGCCGTTCGTGCTCCAGTCCGCGGAGACCATGAAGCTGGCCGTGGCGCACCTCGAGCCGCACATGGAGAAGTCGGAGAGCGACACAGGCAAGGGCACCCTCGTGCTCGCCACCGTCCGTGGCGACGTGCACGACATCGGCAAGAACCTCGTCGACATCATCGTCAGCAACAACGGCTACACCGTCATCAACATCGGCATCAAGCAGCCCATCCAGGCCATCATCGACGCCGCCGAGAAGCACAGTGCCGATGCCATCGGCATGTCCGGGCTCCTCGTGAAGTCGACGCTGGTGATGAAGGACAACCTGGGCGAACTCAACCGGCTGGGCCTCGCGGGGAAGTACCCGGTGCTGCTCGGCGGCGCCGCGCTCACCCGAACCTTCGTGGAACACGACCTGGGCGACATCTTCGAGGGCCAGGTGCGCTACGCGAAGGACGCGTTCGAGGGTCTCGCGCTGATGGACGCAGTGATGGCCGTGAAGCAGGGGGTGCCGGGCGCGAAGCTGCCCGAGCCCAAGAAGCGTCGCTATGCCAAGGTGGAGGTGGAGGAGGTGCCGATCGAGCCGGGCACCCGCTCCGACGTCGCCCGCGACGTCGACGTGCCCACCCCGCCGTTCTGGGGCACGCGCGTGGTCAAGGGCATCGCGCTGGCCGAGGTCGCCGCATGGCTCGACCACCGCGCCACGTTCATGGGCCAGTGGGGCCTGAAGGGCAGCAGGGGAGGCCCGTCCTTCGAGGAGATCGTCGAGACCGAGGCCATGCCGCGCCTGCGCGGCTGGATGGACCGGATCAAGACGGAGAACCTCGCCAACTTCGGCGTGGTGTACGGCTACTTCCCGGTGCACTCGGAAGGGGAGTCGCTGATCGTCGGCAGCCCCGAGGACCCGCAGAAGGAGGTCACGAGGTTCACGTTCCCGCGCCAGCGCCGTGACCGCCGCCTGTGCCTGGCGGACTACTTCCGCGACGCCGACGAGGCCGCTGAGCGCGGCCCGGACGTGTTGGCCATGCAGCTGGTCACGATGGGCTCCGAGGTGGCCAAGGGCACGGCGAAGCTCTTCGAGGCCAACTCGTACCGCGACTACATGGAGCTCCACGGCCTCTCAGTGCAGCTGACGGAGGCTCTCGCGGAGCACTGGCACGACCGGATCCGCCAGGACCTGGGCTTCGGCGCCACCTCCGACATCGAGGAGGCCATCCGCAAGCAGGGCTACCGCGGCTCGCGCTACTCCTTCGGCTACCCGGCCTGCCCGGATCTGGAGGACCGCGCCAAGCTCGTGGCACTGCTGGAGCCGGAGCGGATCGGCGTCGAGCTGAGCGAGGAACTGCAGTTGCACCCTGAGCAGTCGACCGATGCCATCGTCGTGCACCACCCGGAAGCGAAGTACTTCAATGCAGGCTGAACCGAAGGCCGTCCTCTGGGACTTCGACGGGACGCTGGTCAACACCGAGCCCGTGTGGCAGGAGATCGAGCGTCAGATGCTCGCCGAGCACGGGGTGACGTTCACCACCGAGCAGTGGGAGTCGATGACCGGCCAGGACGCGCGGCTCTCCGCCGCGACGATCGCCGAAGCCATCGGCTCAGACGACATCGACGGCCTGCTGGAGACGCTCCTGCAGCGGGTGGCCGATCACCTCCGTCAGCGCGACCTCCCGTACCTGCCCGGCTCGCGCGAACTGCTCGTGGAGCTGGCGGCGTTGGGCGTCCCCTGCGCGATCGTCACCGCCAGCAGCGGGTCCGTCCTCGATGCGGCCCGCGACCGGCTGCCCGAGCACGTCTCCTTCGTCGTCACCTCCGACGACGTGGAGAGGACCAAGCCGCACCCGGAGGGATACCTCCTTGCCATGGAGCGCCTGGGCGTGTCGCCGAAGGACGTCGTGATCCTGGAGGATTCCGTGCCGGGCACCCTGTCCGCGCTCGCCTCGGGCGCCGTCGTCTACGCTGTGCCTTCTGTGCCGCTCGAGCAGCACCGCCGCATGCACATCGGCGAAGGGCTCGACGGCATCACCTGGGAGACGCTCGTCGACGTATGGCGGGCACGGAAGGAACTGGCATGAACCTGTCGGGAGTGCACAGAGGACCCCTGCAGCCCGGCGAGCGCGTGACGCTCACCGACAACAAGGGCCGCCGCAAGTCGATCCTCCTCAAGGAGGGGGCGACGTGGCACACCACCAAGGGCGCGGTGCACCACGACGAGCTGATCGGCGGGCCCGAGGGCGTCGTCGTCAAGTCGGCTGGCGGCATGCAGTACCTGGCGCTGCGGCCGCTGCTCCACGACTACATGGTGGCCATGCCGCGCGACGCGGCGGTCATCTACCCCAAGGAAGCCGCCCAGATCGTCATGTGGGGCGACATCTTCCCCGGCGCGCGCGTGCTGGAGGCCGGCGTCGGCTCCGGTGCGCTGTCGCTGGCGCTGCTGCGGGCCATCGGCCCCGAGGGCACCCTGCACTCCTACGAGCGGCGCGAGCAGTTCGCCGACGTCGCCCAGAACAACGTGCGCAACTTCATCGGCGGGGAGCACCCCGGCTGGCGGGTGACCGTCGGCGACCTCGTCGAGGCCATCACGGACGACGAGATCGACCGGGCCATCCTCGACATGCTCGCCCCCTGGGAGTGCATCGAGGCAGTGGGGGAGCGTCTCGTCCCCGGCGGCGTGCTGGTGTGTTACGTGGCCACGGCCACCCAACTGGGACGCGTGGCCGACACCCTGCGCGCCCACGGCGGTTTCACCGAGCCGCAGCTCACCGAGACGACCGTGCGTGACTGGCACGCCGAGGGTCTGGCCATCCGGCCAGGGCACGGCACGTCGAGCCACACGGGGTTCCTCGCGATCTCCCGACGACTGGCGCCGGGTCAGCAGGCGCCCATGCGCAGCCGTCGGCCGGCCCCCGGTGCCTACGGCCCCGACTACACGGGGCCCCGTCCGGCGAACATCCCCGCAGACCTAGGCGGTGCGGGCGCTCCGGTGGCGGCTCAGTCTCCAGACGAAGCGCCAACCCATGAGGGTGACGGCCAGGAATAGCGCGGCCACCAGGACGAACGCCCAGGCCGCGGTGTCGCCCGAGACGACGCGCAGTACCATGCCCACGACGAGCGTCACGCTCCACACGATGAGCCCCTCCCGCCAACCGGCGAAGGGCACCTTGGTCATCGCCACCGCAGCCCAGGCGATGAGGCAGGCCAGCAGGAACGGCCAAGCTGTGGCGAGGACGCCGAACAGGTCCAAGCCGTGGGAGGCCCGCCCGACGACGGCGAACACCAGTACGCAGACCAGATCGACAATGATTGGCACGACTCGCTTCATGCCAGCCACTATAGAAGGGTGATGATGGACAGCCCCTCCTTCATGGAGTACCTGAGGCAGGTGGCGCCGGAGACCCTCCCCGCCGCCGGCGGTGCCGCCATGCCTGCCGTGCACGGCACCACGATCGTGGCGGCCCGCTACCGCGACGGAGTGGTGATGGCGGGCGACAGGCGCGCCACCATGGGCACCGCGATCGCCATGCGCGACATCGAGAAGGTCTTCGGTGCCGATGACCTGTCGATCATCGGGGTGGCAGGCGTGGCTGGGCTGGCCGTCGAACTCGTGCGGTTGTTCCAGGTGGAGTTGGAGCACTTCGAGAAGGTCGAGGGTACGCAGCTGAGCTTCGACGGCAAGGCGAACCGGCTCAGCTCCATGCTGCGGGCCAACCTCCCCCAGGCGATGCAGGGCATGGTGGTACTGCCCCTGTTCGTCGGCTGGGACGAGCGTGCGATGCGCGGCCGGATGTTCTCCTACGACGCCACCGGTGGCCGCTACGAGGAGCACCAGTACTGCTCCGTCGGATCAGGCGCCGCCTTCGCCCGCGGGGCGTTGAAGAAGCTGCACGACCCGGACGCCGACGAGCATTCGGCCGTCGCGGCGCTGCTGCAGTCGCTGTACGACGCGGCGGACGACGACTCCGCCACCTCCGGCCTCGACCTCACGCGCGGCATCTTCCCGCTCGTGCTGCGGGCCTCGGCCGCCGGTGTCGCCCGGTGGTCCGAAGAGGGCGTGCGGGAACTCGCCCACACCATCGTCGCGGCACGCACCGCGCGTCCCGACGGCCCGAGGGGGTACGCGCTGTGAGCCTGCCGTTCTATGTCAGTCCCGAGCAGCAGATGATGGACAGGGCGGAGTTCGCCCGCAAGGGCATCGCACGGGGGCGCGCCGTCGTGGTTCTGCGCTATGCCGGTGGGATCGCGATGGTGGCGGAGAACCACTCGACGACGTTGAACAAGGTCGCCGAGATCTACGACCGCATCGGTTTCGCAGCGGTCGGCCGGTACAACGAGTTCGAGACGCTGCGGATCGCCGGGATCCGGCACGCGGATCTGCGGGGCTACTCCTATGACCGCCGTGACGTGACGGGCCGCAGCCTGGCCGGCGCCTACTCGCAGCTGCTGGGTGGCGCGTTCGCCTCCGGCGGCGAGAAGCCCTACGAGGTGGAGCTGATCGTCGCGGAGCTGGGGGAGGAGCCCACCGGCGACGTGCTGTACCGGATCAGCTACGACGGCGTGATCACCGACGAGCAGGAACTCGCGGTCATCGGCGGTGACGCCGAACGGGTCGCCGAGGTGGTGCGGGCCGGTTTCACCCCCGACGCACCGTTGGGCGACGCCGTCACTCTGGCCGGCAACGCGCTGCACTCGGACCAGCTCGAGGTCGCGGTGCTGGAGCGCGGTGCGGGCCGCCGCCGCACCTTCCGCCGCCTCAGCCGGGACGAGGTGGCCCGTGGTTGAATCAGTACTGATCCTGGGCGCCGGCCTGGTGGGCTCCTCGCTCGGGCTGGCCCTCACGCGCGCCGGCTACGACGTGATCCTCTGGGACATCGTCGCCGCCCATTCGCTGGTGGCCGCGGGGCTAGGCGCCGGCCGTATCTCGGATGAGGCCACCGACAACCCCGACATCGTGGTGGTCGCCACCCCGCCGGAGGTGATCCCCAGCCTCGTCGCTGAGACCCTCGAGAAGTTCCCGCACGCGGTGATCACCGACGTCGGCTCGGTCAAGGCCCCCATCCTCGAGGCGGTGGTGAAGCTGGCGCCGGAGCACCGCCGCTACGTCGGCTCGCACCCCATGGCCGGCTCGCAGTTCACCGGGCCGCTCACCGCATCGGCCGACCTCTTCAAGGACCGCACCTGGGTGGTCACCCCCCAGGACGGGAACCTGCCGGAGGACGTGGCCCGCATCGAGAAGCTCGCCCAGGAGGTGGGGGCCCGCGTGGTCACCATGCCGGTCGACCTGCACGACGAGGCCGTGGCGCAGGTCAGCCATGTGCCGCACCTGATGAGCATCCTCACCGCGAGCCACCTCCGTGAGGTGCCCACCGACAACCTGCGCCTCGCCGGCCAGGGAATCCGCGACGTCACCCGGATCGCCGGTTCAGACCCGTCCCTGTGGCGCCAGATCATCGTCTCCAACGCCGACGCCGTCCGCCACGAACTGGAGGAGGTCGCCACGGACCTGGCGCACCTCATCAGCGTGCTGGACCACCCGGAAGACCTGGAGCGCTTCCTGGCCATTGGGCGCACCGGCGCCCATTCACTGCTCGGCAAGCACGGCCAGAACCCCCTCGACCTGCTCAAGGTCACCGTCGAGATCCCCGATGAACCGCGCGCCCTGGGCCGCCTGTTCACCGATATCGGCGAGCTGGGTTTCAACGTCGAGGATTTCGAAATCACCCACGACCCGGTCCGCGAGGTCGGCTACCTGCAGATCTCCGTCGAAAGCGAGGTGGCCGAGAAGCTCCGCGCCACCCTGCTGGAGCGCGGCTGGGGTGCGTGGTCATCCAACCGAGGAAGTGCCTGATGTCCCTGCTGATCGCCATCGACGGGCCCAGTGGCTCCGGCAAGTCCACCACCGCCAAACTGCTGGCCCGAAGGCTGGGCCTGGGGTACCTCGACACCGGCGCCATGTACCGGGCGGCGACCACCGAGTACCTGCGTCGCTATCCCGAGGGGGCCGACGTCGACGAGGTGGCCCGGCTCGTCGCCGACGCCGCGCTGGTGTGCGGAACCACCCCGGAGTCGCCGACGTTCCACATCAACGGTCACGACGTCACCGACGAGATCCGCGAGCCGCGGATCTCCGCCGCCGTCTCGACGGTCGCCACCAACCTCGAGGTGCGCCGGCTGCTCACGGAACTGATGCGCACCGTCATCGCCCAGCACGACCGGCGCATCGTCGTCGAGGGCCGCGACATCACCACGGTCGTGGCGCCTGACGCGGACGTTCGGGTGCTGCTGGTGGCGGATCCCTCCGCACGGGTCGCCAGGCGCGCCGCCGAGGTGGAGGGCAGGGCCACCGCCGCCGAGGTGACCGACCAGGTACTCCGCCGTGACCGCGACGACTCCACGGTGTCGAACTTCACCGACGCCGCAGCGGGCGTGACGGTCATCGATTCGACCTTCCTGACACCCTCGGAAGTCGTCGACGCAATCGTCGCGCTCACACCGCCCAGCTGATTCGACTAGGCTGGGGCGCTGCCCACTCTCTTCAGGAGGCTCCCGTGACCGAGACCGTCAAGCCCATCGTGGCCGTTGTCGGCCGACCCAACGTCGGCAAGTCGACGCTGGTCAACCGTATCCTCGGTCGCCGGGAAGCCGTGGTCCAGGACCAGCCTGGCGTCACGCGTGACCGCGTCTCGTACGACGCCAACTGGAACGGACGTGAGTTCGTGCTGGTCGACACCGGCGGTTGGATCTCCGACGCGACGGGAATGGCCGCCGCCATCGCGGAGCAGGCGGAGATGGCCATCTCGCTGGCAGACGCGGTGCTCTTCGTCGTCGACGCCACCGTCGGCACCACGGATGAGGACGAAGCGGTGGTCCGCGTGCTGCGCCGCTCCCAGAAGCCTGTCGTGCTCGCCGCGAACAAGGTCGACGACCAGCGTCACGAGGTCATGGCCGCCAGCATGTGGAACCTGGGTCTGGGCGAGCCGTTCCCGGTCTCCGCCCTGCACGGTCGCGGCTCGGGTGACATGCTCGACGCACTGCTGGACGCCATCCCTGAGGCCCCGCGCGAGACCTACGAGGAGATCGGCGGGCCCCGCCGGATCGCCATCGTCGGCAAGCCGAACGTGGGCAAGTCCTCGCTGCTGAACAAGATGGCGGGGGAGAAGCGGGTCGTGGTGTCGGACGTGTCCGGCACCACCGTGGACCCCGTCGACGAGCTCGTCGAGATCAGCGGGCAGGTGTACCGCCTCATCGACACCGCAGGCATCCGCAAGCGGGTCAAGGAGGCCTCCGGCCACGAGTACTACGCCTCGCTGCGCACCCAGGCCGCCATCGAACGCGCCGAGGTGTGCATCATGGTGGTCGACGCCTCGGAGCCGGTGTCAGACCAGGACCTGCGGATCCTCAGCAACATCGAGGAATCCGGCCGCGCCCTGGTCATCGCCTTCAACAAGTGGGACCTCACCGATGAGGAGCGTCGCTACTATCTGGAACGCGAGGTGGATCGCGACCTGCAGGCGTGGAAGTGGGCACCGACGGTGAACATCTCCGCGCTGACCGGCCGCAACGTCGACAAGCTCGGCAAGGCCATCGAAACGGCCGCCGCAGGCTGGGAGTCGCGCATCTCCACCGGCAAGCTCAACGCCTTCCTCGGCCGGCTCTCGGCCGCCCACCCGCACCCCGTGCGCAGCGGCAAGCAGCCGCGCATCCTGTTCGGCACCCAGGCGCAGAACTGCCCGCCCACCTTCGCGCTGTTCACCAGCGGCAAGATGGACGAGACCTACGTGCGCTACATCGAGCGTCGCCTCCGCGAGGACTTCGGCTTCGAGGGATCGCCCGTCCAGGTGCAGATCCGCGCTCGTGAGAAGCGCAAGGACCGCGTCTGACACCAAGCGGAGGCGAGATCGGATCCCGGGGGTGGGGGGAGTACGCTTCGCTCTGGAGGCGATTACCACATGGGAAACCGGGATTTCCGGATTGAAACTCAGCGCCTGACGCCGAGGGAACAGATACGCCGCTACCGAGTGCTGGCGGGCGAACACTTCATCAACCTGAGGAACCTCTGGCCGGGGCCAGCGGACTATGGGGGGTTGAAGCACTCCTGGCTGAAGGACCTGGTGGCCGGCATCACCGTCGGTGTCGTGGCTCTTCCGCTCGCTCTGGGCTTCGGTGTCGCCTCGGGGGCGGGTGCCGCGGCCGGCCTCGTCACCGCCATCGTCGCGGGCATCGTCGCTGCCGTGTTCGGCGGTTCCCACCTGCAGGTCTCCGGCCCCACCGGCGCCATGACCGTAGTACTGCTTCCGGTCATCGCCAAGTACGGCCTCGGCGTGATCCCCCTGCTCGCCATCATGGGTGGCATCATCGTGGTGGCCATGGCCATCACTGCGGTCGGCAGATCCGTGGAGTTCATCCCCTTCCCTGTGGTGGAGGGGTTCACGATGGGCATCGGCGTGATCATCGCCCTTCAGCAGCTGCCGCTCATCCTCGACGCCCCACGCGGCACGTCGGAATCCACCCTGGTCGCCGGTTGGCAGACCATCCAGCAGGCCGATTGGAGCCACGCCTGGCAGCCCCTGGCGGTGGCGGTGGCGGTCATCGCCCTGCACCTGGTGGGCCTGCGTTACGTGCCGAAATGGCCACTCGCGCTCATCTCGATCATCATCGCCACAGTCGCCGTCGTGCTGATGCCCATCACGGTGGACTCCATCGGGGCGCTGCCCACCGGCCTGCCCTCACCGCGCGTGCCGGACTTCACCATGGGGATGCTGCAGGACCTGGCCGGGCCGGCGCTCGCCATCGCGGCGCTGGCCGCGCTCGAGTCGCTGCTGTCCGCCAGGGTCGCCGACGGGATGCGCCCGGACCTCTCTCCGACGAACCCGGACCGCGAGCTGATGGGCCAGGGCCTGGCCAACATCGCGTCGGGGCTCTTCGGTGGCCTGCCCGCCACGGGCGCCATCGCCCGGACCGCCGTCAACGTCCGATCCGGGGCCCGTACCCGGCTGTCGTCGGTGACGCACGCCGTGATGCTGCTGGCCGTCATGTTGCTGTTGGCGCCCATCGTGGCGACCGTGCCGATGGCCGCGCTGGGCGGCGTGCTCCTGGTGACCGCCGGGCGCATGATCAACCTGCGCCTGGGCCGCACGATGCTCACCGTCACCAGGGCGGATCGCAACACGTTCCTGCTCACCTTCGCCGCCACCGTCCTGCTGGACCTGGTGGCCGCCGTGCTGCTGGGGCTCCTGATGGCTGCCGTGATGAGCCTGCGGCACATGGCCACCTACTCCGTGGTGGCCCGGCAGAACCTGCCCACCACCACGATGGAGGGCGTCGTGGACTGGAACGCGGAGCAGGAGCACCTGCGCGATGCCGTCGCCATCTTCCGGGTCGACGGCGCGCTGTTCTACGGCAACGCGCAGCGATTCATCGACGAGGTCAACGACCTGGGGGACCGCACCGCGGCGGTGATCATCCGCTGTCACCAGATGCGCATCCTCGACGCGTCCGGCGCCGTGGCGCTCGACACCGCGCTGCGGCGATTGCGCCGACGTCACGTCATCTACGTCATCCAGGGCATGAACAACAGCCAGCGACGCACCTCGGTGCTGATGGGCGCCACCCAGCAGCGCCATCACGTCAAGGAACTGTCCGAGGCGCTGACCTGGATCGACGACGAACTGCGCACCGGCGTGGTTCAGACGAAGATGATCTGACCTCCAGCGCTGAGTTCGACGAAGTCGGAGGCGGAGATCACGTCCTCCACCCCTTCATAGAGGTCGGACATGGCCAGGCCGTTCATGTCGAAGCTGAGTTTGCAGCCCCACAGGTGACCTCCGGCCGCCACGATGATGTCGAGGAACTCGCGCACCCCTGGAATCTCCAGGTCATCGAGTTGTTTGGTCATCATCTTGGTCGCCATCCGCGTCATTCCGGGGATGGCGCCCATGCCGGACCACACCGGCATCGACGGCGCCATCGGCAGGTGCATGGCGGTGTTGCCGAGCATGGTGAACTTCAGGTTGTCCATCGTGCGTTCGGTCACCAGGTCGAAGCCCCAGAACGTGAAGAAGATGTGGGTCTCGATGCCTTCGCCCAACGCCGCGTTGGCCATGATGAGCGCGGGGTAGGCCATGTCCAGGTTGCCCTTGGAGGCGATGAAGCACATCTTGCGGGGCTGCCCCGCGGGCTCGGTCCCGACGGCGGGGGCAGCGAAGTCCGACGGCTTCAGCCGTGCCTTGCCCTCCGTCGAATCGTTGGACGACGGGGGCCGGGCGGTCGCCGGGCCGAAGTCGGGGATGATGGGGTGGTCGAGGATCTCGGTCATGGCACGGCCTTTCTAGACGCAGCCCTTGGGCTTGGGGAGCCCGGCGATATAGGACATCTTCTTGGCCGGCTTGCCGGGGAAGAGACGGAACAACTCCTTCATGTCGAAGCCACCGACCACCGACGTGCGGCGCAGGGTCGCCGTCTCCTGCCGCTCCGGGTAGTCGCTGCGCAGGAAGCGCAGCACCTTCCAGTGGTCGTCGGTCAGTGCGTCGAGGCCGGCGTACCCTGCCAGGACGCGGGCGAGGTCGTCGTCCCACTGTTCGTAGTCTGTGAGGAAGCCCTCGTCGTTGACGTCAATGACGCGGCCGCCGTCGATGCGTGTGCGTGGCACGGGATTCTCCTTCAACTCCGGGTGCCGAGGGGCAGCTTCTTGCGTGCCCACTGAGTGAGGGTGAGCCCGGCGGAGTCGCCTTCGAGGCGCTTGCCGAGCAGCATCATGTCCGTGGTGAACGGCAGCGGCCGGCCCTTGAGGAGCAGCTGCCAGTAGACCCATCTGAAGGCGAGCTTGGCCAGGTGGTTCGAGCGCGACTCGCCGAGCAGCCGCATCGGCCCGACCACCGGGAGGGGGAAGGTGCCGGTGTAGGGCTGCGTCTGGTAGTTGAAGTCCAGCAACATGCCCCTGCCGTGGCCCGTCTCGATGAAACAGTTCGCGTGACCGTCGAAAGAGTGGGGGAGGGGCTCGCCCTTCAGGTAGTGCGGCCA
The DNA here is from genome assembly GCF_022342445.1 of Tessaracoccus sp. ZS01. NCBI lineage: Bacteria > Bacillati > Actinomycetota > Actinomycetes > Propionibacteriales > Propionibacteriaceae > Tessaracoccus > Tessaracoccus sp. ZS01. The sequence continues at coordinate 533,007 of NZ_PQFE01000001.1, read as the reverse complement.
GTTGTCCATGAACACGTAGACCGAGAAATGCGCGACCGACCCGGCCTTCGATGTCGGCAGGGTGCCGCCGTCGCCCAGCACGAAGATGTCCGGATGGGCATCCGCCCGCATGGTCTGCTGGTCGCAGGGCACGAGGTTGAGCTCGTCCCCCAGGCCTGAACGCGAGATGTACTCCGGGCCGAGATTCAGGGGGATGGACACCAACAGGTCGTAGGGGATCCGCCGGTCGTCGTAGGAGACCAGTTCCTTCGCGTCGGTGTCGACGCGTTCGACGGCGAAGTCCGTCTCCAACGCGATGTCGCGTTCGGCGAACATCGACCCAAGCTCCCTGGAGGCGACCGGCTTGGTGAACGCCCCGTCGAGCGGGGTCACGTAGACGATCTCCACCTTGTGTCGCGACTTCCGGTCCCGGAAGAAGCCGTCGGCCAGGAAGGTGAACTCGAGCGGCGCGACGGGGCACTTGATGGGCATGTCGGTGAGGTGGATGACGAGGCGGCCGCCTCTGAAATCCCGCATGGCGTCGCGCAGGGCGATGGAGGCGGGCAGATCGTAGAAGTGGTGGACGTCAGGGCTGTCCGCCCCGGGCGTGAGGTCCGGTCTCGGCTGAACGCCCGTGGCGATGACGAGGGTGTCCCACGGCAGTTCGCGACCGTCGGCGAGGAGCACAGTCCTGCTGTCGATGGCAATGTGGTCGATCTCGCCGAGGACGAGATCCACGTCGCGTGGCAGGTACCGGCGGCGCGGCTCCACGATCTTGTCCGGGGTGTAGATGCCGAACGGCAGGAACAGGTAGCCCGGCTGGTAGTGGTGATCGTTGTCGCGGTCGATCACCGTGATGGCGAGCTCCTCTGGCGGATGGACGGCGCGCAGCTTGTTGGCCACCATCGTGCCCGCGGTGCCCCCACCGAGGATGAGCAGCCTCTTCATTGAGACCTCCATGAGTAGGAATGCTCACGATTCTATACCCCGCCCCGTATGTCGCGCCGGGGAATTGGTCAACCAGTCGGCGCATTTCCGGTACGGGTCGGCCTCGATGTGCGCACCGCGGCGAGAGGCGCTAAGCTATCCGAGTTGCCTCACGGCAGCGGGCGGGCTGTAGCGCAGCTTGGTAGCGCACTTGACTGGGGGTCAAGGGGTCGCAGGTTCAAATCCTGTCAGCCCGACCAGCAAAGGGCCTTGTCAGACCGGAAATCCGGTGGACAAGGCCCTTTTACGTGCCTGTTGCTCACAGGGCCAAGCACGCCGGGCGTGTGAAGAGGACAGGCGCGATCGGCCACCGTTGGACCTGAGCCCGCCAAGGTGCGCCCACCCCGGTAAGGCCCCGCCCGCGGTGTGGTCAGAGCCCGTGCGAAAGTACTACTCCGGCATTTCTGAAGGCGGCGGTACGGGCGTGGGTTCGGCAAGGAGCGCGACGCGGATCGTTGCGAGCCGGAGCAGGAATGTGCGCTCGTCGTACTTCTTCCGCCTGAGCCAACTCGTCACTTCACTGTTGTGTTTGCTCGCGTTGCAGGATCCGCACGCCGGGACCACGTTGTCGAGCGTATAGCGGCCACCGCGTGAGATCGGGTGGATGCAGTCTCGCTGCAGCGGCACTCCGTGCTGTCCGCAATAGGCACAGCCTCCCCAGGCGTCGACGAGATCGGCCCACTGGGCGGGAGTGAGGTCGTTGTCGACGCGGTCCAGCCTGCGCTGTCGTCTCTTCGCATAGCGTGCTCGGTTGGCCGCCGACCGTCGTGCGGCTAAGAACTTGTGGCGTGCGGGCACCGTCCAACGGTACTGCGACCACATGATTCGCGTCGGATTGCCCCGCGCGATCCGCGGATCACGCGGTGTGGCGCAATGGCTGGTAGCGGCGGACCCTTGAAGAAACAGATCGCGACTCAGGCGATCACATGGAAGTAGGGAGGCGCCGTGTCCCACGAGTCACAGGTGGCGGCGTTGCATGAGGTTCTCGACGCGTTCAACAGGCACGATCTCGACGCCATCATGGGCCACTTCGCAGAGGACTGCGTCTTCGAGTCGCCCCGTGGAGAGGATCCCTGGGGGAGTCGGTTCGTCGGACGCGACGAGGTCCGGCGCGGCCTCGCAGCCCGCTTCGAAGGCATTCCTGATGTGCGGTACACCGGCGGCAGCCATTTCGTCGCCGGCCATCGGGGCGCCTCCGAATGGACGATCACGGGCACAACCGTGTCGGGTGAGCGCATCGAGGTGCGGGGTTGTGACCTCTGGACGTTCGACGACGAGGGGCTCATCGTCCGTAAGGACAGCTTCTGGAAGTTGCGGCAGCAGGCTTAGCTGCCGTGCGGAGCCACGCGTGAGGGGCTGTCAGGCCTCGGCACGAGCGGTCGCACGCACGTTCCTCCGCGCGAAGAGGGCCAGCAGCCCACCGAGGGCGAGCATGGGGAGGCCGAACAACCATGTCTCTCCCTCCACCTGTGTGGCGAGCAGGACGCAACTGGCTATGCCCAGGACTGGCAGCACGCGCGGCACGCGGTAGTGCTTGTGCGCCACCGCGTCCTTGCGCAGCACCAGGACGGCCGCGTTGACGGCGGTGAACACCACCAGCAACAACAACACCAGCGTCGAGGCCAGCACCTCGATGGAACCGAGCAGCGCCAACACCACCGACAAGCCTGTGGTGACGACGATGGCGAGCCACGGCGTCTTCCGGCCGGGAAGCACCTTCGACAGGAACGACGGCAACAACCTGTCGCGGCTCATGCCGTAGGCCAGCCGCGAGCCCATGATGCCGGTCAACAACGCGCCGTTCGCGACGGCGACCAGGGCGATCACAGAGAACAGCACCGGAGGCACCCCGCCTGCAGCGCGCACCACCTCCAGCAGAGGACCGGTCGATGCCGCGAGCCGGTCGGTGGGCACGATCGCACTGGCGGCGACGCCGACGCCCACGTACACGAGGCCCGCCACCAGCAACGCCCCGAACAGTGCGCGCGGGTAGGAGCGCGCGGGGTCCTTGGTCTCCTCGGCGACGTTGACTGAGGTCTCGAAACCCACGTACGAGTAGTACGCCAGCACGGTTCCTGCGAGAACAGCAGCGAGCGGGCCGTTCTCGGTGGTGCCGAGCTGAGTGAGTCTCGACGGGTCCGCATCACCGCGGGCGATGACCATGAATCCCAGGACAACCACCAGCACCAGGCCGCCCACCTCGATGATGGTGGCGATGATGTTGGCGAACAGGGACTCCTTGATGCCGAACGCGTTCAGGGCGGCGAGCAGCCCAAGGAACACGATGACGGTCACGGGCACCGGCAGGGTCAGGAACTCGCCGAGATAGTCTCCGGCGAAGCCCAGCGCCAGTGCACCGACCGAGACGATCCCCGCCGCGAGCATGCAGTAGCCGATGAGGAAGCCCGCGAACGGGCCGAAAGCCCGGTTCGCGTAGTGGGAAGATCCGCCCGCCCGAGGGTACTTGGTGGCCAGCTCGGCGTAGGATCCGGCGGTCAGCAACGCCATGACCAGCGCAACCAGGAGCGGCACCCAGACCGCCCCGCCGGAAGCGGCCGCGATGACGCCGACGAGAACGTAGACCCCTGCTCCGAGGACGTCCCCGAGGATGAACGCGAACAGTGCGGGGGTGGTGACGGAGCGGTTGAGCGCCGTGTGCGTGACGTTCGACATCCCCTGAGGCTAGCCACGGAGGGGGCCAACGGCGACCGCGTCGATGCCGAGTTGGCACCTGCCGCCCCTTGCTTCGGAGGCTCACCCGAGTTCTAGAATGTGGAGTGAAGGGCAATGTCGCCCTCATACGGGAGTCCACCATGGAAAGACCCAGACCGTCGTCCGCGCCAGCGGAAACTGCGCTTGAAAAAACCCTCCTGACAGGGGCAATTGAGAAGCCGACCCCACCCTCCGGGACAGCCAGCGTCGACCTGTCCTGGCGCCCCCTGTACAGCATCGGCGGTTACGCGGCACTGCTGTTCGTGGTGTTGGTGCTGGTCCCCATCGTCCTCGTCTTCGTGGCGCCCTTGCCGCCCAGCCAGGGGCGGCCTCTTCTGGAGTACATCGCCGAGCACAAGGCCGTCTATCTGGTCGAGCTGGTGTCTTTCGTCGGCTTGGCGGTGCCTGCGCTCCTGGTGTTCGCCGCATTGGGCGTCGCGCTGTCCACCGTCAACAAGACCCTGGCTCTGATCGGCGGCCTCCTCGGGATCGTGTCGGAGACCATCGCGTTGGCCTTGGGCAGCAGCCCGCAGTCCCTGCATGGGGGCATGGTCGTGCTGAGCGACGCCTACGCCGGCGCGGATCAAGGCGAGCAGGCCGCGCTGGTGGCGGCGGCAGAGGCGTTGATCGCCGCGACGAACGCCGTGTCCTGGGCGGGCATCCTGACCGCCGGCGCGATCCTGGTGTTGTCCGTCGTGATGTGGCAGGGGCAGCGGGGCCGGGCCTTGTCCGTCGTCGGCATGGCAGCCGGCGCGATAGGTGTCCTCAGCGAGGCCCTGCGCCCCATGATCGGCTCCGCATACCTCGTCTACGGCCTCCTGTTGCCGATCTGGTTCGCCTGGGTGGGCGTGAAGCTCTTCCGGGTCGCCCGCCGCAGCGGCAACCCGTCGACGTCGGGATGAGGGCGCCAGAGCCAGAGCGCACGCACGCCCTCGAACAGCAGACGCTGTCCGGGGGGGGGCGTGGCAGAGAGGGATCAGAGGGTGGCGAGGAGGTCCGAGCAGGCCTGTTCGCAGCGACGGCACGACTCCGCGCAGACGCGGCAGTGCTCGTGCATCGAGGCGTGCTTCTCGCACTCGTCAGCGCAGGCCCGGCAGACCGCTTCACAGGCGTCGAGCAGGGCTCGGATCACCTCGGTGTTGCGGGCCGTCTGGCGGGACAGGACCGCCGCTGTCGTCGCGCAGATGTCGGCACAGTCCAGGTTCGTCCGGATGCACTGCCTGAGTTCGGCCACCATGTCCTCGGCCAGGCAGGCGTCAGCGCAGGCCGCGCACGTCTGACTGCACTCAAGACAGGCCCGGATGCACTCAACCAACTTCTCCCCGTCGACGCTCGCGAGTTCCTGGGGGTAGGTGTCGAGCATGGCTTCGATGGTCAACATGTCGTCCTCCTTCCGGCGCGCGCCGGGAGTCACCGGCTGTGGACGCGCCGAGTTGCTCTGGCCTCCACGCTAACAGCGCAGATCGGTCAGGGCAGGCGATCCGCCGTGACCTAGCGGCCGGAGGCGTACTCGAACTCGACCTCCAACGACGGGTCGATGGCCGTGATGATCCCCTCGTAGAAAGCCTCGGCCTGGTCCCTGAGGAGGTCCTCGTTGGCGTCGATGTACTGGCTCTGCGCCTCGTCGTTGAGGATCTGGTTCGTCATCTCCACCGCGTCGATCTCCGGGGTGACCCAGCTCAGCACACCGCTATTCTCGGTCACCAGCTTGAAGTTCGCATCGTTGTGACCGATGAAGATGAACTCCGGAATGGAGACGGTGAAACTGTCCTCGCTGGTCTTCTCGATCCGGACGTCGCCGCCGTCGATACCGAGTTTGGCGTTGAAGTTGTACTGCAGGCACAGCGCCCGCTCACTGCCGGGTACATCGATCCCGAAGATGGTCCGACGCTCGTTCTTCTCAGCGATGCCCTGGATACCCAGGCTCAGGAGTGACACCTGTTCCTCCCGGGAGATGGCGTTGATGACCTGGCTGCTGAGGACTTCAGATCGGGTGTCCAGCGCCGATTGCGTGTAGCTGTTCCACACCTGGACTCCGACAAAGGCGACCGCGACCCCCAGCGCGATCCAGACGGTGACCTTGACGCCCTCGCGTAGCCGATCCTTCATCCGACAACCCCTATACCGCTCGTCCACTCGGAGGCGCCGCACTGCGATCCGGTTTGTCGAACGCTAGCAGTTGCCCAACCCCTGCGTGCGTTCGGGCCTGGTGGCGATGAGCATGGTCGCGGCACTCACCCTGGCCGCCACTGCCCGCCCTGCTCATCGTTTCGGGCATGCGCAACGGCCATGGGGCGCCCGTCTCGCGGGTGCCCCATGGCCGATGACCAGAGGTGGATCAGCTCTTCCCGCTCTTAGCGCGGGCGTTGGCCTCGCCCTCGGCCAACTTGGTGAGGAGCTCGTCGGTGCGCGACTCCTCGTCGAGCGACTCGCTGAGGAGCGACGCGCCGTCGTTCAGCCCGAGCATCGAGGCCCAGCGACGGAGGGTGCCGTATCGGGCGATCTCATAGTGCTCGACGGCCTGGGCCGACGAGATGAGGCCAGCATCGAGGGCCGGGCTCTCCTTGAAATCCTCCATGATTCCGTCGCCCTCGGCGATGAGACCGTCAATCGCCTCGCAGCGCTTGGACGTGGGCTGCCGGTCGATCATCTTGAAGACCTTTTCCAGCCGGGCGATCTGCTGCTCGGTCTCCTTCTGGTGGGTCAGGAAGGCCTCGGTCAACTTGTCCGAAACGGCGCTGTCGGCCAGCTTCGGCAGCGTCTTGGCGATGTGGCGCTCGGCGTAGTACATGTCGCGGAGCGTGTCGAAGAACAGGTTGTCCAGGGTCTTGTCGGCCATGATGGTCACCTTTCACTCAGGGGGATTTCTCCTTCCAACCGACGCTAATCGCTGCTCGGCGGAAGCACCTCACCCCGACGGACCAGAACCGAGCGGCGTCGGACATCTCCTTCGAGGGTGACGATCAGGTGAATTTGTGGCTACGGGTGCATGATTCCTGCGCCGAAGACGACCGGGAATGGGGTAGAGGCTGTTATTTTTGTGCTGCACACTCACAGGAGAGGTCGCCCCGAATGATCCACACCGTGCACGCCCGTCACCGGCGCCACAGCGCGCACCCGGGGATAGCGGCCGGCCGAGAGGCGATACGATCGTGAGCGATGTGCGAGGCGTGCGCGCCGTGCATCCGAGGCCCCGAGGGATTCCTGTCCCTGGGGCCTCTTTTCATTCCACCTGCAACCCACATGAAAGGAACCGTGTCGCATGGGACTTCGTCTGAGGCATCAGCCGCACCGCTACATCGCCGCCTGCCAGCTCGATGAACACTTCCGCACGGCCTTCGTCGTGGGGCTCGACTACGACGTCAAGGGGGAGGTGGAATGGACCTCGGCCGTGATCGGCATCCTGGAGGGCACCTACTCTCCCTTCAAGGTGCATCCCACCAAACGCGTCCGTTCCGCAGGCGGGACCGTCGACATGTCCTGGCCCATCATCGTGCGGCTCAATTACTGGATCGACATTCCGTGGCGCAAGAGGCCTGAACTGCACCAGCGCGCCACCCGGCTGGAGATCCTGCGCCGCGACGGGTGGACGTGTGCATACTGCGGCGGGCATGCGCTCACCGTCGATCACGTGCACCCTGCGTCCCGCGGCGGCGGATGGACGTGGGGCAACCTGGTGGCGGCGTGCTCGCTCTGCAACGGTCGGAAGGGCAACCGGACTCCGGACGAGGCGCAGATGAAGCTGCTGTGGGACCCGAGTTCCTCCACCCTGGAGTACTCAGGCGTCCAGGCCGAGGTCTGGCGGATCCTCGAGTCCGAGAGCTACTGAGCCTCCGCGACTGCCCGCTCGAGCTGCGCGAAGGTGGCCTCGTCGAAGGCCACCAACCGAACCTCTCCGACGGCGGTGTCAGCCCCGTTGACGGACTCGACGGCGGCCGCGATCGCATCATCCTTGGGCCAGCCGTAGATGCCCGCGCTGATCAACGGAAAGGCGACACTCCGGGCTCCCAGTTCCTCGGCCACCTCCAGCGAGCGCTGATAACAGGAGACCAACAACCCCCGGTCGCGCTCGCCCGCGGCGTAGTTGGGACCGACGGTGTGGATCACCCAGCGGGCCGGCATGTCGCCAGCGGTGGTCCAGCCGGCGTCGCCCGTGGCCAGGCCGTGCGGAAACCGTGTGATGCATTCCTCGAGGACCGCCGGGCCGCCCGCGCGGTGAATCGCACCGTCGACCCCGCCACCGCCCCGCATGCGGTTGTTGGCGGCGTTGACCACCGCGTCGACGTCCTGTTGCGTGATATCTCCCCGGATGACCTTCACCTTGACCATGTCGACCATGGTGCCAGCACCTTAGGCTGGAGCTAGCAGGTCACCGAACCCGATGGAGCTCCCCATGGACATCATTCTCATTCCCGGACTCTGGCTGGACGGCTCCTCGTGGGAGCGCGTCACCCCCGCCCTGCTGAAGGCCGGTCACCGCGTGAGCACCATCACACCGCCAGGCCACGATGGTGCGGACCCCCGCCACGTCACCTACGCCGACCTCGTCGCGGCCATCGTCACGGAGATCGACAGCGCCAGCGGTCCCGCCATGCTCGTCGGTCACTCAGCCGCGTGCGCCGCCGCCTGGGCCGCAGCTGATCGCCGGCCTGGCCGCACGGCCAGGGTGCTGTTGCTGGGAGGTTTCCCCATCCCGGACGGCATGATGCTGTTGGACGGCTTCGAGACCAACGACGACGGCGTCCTGCCCTTCCCCGGCTGGCAACCATTCGACGGCCCGGACATCGCCGACCTCAGCGAGGGGGACCGGGCCTGGCTCGAGGGCCACATGTCTCCGGCCCCTGCCGATTATGCCCTCGGCACGCAGTCGCTGGGCAACCCGAAGCGCTACGACGTGCCCGTCGTCATGGTGTGCCCGGAGTTCTCGGAGGCCGATGTGCGCGACTGGATTTCGCAGGGCTTCGCGCCCGTGTCGGAGCTGCCCAAGGTCCGGCACCTTTCGTACGTGGAGTTGGAATCCGGCCACTGGCCGCAGGCCAGCCGCCCCGATGACCTGGCGCGCGTTCTTCTGGCGGAGGCCGACCCCACCCACAGCTGAGGGGAGTGGACGGCATGAGGAGGCCCCCGGCCGAGGAAACGACCGGGGGCCCAACTCTCGGGAGAGACTGGCCGTTACAGCTGCGCGGGCGAACCGAACATCACGATGTTGTTGAACACCCAGTCATTGCTCTGCGAGAAGGCGTAGCCGCCCGACTGCTTCGCAGTTGCGGCGTACACCGTCGTCATCGTGTAGGAACGGCACGCGCCCCGACCGGTGGCGGCCGTGTCGCACTCGGTCTTCCACTGACGCCCACCAGAGGTGAACACGCCAGCAGTGGTCGAGCTCGGATCACCCAGGGGGTTGCCCTTCCACGACTCACGGGTCATGTACGGCAGGTAGGTCAGGTTGTTGAACGCCCAACCCGACTCCCGCACGAACTGGCCGTTTTCCATCTTCACCACTGTCGCCCAGATCTCCGTGCGGCAACGCTCCGTCTGTGAGTACGGCTCACACGACGTGTTCCACTGACGACCGTTGAACGTATGTGCGCCCGGCAGCGTGTACGGGGCCGTGCGGATGAACTTGCCGCCGGGCGGCGTTGCCGTCCGTGTCGGCCGGGGGGAGGGCCGGGTCGGTGTCGGTGAAGGTGACGGCGACGCGGAGGGTGACGGTGACGGCGAAGGAGACGCCTTCGGGGTGACCGTGAGCGTCAGCTCCACCGTGGTGCTCAGACCCTGAGCGTCAGTCACGGTGACCTGGACGGGATACGCACCTGCGGCGGTGGTCGTCGTACCTGAAATGAGGCCGTCGCCATCGATCTGGAGCCCGGTCGGCAGCCCGGTGGCGGCGAAGGTGACCGCAGAGGCGTCCGCGACCCTGACCGCCAGCGACAGGGGCTTGCCGCTCTCCACGCTGGCGGAGTCCACCATGACGACCGGCGCGTTGGTGTCCGCGCCTGCGACATCGACCGAGAATTCACCCAGCGTCGTCCAAGGATGGGCCGGGTTCTGCGCCGACTTCGACACCAGCAGGAGGTACTGGGCCCGAACCATTTCGGTGAAGGGGATCCACTGCGGCGACTGGCCGGCGGGCAGCTCACCCTCCGCAACCTTCGTCCAACCTGCGGGCACCGCGCCGGGAGTGCCAGTGGTCGTGGTGGCGACGGCGCGGTCGTTGGTGGCGTAGATCTCGAATCCCTTGATCTGGCCGTTGACCGCCCCGGATGAGACGCCCTGGCGGGGGGTGAGCGTCACCGCGCAGATGTCTGCTGCGTTCGCCATGCCGACGACCAGCTGATGCGGATGGGCGGGTTCGACGCCGTTCCACTGCGTGTGCCAGAACGTGTTGCCGTTGCCGTCGATGACATTGACAGCAGGCGCTCGCTCAGAAGAGTCATTCTGCTCACTCGAGACCCGCACCACCTCGCTGGGCGACGTGACGTTGGCCGTGCACGAGAAGTTGAGCGGCACGCTGGTGGTGCGTTGCCGCTCCTCACCGCTGCTGTCGGTCCACGAGGTCACGAACTCCAACACCTCGGCGCCGGAGGGGCCGGCGTTCGGGGTGATGCGGAAGGTCAGGTCACGCTCGCCCTGAGCGGCGAGGTCGCCCACCTGAGCCTCCTCGATGTCGACCAGCCAGCCCTCAGGCACGACGGGGGTGACAACGACGTTGCCGACCGCTGCGGCCTCAAGGTTGCGGATCGTGACGGGCACGCGTGCGGTGACACCTGCGAGCACTCGGCCGAGCGACCCAGCCGTGGTGGCGACGCCGTCGCCAACCAGGGCGAAGACGGTGGCCTCGCTGTGGTTGGGATCCTGCTGCGCGACCTCGGCGCCGTCCACCACGAGCGGCATGTTGGAAATCGCGTTGGCGATCGTGAAACCACCGTCGACCTGGCGGATCCACCACTTCTGCAGGTTGCCCGCTTCACGTGGCGTCGAGGTACAGGTGGTCAGGGTGGGCACTTGCCCGAAGGTGTTAGGAGCCTTCAGGTTGAGCGAGTCGCCCTCGGCCATCGCGAGGCATTGATCACCCTGGGCGATCTTGTAGTAGCCGTCCGCGGTGGAGGTGAAGTTCCACGTCGAGGACGCGTCGGTCATGGTCACGGCGGAACCAGCTGTCAGGGACGCGGCGCCGACACGAACCGCGTAGTCCCCGGGGATCAGGGGTGCGTAGTCGACGGACAGGGTGTTGGGGCCGTCGCCCAGCTCCTGTCCGAGCTGCTTGAACGCCGCGTAGGTGGCGGCCGGCCGATCGGTGCTCCACGTGGCCTGAGCGAGGTAACGCAGGGTCTCGTGGATTTGGGCGAAGAGGGCGTTTTCGGTGGTGCCGGGACCGTTGTCCGGCCACAGCACCATCTTGCCGCCCAGAATCTTGCCCGTGGTCGCTGAGTCGTCGATGGCGCGACCGTTGTAGATATGGGGGGTCCAACTCTGGTTCCAGCGCGCCTCGGCGGAGCCCCATGCGCCGTTGCGGGTGAAGTAGAGGCTGCTGTCGGTATTGACGATGTCGTTTCCGTCGCTCAGCGTCTTTTCCATGGTGCGTCCGTAGGAGTACCAGTATTCAACCATGACGTCCTTGTCGAGGGTGACGAGGTTGTCCTGGGCGGGGATGCCGTCGTTCCAGATGCGCAGGTTCGCGCCCTCAGCCTTGACGTGTGCGTTGATCTGGTTGATGAACCAGACGACGAGGTCGCTTTCCGTCGCAGTGGGACCGAACTTCTCCCGGGCAGCCGCGATGATCTGCGGATAGTTCTGGAACGAGCCGGAGCCGAGGAGGTACTCGTCAGCGCCCATGTGATACCAGTCCAGACCGAACTTCTCGATGTACTCGGAGGCGAGGTTCTTGACCACGTCGAGGGCTTCGGGCTTCGAGATGTCGAGCTGCGTCGGCTGACGCACGCCGCTGGCGTTGACGAGCTGGAGGTGGGGGAGGTTCTGCAGCCACGGGCCCATGTGTCCTGGGGAGTTGACCTCGGGGACCAGCTCTACGTGGTGCTGCGCAGCGAACTCGGCCAAGTGGGCCGCCTGCTCGTTGGTGTAGTACGACCAGAAGGTGGCCTCGGGGTAGGCCTCGGACTCAACCTTGAGCTCGATCCACAGTTCGTTCATCTTGTAGTAGGCCATCTCCTTGATGACCTGCTCGAACTTCTCCATGGAGATGTTGACGATGCATGCGCAGATGCCGACCGAGCGGATGGGGTAGGCCGGGATGTCCACGCTGCTTCCGGCCGGAATGGCCGACGTGGTGCCGGCCAGCACGGCCCATTGGACGGCCGTCTGCCCGCCGTAGAACAGACCGGCCTCGGTGGCGGCGGTGATGGCGATGCTTTCGCCCACCTCGATCCGGTAACCTTCATCGCCGAGATCGGTCTGCGAGGCATCCAGGGTCAGTGCGACGTCGCCGGTGCCGGCACTGCCGGTCGTCGTGACCACGTCAGTGTCGAGTGCTGTGCTCAGGTCTACGGCGATCTTGGCGGCCTCAGCCTCAGCGCCGGCGCCAGCCACGACCGTAGTGTCGGATGCGAACTGGAACGAGCCGGTGCCCGGCGTCCAGTCCGAAAGTCCCGGGATGGAAGCCGGGGACCCGTTCGGGGCGGCCTGGACGGGGTCTGCAGCGGCGGCTGGTGGAGCCACCGCGGTGACCGCCATGCCCGCGATGAGCGCGGTGGCGGCCAGAACCCCGAGGAACGGTCTGCGTTTCGTCATTGAACGACATCCTCTTTCGTCGACGCGAACCGGTTGATAAACCGGTTTTGTTCCCCCATCGTCACGGCACCGGCCGTTCATCTGCAAGCAGCCGGCCCAATTTCACCGGATATGACAAGAGTGAGTGCTCATTTCGCGACGAGCCCCCGGAGGACAAGTCCTCCGGGGGCTCCGACACCTCATCGCAGGGTTACCTCCAACTGGGGGCTCCGAACATCACGATGTTGTTGAACACCCACTCGTTCGACTGGCTGAAGGCGTAGCCGCCCGAAGCCTTAGGCGTCGCCGCGTACACCGTCGTCCACGTGTAGGAGCGGCACGCGCCCCTGCCCGTCGCGGCGGTGTCACACTCGGTGCGCCACTGACGCCCACCGGAGGTGAACACACCGTTCGTGGTCGAGCCGAGATCACCCAAGGGGTTGCCCTTCCACGCCTGACGGGTCATGTACGGCAGGTAGGTGAGGTTGTTGAAGGCCCAACCCGACTCGCGGACGAACTGCCCGTCCTCCATCTTGACCACGGTGGCCCAGATCTCGGTGCGGCACCGCTCCGTCTGCGAATACGGCTCGCAGGTGGTCGTCCAGTTGCGGCCGTTGAGCAGGTGCTTGCCCTCAAGGGTGTACGGCGCCGTGCGGACGAACTTCGCCGGCTGGGTCGGGGTGGGGCTCGGGGTGGGAGCGGCCTTCTTCGCCACCGTGACCTTGAAGGACACCGTGGCCTCATTCTCCTGGGCATCCCGGACGGTGACGGTCACGTTGAACACCCCGTCGACGGTGGGCGTGCCGGAGATCACCCCGGTGGCCGCATTGATCCGCACACCAGGGGGAAGCCCCGCGGCGGAGTACGTCAGCGGCAGTGAGTCGTCGGTGGCCTTCACCGCGATGGAGAGTGCGGTGCCCACCCTGCCGGAGGTCGCCGCGACGGCCTGGATGGCGGGTACCGTCGTGTCCACGACAGTGACGGCCGTCGACGCCGAGTTGGCACCGTCTGAGGCGGTGAGCGTCACCGCTCCCAGCGGCAGGTCCTCAGGCAGCACCATGCTGGTGAAGAAGAGGCCGCTCAGATCAACCATGCCGAACGCGACGGGTTCGCCGCCCAGCGTGACGGTGACCGATGCCTCTGCCTCGAAGCCACCGCCACTCACATTCACGGACGTTCCGGCCGAGGCCGCCGCCGGAGCGACGACGACGCGCGGCGTGGGCGCGACGTCTGGCAGTTCTGGCGACGACCCGGTGAGTGCGCCGATGACTTCCAACTCCGCTGCGTGCGCCCAGGGTTGCCCGCCGGGGTAGTCCTCGGCGCCGTTGGCGTTGTCGGGGACGGCACTGAGCGACACGAGCTTGAGATAGCGTGTCGTGACGGGTTCGTCGAACGTGACCGTCTTCGGCGCGGTGTCTGCGCTCGAGAAGGAATCGGCCTTGATGAGCGAGTAAGTCGCATCCTCCGGCTGGGCGAATGAGTAGCCCTGGAGTTCGGCTACGGTGCGCTCGCCGAAGGTGCCGGCTCCGGCATGGAGCTCGAAGTCAACGATCTGCCCGTTGCAGGCGGTCGCATTGTTCGGGTATTCGCAGGTCGAGTAGCCGCGCGGTACATAGACGAAGGAGTGGACGGTCTGGACCGATCCCAGGTCAAGCACGATGAAGTGGGGGTGGGGACTGTCATCCGGTTGCCATTGGGTGTGCCAGAAGGTGCTGACATCGCCGTCGATCGCCGCAGTCACCAGGCCATTGCCGGGGATGGTTCCGCCTTCGGCGGGTTCAGCGGAGTCCCAGGCCACCACCCCCGCTATGTCGAGCGGTGCGAGCGCAGGAGCCAACGGGATGTATGTCGCCATCGCTGCGTAGTCGCCGGAGGCCGCGTAGAGGCCAACCGTGACAGTGGCACCCTCTCCGCTGATGGGCGCGCGCAGGGTGACCGACTTGCTGGTCTCTCCCGGAGCGACCAACTGTCGGCTGGGGGAGACCTGCCAACCGGTGCTCACGTCCACCGTCAGGACGGCAAGGGAAGACAGTGCGTCGATGGAAAAGGTCATGGTCGCGTCCTCGCCGCCGACCAGCGTCTCCGGGGCGCTCGTCAACTCGAGGGACAGGGGCGGATCCTCAGCGGCCGCCTGAGGGGCCACGCCCGCAGCCAGGCCCAACATCAGGGCGACGGCGGCGAGGATCCCGAGGAATGGTCTGTGTTTCGTCATTGAAACATCCTTCGCATCGGAGAGAACCGACCGGTGTTCACCGGATGGCGCCATCGTCTCTCTCCTGGCCCCGGGACACGCCATTTTCGCAAAACGAGGTCCGATCCTGGGTGAGATCCGCTTCACCACGCGGGCCGGAGGCGGAGGCGAGGAGCGGTCCGCTCACTGCCAGTGAGCGATCCACTCCGGGAGACCGGCCGCTGTCCGCTGACCGCGAACTGGGATGCCTTCGCCGCCGGAGGAGAGGGCAGTAAGTTCACGCTCACACCCTCGACTGAAGGAACACCCATGAGCTACCGCCCGGAAACCTTGGCCGTTCATGCCGGCCAGGAAACCCCTGATCCCACCACCAACTCCCGCGCCGTCCCGATCTACCAGACCACCAGCTTCGTCTTCGACGACGCCGAGCATGCCGCAGACCTGTTCGCGCTGCGGAAGCCGGGCAACATCTACTCGCGGCTGATGAATCCCACCAGCGACGTGCTCGAGCAGCGACTCACGGCCCTCGAGGGTGGCGTCGGGTCACTGGTCACGGCGTCCGGTGCCTCGGCAGTGACGTACGCGGTGCTCAACCTGACCTACTCGGGCGACAACATCGTCGCCCTCTCCACGCTCTACGGCGGCACCTTCGCCCTCTTCGCGCACACGCTGGCCCAGTTCGGCATCGAGGCGCGCTTCGTGGACCCGGCCAAGCCGGAAGAGCTGGCGCAGCACGTCGACGAGAAGACCAAGCTTGTCTTCGGCGAAACCGTGGGCAACCCCGCCCTCAACGTCATCGACCTCGACGCCTGGTCGGCCGCCGCCCACGAGCTGGGCCTGCCGTTCATCGTCGACAACACCGTCCCGACGCCGCACCTGACCCGCGTGTTCGACCACGGCGTCGACGTGGCCGTGCACTCCCTCACCAAGTACCTCGGAGGCCACGGCACCTCGCTGGGCGGGGTCCTCATCGACTCCGGGAACTTCGACTGGAACGCGCACGCGGAGCGTTTTCCGGGGCTCACCGGCCCGGACGCCGCCTACCACGGGGTGGTCTGGACGGAGGCCGTGGGCAACCTCGCCTACATCATCAGGGCGCGCACCGTCCTCATGCGCAATACCGGCGCAACCATCTCGCCGTTCAACTCGTTCCTCGTCCTGCAGGGCGTCGAGACGCTCCACCTGCGGATGGAACGCCACAGCGAGAACGCCCTCAAGGTGGCGCGCTTCCTGGAGGAGCACCCCAAGGTGGATTGGGTGAACTACCCGGGTCTGGAGTCGAGCCCCACCCACGAGGTCGCGCTGCGCATCCTCAAGGGCGGTTTCGGCGGCCTGGTCTCCTTCGGCATCTCCGGCGGGCGGGCGGCAGGGCAGCAGTTCGTCGAATCACTTGAGTTGTTCAGTCACCTGGCCAACATCGGCGACGCCAAGTCGCTCGTGATCCACAACGCCTCCACCACCCACTCGCAGTTGAGCGACGAGGAACTGGCCGCGGCGGGCGTGCCAGCTGAGATGGTGCGACTCTCGGTGGGGATCGAGCACATCGACGACATCATCGCCGACCTCACGCAGGCGCTGGACCAGATCTAGACGCCTTCGTTGCCCACCCGTTCGCGCGGTGCGTTCTCCTGGTGGACACGCGTCTCCTCGACGCTGTCCTCCGGGATCGCACCGTCGGCGGAATGGGCGTGTTCCTCGTCCATCTCCTCGACCTCGTCGGCCTGGGGGTCGACCAGGGGCACGGACTCCGAAGCGGGGTCAGGGCGGCGATCTTCAGACATCGGTCCTCCTCAACTGGGTGGTCTTCGTCAGGCTAGCGGCTCCCTGTGTCGCCGGGAAGGGTCGGCGACCACCAGGCACAGTGACCACACCTCGCAGTGGGTCGCCGGTTCCTGTAAGAATGGGCCGGTGACTTCCCCTGGCAGCGTCGGACTGGTCGAGACCCACTCGGCCCGCCTCTTCGACGACGGCTTCGCCACCCGCAGCGGCACCACGTTGCCCTTCGTGGATGTCGCCTACGAGACCTACGGCAGACTGAACGCCCAGCGCAGCAACGCCATCTACATCTGCCACGCGTTGACGGGCGATGCCCATGCCGCCGGCTTCCACGAGGGCGACAGCAGACCGGGCTGGTGGGACAACCTCATCGGCCCGGGCAGGGCGATCGACACGAACCAGTGGTTCGTGGTGTGTTCCAACATGCTGGGCGGCTGCCAGGGCACCACCGGTCCCGCGTCGATCAACCCGGCCACCGGCGAACCGTACGGGCTGGACTTCCCGCTGCTCGACATGGGTGACTTCGTGGAGGTGCACCGGGGGCTCGCCCGTCATCTGGGCATCGCGAAGTTCGCGGCCGTCGTCGGCGGCTCCCTCGGCGGCATGCAGGTGTTGCAGTGGGCCCTCGACCACCCCGAGGACCTCTCACGGGCCATGATCTTCGCCGCATCCTCGCGGCTCACCGCGCAGAACATCGCCTTCTCCGCAGTGGGACGGCAGGCGATCATGCGAGATCCGCACTTCCACGACGGCGCGTTCCTCTCGCGGGGCAGCGCGCCGGACCTCGGCCTGTCCGTGGCGCGCATGTTGGCACACATCACCTACCTCTCGGAGGAGGCGTTCCAGGAGAAGTTCGGACGCAACGCCCAACGCGGTGAGCTGTCGCCGAACTTCGGCATCGACTTCGCCGTCGAGAGCTACCTGGAGTACCAGGGCGAGCGGTTCCTCAGCCGCTTCGATGCGCTGAGCTACCTGTATCTCACGCGGGTGATGGACTACTTCGACGCCTTCGCGGATCCTTCGGCCCTCGACCGGCTGGTTGCGGATCCGGTGAAGTTCCTGTTGATCAGTTTCACCAGCGACTGGCGGTTCTCGACCGCCCACACCCGTCGCATCGTGAGGCATCTCGAGGGCGCGCGGATCCCCACCTCGTTCCGGGAGATCGAATCCACCTGGGGCCACGACTCGTTCCTGCTCGAACTGCCCGACTACCACGCGACGGTGCGGGCGTTCCTGGACAGGGCAGCAGAGGAGACCTCGTGACCTCCAGCCTCTTCAGGCCTGACCTGGCCATCATCACGTCCCTGATCCCGGAGGGGAGCCGGGTGTTGGACCTCGGCTGCGGCAACGGCGATCTGCTGGCCATGCTGCACGCCAAGGGTTGCACCGGTACCGGCGTCGATGTCGCCCCAGACCGGGTGCTCAACTGCCTGCGCCGCGGCGTCGACGTGATCGAACTGGACCTGGACACCCAGTTGGGGGAGTTCGCCTCAGACTCCTACGACTTCGTGGTGCTGTCGCGCACCCTCCAGACGGTGCACAGGCCCCGCGCCGTCCTCACCGAGATGGGCCGCATCGCGCTCCATTCGATCGTCACCATGCCCAACTTCGCGCATTGGCGCAACCGGCTCCGGCTCATGCGGGGCCGGATGCCCATGTCGAAGGACCTCCCCTTCAAGTGGTACGACACGCCCAACGTGCACCACACGTCGCTGACGGATCTCGAACCGCTCTTCAGCAAGCTGGGCATGGTCATCGACCGTCGGATCCCGCTCGACGCCGAGGGCCACCCCCACAAGCTGGGGAACCTGGCGGCGAACTGGGCGGCCAGTTCTTCGCTCTACCTGTTGCACGCCCGCCGTTAGCCCTGGGGCGACAACACCTTCACCAATCGCTCCATCGAGCCACCGAGAGCCAGTTCCTCGCTCAGTTCAGCTGCCCGCTCGGCGTTGAGGGCACCCCTCTGGAGACCCGGCAGCTCGAGGGTGTCGACGCAGGTGACCACCTCACGGGCCTTCACCAGGTACTCGACGTCGGCCAGGAGCTTGGACCGCATGGACGGCGACATCCCCGACCCCGGCTCGACGGCTGCTTCCACCATGGCCTCCAGGCTGGGATAGGCGTTGACCAGGGAGGCCGCGCTCTTGTCGCCGATGCCCTTGACCCCGGGAAGGCCGTCGGAGGGATCGCCGCGCAACACCGCAAAGTCGACATAACGGTCGGCGGAGAGCCCATACTTCTGGGCGAGCACCTCCGGTGTCACCAGTTCGTGCTTGGCCACGCCGCGTGCCACGTAGACGACGGAGGTCTGCGGGTCGACGAGCTGAAACAGGTCGCGGTCGCCGGTGACCACCAGCGTGGTGCCCTGGTGCCGGCGGGCGAGCGTGGCCAGCACGTCGTCGGCCTCGTGGTCCTCCGCGCCGATGATGGGGATGCCGGTGGCCTCGAGGGCCGCTCGGATCAGGGGCACCTGGATGGTGAGGTCGTCGTCGACCTGTTCGATCTCCGAGCCCGCCACCTCGACGACGCGGTGGGCCTTGTACGACGGGATGAGCTCCACCCGCCAGTCGGGCCGCCAGCTGATGTCCCAGGCGCAGGCGATCTCGTCGGGGGAGTACTGCTGCATCAGGCGGGAGATGAAGTCGAGCGTGCCCCGTACGGCATTGACGGGGCGCCCGTCCGGCGCGCGAAAGGTGGCCGGGACGCCGAAGAACGCCCGGAAGTACAGATATGAAGTGTCGAAGATCATCAGGGTGCTCACCCGGCCATGGTGGCACACCGGGGGAATGGGTGACTGGGGGTAGGCTTCCCGCGTGATCTCGCGACCCGCCCTGCCCGTCGGCGTCTCAGCATTGGTGGCCGTCTGCATCGGCCTGCTGATCGGCGCCGGCCAGGCGCCCATGGGCGTGTGGCCAGCCACGATCGCCGGCCTGGCGCTGTTCACCTGGTTCATGGCCGCGCGCCGCCCGGGGACGGCCTTCGGCTACGGCTACCTGATCGGTCTGGCCATGAACGTCCTCACGGTCTCGTGGGTCTCGGTGCTGGGCATCTGGGTGGGTGTGGCCCTCGTCGCCTTCCTGTCGCTGTGGTGGGCGCTGCTCGCACTGGTGGTGTCGCGGCTGGTGCGGTTGCGGTTCTGGCCGCTGCTGGTGCCCGCCGCCTGGGTGGCCATGGAGTTCGCGTCGGGCAAGATCCCGTTCGGAGGCTTCTCCTGGACCAGGCTGGGGTTCACCGTCGTGGACCAGCCGATGTCCGGGTGGCTGGGTTTCGTCGGCGTCACGGGGGTGTCCTATCTGGTGGCCCTGGTGGCCAACTCGCTGCTCTTCGCGGCGCTGGACAGGAAGCGCCGGGTCCGGGTGCTGGCAGGCGCCCTGGCCATCTTCGTGGTCGGCGGCCTGCTCAACCTGACCCCGCACGCTGATCCCGAGACGACCGTCAGCATCGCCGTCGTGCAGCCGAACGTGAACCGGCAGGAACACGGGACGGGGACGTACGCGCGCTCCGTCACCAACAACGCGCTGAGCGAAACCGTGTTCGCGCTGGCTGAGGCCCGCACCGGCGACTGGCCCACGCTGGACTTCGTGCTGTGGCCGGAGAACGCCACGGACGTCGACCCCATCCTGGATCCGGAGACCCGCCGCATGGTGGAGGTGGCCGCGCTGCTGGCCGAGGTACCGATCTTCGTGGGCGCCGTGATGAACGGCCCCGAGCCGGACACGCGCCAGACGTCCAGCCTCTGGTGGGACCCGCTGGACGGGCCCGGCGACATCTACCACAAGCGCGATCTCGTGCCCTTCGGCGAATGGATCCCGTTCCGCGACGTGCTGCTGCCGAGGTTGCCCATCCTGCGCCAGATCGGCCGCCAGTCGGTCCCGGGGGAGGGGCCGGGAGTCGTCGACGCCCCCATCGCAGGGAACCCGCACCTCCAGGTGGGCACCATCATCTGCTTCGAACTCGCCTACGACGACACCAGCTACGACGCGGTGCGGGGCGGGGGAGAGATCATCGTCTCCCAGTCGAACACCAACACCTACGGTGGCACCTTCCAGCCCGCCCAGCAGCTGGTCATCAACCGCGTCCGGGCCATGGAGACCGGCCGCGAGGTGGTCGTCTCCACGCTCAACTCGCTCACCGGCCTCGTCGACACGCGGGGGCGGGTGCAGGGCCTCACCTCGGAGTTCGAGGCGGCCAACCGCATCGTGACCGTCCCGCTGCGCTACAGCATCAGCCTCCCGGTCCGGCTGGGCTCCGCGCCGGCCTGGGCCGCGCTCATCGTCACATTGGCGGCTCTGGCCTACACCTACCGTCGCCGTGGACCGGAGGCCGGTAGCATTGCCCGGAACAACTCACCCCAAGGACAGCCACATGACCAGCACTGACGCGCTCGACCGGGTGCTCGTGATCATCCCGACGTACAACGAGTCGCAGAACATCGAGAGCATCACGAACCGGCTGCGCAAGGCCGTGCCGCACGCGCACATCCTCATCGCGGACGACAACTCGCCGGACGGCACCGGCGAGATCGCCGACAGGCTGGCAGGCAGCGACGAGAACGTCCACGTGATGCACCGCACAGGCAAGCAGGGCCTGGGGGCCGCCTATCTCGCCGGCTTCGAGTGGGGGCTGGAGCGCGGCTACGGCGTCCTCGTGTCCCATGACGCGGACGGCTCACACCAGCCCGAAGAACTGCCACGCCTCCTGCAGGCCATCAATGACGGTGCAGACATGGTGAAGGGCTCGCGCTGGGTGCGCGGTGGCTCGATCGTCAACTGGCCGGCGTCCCGCGTGCTCATCTCCAAGGGCGGTTCGCTCTGGACCAGGCTGATGCTCGGCATCCCGGTCAAGGATGCCACGGGTGGCTTCAACGCCTACCGCGCCACAACATTGCGCGGCATGAACCTCAACGAAGTGGCGTCGGCTGGCTACTGCTTCCAGATCGATCTGGTGTGGCGGGCCATCAAGCATGGTTTCAAGGTGGTCGAGGTTCCCATCGAGTTCGTGGAGCGCGAATTCGGCGACTCCAAGATGAACCGCAGCATCGTCGTCGAAGCACTCATCCGCACCACCCTCTGGGGCATCGACCACCGGCTCGGCCAACTCGGCCGCACCGCGTCGGGCCTGCTCGGGCGCGGACGCAACAAGGACCGTTAGAATGGCTGGCCGACGCGGCGCTGTGGCGCTCAGCGTCACCGCCATCGCGCTGCTGCTCTTCGTGGTGGCAGAAGTTGCTGCCATCATCTGGGTCGCCGGCGAGATCGGCTGGTGGACGCTCGTCCTCATGGTGGGCACCACGTTCCTGGGTTTCTACCTGATGCAGCGGGAGTGGCGGAAGGCCTGGACGGCGCTGTCCGAGGCCATTCGCTCCGGCCAGTTGCCCACCGGACGGATGGCTGACGCCAGCCTGGTGCTGGCGGGTGGCATCCTCCTGACGGTGCCGGGGCTCCTGACTGACGTGCTGGGTCTGTTGCTCCTGTTGCCCTTTACCCGGCCGTTCGTCCGCTCAGCCATCACCTGGTGGGCGGCGCGGGTGCTGAAGCCCACGTCGATCGTGGCGCCCACCGTCATCAAGGGGGAGGCCACCACGGAGGGCCCCGCCACCGACACCCTCATCCCCGGCATCACGAGGAAAACCGACGAGGCCGCCGACGGAAACGTGATCCGCGGCGACCTCGACGATGAAGAGTCGGTTTAGTTCTAGTAGAGCCTGTCAGACTCGCGCAGCTTGGCCAGCTGCTCCTCGAGGATGTCTTCCAGCTCGGGGATCGAGCGACGTTCCCGCAGCATGTCCCAGTGGGTACGCACGGGCTTCTCGACCTTCTCTTCGCCCACGACGCCGTCGGAGCGTACGGCCATGAGGCCACACTGCTTGCACTCCCATTGGGTGGGGAGTTCGGCCTCTGCGGCGAAGGTCACTTCGAAGTGGTGTCCCTTTGGACAGTCGAATCCAAGGTTCTGACGTTCTGCGAATTCGATGCCCTGCTCGTCTTCAAAAGTCTTCGAGCCGAGACCGACGCCACGCAATGCACGATCAGCCATCTTCTTCCCTCCTTCGTCTGCCAATGTCAACGAACCGGGAACCGGAAAGGTTCCCTATTGAGTAGACCACATCCCCCGTGCACGGAGGACGTCTTTGAGCAAGTCCGGCCGGTCTGTGACGAGGCCGTCGACGCCCCAGTCGATGAGGCGGTGCATGGTGGTGGGGTCGTCCACGGTCCAGACGTGGATCTTCCGGCCGGCGGTGTGGATGCGCTCGATGTTCTTCGGGGTGACGATGTCGACCGTCACCGGCCCGATCGGATGCTGGAGCGGCACCTGGTACACCTCGCCGCCGGGCGAGATGGCCCCCATGGTGAGGGCCGCGACCCCCGTCGGCGAAACCGCCGTGGGCACCTGCGGGAGGAGACTGCGGAAACGCCGGATGCGGGTCCGGGCGAACGAACCGACGCACACGCGTCGTTCCGCGTTGTGTTTGACGATGGTGCGCACCAGCGGGTCAACGGCGGTGACGGACTTGATGTCGATGTTGAAGTTGATGTCCGGGAACGTCTCGAACAACTCATCGAGTGTCGGGATGGGCTCGCGGTCGCCGACGCGCAGTTCGCTCAGTTCCGCCAGCGTGAGGTCGCGCAGTGAACCGGCGACATCTGTGACGCGGCCGAGGCTCACGTCGTGGAAGGCCACGAGGTGCCCGTCGCTCGTGGTGTGCACGTCGGTTTCGAGGTAGCGGAAACCCAGCGCCACGGCGTTGGCGAAGGCCCGTGTGGTGTTCTCGATCCCGTGATTGGCGGTCATGAACGACCCGCCTCGATGAGCCATCGCCACGAACTCGGGGGAAAGGTAGTCGGGATACACCGCCGCCATAATCGATCATCGTATGGGGTGACCACGGGTTTCGCCACCGGCTGATGCGATTGACCGCCAGTCGTGCCCAAATGGTTACGGAGGCCCAGGGATGTCAAAATGGGCCAATGACCACAGTCCTGTCCATCCAGTCAGCCGTCGCCTACGGCCATGCAGGGAACTCCTCGGCGGTTTTTCCGCTCCAGCGCCTGGGTGTCGACGTCTGGCCGGTCCACACGGTGAACTTCTCCAACCACACCGGTTACGGCAGTTGGAGGGGTCCGCTGATCCCGGCGGGCGACGTGTGGGAGGTCGTCCAGGGCATCAACGACAGGGGAGTCCTGGGAAGGGTCGACGCGCTGCTGTGCGGGTACATGGGGGCGCCCGAGGTCGGCAAGGTGATCCTGGATGCCGGTGCCCTCATCAAGGAGCAGAACCCCGAGGCGCTCTTCTGCGCTGATCCGGTGATGGGCGACGTCGGTCGCGGCTTCTACGCCCGCCCGGGCATCCCCGAGTTCTGGCGCGATCACGTCGTCGGGGCCGTGGACATCATGACGCCGAACCTGTTCGAGCTGGAGTTCCTGACCGGGCGGCGGACCACGTCGATGGCCGGCGTCATCGAGGCCGCGCAGGAATTGCGGGCGAGGGGGCCGCGGGTAGTGGTGGTCACCTCTGTCGTCGGGGCCGACGCCTCGGCCGATGTGATGCGGATGGTGGCCGTCGACGATTCGGGCGCCTGGGAAGTCACCACCCCGGTCATCGACCGCACCTTCACCGGTTCCGGGGACCTCACCACCGCCGTGTTCCTGGCGAAGTGGCTGAAGACGCAGGATTCGGGCGATGCGCTGGGACAGACGGCGTCGGTCGTCTACTCGGTGCTGGAGGCGACGGCGGCGGCAGACCACGCGGAACTGCGCCTCGTGGCCGCACAGAACGACCTGGTGGACCCCCGGTTCGTCTTCATGGCCACCCGCCTCTGAACCCTCTCAGGCCTGGGCCGGCTCGCCCCAGAACGTGTTGATGTTGGCGCCCAGCTTGTTGAGGCGTTGGGGAAGGTCCTCGTAGCCGCGGTTGATGACGTAGACGTCCATCAGGGTGGTGGTGCCACGGGCCGCGAGCGCCGCGAGCAGGAGGCAGACGGCGGGGCGCAGCGCCGGCGGTGACTCGATACGACGGCCGCGCCACCGCGTCGGACCGATGATCAGCAGGCGGTGGGCATCCATCAACTGGATGTTCGCGCCGAACTCGGAGAGCTTCTTCAAGTGGATCGCCCGGTTGTCGTAGACCCAGTCGTAGATGACGCTCTGCCCGGAGGCCGTGGCACAGATGACCGCGAAGAACGGCAGGTTGTCGATGTTGAGGCCGGGGAACGGCATGGGGTGGATCTTGTCCAACGGCGCCGTCAGGTCTGACGGGATGACCGTGACGTCGACGAGGCGGGTCTGACCGTTGCGGCTGCGGTACTCGGCAGAGCGCTGGAGAACCTGACCCATCTCGCCCAGAACGGCGAACTCCACCTCGAGGAACTCGATGGGGCAGCGGCGCACGGTGATCTCGGAGCGGGTCACGATGCCGGCGGTGAGCAGGCTCATGGCCTCGATGGGGTCTTCGGAGATGTGATACTCGACGTCGGCCTCGATGCGGTCCACACCGGTGATGGTCAGCGTGGTGGTGCCGATGCCGTCGATAGGCACGCCCAGCATCTGCAGGTAGAAGCAGAGGTCCTGCACCATGTAGTTGCCGGAGGCGTTGCGCAGCGTGGTGACGCCGGGAGTTCGGGCGGCCGCCATGATGGCGTTCTCCGTCACGGTGTCGCCGCGCTCGATGAGCGTGATGCTGCGGTGCTCCTCTGTCCTGTCGCCGATGGTGGCGTGGTAGTGCCCTTCCGTCGCCTCGACGGTGAGCCCCATCCGGCCGAGCGCCGACAGGTGGGGGTGCACGGTGCGCGCCCCGAGGTCGCAGCCCCCGGAGAAGGGGAGGCGGAACTCGTCGAACTCGTGCATCAGCGGCCCGAGCAGCATCAGGATGGAGCGGGTGCGGCGGGCGGCGCGGGAATCGATGGTCTCAGGGGTGAGCTGGGCGGGCCGCTTGATCTCAAGGTCGTTGTCGCCGATCCAGGTCAGCTCAAGGCCGATCGAGGTCAGCACCTCGGAGATCCTGTCCACCTCCTCGATGCGCGCGATGCCCCGCAACACCGTGCGTCCGTGGTTGAGGAGGCTGGCGCAGAGGATGGCCATCGCTGCGTTCTTGGAGGTGCGCACGTCGATCTCGCCAGACAGCTTGTGGCCGCCCTCGATCTCGAAGTTGACCGTGCCCTCGGTCACGGTCTGGATCAGTGGCATCTCCAGGGCTTCCGCGAGGCGTCCGATCATGCTCAGCGAGAGGTTCTGCTGCCCGTTCTCGATGCGGTGTACGGCGCTCTGGACGGTGCCCAGTTCGTCAGCCAGCTTCTGCTGGGACCAGCCCCGCGACGATCTGGCGTCGCGGATCATCCGGCCGATGGACTCACTAGTAGCTGCACTCATCAACACAGGTTATCTCATCGATGAGATAATCGGGGTATCGCGAGGATGGTTTGGTGTCACGAGGAGATCAAAGAGCACTAGAGTGGCACCCATGAGCTCTGAATTCGACGTCGTTGTCCTCGGCGCTGGACCAGGTGGTTATGTCGCCGCCATCCGCGCCGCCCAGCTCGGCCTGAAGGTCGGCATCATCGAGAAGCGATACTGGGGCGGGGTCTGCCTCAACGTCGGATGCATCCCGACGAAGTCGCTGCTGCGCAACGCTGAGCTGGCGCACATCTTCAACCACGAGGCAGATGTTTACGGCATCGAGGGCCAGGTCACGTTCAACTACGGCAAGGCGTTCTCGCGCAGCCGCGCGGTCTCGGAGCGGATGACCAAGGGCATCCACTTCCTGATGAAGAAGAACAAGATCACCGAGATCGACGGCTGGGGCACCTTCACGGACGCCAACACCATCGAGGTCGAGAAGGACGGCGGGGAGAAGCAGACCGTCTCCTTCAAGAACTGCATCATCGCCGCGGGTGCCGTCACCCGCCTGCTGCCCGGCACCCAGCTCTCCGCGAACGTCGTGACCTACGAGGAGCAGATCCTCGCAGACTCGCTGCCCGGCTCGATCATCGTCGGTGGTTCCGGAGCCATCGGCACCGAGTTCGCCTACGTGCTGAGCCAGTACGGCGTCGATGTCACCATCGTCGAATACCTGGATCGCATGGTCCCGACGGAGGACGCGGAGATCTCCGCGGAACTGGCCAAGGCCTACAAGAAGCTCGGGATCAAGGTGCTGACCTCCACCAAGGTCGAGGGCATCGAGGACACCGGCTCCGGCGTGCGCGTGACGGTCAGCCCGGCCAAGGGCGGCGACCAGCAGGTGCTGGAGGCTGACCGCTTCCTCTCCGCGATCGGGTTCGCCCCCCGCACAGAGGGCTACGGCCTCGAGAAGACCGGCGTCGAGCTCACCGAGCGCGGCGCCATCGCCATCGACGACTTCATGACCACCAACGTGCCGCACATCTACGCCATCGGTGACTGCACCGCCAAGATGATGCTCGCCCACGCCGCCGAGGCCCAGGGCATCGTCGCCGCCGAGCAGATCGCCGGCGAGCACCCGCACCCGATCAACTACGAGATGATCCCGCGCGCCACCTACTGCCAGCCGCAGATCGCCTCCTTCGGCTACTCGGAGCAGCAGGCCAAGGACAAGGGCTATGACGTCAAGGTCGCCAAGTTCCCCTTCGCCGCCAACGGCAAGGCCTGGGGCCTGGGCGACGCCACCGGCTTCGTCAAGATCGTCGCGGACGCCACCTATGGAGAGATCCTCGGCGCCCACATGATCGGCCCCGATGTCACGGAACTGCTCCCGGAGCTCACCCTGGCCCAGGCGTACGACCTCACTGCCGAGGAGATTGCCCACAACATCCACGCGCACCCCACCCTGTCGGAGGCCATGAAGGAGGCGGCCCACGGCATCGCGGGTCAGATGATCAACTTCTGAGAGCGCTCAGGCTGCAGCGAAACCCCACGCCACCCCGGTGCCGTGGGGTTTCGCCTTTCTCCGGCTGGGCCGGGCTAGGCTCGAGGCATCATGAGGGAGGGTCGGGAGATGACTGGATCGCCGGGATTTCGCGTCGACGGTGAGGTGGCCGTCGTCACCGGGTCGTCGAAGGGGATCGGCCAAGCGGTCGCCGTCGCTCTGGCGGAGGCCGGTGCCCGAGTCGCGGTGACGGCGCGTCAGGAGGAGTCCCTTGCGGAGACGGTCGCGTTGATCGAGGCCGCTGGGGGAGTGGCGCTGGCGGTGGCCTGGGATGTGCGTGATCCGGATCGAGCAGCCCAGGCAGTCGCGGAGATCGAGGCGAAACTCGGGCCGCTCACGCTCGCGGTCAACAACGCCGGCATCGCAGGGCCCACACCGGCCCTGGACATCACGCCCGAGTTCTGGCGCTCTGTCCAAGGGACCAACCTGGACGGGCTGTTCTGGTGTTGCCAGGCAGAAGGCCGGGCGATGATCGCCAACGGGCGCGGCGCGATCGTCAACATCGCCTCGATCTCCGCCACCATAGCGAATCGGGACCACGATCAGGCCGCGTACAACACGGCGAAGGCCGGGGTGGTGCACCTGTCGAAGTCGTTGGCCGTCGAGTGGGTGCGCAACGGGATCAGGGTCAACGTGGTCAGCCCCGGCTACACCGCCACACCGATGAACTCTCCGGAGCGCGTAGGCGACCTCCTGCCAATATGGCGTGACTCCACGCCCATGGGACGACTGGCCGAACCCCGCGAGATCGCCCTGCCCGTCTTGTTCCTGCTCAGCCCTGCCGCAAGCTACATCACTGGTGCAGATCTGTTGGTCGACGGCGGCTACTGCTGCTGGTGACGGTGGATCAGACGGTGAACAGAGGATCGCCGACAGCCACGTCGGCCCCGACCGCCGCGCCCGTCACCGAATCCGGTGCGTGGTCCATGACGGCGACGACCACCGTCGTGGAGACTCCTGGCTGATCGATGTCATCCGGGTTCCAGGCGACAATGGGCGTGCCCGCGCTGACGGAGTCGCCTCTGGATGCGAGCACCTCGAAGCCGTCGCCTTGGAGTTGCACGGTGTTGATCCCGATGTGCACGAGGATGCCGACGCTGTCGTCGACCATCAGGATGAACGCATGGGGGTCGACCTTCAGCAGCCGTCCGTCGGCAGGAGCAAGGATCTGCGCGGGACCGGCCAGCGGCTCAATTCCCACACCGGGACCGACGATCTGCTCACTGAAGACAGGGTCATCTACGTCGCGCATCGCGATCACATGGCCGGCACATGGCGCCAGAATCTGCATGGAAACTCCTCAGTTTCACATCATCTTCTCACGCAACTCCTTGGGCGGTCCGACGGCCCCGGCATCTCGTGCAGGCGGCAGCCCAACCGTATGACCGATAAGCAACATTATGTCACTACACGGAACGACCGCCCGGTACGACCCCCCATCATCGTCGTCCGATCACTCAACGTGAGCACAAGGAGAAAAGCTCTCGGACGTGACCGTTCGCTCCGTCTACTTTCGCGGTACGGCACAACCCGGCCAACGTCGGACGGGAGCAGCTGCCGCCGTCACACCGCGACTGGTGTTGGAGATTCCTTGTCACATTCAGTTCGATTAGCGAGAACCGTGCCAGCAGTACTGCTGGCATGGGCCATGGCGATCACGTTCGCCATCAGCAGCACGGCGAACGCCGAGGCCGCCGTCACCCATACCCGCACTCTGGCTCCCCTCCCAGCCGGCAACAACGTCATCACCCAGGTGGGCACCAACCGCGGCCGCGGAATGATGCGCGAATCGCTCGGCATCTCCGTGAGTTCCGGTGCCGTCGTCGAAGCACGCGTCACCAACGGTGTGGGCGACGTCACCATCGCGCTCACCACAGACGATCACCAGCAGGACGTCCAACTGACCTTGCCCGTGGACGGAACGTGGCTGCCGCTCACGGCCAAGAAGGACAGCGCCGTCTTCGCACGCTCGAAGCAATGGGCCACCGCGCCGCAGATTGAATACCGCGTCGCGACGGGGACCGAGCACGTCATGCCCGAGTTCCGACTCAACAACTCTCAAGCGACCTTCGTCCAGCAGTGGGCCGGCGGCACCTCGCCCTTCGCGCTCATCGTTGACCAGGCGTTCACGATGCTGATCCCCCGCGTGGATCTGCCCAAGATGCAGGACCTCTCGTGGTCGGACTACACCGACCTGAATCACGTCATCCAGAGCTACCGCCACCTGCTCGGCACCTACAACGGTTGGCTCGGCATCGACGACGCGCACAGCAACCCCGTGCACCACGACCTCCCGCAGGCGTACTTCATCCGCCCGGACATCAACGGCCCGGGCCTTGCCTACTACGGTCCCAACAACGCCATCGGCACGAACAACAACTCGGTGAGCTATTACCTGCAGGGCCCCGGCTCGTGGCTGATTCTCCATGAAGTCGGCCACGGCTACGACGGCATGATGACCGGGTCGAACGGTCCCCTGGACATGCAGTTGGGCGAGGTGTGGAACAACGTGTACGCCTACCAATACCAGGCGCACGTGCTCGGCCATACGAGTAACTGGCTGTACAACAGCGGCCGCGCGGCAGACCAGAAGGTGTTGGACGACGCACGCCGTAGCACCAACGGCCAGAACTTCGGCGCCATCAACGTGCGGCTCCGTCTCGACGTGCTGGCGCGAATCGCGGAACTCACCGGCGCAGACGGATTCAGCGGCTTCAACCGCTCCCTCCGCGAGTTGCGCGCAAACCCCTCCTTCACCGGATGGCCGAGCCGCACCGACCTGATCGCGGAGCACTGGGGAGCCAAGCAGGGCTATGACCTCCTCCCCTGGTTGGCCCAGTTCGGACTCCCGGTCAGCCCTAGGGTCGAGACAGCGATTCGTGACCACGCGCAACTGCCGTCGGTCCTGCCTCTGGGCGATTACTTCACCGACTACGCGATGGCGACGGCAGCGGCGAACACGTTGGGGCTGGCCTCCCCAGGCCAGCTCGTCTCCACCCTCGACCTCCAGACGCTGAGCTACGCAGGTAGCCTCAAGGCCCAGGCGAGCATCGGCGACCCGAACCGGATCAAGGGCCGTAGCGCCACGCTCTGGGCCGGTTCCCGGCTTGTCGGCCAGGCGGCGTTCGTCAATGGTGTGGCTGACTTCGGACAACTGCCGATCGGCACCTACACCCTGCGATTCCCGCAGGACTCCGCCACCGGGACGGTCCCCCAGCGTCAGAGCGTCAAGGTGAGCCAAGGCGGTAACACCGTTGCGTCTGTCGCGTACCCGGCAACGGCAGCGCGCAGCGCCGTCAACGCGACGCAGCTCAGCCTGCTGGGACTGGGCGACGGCAACTTCGCCAATGTCGTGCACGACCCCGCCACCGCCACCTTCACCGTCAACGATGGGCTCGGGGCACCCCACTCGTACTTCACGGACGAATACGCCCGCATCACGGTGACATCCGGCACGACCACGCTGTTCGACCGCAGCTTCATCGGCAACGCCGGCCGCAGCGGCATGGCTCGCTCCACCACGGTCCCGGCCGCTGCTGGAAACATCGTCACCATCAAGCACCGCGAACACAACAGGCTGACTGAGACCGACGCCAACACGGGCGCGGCCAAGCCGAGCCTCAACGCGACGGCGATGACCACGCAGTATCAGGTCACCGACCACGGCTTGATCAAGGTGGGCGGCACGGGCAATGTCCAAGCGGAGTTTGCCGCCGCGCTCGGGGTTGCCTTGAGCGACCTCCGCGACACCGCCGACGCGAAGCCCGGCACGCGACTCGACGTCGTCGCCTCCCAGCTGCGCAACGCGATCAACCAGGTGGCCGACGCCAACCAACGCACCGCGCTGCTCGGCAGCTACGGCGCGCTTCTCGACGGACTCACTCGGCCCGCCACCGTGTCGGCCGCCCAACTGACGTTGACCAGTGCGCTGGCATCCCAACCGGGGCAAGAGAGCTCACATCTCTTCGACGGTGATCTCACGACCGCGTTCCACTCGCCGTGGAACACGGCCGTGACACTCCCCTACAACATCGACGTGTCTCTGGGAGCGGCGCCTATCGAGTTGAGCTCGCTGGTGCTCACCCCGCACACCGGGGGCGGTTCCGGCGCAGCCAACGGCCGACCTGGTCAATACCGGGTGCTGATCGGCAACGACGCATCCTCCCTGGTGGAGGTGGCCACGGGCACCTGGGCCAATGATGCCAACACCAAGCTGGTCTCCCTGCAGGGGCAGGCCAAGTTCGTGCGGCTGCAGATCCTCAGCACATATGGGGCTCCCGCCAACACCTACGTCGCGGCTCGGGAGTTGCAGATCTTCGGCCGAGCGCCTGGGTCCCTCACGGTCACGATGGCTCGCACCGACAACATCGCCACGCCCACCGTCGGGAATGTGCTGACGTTCCGCGTCACGTACCGCAACAACACGGGGTCGGCGCTCACAGCCTTCCCGCGCTCCAGCAATCTCGCCGGGGGATTGACCACAGGCACTCCGAACTGTCGTTACTCCAACCTCGCAGCCGGTGCGACGCAGGCGTGCACGACCGCGAAGTACACGGTGACCGAAGCGGATGTCGCCACCGGTCTCTTCCGGCCCGCCCTGGTGTTTGACGCCACCGCGGATTCGGCTGGGACCAGCGTGCTTCAAGCGGCTTTCGTCGCCACGCTACCCGCCGTGGAGGTCGGCTGATGTGAAATGGCGCCCGGCGCCCTCGGTGGAGGCTCAACGCCACAGCGAGGACGCCGGGCGCCTTCGTCTGGCGACGCTGCTTCGCCGCTTTCCCCTTGACGGCCCGTGCCCTTGGGTAGCGTGGGGCATCTGCACCCCCAGCGTGCCGAACAGAGAAGGAGCACTGACATGTTCAACTACGAAGAGATCCTCGACGACCTCCCCATGGATCAGATCGCGCACCAGGTGGGAGAACCGCGCGCCGAGGTGGAGAACGCCGTGCGCAACGCCCTGCCGGCCCTCCTCATGGGCCTCGGTGCGAACGCGCAGGACCCCGCCGGCGAGGCATCCCTGGCCCGGGCGCTGCAGGACCACGATCCCGCGTTGCTGCGCGGTGGCGTCAATCTCTCGCAGGTGGACACCGCTGAGGGCGCCAAGATCAGCCACAACATCTTCGGTCGCAACGAAGAGGCGGTAGTGAATCAGCTCGGCGGGCTGGGCGGCGGCAGCGGCCTCATCCAGAAGCTCATCCCGATCCTCGCCCCCATCGTCATGTCCTGGCTCGCCGGCAAGTTCATGGGCCGTGACGAGCGCCAGGGCCAGCCGGAAGCGACACCCACAGGACGTGGCGGTGGCGGTCTCGGCGACATCCTCGGTCAGGTGTTGGGCGGCGGCCGAGGCGAGCAGGCTCCCCCGCCGTCGACCCCGCAGACCGATCCGCAGTTCCGGGCACCCGCGCCGACGAACACCCCCGGTGCACCCACCATGCCGTTCCCGGACGAGGACGAAAACCCGCTCCCGCAAACGCAGCAGACCAACCAGCCCAGCGGCGGCGGCCTCGGTGGCGGTGTGCTCGGGCAGATTCTGGGAGACCTGCTGGGTGGCGGGCGCCGCTGAAAGGGATCACCTCAGGACCTCCGTGGCCGGCCTCGCGCTCCCCCTCCTCGCGCGGGGCCGACGGTCGGCCGGGAGCAGTCTCTTGCTGTTCGGAGATCCCGCCCCAACCTGACGGAGGGTGCGGGGTTACGCTGGTCTGGTCGTCCATGAGGAGGCATCGTGAGCCAGAATCAGTATGATTCGGACGAATCCTACGACCCTTACACCCGGCCCCCGGCGACCCCGTCACCCCAGGCCGATGAGGCGTTCCTGCGCAGCTTCGGTCGGACGCCACCACCGGCTCCGCCGAGGACCCCGAACGCCACCTACTCGCCTCCCCGCGGGTACCGCGGCGACACCCCGGGTGCGCATGATCTCTACGAGCCGCCGATGGCCTATCCCCTGGTGCCCAGACAGGGCTACCTCCCGGCCCGGCTACCGGCCCAGCTGGAGCAGAACATGCTCCTCAACTACTGGCTCTCAGCTCTGTTCGGAATCGTGCCTGCCCTGATCTTCTTCGTGGTGGACAAGGGGAAGCACCCGTTGCAGGACGAGCACGTCAAGGAAATCCTCAACTTCGCCATCACCCGCTCGCTGGCGTCTCTGTTGGCGTTCATCCCGGTGATCGGCTGGTTCATCGCGGCGGGATACTTCGTGCTGGCGATCCTCGGCGCGCTGCAGGGCACCGCCGCCTACCGCCAGGGCCGGACCTACCGCTACCCCGCCACCATCCGCTTCCTGACCTGAGGCCTTACTCCTCGAACGGCGCCGGGTCTCCGGCGCCCACCCGGGCGACCTCCGGCACATCGCCGGTCATGTCGATCACCGTGGTGGGTTCGACGCCGCAGTCACCGCTGTCGATCACCGCTTCCACCTGGTGGTCCAGCAGTTCCTTGATCGCCCACCCGTCGGTCTGCGCCTCCTCATGGCCGGGCAGCAGGAGGGTCGAGGACAAGAGGGGCGCACCGTAGGTGGCCAGCAGATCCAGCGTGGTGCGATGATCGGGGATGCGGACGCCGACGGTGCGCTTCTTGGGATGCATCATCATCTTGGGCACTTCCCGGGTGGCCTGCAGGATGAACGTGTACGGCCCGGGCGTGGCCGCCTTCACGGCCCGGAACACCCGGTTGTCCATCTGCACGTACTCACCCAGCTTGGCGAACTCGTCGACGACGAGCGTGAAGTGGTGCTTGTCATCCAGGTTGCGGATGCGCCTGATGCGCTCGATGCCCTCCGCGTTGCCGAGGGCGCATCCGAGCGCGAAACAGGAGTCCGTGGGGTAGACGATCAGCCCACCGTCGGCCAGGATCCGGGCAGCCTGCGCGAGAGTGCGCGGCTGGGGGTTGTCAGGATGCACATCGAAGTACTGAGCCATTGATCCAGGCTACCCACGGGCCAGGAGTTCATGGCTGATCCTGGCAACTTCATCGCCTGTCAGCGCAAGGTCCATGGCGGCTGCCGAATCCGCGATGGTCTCCGGCCGTGAGGAGCCGGGGATGGGGATGAGGTGCTCGTCGAGCGCCAGCATCCAGGCCAGTAGGGCCTGCTGGGGGCTCACGCCGTGTGCCTCGCCCGTCTCCGCGAGGACCGGGTAGTTCTCGCCCACCTTCGCGGCAGGTCCGCCCGTGCCACCCAGGGGCGAGAACGGCAGGAAGGCGATGTCGCGGGCGGAGCAGTAGTCGAGTTCCTGCTTGCTTGTGTGGTTGAAGCGAGGCGAGAACTCGTTCTGGACGGCGGCGAGCCCACCGTCGCCCAGCACTTCGAGGGCGATGGCGATCTCCTCGACATTGGCGTTGGAGATGCCCACCTCCGCCACCAGGCCCTCGCGCTTGAACTGGGCGAAGGCCTCCACCTCGGCGGCGTACGTGATGCTGCGGTCCGGCCGGTGGAGGTAGTAGAGGTCGAGCCGGCTGACGCCGAGGTTCTCGAGCGACGCTTCGAGCCGGCTGCGCAGATAGTCGGCGGAGCCGTTGCGGCCCCACTTCTCTCCCTCGGCGCGGGTGATCCCGGCCTTCGTCGCGACCACCACCTCCGAGGTGTCGCCGCTGTAGGTGCGCAGGGCCTCGGCGATGAGCTGCTCGTTGTGGCCCATCTTGTCCCACGACGGTGCGTAGATGTCGGCCGTGTCGATCAGGGTGATCCCGGCGTCCAGGGCTGCGTGGACCATCGCGATCCCCCTGTCGCGCGGTGCGCCCTCGAACGAGGCCGGCATTCCGCCCAGGCCGATGGGTGAAACGGAGAACTGTCCAATGCGTCGTTGCTGAGCTGCCATGTCTCTGATGCTACTTGCCCCGGAGCGGGTCGACCGGGGAAGCACGTTCAGCTGTCACCGAAATCGTGCCCGGGATGAACGGCAGCGAGATGTCGGCCAACTCGACGGCGCAGGTGATGGACACCAGGACCGACGCCTGGCTCCCGAGCGCCCTCGCGACCCCGGACGCGTCGGTGTCCACAGCCGTGTGCCGGCACGCCACGTTGCGCTGCAGCAGAGCCCGTTCGACGGCGGAGCGGGCCTCCCGCTGGGCGGCGGGCACGCTCCGCTCCAACGATGCTGCCCTCGCTCCGGCAGCCGCGGCGGCGCCGACGTGCTGTTCCGCCAGCACCCCCCGCGCCAGCGTCAGCAGCAGGCCGATGAACAGCACCAGCGCAGGCAGCACGACGGCGGCCTCGACCGAGACCGCGAGGCCCCGCTCCCCACGGATCACGACTGCGTCACCCGCTCCGTCGTCACGACGACCGTCCGGCTGATGTCCCGTGGCCACACCACGACGACCGCCCGTCCGGTCACCGTGGCCGTGGTCAGCCGGGCGCCGCGGGTGACCTCCGCAGCAATACCAGTCAGGGAGCCGTTGGAGGCGGCCTGCAGGGCGGCGGCTCGCCCCTCCCCCGCCGTCGCGCCCTCCACTGCTGCGACGGAGGCGCCCTGCTGCGCTGCGGCGATGGCGCTGCCCTCCGCCCACGACACCATCGCCCACTGGAGCAGGGCGAGGAACAGGCCGAGACCAACAGGTAACAGCAGGGCGGCCTGCACGGAGTTGCTCAGCCCACGCTCGTCTCGATGTCGCCCCATGCCGCCATCCTGCCAACGGGAGGGGTCACGTTCCGGGTCCGCGAACGGCCTGTGGATAAGGCCCCCATGAGGAGCCTCATTCGACGGTGCAATAGGCTGGCCTGTGACGCGCTACGCGTCGCACCACACATGAAAGGACACTCATGGTCAAGAAGGTAGCCATCCTCACGGCCGGCGGCTTCGCTCCCTGCCTTTCCTCGGCGATCGGCGGACTCATCGAGCGCTACACCGAGGTCGCGCCGGAGGTTGACATCATTGCCTACCGCCACGGGTACCAGGGCCTCCTCCAAGGCGACTTCCTTGTCGTCGACGACACCGTCCGCAAGAACGCCGCTCTCCTGCACAAGTTCGGCGGCTCCCCCGTCGGCAACTCCCGCGTCAAGCTGACCAACGCCAAGGACCTCGTCAAGCGCGGCCTTGTCGAAGAGGGCGCCAACCCGCTCCAGGTGGCCGCTGACCGCCTCGTCGCCGACGGCGTGGAGGTGCTGCACACCATCGGTGGCGACGACACCAACACCACCGCCGCAGACCTGGCCGCCTACCTGGCCGAGCACGACTACGGCCTGACGGTCGTGGGCCTGCCCAAGACCATCGACAACGACGTCATCCCGATCCGTCAGTCGCTGGGTGCCTGGACCGCGGCCGAGCAGGGCTCGATCTTCGCGCAGAACGTCGTGGCTGAACACAACTCCGGCTCGCGCATGCTGATCGTGCACGAGGTCATGGGCCGCCACTGCGGTTGGCTGACCGCCGCCACCGCGCAGAAGTACCGCGAATGGCTGAACGAGCAGGAGTGGCTGCCCGAGATCGGCCTCTCGAAGGACGCGTGGGACGTGCACGGCGTGTACGTGCCGGAGGGCGAGATCAACATCGCCAAGGAGTCTGAGCGCCTCAACAAGATCATGGATGAGGTCGGCAACGTGACCATCTTCCTGTCTGAAGGTGCCGGCCTCGACTCGATCGTCGCCGAGATGGAAGCGGCCGGCGAAGAGGTGCCGCGGGACCCCTTCGGCCACGTCCGCCTCAACGACGTGAACCCCGGCGCCTGGTTCGCCGACCAGTTCGCCAAGAAGCTCAACGCCGAGAAGGTGCTGATCCAGAAGTCCGGCTACTTCAGCCGCTCCGCCGCTGCCAACGACGC
Source organism: Tessaracoccus sp. ZS01 (assembly GCF_022342445.1). Lineage (NCBI taxonomy): Bacteria > Bacillati > Actinomycetota > Actinomycetes > Propionibacteriales > Propionibacteriaceae > Tessaracoccus > Tessaracoccus sp. ZS01. The sequence goes on along the minus strand of NZ_PQFE01000001.1, from coordinate 495,986 downwards.
AGACCTGGCGCTCATCAAGCAGTGCACGGATCTGGCGGTGGACAAGGCCCTCGCCGGCGAGCCCGGCGTCATCGGCCACGACGAGGAGAACGGCGACGTGCTCTCCGCCATCGCGTTCGACCGCATCAAGGGCGGCAAGGCCTTCGACATCAACCAGGACTGGTACAAGGAGATGCTGGGAGCCATCGGCCAGGAGTTCCCCGCTCCGGCCCAGGCCCACTGAGCACATCCATACCCGCCCACTCGTCCTGAACGGACGCTGAGGGCACAGACCGGCCGCCCGTCAGGGCGGCCGGTTTCTGGTTCTCAGCGGCGCAACACGAAGCGCACGAGGCCGACGAGCAGCGCGCCGATGCCCAGGCCGGTGGCGGCGCCGACGCCGTACCCGATCCCCAGGTTGGCCTTCATCCCGCGGGCCGCGACGTCCTGGCGGACGTAGGTGTCCGGGTCCGGTTCCGGAAGCGCAGCTGCGGCGCCGCGGAGATCGTCGAGGGGTTTGGTGGCCGCCCAGCGCTGGCTGGCCCGTCGCGCGGAGAGGACCGGCTCGACGTCGGTGTCGATGTCGATCTCGTTGGCCAGCCCGGAATGCTCATCTGCGTACTTGCGGGCGTTCTCGGCCTGCCAGACGTGATCGGTGCCCACCCACGCGGCGGTCATCAGGATGATGGTGGCCAAGAGGTTGAACACCAGCATCATCACGATGATGGGACCGAACACCCCGACAGCCGCGTTGCCGCCGAAGACACCCATGATGAGCCCAGCCACCGACTGCAGGATGGTCAGCAGCGTGGCGCCGATCAGCGTGCCGATGAGCCAGGCGCGGGGCCGCGCCGCCCTGCGCGGCATCACGATGAACAGGAACGCCATCAGCAGCCAGCTCACCACGAACGTCAGCCCGACGGTGATGAGTCGCCACAGGATGCCGATCCCCGGGACGTCCTCCCAGCCCAGCCAGCCGATGACCTGTTGGCTGAGCCCGTGGCCCACCTGGGACACGCCCACGCCGACGCCCATGGCGATGAGCAGGCCGACGAAGATCGCCAGATTGATGAGCAGCTCGACGAAGAAGTTGGACTTGACCGTGGCGTCGGAGAACTTGTCAGCCCACATGACGCGCACGGCGCGCTTGAGGTTGCCCACCCAGTTGGTTCCCGAGTAGGCGGCGGTCAGCAGGCCGATTCCGAAGATGCCGCGCCAGCCGGAGAGCGTCTCTGTGATGAACTCCCCGATGTCCTTGCCGACGCCCTCGTCACCGAGCTGTGCGGTGATGGCGTTCTGGACCTGTTCCAGGAGATCTGGGCGCAGCACAGTGAGCGTGAGGCCCAACATGGCGAAGGCGAACATGAGGATGGGCACCATGGACAGCACGGTGAAGTAGGTCACGGCGCCGGCGAACTGTGGACCCATCCGCTTGCCGTAGCGCTCGTTGGCCGCCATGGCATGGGCGACGACGGGCTTGCTGGTGATCTTCTCAATCCAGTCCTTCACACGAAGGACACTACCGGGAAGCGGTTGCTACGGGCAGACCCTTTGGGTCAGGCAGGTGCTCAGACGGCCCTGGTACGGCGGCGCATGGCCAGCTCGTCCGCCGGATGATCCTCGGTGGGCGCGTCGGAGATTCGCTCCCCGGGCAGTTCGGCGAGGGTGCCCTCGAGCTCGCGCCAGACGCTACTGACGGAGATCATGAACATGCCCTGGCCGCCGCGGGACAGGTCGAAGAGCTCGTTCGCGGACGTCACTTCGTAGACGCTGAAGCCGTCTGACACGAGGGTGAGTTCCGTCAGGTCGTCGACGCCGCGCTCACGCAGGTGCTCGATGGCCAACCGGATCTGCTGCAGGGAGATGCCCACGTCCAGGAACCGCTTCACCACGCGCAGGAGCAGGATGTCGCGGAAGGAGTAGAGGCGCTGGGTGCCGGAGCCCTCGGCGTTACGGATGGAGGGGACGACGAGCCCGGTGCGGGCCCAGTAGTCCAGCTGCCGATAGGTGATGCCGGCGACGCGGTGCGCGATGGGGCCCCGGTAGCCCGTGTCGCTGGGCACAGGGGCGAAATCGCCGTCAAAGAGCACTTCCTGCAGCGCTGCCTTCTTGGTCACGATTCCTCGCTTTGCTCACCGCGCCGGTGGTGGATCACCGACGACTCTTATGACGCTAACCGTCGCTCCGGCCGCGGGTCAACGACACGCCCAACACCGGTGATATTTGCACTGATGTGGTTCGACCTCAGCTTGAGGGTTGCGCGTCGTAGGTTCAGTGCTCGGGGTTCCCGTCGTCCTCGAAATCCTCAGGGGTGACTCGGTCCAGGAACGCCCGGAAGGCCTCCACCTCGTCTGTGGGCGCGGTGTCCACCTCGACGCCCACCCGGTCCATCAGGGCTCGCGGACACTCGATGCGCCAGCCGAGCCGGACGGCCACTGCCACCAGGTCGCTGGGCCGAGCGTCGATCTCGTGGCCGCCGGCATGCAGCGAGGCCTGGTACACCCCGTCGTCGACCGACTCGATCACGACGATGCCCTCGCCAGGTTCCAGGAGTTGGAGGACGGCGCCGAGCAGATCATGCGTCATGGGCCGCTCCGGCTGCTGGCCCTCCATGGCAACAGCGATGGCCGCCGCCTCAGGCGCGCCGATCCAGACAGGCAGGCAGCGGGTACCCCCCTCCTCCTGCAACAGCAGCACGGGCGGGTCCTCCGGAGAAATGATCCGGATGCCGAGCACTTCAAGGCCGATCATGGACACACATTAGCTCAGTGAATCTGCCCGTGAAGCAGCGCGGCGTGTGCCTGGAGCACTGATCTGTAGAGGTCGCGCACCACCTCAGGCGGCGGGCCCTGCCTGCGCCGGTACTGCTCGAGGATCTGCTCGACGAGGGCGGCCTCCATCGCGGCTGCCTGCTGCAACACCCGCATCTGGCGGAGGTCGACCCCGTAGTCTGCGAGCTTCTTGGCGGAGCGGGCCAGCGCCACAGCCTCTGGGCCGTACAGCTGGGAACCGCGCCGGGGCTGGATGATGCGCAGCCGCTCCAGCTGGATCAGCGCGGCCTCGCCGAGGCCGGACTCCGCGAGCACCTGGCGCCGGGCCATGAGCCCGACCCCCGTGCTGGGGGTCCGCCGCTGCCTCGGTTCCGACGACTCCTCCACCGGGTGGGCATCGTGGTCCGGCGGCTCTTCACCGCGGTCGATGGCCTCCAGTTCCTCACGGATCACCTTCAGCGGTAGGTAGCGGTCACGCTGCGCACGCAACACGTACAGCAGCCTGTCCACGTCCTGTTGGGAGAATCTGCGATAGCCGGACGGCTGTTGCCTGTCCGGTGAAATCAGTCCCTCTGTTTCGAGGTACCTCAGCTTGGATACGGAGATGTCAGGGAACTCGGGACGGATCATCTCCAGTACGACGCCGATGGTCCGCGCCGCTCCCGACATCAGCCCAGTCCGGGCTCACTCAGCGAGATCGTGGCCCGGTACTTTCCGATCTGGATCTCGTCACCTTCGCGCAGCACGGTGCGCCCGTCCAAGAGCGTGCGGTTGACGTAGGTGCCGTTGAGGCTCCCCAGGTCCTCCAGGTACAGCTTGCCGCCGCTGCGGACGAACTTCGCGTGGTGCCTTGAGACGGTGATGTCGTCGAGGAAGATGTCCGATTCCGGGTGGCGGCCGACATTGGTGATGTCCGAGTCGATGAGGAACCGGTTCGAGTTGCCCGGGCCACGGTTGACGATCAGCAGGGCGTTGCCGGCGGCCAGGGTCTTGGCCGCTTCCCGCTCCTGGTCTGTCAGCTGTACGGATTCAGTGGGTTCCTCAGCCGTGACCGGGAACATCGTGGTGGTGTCACCGGTGGGGTCAGTCAGCGAGGCGCCGCAATTGCTGCAGAACCTTGCCTCGACCGGGCTCTCAGATCCACAAGTGCGGCACTTCATCGGAGTCACTTCCTCGTCTCAGCGGGGTGGGCTCATTCCCCTGTCCAGGCCATTTGAAAGGCTACGTGAGGAAACTTATCACCCGTGGGCAAGCCTGTTAACGGGGGCGCGCGAACTGCGGCTCCGCAATTTCCACCACGGAGGAGATGTCGACGGCCTCCAGTTGCTCGATCGTGACCCTGCCGCCGACCCGTTCCCCCTCGATCTCACTCACCAGGCCGCCACGGAACCGTGCGCCGGCCTCCAGGGTGGCCGGGTCGCCGATCGCATCGATGACGTAGGGCTCAGCCAGGGCAACGCCGTCGGCCGTCACCGCCCCGGTCTCGTCCGCAGAGAAGTAGGAATTCATCACCAGCCGGACGGCGTCGTTCAGCTCGATCACCTCAGCACCGGCGTCGCGCAGCTCCTCGACGGCGTTGAGCAGCAGTTCGGCTGTGACGCGCTCGCCCGGGTCCTGGATCTCGATGCGGATGCCGGGACCTACTGCAGGGACCGTGCCGGCGATGATGCGGGCCTGCTCGAGACGCCGCGCGGCCTCCTCGCGCGCCGCCTGGTCGCGGTCTGCGCCGCTCAGCAGTTCCGTGCGCGAGCGCTCCAGTTCCCGCACCTGTTCCTCGAGGCGGCGGGTCTCACCGGTGACGTTGTCCAGGAGTTGGATGAGGTCTGCCTGCCGGACGTTGGCGAACTCCGGCTGGGTGGCCTGCGAGCGCAGCGTCAACACGACGATCAGCGCGGTCAGGAACAGCGCGAGCCCGACGACGAACTGGCCACGGCTGGGCCGGAAGAAGTCGCGCAGGAGACTGCGCTGGGTCTTAGCGGCGGCCCGACGCGGCTCCCGCGCCTCGTCCACCGGCACCTCTTCCACGGGCTCAGGCATGCAGGACCGCCCTCCGGATGGCTGCGGCATTCGTGAAGATGCGGATCCCGAGGACGACCACCACGCCGGTGGAGAGCTGGGACCCTACGCCGATCTGGTCGCCGACAAACACGATGAGGCCTGCGATCACGACGTTCGACAGGAAGGAAACGAGGAACACGCGGTCTGAGAAGATGCCCTCGAGATAGGCCCGGGTGGCGCCCAGGATGGCGTCGAAGGCCGCGACGATCGCGATGGGCAGGTAGGGGGCGAGCACCGGCGGCAGCGTGGGCTGGAGGACGACGCCGAGCACCACGCCGGCGATGAGTCCGAGAATCGCGTACATGGAATGTCCCCTACTTCTGTTTCGCGTAGCGCACCGTCATGCCGGGGTCAGCCGGAAGGGTGAGGTCGTCGTCGGCCTGGGTGATGGTCATGGACAGCCCGTAGTTCTGCACGATGAGGTGCCACCACGCTGCCCCGGTGGTTTCGTTGAATCTGGCCTGGAGCGTATCAGGATTGCCGATGACCTCCAGCCGGTACGGCGGGCTGAGGGACACGTAGTCAACCGTGATTGCGGCACCGGCGCTGCGGATGGGGGTGAGCACACTGAGCCGCCGGCCGTTGACGCTGATGGCCTCCGCCCCAGCCTGCCGCAGGCCGTTGACGAGGCGGGTGAGGTCGCCGTCGAGCACCATGCCCTGAGCGGAGGTGGCGTCATCTGCGTCGTCCACGGTCACGATGATGCCGGGGCCCGTGACGGACGAGGCGCCGGAGAGCCTGTCCAGGAGCAGGAGGAGGTCCCGTTCAGCGGGGTCTCCGAGGGCTTCGGCGCCTAGTTGGCGAACCTCGTCCTCGAGCTCCGAGGCGGTGTCGCCGAGGACGGCCTGCCGCTCCCGCGCGCCGGCCACTCGGTCGAGCAGTTCCTGGCGCTGCTCGGCCGCGCTGCCTGTGCTGCGGGTGGTCTGGAGGACGGCGACGGTGAGCAGGATCACCACGAGGGCCACCACCACGGCCAGGCGTGCCGGCCGGTTCCGGGGGGCGGTGGTGCTGCGGTACTCCGGCTCCAGCGCCTCTGCCTGCAGGTCTGTGAGCAGGCTCATGCTGGCATCGGGGCGACGCCTCACCGGGCCTCCCGCCCGAGCAGAATCGTCTCGCGCACATACAACGAACCCGCGGCCCAGTACGCGACGGCGCCGGCCCAGCCGAAGCTCCACCCCGTCCAGTGCGCCCAATCCCAGCCCAGGGACGAGCCTGCCCCCAGCAGGATCAGCGGGAAGGCGAGGAGCAGCAGCATGGTGCCGGCCTTCCCCACCCAGTTCACGGGCAGCGCAACCAGGCCGTGGCGCTTGAGCACCGGCACCAGGAGCGCCAACATCACGTCGCGGGCCACGAGCACGACCACGAAGTAGACGGGCACGATGTCGCGCACCAACAGCGCCACCAGGGCGGCGAGGATGTACAGCCGGTCTGCGACGGGGTCGAGCTTGGCCCCGAGCGGGCTGCGCTGCTTGAGGCGGCGGGCGAGGAAGCCGTCGAACCAGTCTGTGGCACCGAACGCGGCGAGCAGCGTGACGGCCGCGACATCCTGCCCGGAGATGATGAGCCAAGTGAACAGCGGGACGCCGAGGAGCCGGATGAAACTCAGCACGTTGGGCAGGGTGAGCACCGCGTCAGTGTCGAACTCCTGAGGAGGAACCAGCGATGCTTGCACATTGCCAGCCTAGGCCATCGCGCAGACAGGCCCGCGGGTTTTGCCGCGTCGCCTACCTGCCTGCGAGGGCACTGGAGTAGACGTCCTCGATCTGGGGGCCGACCACATCCCAGGAGAAGCGCCTCGCGGACTGCCAGGCCAAGACAGGGTCCGCCGGGGAGGCGAGGCGCGCGCGCAGCTGCGCCGACGCCGCGGCCAGGTCGTCGGGCGGGAAGAAGGACGCCACCGCGTCGTCATCGACGACGGCCCGGAAGGCGGGCAGGTCGCTGGCGACCACCGCGCAGCCCCGGGCCAACGCCTCGATCAGGATGATGCCGAAGGACTCCCCGAAGCGGTTGGGGGCCACGAGCACGCGAGCCTCGGCCAACCAACGGTTGCGTTCCTCGTCGCTGAGGGCGCCGAGTTCGCGGACCTGCGGCGCTCCCCCGGCGCCGGGGCCGATGGCCACAAAGGTCGCCTCGGGAACCAGACCGGCCAGTGCCGCGAAGGTGGGGTACCCCTTCCGCGGTTCGTCGAGCCGGCCGAGGAACAGCACCACGTCGCCCTGCTTCGCCGCCGGCGGCCCGGCCGGCACCTCCACCGCGTTGGGCACGACGACGGGAGCCGCGCCCGTGACGATGCGCGCCGTCTCTGCGGCCGCTTCCGACACCGCGACGCTCTGGCGGGGCGGCAGCAGTGCCGCGCGGAGCCGGAGCGGAACCGCGAGGAGGCCGGGCCGGAAGTGGGCGTGGTGGGTCACCACGAGCCTGTCCCGAGCCGACCGCGCCGCCGCGTAGGCGACTCCCGGCGTCAGCGGCTCGTGGACGTGGACCAGATCGGCGCCGTCGATCGCTGCGCGTGTCTCCATCGCCTGATCGGGCAGCACCCCCAGGTGCGCCACTGCGCCGTTGAACGGCAGGCTCACCGCCCTCCCCAGCAGGTGCACGTCGTCGCTCGACGGCCCCGTGCCCGGTGCCACCACGAAGGCCCGGTGGCCACGGCTCCTGAGCCAGGCCGCGAGCCCCAGCACGTGCGTCGCGACGCCGCCCGGCTGGTCCAGCGAGTACGGGCACACGAGCGCGACGCGGAGGCTCACACGAACACCTTGCGCAGCATCAGCCAGCTCTCCGGGTGTCGCCGCACGGCATCGGCGAAGACCTCCACGGCACCCGTCATCAGTTCCTCGGCGCTGTCGCCCCCGATGGGTTCCGAGACTTCCAGCCTGAGCCGGTCACCGTCGAAATACGTGGTGGTGACCCGGAGATCGGCCCCCGTGCGCCGCGCGAGGAGCGCCGGACCCGCGGGCACGCCCACGAGCGCGTCGGCCCCCGGCCACGGCACCTTGAGGCCCCGGGAGGAGAGGTCACGGTCAGCCAGCAGGCACACCAGCCTGCCGGCCTTCACGTCCTCGGCCAGCAGACGCATCACATCCGGCTGGTCGACGGGGTAGATGATCATGCCCATGCCGGCGCGGGCCTCGGCGAAACGCTCGTAGACCCCGTTGGGCAGGCGTTCGGCGACACTGACCACCTTGAGCCCGGCCCTGGCCGCCCAGGCACCGGCGAAGTCCCAGGAACCCATGTGGGGCAGCGCCACGACGAGCCCCGGACCTGCCACCGAATCCCGCAGCCTGGCCAGGTGGTCGTCGTCGATCGACACGACCCGGAGGATCTCCTCGTCGCTCCACCCCGCGAGGCTCAGTGACCACAGGTTGTTGCGGATCCAGTTGGTCAGCAGCCGAAGGCGTTGCCCGCTCGTCGGCCTGGCGCCGGTTGCGTGCTCCACCGAATCCGCCCACGCGTCGACGGCCGGCAGCCGCTTCAGCGAGACGAGTGGCGCGGCAAAGCGCGCGAAGGCGTCGCCGAGCCGCCGGGGCACCCGTCGGCCCACCGCCCAGACAGCTGAGCTGAGGTCCACGTCAGCGGTGCCAGGCCTCGGCCAGCAGCCTGCGGGCGTCGCCGAGGAGTTGTGGCACGGCCTTGGTCTGGGCGATGACGGGCATGAAGTTCATGTCGCCCTTCCAGCGCGGGACGATGTGCTGGTGCAGGTGCATGGCGATGCCCGCCCCCGCCACGTCGCCCTGGTTCATGCCGATGTTGAAGCCGTGGGGCTTCGAGACGGACCGCACCACGCGCATCGCCCGCTGTGTCAACTCGGAAACCTCGCGGGTCTCCTCAGGCGTCAGGTCCGTGTAGTCGGCGACGTGCCGGTAGGGGCACACCAGCAGATGCCCGGGCGAGTACGGGAACAGGTTCATCACCACGTAGGCATGCTCGCCGCGGGCGACGACCAACCCGTCGTCGTCCGTGCGCTTGGGTGAGGTGCAGAAGGGGCAGTCGTGACCGCCCGTGGGTTTGCCCTCCCCCTCGATGTAGACCATGCGGTGCGGGGTCCACAGGCGCTGGAACGCGTCCGGCACACCGGGCAGCGTGCCGGACGCCTCAATGTCGTCCATGGTCACTCGCCGGCGGTGGGCGACTCGTTGGAGCGCGACCCGATGAAGTCGACGATGGTGGTCACCGCGTCGTCGACACTCACGGCGTTGCGCTGCGACCCGTCACGGAACCGGAACGACACCGTGCCGCCGTCGCGGTCCTCGCCGCCGGCGATCAGGATGAACGGGGCCTTGCCCTGGGTGGCGTTGCGGATCTTCTTGCCGAACCGGTCGTCGGAGGTGTCGAAGTCCACCCGCACGCCCTTCGCCTGGAGCTGAGCGACGACGCCGCCGAGGTACTCGTCGAACTCGGAGGCCACCGGGATCGCGGTGACCTGGACCGGCGAGAGCCAGGCGGGGAACGCGCCGGCGTAGTGCTCGATGAGCACGCCCATGAACCGCTCGATGGAGCCGAACTTCGCCGAGTGGATCATCACCGGCTGCTGGTGCGAGCCGTCCGAGGCCGTGTAGTGCAGGTTGAAGCGCTCCGGCTGGTTGAAGTCGTACTGGATGGTCGACATCTGCCAGGTGCGACCGATCGCGTCCTTCGCCTGGATGGAGATCTTCGGGCCGTAGTAGGCGGCACCGCCGGGGTCTGCGACCACGGGCAGGCCGGAGTCGCGGGCGATGCCTTCGAGGATCTCGGTCGCCTCTGCCCACTGCTCGTCGGAACCGATGAACTTGTCCTTCTTCTTGCCGTCCTCGTCGCGGGTGGAGACCTCCAGCGCAACGTCGGTGAGCCCGAAATCGTTCAGCAGCGACAAGACGAAGCGCAGCAGGTGGCGCACCTCGTCCGGCGCCTGTTCCTTGGTGCAGTAGCTGTGCGAGTCGTCCTGCGTGATGGAGCGCACGCGGGTCAGTCCCTGCACCACGCCCGAGGCCTCGTCGCGGTACACGGTGCCGAACTCGAAGAAGCGCAAGGGCAGGTCACGGTAGGAACGGCCACGCGACGAGAAGATCAGGTTGTGCATGGGGCAGTTCATGGCCTTGAGGCGGTACGCCTGGCCACCCTTGACGACGTTGCCCTGCTCGTCGCGCTCGGCGTCCTCCAGGATGGGGGGGAACATGCCATCGGCGTAGTACGGCAGGTGGCCGGAGGTGTAGAAGAGTTCCTCCTTGGCGATGTGTGGCGTGCCGACGTAGTCGAAGCCCTCCTGGATGTGGCGGGTGCGCACGTAATCTTCCATTTCGCGCTTGATCACCCCGCCGCGGGGGTGGAACAGCGGGAGGCCCGAGCCCACCATCTCGTGGAAGCTGAACAGGTCGAGTTCGGTGCCGAGCTTGCGGTGGTCGCGCTTGGCGGCCTCGTCCAGCCGCGTCTTGTAGGCCTGCAGTTCGTCCTTCGACGGCCACGCGGTGCCGTACACGCGCTGGAGGCCGGCGTTGCGCTGGTCCCCGCGCCAGTAGGCGGCGGAGGTGCGGGTGAGTGCCCAGCCGTTGCCGAGGTAACCGGTGTGCGGGATGTGGGGGCCCCTGCAGAGGTCCTTCCACGCCACCGAGCCGTCGCGGTTGAGGTTGTCGTAGATGGTGAGTTCGCCGGCGCCGACCTCGACGGAGGAGCCGTCGTCATCCGAAGCGCTGGACTTTGCGGAGATGAGTTCGAGCTTGAACGGCTCGTCAGCCAGCTCCGCGCGGGCCTCTTCGTCTGTCACGACGCGGCGCACGAAACGCTGGCGTGCCTTGATGATCTGGCCCATCTTCTTCTCGATGGACTTGAGATCTTCAGGGGTCAGCGGGTCCACCTGGAAGTCGTAGTAGAAGCCGTCCGTGATGGGCGGGCCGATACCCAGCCGCGCGTCGGCATGCAGGTCCTGCAGCGCCTGCGCGGTGACGTGGCCGCACGAGTGGCGCAGGATCGAGAGGCCCTCCGGGCTGTCGATGGCGACCGGCTCGACAACGTCGCCGTCGGCCAGTTCGCGCTGGAGGTCCAGGAGTTCCCCGGCGACGCGCATGGCGACGACCGTGCGGTCCTCACCGAAGAGATCGAGCCCCGTGGTCGTGGTAGTCAGCTCCATCTGTTCCGCCTGGTCGTTGCGGTGGACGGTGATGACTCCACTCATGGGGCACTCCTTGTGGTGTGGTCGGTTGGTCTGACGCCCCCATTGTGCCGCGTGGAGCTCAACCGTGGTAGTTGGGTCCCATCACTGCCGCGCCGTCCTGATCGCGCCGATGGAGGCGACAATGACGCAGGCCATCGCCACCCATTCGGGCCAACGCAGCCACTCCCCCAGCACCATCCAGGCGAAGAGTGCGGCCGCAGCGGGCTCGAGGCTCATGAGGATCGAGAACGACGCGGCCTTCAGGGATCGCCTGGCCTGCAGTTCCATGGCATACGGGATCACGGTGCTGAGCAGCGCTACGGCGGCCATGACACCGAGCACCCTGAGGTCGCCGAACGCGCCGTCGGCCAGCAGGGTGCCCGGAACGATCAGGGCCGCGGCGCCGATGAGGCTGCCGACGGTGAGCCCACTCATGCCCTCCCATCGCCTGCCCACGGGGCCCGCCAACGCGATGTAGCCCGCCCAGAGGGCGCCGGCAGCCAGGGCGAACACCATGCCGAGTGGGTCAACGACGGTGGGCCCCGCGCCCAGCAGCACCACGCCGGTCGCCGCGAGCGAGACCCAGAGGATGTCCAGCCACCTGCGTGAACCGAGCACGGCCAGGGCCAGTGGGCCGACGAATTCGAGCGTGACGGCCAGCCCGATGGGGATGCGCTGGAAGCTGAGGTAGATCAGCATGTTCATCCCCGAGAGGCACAGGCCGTAGGCGACGACGACCAGCCAGTCGCCACCGCTGCGTCCGGTGACCTGCGGCCGGGAGAAGGCGAGGAAGATGACCGCGCCGATGAGGGCCCGCAGGAACGCGAGGGTGACGGGATGGGCCGAGTCGAAGATGGACTTGGCGATCGCCGCCCCGAACTGGACGGAAGCGATCGCGATCAAAACCAGGACGACGGGGCGGGGCACGGCCCGACTCTACGCGGGGTTGGGCGATCCGCCGGTCAGCGCCAGACCCGCGGCCCCAGGATCTGAAGCGCCAGCCGCGTCGGCTCCTCGACGCGTCCTCGGTCATGCTTTCTTGGCACATCAGGGGATCTGGGCGCATCCGGATGGCTAGCCTCGGATCATGAACCACGTTCCTTCCGCTCAGAGAGTGTTGGCCGTCATCGCGCATCCGGATGACGAATCCTTCGGCCTCGGCGCCGTCATCGACCACTACGTCTCAGATGGGGCTCGGGTTCAGGTGCTGTGCCTCACGAAGGGCGAGGCCTCCACCCTGGGGGCCAACCCTGAGCTGAGCGCCCAGCGCGAACTCGAACTCAGTACGGCGTGTCAGGCACTGGGCGTCGCAGCCTTCGAGCTGTGCGACTACCCCGACGGCGGGCTGGCCGCGGAGGATCCAGCCATCCTCGCCGCACGCGTCAGGATGAGCGTGGCGGAGTTCCATCCCGATCTCCTGCTGACCTTTGACCCGCTGGAGGGCGTCACCGGTCATCCGGATCACAGGGCGGCCACGGAGGCCGCCGTCACCGTGGCCAGGGAGGACGGTGTACAGATCCTCGGGTGGGCGCTTCCCGAGGGGGTCGCCGACGCCGTCAACGAGGAGTTCGGGACCGACCTGGTCGGCTACCCGAAAGGTGACCTCCACCATTCGCTCCCCGTCACCAGGGACGTCCAGATGATGGCGGTGCGGGCTCACACGAGCCAAGCGGTCCCCGGCAGCCTCCTATGGCGCCGGCTGGAACTGCTGGGCGACAGGGAATACCTACGGCGTCTCTAGGACCTCAGCGGGGAAAGCGCGGGTCCGGAGCCGTTCGATAGTGCCGAAGCGGCGCTCGGCATGTGGGAGGCTCACCTCGCGGAGGTAGCCGGCCACCTCTGCGGGACCGTGCTGCTCGAAGTGCTGGATGAGGCTGCGGATGTCGTCGGGATGGCGGTTCTGGCTCATCTTGGCCTTCGCCTCGATCCGGTCGATCTCGAGTTCGACGCCGACGATGGCGCGCGCCATGAGGCCCAACTTCTCCGCCCCGACGGCGTCGAGCACTTCGGGCCCCTCCATACGCTCGGTCAGGGCGCTTGCGGCGCGAAGCGCTGCGTCGGGACTCGGGTCGATACGGACGGAGCCCCAGGCATGGATCGTCAGGTAATCCCAGGTCGGGACGTTGGGCAGTTCCTGGTTGGTGGCGTACCAGTGGGGCGAGACGTACGCGTCGGCGATGTCCAAGATGGCCATCCCACGGCCGGTGATCGGGGTCCGGGCCTGGGGGTTGTTGCGCACCAGGTGGGTGACCAGCACGCGGGATCCGCCGCGGGATTCGCAGTGCATGGGGACGAAGGTCGACAGCGGTCCGTCTTCATGGACGGTCACGAGATTGCCAGGACGCACCTCGGCGAGCAGTTGCTGCAGGCGGTCCTCGGGAAGGCTGAAGTGGTCTGGCACATGCACGCAGCCACCCTAGGCGCTGGCCGGGCTGGCGCCGCCTCCGGGGCAGGTCATTTTCTGTCCACCGCGCCACGTCCTGCATCATTGTCCTTGCATGAGAGGAGATACGTGCTCACAATTCTCTGGGCGATCGGCATCACTGCGGAGGGAATGACCGGGGCCCTGGCCGCCGGCAGGGAACGCATGGACCTCTTCGGCGTCATCATGGTCGCGCTGGTCACTGCGCTCGGTGGCGGATCAATCCGCGACGTCCTGTTCGGGCACTATCCGCTCACGTGGGTCCGCGATCCCGAGTACGTGTTGCTCGTCGTGCTCGCAGCCGTCATCACCATCTCTATCGCCGGGATCATGAAGTACTTCCGGCAACTGTTCCTCGCACTCGATGGTCTCGGGCTGGTGGTCTTCTCCATCCTCGGAGCGCAGGTGGCCCTCGACATGGAACTGGGCATCATCATCGCGGTCGTCGGTGCCGTGGTGACCGGCGTGGCGGGCGGCATCATGCGGGATCTCTTCTGTGACCGGATCCCGTTGGTGTTCCGTGAGGAGTTGTACGCCTCCGTGTCCGTCATCGCCGCGCTGCTCTTCATGGGTCTGTTGGAGGTGGGGGTCGCCCACAATGCGGCGGTGGCCGTCACCCTGGCCGTCGGTTTCGCCCTGCGGATGCTGGCCATCAAGTTCCGCTGGCGGTTGCCCGTCTTCGAGTACCAGGATTCAGCGGTCGACGGGCGCAAGGCCCTTCGGAAGGTCGCGCTGAGCCTCCGCAGCCTCCGTCTGCTGCGCCTCCAGGACCGTCGACCCGTCATCGACGACTGAGCGCTACCGCCTCAGTTCACTGACGCGTCGCCCCGTGGAGATGACGTCCAGGTCCCACACGACGCGCTCCGAATCAGTCGTGAGGTCGACGGGGATCAAGCCCGCGGAGCCAATGGGAAACCCTAGCGACCCATTTCCGGGAAGGGTCGTCCCCGAACACCACGATGTTGAGTGTGGAGCATCAGCCCCAAAATAGAAAAGACACCCGGCATGGCCGGGTGTCTTCTGGTGGGCGGTACTGGGTTTGAACCAGCGACCTCTTCCGTGTCAGGGAAGCGCGCTACCACTGCGCCAACCGCCCGAGGTGGAGACGGGATTTGAACCCGTGTACACGGATTTGCAGTCCGTTGCCTCGCCTCTCGGCCACTCCACCGGGTGGAGGGTTACCCTCCCCTTGTGGGTCTGGGAGAGACCTTGATCTCCGAGCGGACGACGAGATTCGAACTCGCGACCCTCACCTTGGCAAGGTGATGCTCTACCAACTGAGCTACGTCCGCCTTGCGCTACCGCTGCTCCCCTTCCGGTTTGCCGCGTTCGGCGCGTAGAGAACATTAGTCCACGGATTCAGCAAAGTGCAAATCGCCGGTTCCTCAGCGCGATCAGGCGCTGACCCATTCACCCAGCCAGTCCGCGATCGCCTGCTCCACCCGCTCCGGCTCCCGGCTCAGGGTGTGCGTCCCGTCCACGAGGACGACGCGCCTCGTCGCACCCTCCTCCGGGAGCCCGAACGGGTCTTTCCTGCCTTGGACGACGAGCACCGGCGCCGACACGGAGTACAACTCGGGGCCCCGGTCCGCGCCCTTGGGCGACACGAGCGGGAAAGCGAGGCACAGCACCGCCGAAGCACCCACCTCAGCCGCGGACCGGCACGCCACCCGCGCCCCGAACGAGCGACCACCCACGACCAGGACGCCGCCGGGCACCTGCGCCCGGAGCTGCCCGACCACCTGCACCCACGCCCGCTCGGCGTTGGCGATGGGCGGCGGCACCCTGCGACCGGCGACCCTGTAGGGCTGCTCCACCAGCGCCACCACGCAGCCCGCCTCCAGACCCGCCTTCAGTGCGGCCCTGAGATCTGCGGTCTCCACTCCCCCGCCGGCCCCGTGCCCGAGCACCATGAGGCCCGCGGCGCCTGCCGGATAGGACACGTGAGCCCGCGCATTTCCCATGGTTGTGGGGACCTCCAGGACCTCAGTTCGCATTCTGGTTTCCGATCCGCTAGAGTTTTTCTTCGCTAGGGCGATTGGCGCAGTGGTAGCGCGCTTCGTTCACACCGAAGAGGTCGGCGGTTCGAAACCGCCATCGCCCACTCTAGTGGGGCTTTCCGACGCTGGTTTTGCCCACCGAGGGCCCGGAGGAATGAGGCGATGACAGCACCCGCGATCGTACTCGTGGCCGACGGCCCCGACGACGAAGCTGTGAACTCCTCCCTTGAGGCCATCCTCGAGGACCTCCGCAGTGCGCGCAGGGACCTCCGGGTCTTTCTCGGCCGCATCGGCGGCCCCGAGCCGCGGCTCGAAGACGTGGTGGGCCAACTCGTCGCGGACGAGGTGGCAGAGGCGGTGCTGATCCCCCTGGACCTCGTTTCCGCAGCAGATCACGCCCCCGTGCTCGACACCTTCCAGCGTTCTCCAGACATCCACTTGGCAGTCAGTCGCCCCGTGGGCCCGGCCAGCGAACTGCTGAACATCCTCGACGAACGGGTCAGGGAAGCGTTGCACCGGGGCGGCGCCCTCGAGATCGACGGACTCATCCTCGCGGCACCTGCCGGCGGCGACGTCCGTGGCTCGTCGTTGCTGGCCCGTCGCGCCCGCCAATGGTCGGCCCACCACCGCATCCCGGTCCAGTTGGCGGTCGACGAGGGCAGCGGCAGGGCCACCGCCTCCGCGGTCGCCGCCCTGCGCGGACAGGGGCGCCGTCACATCGCCGTCGGAGGCGTCTTCCTGGCCCCCACGCCGGACTACCAGGCCCACGCCCATGCGGCGTTGCGCGCCGGGGCCATCGCCGTGACCTCGCCCATCGGCCCCACTCCCCATCTGAGGCAGCTCATCCTCGCCCGCTATGCGTTCGGCGCGATGGAGCTGCTCGACGGCACCCCCACCCAGTTGTCCGCGGAGGTCCTGGAGGGCGAGGAGGACTGATCAGCTTGCGATGGCGATTATCATCGTCTTCATGACTGACCAGTACGTCCCGAAGCTGATCAAACCGGATACCGAATGGCGCGAGCAGCTCAGCAAGATGGAGTACCACGTCCTTCGGGAGGCCGGCACGGAGCGACCGTTCACCGGCGCATACACCGACACCGAGGACGAGGGTGTCTACGAATGCCGGGGCTGCGGCGCGGAACTGTTTCGCAGCAATGAGAAGTTCCACTCCAACTGCGGCTGGCCCAGCTTCTTCGCCCCACTGGCGGAGGAACGCGTCCGCTACATCGAGGACAGGTCGCTGCCCGGCCGCCCCCGCGTCGAGGTGCGGTGCAGCAACTGTGACGGTCATCTGGGCCACGTCTTCGAGGGCGAGGGTTACGGGACGCCCACCGACCTGCGCTTCTGCATCAATTCCGTGTCCCTGAACCTGCGCCGTTCCTGAGCAGGGCTTCTCGGCGCGCCACCACCGAAAAGCGTGGCGCCGCGCTTAGAGTGGCGACGTGCCCGCGAATGTCACCAGCATCACTCCAGAGCCGTTCCGCCGCGCTCTCCGGGAGTTGACGGCCATGAACTGGCGTTCCGGCATCACCGCGGACGAGATCGGCTCTCCGCAGCGCATCGCGCCCTACTCGGTGGCCATCGCCGCCGAACTGCTGGACGACGACGAGCCCTTGGCAACCGGGCGCCTGATCCTGCTCCACGATCCCGCGGGCAACGACGCATGGGCCGGCACCTTCCGCCTCGTGACCTACGTCCGCGCCGAGGTGGACCTGGACATGGTCACAGACCCTCTTCTCCCTGAAGTGGCGTGGTCATGGTTCACCGAAGCGCTGGAGAGCCACGGCTGCGACGCCTCGGCACTGGCCGGCACGGTGACCGCCTCGTACGGTCGAGGGTTCGGCGAGATGGTTCAGGAACCGGACAGGGCCGACGTCGAACTGCGCTCCTCCTGGACTCCCCAACTCGACGGCGCACACTCCCTCACGCCCCATCTCGCGGCCTGGCAGGATCTGCTCGGACAGGTGGCCGGGCAACCTCCCCTGCCGCCGGGCGTGGCCACCCTGCCGGTGGGCCGCAACCTATGACATATGTGAACAGCAGCCGCGAGCCCCTCAAGCCCGTCGTCGACACCCCTCAACTCCTGGCGGAGTGCCTCACTGCCCTGCGCGCCGGCAGAGGGCCGGTGGCCTTTGACACGGAGCGTGCGCACGGCCACCGGTACTGGGCGAAGGCCTACCTGCTCCAGATCCGCCGTGAAGGCTCGGGGACGTGGCTGATCGATCCGATCGCCTTTGAGCAGGACGGGGAACTGGCTGACCTCAGCTCACTCGTCGACGCGTGCGGCACCGCCACCTGGATCGTCCACGCCGCCACCCAGGACCTGCCCTGCATGCAGGAGATCAACATCATCCCGCCGCGGATCTTCGACACCGAACTCGCTGCGCGTCTCCTGGCAAAACCCGGTGCATCGCTCGGAGCCCTCCTCGAGGCCGAGCTCGGGATCAAACTCCGCAAGGCGCACTCCGCCGACAACTGGTCGCGGCGACCGCTGCCCGAATCCTGGTTGATCTACGCCGCACTCGACGTGGACTACCTCCTCGAACTGTCTAAGGTGTTGGCCACCCACCTGGTGTTGGCGGGGCGGGAAGAATGGTCCGCGCAGGAGAACGACGACATGCTGGCGCGTTTCAGTACGCCGCCGAAGCCCCGCGAGGACCCCTGGCGGCGCCTCAGCGGCCTCACCACCCTCAGGACGCCGATGCAGTACGCCGTGGCCCGCGAACTGTGGCTGGCGCGGGACGAGGTTGCCAGGCGCCGCGACAGGCCGCCAGGCTGGATCCTCCATGATTCGGCAGTGTTGGCGGTCGCCGCCCTGGCCCGCGACACGGTACCGAGCGCGGCGCAGGTCCAGAACCTCCCTGGCTTCAGCTCCCAGCCGGGGCAGCGCTACGTCCGGCACTGGCTGGCCGCACTCGAACGTGTGCGGCACCTGCCGCCCGAACAGTACCCGGCCAAACACCTGCACACCCCCGGCGTGCCGCACCCCAGGTCCTGGGACAAGGCGAATCCTGAGGCAGCGTTGCGCTGGGCAGCGGTGCGGCCCGCCGTCGACGAATTGGCCTGCGACCTGGGGGGGCTCCAGCCCAGCCTGATCGCACCGCCCGCGGTGCTGCAGGAGGCGCTCTACCGTCATTCAGAGGTGAAGCGAGAGGTGCTCCTGGAGCTGGGCGCCCGGCCGTGGCAGGCCGACTTCCTGGCCCCCGCCATCGCGGAGGCGCTCGGTCAGGCCTGAGCGTCCTCGACGGTGACGTCGGCCATCTCGGTGGAGAGCAGGTCACCCAGCACCGACAGCGCCGTGGCGGCGGCGGTGAGCCCGATGCGCTCCAGCACTTCGTCGCGTGAGCCGTGCTTCAGGAATTCCTTGGGGATGCCGAAGTTGCGCACCTTCACCGGTGCATCCTCCATCGCCAACTGTGCCCCGAGCCGCTGGCCGACGCCACCGTCGACGAGGTTGTCCTCCAAGGTGACCACGAGGTCGTAGCCGCTGGCCAGCGACACGAGGTCTGGGCTCACCGGCAGGGCCCACAGCGGGTCCACGACTGCGGCGGACACGCCCTGGTCATCGAGGCGTTCGGCGAGATCCAACGCAGCTCCCACGAACTGCCCGTAGCCCACGATGAGGACCTTCGCCTCTTCGGGCCGGACCAGCACGTCGACGCGGTTGATCCCCGCACCCACGTGGGCGATCTCCGGCATTTCGTCCGGCAGGCGTTCCTTCGAGTACCGCACGACGGTGACCGCATCGTCGACCTCCACGGCATGGTCCAGCGCTGCCACCAGGCGGGTCTGGTCGCGCGGTGCGGCCAGTTGGAGGTGCGGCACGATGCCCAGGAGCGTCATGTCCCACATGCCGTTGTGGCTGGGCCCGTCCGTGCCGGTCACCCCGGCCCTGTCCAGCACCAGTGTGATGCCGGCCTTGTGGAGCGCCGCGTCCATGAGCACCTGGTCGAAGGCCCGGTTCAGGAACGTGGCGTAGAGGGCGACCACCGGATGCAGACCGGCGCGCGCCAGGCCGGCCGCGGAGACCACTGCGTGCTGTTCGGCGATACCGACGTCGAAGATCCGGTCCGGGAACGCCGCTGCGAACCGACCCAGCCCGGTGGGGTTGAGCATGGCCCCGGTGATGGCCACCAGGTCTGGGCGTCGCTGACCGAGCTGCACGATGGCTTCGGCGAACGCGTCCGTCCAGGTGGCCTGCACCGTCGCCGACAGCGGCTCTCCGGTGAACTCGTTGATCTTGCCGACCGCGTGGAAGCGGTCCTCCTCGTGCTCCTCGGCGGCCTGGAAGCCCCGGCCCTTGCGCGTCACGCAGTGCACGATCACCGGGCCACCGAACTGGCGTGCCTGTTCAAGGTGGTTGGTGAGGGCCGTGATGTCGTGGCCGTCGATGGGGCCGGTGTACTTGATGCCGATGTCCGAGAACATCGTCTGGGGCGCCAGGACGTCCTTCACGCCGGTCTTGAAACCGTGCATGAGGTCATAGACCGGCCGCCCGAACACGGGGATGCGGTTCACGCCGCGCTTGATGACGCTCAGCGTCTTCTCGTAGCGGTGGTCCGTGCGGAGGCCGGCCAGGTGGTTGGCCAGCCCTCCGACGGTGGGTGTGTAGGAGCGACCGTTGTCGTTGACGATCACCACGAGACGCAGGTCGCCGGCGTCAGCGATGTTGTTGAGGGCTTCCCAGGCCATGCCGCCGGTCAGCGCTCCGTCGCCGACGACCGCCACAACGGTGCGATCCTCCCCCTTGATGCGGAACCCCTTGGCCAGGCCCTCGGCCCACGAGAGGGCCGATGAGGCGTGCGAGTTGCGCACCCAGTCATGTTCCGATTCGTCAGGTTCCGGGTACCCGGAGATGCCCTCCTGCTGGCGGAGGGTGTCGAAGAGAGGGGCCCGGCCGGTGAGGATCTTGTGGACGTAGCTCTGGTGACCGGTGTCGAAAATGATGGGATCTGACGGCGAATCGAAGACCTTGTGGATGGCCATGGTCAATTCGACGACGCCGAGGTTCGGGCCCAGGTGGCCACCGGTGCGGCTGACCTTCGTGATCAGGAAGCGCCTGATCTCGTCAGCCAACTGCACCAGTTGTTTCCTGGACAGCGCCCGCAGGTCATGGGGGCTGTGCACCGAATCCAACAGAGACATGCCGTCAATAGTAGGCCCTAAGAACCAATGGGCCGGGCCAACGTGCGGGCGGAGGTCACAGCCGGGGGACGAAACGCACGTCCCGGAGTGCCTGTTCGACGAGCTCCACTCCCCTGGCCACCCGGACCAGCCGGGCCTCCTCCTGCTGCAGGACGACCGCAGCCTGATCCACCGTTGCGGTGTCCACCACACCCGACAACGAGGTGCGTACCCCCGCCAGACCGCTGCGCGTCGCCACCAGTTGGGCCGCGACGAACTCCCGCGCCATCCGTGCCAGCACGACAGGGTGACGGCGCAGCACCTGGTACCCCCGGTATTCCGACGGGCAGGAGTCGAGCAGGAAAGATTCCGCCGTCTTCAGCCAGCCGCTGGACCCCGGTGGGCGCACGGCTCCGGGCCAGCCCGGCGGCACGTACACGCGGATGACTTCATCTTCATCGAACATACCTTCTATTGAAGCTCAAGGCCCGGACAAAATCGAGCGCCTGCTCCAATCGACCTCACCTTTCCGCGAGGTCAGAGGTTCAGCTCCGGATCTCCGGCGTCCCCTCCGTGCTCCCCTTCGCGGGGCCAGTGAACAAGCCAACGATCAACGCTGCGACAGCGCCGACCAACACGAAACGCTTCATCGATGCGAACATATGACCCTCCAATCGGTCCCTCCAAGCAGAACCTGACCAGATGACGCGACGCCCACGGCGACGTGAACTGCAGATGTCGGTCGGATGACGATGTTCAAACCCTCCCGGCACGCAGGGCAGGCCGCCCCGCGTCTGCTGTCCCGGCTGAGGGGAAATCGACTTCGGCCCTGGCGGTTCCCGCGAGGCGGTCGCCATGGCGCAGGAACTGGGGGTCGACCGTTAACGACACAAGAACCGGGCCGGCTCCCGAAAGGGGACCGGCCCGGTTCGTCTGCGCTCAGATCAGGCGTTGGCCAGATTACGCAGCACGTACTGCAGGATGCCACCGTGCTGGAAGTAGCTGCGCTCCCCCGGCGTGTCGATGCGGACGAGAGCCTCGAACACGGTCTCCTTGCCGTCGGGGCTCACCGCAGTGACCTTGACGGTCTTCGGCGTCACGTTGTTGTTGAGCTCGGAGATGCCTTCGAAGGAGAGGGTCTCCTCGCCGGTCAGGCCCAGGGAATCGGCGCTCTCGCCGGCCGGGAACTGCAGCGGGAGGACGCCCATGCCGATGAGGTTGGAGCGATGGATGCGCTCGTAGCTCTCGGCGATGACGACCTTGACGCCCAGCAGCGCGGTGCCCTTGGCCGCCCAGTCACGCGAGGAACCGGAGCCGTACTCCTTGCCCGTCAGCACGACGAGCGGGGTGCCCTGCTCGGCGTAGTTGACGGCAGCGTCGTAGACGGCGGTGACGGGGCCGTCGGCCTGGGTGAAGTCACGCGTGAAGCCGCCCTCGGTGCCGGGTGCGATCTGGTTGCGCAGCCGGATGTTGGCGAACGTGCCGCGGATCATCACTTCGTGGTTGCCGCGACGGGAACCGTACGAGTTGAAGTCACGACGCTCGACCCCATTGGCCGTCAGGTACTCGCCGGCGGGCGAGTCTGCCTTGATGGAGCCGGCCGGGGAGATGTGGTCCGTGGTGACCGAGTCGCCCAGCTTCAGCAGGACCCGGGCGCCGGAGACGTCCTCGACGGGCGCCGGGTCGGCCGGCATGCCCTCGAAGTACGGGGGCTTGCGGACGTAGGTGGAGTCGTCCTCCCACTCGAACGTGTCGCCGTCAGGGGTGGGCAGCGAGCGCCAGCGGTCGTCGCCGCTGAACACGTCGGCGTAGCGCGAGGAGAACATCTCCGCGCTGATCGACCCGGCGACGACCTCTTCGATCTCCGCCTGGGTGGGCCAGATGTCGGCCATGAACACGTCATTGCCGTCCTGGTCCTGGCCGAGCGGCTCCGAGAAGAGGTCGATATCCATCGTGCCGGCGAGCGCGTAGACGATGACCAGCATGGGGCTGGCCAGGTAGTTCATCTTCACGTCCGGGTTGATGCGACCCTCGAAGTTGCGGTTGCCCGAGAGCACCGCCGAGACGGCGAGGTCGTGCTCGTTGATGGCCTCGGAGACCTCGGTGATGAGCGGACCGGAGTTGCCGATGCAGGTGACGCAGCCGTAGCCGACGAGGTTGAACCCGATGGCGTCGAGATACTGCGTGAGGCCGGCCTTCTCGTAGTAGTCCGTGACCACCTGTGAGCCCGGCGCCAGCGAAGTCTTGACCCACGGCTTGCGGGTGAGGCCCTTCTCGACGGCCTTCTTGGCCACCAGGGCGGCACCGATCATCACGCTCGGGTTCGAGGTGTTCGTGCACGAGGTGATCGACGCGATGGTGACCGCGCCGTGATCGAGATCGAAGCTCGAGCCGTCCGCCAGCGTGACGGGCACCTTCTTGACCACACGGTCAGGCGAGGCGCCGTTCCCTGCGCCGTGCGGCGCGGGCGAGTTGTCCGTCTCGCCAGGAGTGGGCTCGGTGGGGTCCGAGGCGTCCATCGTGGAGTTCACGGCCCTGTCGTAGCCGTTGTAGTCGGCCTCCGGCTCGCCCACGTAGGCGACCAGTTCCTGATGGAACGCGGTCTTCGACTGGTCCAGCCTGATGCGGTCCTGGGGGCGACGGGGCCCGGCGATGGACGGGACGACGGTGGAGAGGTCCAGTTCGATGTACTCGGAGTAGACGGGCTCGATCGAGGGGTCGTGCCACAGGCCCTGGGCCTTGGCATAGGTCTCGACGAGGGCGATCTGCTCCTCATCACGGCCGGTCAGGCGCAGGTAGTCGGTGGTCTTCGCGTCGATCGGGAACACGGCGATGGTCGAGCCGTATTCGGGGCTCATGTTGCCGATGGTGGCGCGGTTGGCCAGCGGGACCTCGGCCACGCCGTCGCCGTAGAACTCGACGAACTTGCCGACCACCTTGTGCTCTCGCAGCATCTCCGTGATGGTCAGCACGAGGTCGGTGGCGGTGGTGCCTTCGCTCAGCCTGCCGGTCAGCTTGAAGCCGACGACGCGCGGGATGAGCATGGAGACGGGCTGGCCCAGCATGGCCGCCTCGGCCTCGATGCCGCCCACACCCCAGCCGACGACGCCGAGGCCGTTGACCATGGTGGTGTGCGAATCCGTGCCCACACAGGTGTCGGGATAGGCCTGCACCACACCGTCGATGCTGCGGGGGAAGACGACGCGGGCCAGGTGCTCGATGTTGACCTGGTGCACGATGCCGGTGCCGGGCGGGACCACCTTGAAGTTGTCGAACGCGGTCTGGCCCCAGCGGAGGAACTGGTAACGCTCGCGGTTGCGCTGGTATTCGATGTCGGTGTTCTGCTGGAACGCGGTGGGCGTGCCGAAGACGTCGGCGATCACGGAGTGGTCGATGACCATCTCGGCCGGCGACAGCGGGTTGACCTTGGAGGCGTCACCGCCGAGGGCGACGACGGCCTCGCGCATGGTGGCCAGGTCGACGACGCAGGGTACGCCGGTGAAGTCCTGCATGATCACGCGCGCCGGCGTGAACTGGATCTCGTGGTCGGGTTCCGCAGTCGGGTCCCAGTTCCCCAGGAACTCGATGTCCTCCTTGGTGATGTTGGCACCATCTTCGGTGCGCAACAGGTTCTCCAGGAGGACCTTGAGGCTGAAAGGCAACTTCTCGGAGCCCGGCACGGAGTCGAGCCGGAAGATCTCGTACGAGGTGCCGTTGACGTCGAGGCTCGACTTCGCCCCGAAACTGTTGACGCTCATCCTTCTCCTTTACTTGGCTGACGCCAGATTATCTTGATATCAAGATACCGCACAAGCTCCGGGCGCGCGGCGGCGTCGCCATCTTCCGCTCATCCTAGGGGGTCGGCCGCCGCCTAAGAGGCTGGGTGGAGGATCGCGACGCATTCAATGTGGTGCGTCATCGGGAACAGGTCGAAGCCCCGGATGGAGACAGGCTCATAGCCTTCGGCGGCGAACGTCTTCAGGTCGCGCGCCAGCGCAGCCGGGTCGCACGCGACGTAGGCGATGGCCCGTGGGCGCCGGGCCGCCACCGCCCGAACCACGCCGGCTCCCGCGCCCTTGCGCGGTGGGTCCAGCACGATCAGGTCCGCCCACTCCGGCAACTGCCGGTCGGCGCGCTCGACGGGCAGTGCGTAGAACTCGCCCTCTGGTACGTTGCGCCTGGCCAGTTCAACCGCCCCACGGCCGGCCTCGACCCCCAGCACCAGGCAACCGGCGTCGGCCAAGGCACCGGCGAACAGGCCGACGCCGCAGTAGAGGTCCATGGCCCGCTCCCCCGGCTCGGGACGCAGCCCGTCCAGCACGGCTCGGCTCAGGGTTTCGGCGGCGGCCGGGTGTACCTGCCAGAATCCGCCGGCGGCGACGGTGTACGTCCGTCCGAGCACCTTCTGCTGCACGGGATCCGGTCCCTTGAGGCGACGACCGCTGATCAACGTCACGCTCCGGTCCGCCACGGTCACCTCCAGGTCGACGCCGGGATCTGCGAACGCCTGCAGCTCCTCCACGGTGGACCCGGGGGCGGCGATGAGGCAACCCTGGTCCGGCAGCGGCACGATGTCGTGCGAGCGCCGGGCCCGGAGGCCGACCGAGCCGTCGTCGTCGACGGCGTAGCGAACGCGGGTGCGCCAGTCGAGCAGACCTCCGGGCACCGCCTCGACTTCGCCGTCCCAGGTGAGCCCGGCGAGCCGCTCGAGCTGCTCGGCCACCACCGCTGTCTTGAGGGCGAGCTGCGTGTCGGCATCGGCGTGCTGCCAGTCGCAGCCACCGCACCTGCCTGCGATGGGGCAGGGCGGGACCACGCGCCCGGGCGCCGCGTCGAGCACCTCCGTCACGCGGCCGCGGTCGAACTTGCTGCCGCGGTCCGTGATCTCCAGCCGGACCCGCTCTCCGGGCAACCCGCCGGTGACGAAGACAACCTTGCCGTCGAGCCGCCCGACGATGTAGCCACCGTGCGCCACGCGCTCCAACATGACCTCAGTCATCATCTACCGATCCTTGGTTGCGACGCGCGACGGGTGAGGTCGCGGCGCCTGCCTGAACTGCGCAACTGGTAGGGCACCGACGTCACCATGACACCCTGCATGAAGTGCAACCTGGTGCGGATGAGCAGCGCCGTCTGGTTGTGCAGCAGCTGTTCCCACCAGTGTCCGACGACGTACTCGGGGATGTAGACGCTGACGACGTCGCGCGGGTTCTCCGAGCGAAGCTCGCTGACGTAGCGGATGAAGGGGCCCGTGATCTCGCGGTAGGGAGACGCGATCACCTTGAGCGGAACGCCGAAGTCTTCGTCCTCCCATTCGTCGAGGATCTGCTCCACCTCGTCGTCGTCGATGGCGACGGTCACCGCGGTGAGCGTCGTGGGTCGCGTGGCGCGTGCGAACGCAATGGCCTTGACCGTGGGCAGGTTGACCCGCTGCACCAGGATGACCCCGCGCACCCGGCTGGGGAGGGCGCGATCAGATTCCGGCGTGAGGGCCAGTTCCCTCGACACCGCCTTGTAGTGGTTCGAGATGGCGAGCATGACGAGGAACATGGCGCCCATCGCCACGAGGGCGAGGTACGCGCCGTGGGTGAACTTCGAGACCAGCACCACGAGCAGCACGATCCCGGTGAGGGAGGCACCGATGAAGTTGATCACCCGGCTGCGCACCATCTGGCGGCGCTCGGCGGGGTCGTGCTCCGTGCGCAGCGCGGTGGTCCAGTGCCGCACCATCCCGATCTGCCCCACGGTGAAGGAGATGAACACCCCGACGACGTACAGCTGGATGAGGGCCGTCACGGAGGCGTTGAAGGCCAGCACCAGGGCGATGGCGCCCAGCGACAGCATCACGATGCCGTTGGAGTACGCCAGCCGGTCACCGCGCGAGTGCAGCTGCCGTGGGAGGTACCCGTCCTTCGCCAGGATCGACGCCAGGGAGGGGAACCCGTTGAAGGCGGTGTTGGCCGCGAGGAACAGGATCAACATCGTGGCAGTGATCATGATGTAGAAGCCCGGCTGGAACCAGTCCATGAACACCACACGGGCCAACTGCCCCGTCACCGTGGTGGCGGCGCTATGGATGGTGTTGCCCGCGGCGTCGACGTAGTGGGTGCCGGTCAGCTCGTCGATGAGGTGCACCTTGGTGAGGTTGGCCAGCGAGATGATGCCCACCAGCATGGTGATGGCCATGAGGCCCAGCAGCGCCAGCACCGTGGCGGCGTTGCGGCTCTTGGGCGGCCGGAACGCCGGCACCCCGTTACTGATGGCCTCCACGCCGGTCAGCGCCGCGCACCCCGAGGAGAAGGCGCGGGCGAGGATGGCGATCAGGGCCCAGCCGGCCAGGTCGGCCGCGCCGTCGGGCCGCACGACGATCAGGTCTGCGGTCTCCGACTTGAGGTCGTGGCCCAGGACGAAGATGCGCAGGAGACCGATGGCGATCATCGACAGCATGGAGACCATGAAGACGTAGGTCGGGACCGCGAACGCGCTGCCGGACTCGCGCACGCCGCGCAGGTTCACCAGGGTGAGGAACGCGATCACGCCCACCGCCGTCCAGGCTTCGTAGCCCTCCAGGAACGGCGCCATGGCCTTGGCGTTGATCACGCCGGCGGAGACCGACACAGCGACGGTCAGCACGTAATCCACCATGAGGGCCGACGCGACCGTCAGCGCGGCGTGCCGGCCGAGGTTCTCGCGCGCCACTTCATAGTCTCCGCCGCCGCTGGGATAGGCGTGGACGGTCTGCCGGTACGACGCGACCACCACCGCCACGACGATGGCGACCAGCAGGCCGATCTCCCAGGAGAAGAGGAAACCCGCCATGCCCGCCAGGGACAGCGTGATGAGGATCTCGTCGGGCGCATACGCCACGGAGCTCAGCGCGTCGGAGGCGAACACGGGCAGCGCGATGCGTTTCGGCAGCAGCGTCTCGCCCATCTGGGCGTTGGCCAGACGTCGTCCCACCACCATGCGCTTGAGCGCCGAGATCACGTTCACAACGCTCAACGTAGACCTGTTCCCCCCAAATGTCATCGGCGCACCCTGGTGCTATGTTCTGAACACACGGGTGCTCATCCCGACCGTCGGAGGAGACAAGGGTGCATATCGTCATCATGGGCTGCGGCCGCGTGGGGGCCATGCTCGCCACGGGTCTCGAGAAGCGGGGCCACAGCGTGGGGGTCATCGACCAGAACCCTGAGGCGTTCCGCCGGCTGGGCAACGACTTCAAGGGAATCACAGTGGAGGGCATCGGGTTCGACCGCGAGGTGCTGGAGGCCGCCGGTATCCGCCGCGCAGACGCCTTCGCCGCGGTCAGCTCCGGCGACAACTCCAACATCCTCTCGGCACGCGTGGTGCGCGAGAACTACCACGTCAGCAACGTGGTGGCCCGCATCTACGACCAGGGCCGCGCCGAGGTGTTCGAGCGGTTGGGCATCCCCACCGTCGCGACGGTCAAGTGGACCGTGACCCAGATGCTCCGCAGGCTGCTCCCCGCAGGGAGCCAGCCGGTGTGGTCAGACCCCACCGGCGACGCCCGCCTCATGCAGATCCACGTCCACAACGGCTGGGTGGGCCGCCGGGTCAGCGAACTGTCAGCTGCCGCAGACGCCCCCATCCCGTTCCTCCTGCGGGTGGGACGCGGGCTGGTCCCGGACCGCGACACGATCTATCAGGACGGCGACCTCATCTTCGTCGCCTGCTACACCGAGCGGGTCGATGAACTCGAGACGCTCTTCGCCAACGCCCCCGGCCGGAACTAGGAGGACGAGATGCGCGTCGCCATCGCGGGAGCAGGCAACGTCGGCCGCTCCATCGCCCGTGAACTGATCGCCAACGGCCACCAGGTCCTTCTGATCGAGAAGGACCGCTCCGCCATTCACCGCGGTGCCGTCCCTGGCGCCACCTGGCTCGAAGCTGACGCCTGCGAGCTCAGTTCGCTCGAGGAAGCGGAGTTGGACCGCTACGACGTGGCCATCGCGGCCACGGGTGACGACAAGGCCAACCTCGTCCACTCCCTGCTCGCCAAGACCGAATTCGGCGTGCCCCGAACCGTTGGCCGGGTCAACCACCCGGGCAACGAGTGGATGTTCGACGACCAGTGGGGCGTCGACGTCTCCGTCTCGACGCCCCGCCTGATGTCGGCCCTCGTCGAGGAGGCTGTGTCCACGGGCGACCTCGTTCGGCTGCTGACCTTCACGAAGTCCACGACGCATCTCTCGGAGATCCGGCTTCCCGTGGGTTCACGCTTCATCGGCCACCGCATCCGCGACATCCAACTGCCGGGCGACGCGGTGCTGGTGGCCATCATCCGCGACGGCGCCCCGCTGACCCCCGAACGCGACCGTGCGTTCGAGGCGAGCGACGAGCTGCTGTTCCTGGTCACCCAGGAATCCGAGCCTGACCTGGCCGAGCTCTTCGACCCGGAATCAGAGCCCGAGGAGAGCTAGGGGATGATCTCGAAATCCGGGTTGTAGATCACCGGATTTCCGTCCTCGTCGGCGAGCCTGCCGGCAACGCGGATGTGGCGCCCCGGCATCAGGCATTCGAGCCGGCTGCGGCCCATCCAGATCAACCGGACGGTGCCGGAGCCGTCGTTGACCTCCGCCTGCAGCCAACCGTTCTCGGCATCAGAGGTGATAGAGACGATCTCGCCGCGGAGCGTCACTCGACTGCGCGGCTCGCACCGTGCCAGTTGCTGTGCCCCGCTGTCCTCGGCGCGCTGGATCAGCTCAGTGGCCTCCAACTCCTCGATCGGGGTCACCCAGCGCCGCAGCCGCTCCCGGAGCGACGTACGAGTCATTTCTCAGTCCTCCTGCGCCGCCTGCTGCTGGGCCTGCTGCGGCACCGTCATGGGGAGCAGGCTGCCAGGTGCTGCCGGCGCGGTGCCGCGACGGACGACGAGGGCGCTGAAGAACTCGCGCAGCGCCACCTGGACGTCTTCGTTGTTGGGCTCGAACGTGGCCTTGCCGAGGAGAACTCCCCGGAGCACCCAGCCGGGGCCGGGCACCAACCAGGTGCGCGACACGTGCATGGCTGGATTGCCGTTGGGGTCTGTCATGGGCAGCGACCGGCGGACCTCAGCTCCGAAGGGACCCTCGACCAGTTCGATGCGCCCCTTCTGTTGCTGGGTGGCGCGGATGATCTCGGAGCGGATCTCGGGCACCATCGACGACTTTCCCGGGCCGGCGAAGACCGCCACCTCGAGGGCCGACTGGTTCCCGTCGCCCACGAGCAGGGACTGCACGGTGTTGGTGTCCTTGTTGACCTGCAGCTGCAGGGACATGCCTTCGAAGGGCGTGAGCACGAGCGTGCCGAGATCCAGGCGCTGCACCTCGTCGGCGTCGGCCTCGAGGTCCACCTCTTCGATGTCGAAGGGGCCCCAGTCACGGTCGAATTCGGCGTCCCACAGGGCCGCCTGCTCCTCGATCGGCGTCACTTCGGGCTGCGCCTCGGCTTCTGCCGGGCGGTCTTCCGCTTCTTCCGCGATGCGCTCGTCCACGACGTCAGTGGCCGGCCGGTTCTGTTCGGCCTCAGCGGGGCGCTTCTTGCGTCCGAAAATCACAGGTCTTCCTTCTGATCTCAGGGTGTGGTGAAACCACCAGTTGAACCATACCCACCGATCCCGCGCGAAGTCTCATCGAGATCGTCCACGGGTGTGAAGGAGGCCGTCACAAAAGGCATGATCAGCAGCTGCGCGATCCGGTCCCCGGCGCTGAGCCGGATGGGGTCGTGCGGGTCGAGGTTGATCAAGCACACCTTGATCTCACCGCGGTAGCCGGCGTCGATGACACCGGGTGAGTTGACGATGCTCAGCCCGGTCCGCGCCGCGAGCCCTGAGCGGGGCGTGACCAGACCGACGTGACCGTCGGGGATGGCCACCGACACGCCGGTGCCCACGAGGCGGCGCTCCCCCGGCGCCAACACCGCGTCCTCCGTCGTGCGGAGATCAGCGCCGGCGTCGCCCGGGTGCGCGTAGCTGGGGAGGTGCCCGTCGGCAGCGACGGTGTTGATGTTCATCGCGCAATCTCGCTGAGCGCTGCGGCGAGTTCGGCGGGGCGCCGGGTGCTGACGAGCCACCGCGAGTGCGGGTCTGCCGGATCCGCCAACTCCACCCGCACCAGGCCGTCGATGAAGGGCCTGGTGAAGAGGAACTCGCGGTTGTCGGCGCCGGGGCCGAGCGCCTGGCGGGCCGCCTCACCCTCGAGCGCGGTCACCTCGCCGATGTAGTCCCGCTCGAGCCTGTTGCGCCCCGCGGTGAAGGCTTCGCCGTCGACGCTCAGGCGGGTGGCGCTGTAGGCGACAAGGCCCAGCCCGACGCCCACGAGGGTCAACGCGATGACGCTGATGGCCAACCACAGTTCGAGGTAGGCGAGCACGGCGACGGCGATACTTGCCACGAACAGGAGGCCGATCACGATCCACCACCAGGGGATGTGCAGGCGTTCGGAATAGCTCACGACAGTCACCTTAACCCGTGGGCATAATGGGCATGGATCTGGTGCCGTCGAAAGGAACCTTCATGGCAATGACCGAGAAGATCATGTGGAAGCTCTACGCGGGAGCTGCAGGTGCCGTCACGACGATGGTGGTGCAGAAGACCATCACGAAGGTCTGGGAGGCCGCCACCGGTGAGCCGCCGCCGGACCCCAATGATCCGGAGGCCCCGCTGGTCAACGGCCTCATCTGGGCAGCCGCCAGCGGCCTGGGGGTGGGAGTGGCGCAGCTCGTCATGAACCGCTACGTGCATCGCCGCTGGATGGCCAATTACAGCCACAACGGTCCGGGCAAGCTGCGCTCACGCCTCACCTGATCCAGCTGTCAGACGCAGTCGACGCAGTAGTACTGGCCGTTGCGTTCCTCCGCGAGCTGCGGGCGGGCCTTCACGAGGAAGCATGAAGCACACGTGAACTCGTTCGCCTGCCGCGGCAGGACGCGCACGGTCAGTTCTTCATGGGAGAGGTCAGCTCCCGGCAGCTCGAAGGATTCGGCCGCCTCGACCTCGTCCTCGTCAACCTTGCCTGAGTTCTTGTCAGCGCGACGCGACTTCAACTCCTCAAGCGAATCCTCGCTCATCTCCTCGTCGGTCTTGCGGGGAGCGTCGTAGTCCGTTGCCATCCGTGTATGTCCTTTCGTTGCCGCGATCGCGCTATGTGTACCACATCCCGCCAAAATGTGGGATACCCGCTCGGCACCTGTGTCTGGGAATGTGCCCTCCCAGCGCTCTGCCTACCGCGCGACGAGGGCGTACGCTGGTAAGTTGTCTCAGACAGTCGCCAGCCGTACGAGGAGCCCAATGGACCACTCTCTGACCCCACGGGAGATCCAGACCCGTGTCCGTGCGGGTGCCTCCATCGAGGACCTGGTTGCGGAGAGCGGAATGCCGGCCGAGCGCATCGACGCATTCGCCGGCCCCGTGCTCGCCGAACGCGAACATGTCGCCCAGACGGCCCAGGTGTCCACCGTGCGCCGTCGGGGCGAGTCCGGCACGCACAGGCGTCTCGGCGAACTCATCGCCACGAGGCTCCGCACGCGCAGCATCGACGCCGACGACGTCACGTGGGACGCATGGCGCCAGCCAGACCTCAAGTGGCGCATCGTCGCCCGCCTCGCCTCAGAGGTGGAGGCCGAGTCAAGGGTGGCCGAGTTCGTGTTCGACCCCAAGGGTCGCTTCTCGGTGGCCCACAACTCCGACGCCCGCTGGATGATCGGCGAGGAGGCGCGGGGCGACGCTCCCCCCGAGGAGGAGAACACCATCGACTTCCACGATGAACTCGCCCTGGTGCGGGCCACGCAACCCGTGACGCACCCCGGCGACGAGGTGCCGTCGTCGGAGTTGATGCACGACGGCAACGAGGACACCTCCGAACTCGACAGCCTGTATGACATGTTGAGCGGCATCAGCGAAGACTCGGTGCGCATCTACACCGGCATTCTGGACCCTGTGCAGGAGGAGGCCCCTGTGGCCGTACCCGAGGTGCAGACCGACGAGGATCCCGCCGTGGATGAACCCGCTGGAGACCTCACGGCCCCCGAGAACCCGGCCGAGGAGGCACCGCAGGATGAGGTCACGACGGTGATCGAGGACGAGCCGGTGACCGAGGTGGCGGAACCCACCCAGGACGCCCTCGTCGAGGCTGAGGACGAGCAGCAGAAGCCTAGCCGCCGTCGCCGTCGGGCGAAGGTGCCCAGCTGGGACGAGATCATGTTCGGCGGCCCCACCAAGTAACAGGCAGGGCAGCACAGCACGAAAGAACCCCCGGGCTTCAAGCAGTTCTGCTTGGAAGCCCGGGGGTTTCGCTTCAGCTACTGGTCAGCTGACCACCTGGGCCGCGCGCCGAACGCGCGGCCCAGGTCAGGATCAGCCTCGCTTCTCGGGCCCTCCGAACATCACGATGTTGTTGAAGACCCACTCGTTGTTCTGCGAGAAGGCGTACCCACCCGCAGGCTTCGCCGTGGCCGCGTACACCGTCGTCATCGTGTAGGAGCGGCACGCGCCCCTACCCGTGGCCGGGGTGTCACATTCCGTCTTCCACTGCCGACCGGCAGAGGTGAACAGGCCCTTGGTGGTCGACTCGAGATCACCCAGCGGATTGCCCTTCCACGCCTGACGCGTCATGTACGGCAGGTAGGTCAGGTTGTTGAACGCCCACCCCGACTCGCGGGCGAACTTACCGTCCTCGACCTTGACCACCGTGGCCCAGATCTCGGTGCGGCAACGCTCCGTCTGCGAGTAGGACTCACATTCCGTGAACCACTGACGACCGTTGAACTCGTGCTTGCCCGGCAGCGTGTAGGGCACCGTCGGGACGTACTTGTCCGAGGCCGGTGGAGCCGTCGTGGGCGTCTGCGTCGACGTGGCCGTCGGTTTGGGTGACGGCTTCGGCGTGGCCTTCTTGGCAACGGTCAGCGTGAAGCTGGCCGTTGCCGCGTTGGAGGCCTCATCCGTGACGGTCACCACGACGGTGAACACACCCGACGCCGACGGCGTACCGGCGATCAACCCGGTGGCCGCGTCGATGGTCACGCCGGCCGGCAGCCCGGTGGCGGCGTAGGTGAGGGTTCCCGGACGCTCGTCCGTGGCCCGCACCTGGATCGACAGCGCAGTGCCCACGGTGCCGCTCTGGGCGCCGATGGCCTCGACCACCGGGTCAGTGACGTCAGGTCCGCAGGGGACGGGCGGGGCCCAGGTCTCCGGCACCGGGGTGACGACCACCGGGGGCTCGGTCGACACGGAGCGGAACTCCAGTTCGCCGATGGTGGCGTGCGGATCCGTCGTGGAGTGGTTCTCCGTGATCACGATGCGCACATAACGCGCCGACACATCGAGGTCGATGTCCGTGGCGGCCCTGCCCGCGGGCAGCGTCTTGGCCATCGGCTCCGACCAGGTCACGTTGTCGTCGCTGTAGGCGATCGTGTAGTTCGACACCTGCCCGTTGTTGCTGTCCTGACGCGGCACCCAGGTGAGCCAGTCAAGGTCGTAGACCTTGCCCAGATCGACGTTGACGGTGTGCGGCATCGGGTCGTTCGGGTCCCACGAGGAGTGCCAGAACGTGTTGCGGACACCGTCGACCAGAGCGGCCGGCCTGCCATTCGGGGCAGGCTCGTTCAGGGCCTGCGACGAGGCGGTGGCCGTCGCGCCGGTGATGAGTTCCCCGGTGAGCGGCGCCCACGGCGAGTCAACAGTGATGACCTGCTCCGAGAAACGCCCGTCGACATCGGTCACGCGCAGCAGGTACTGACCGGCGAGCGTGCGGTACACCACCGGCATCGTCAGGTGGGCGCTGCCGTCGTCACTGATCCAGAAGCGACCCTGGATCGACGGATCCTCGGACTTCGTGTCGTTGGCGCCGGCGACCTCGATGGGGTCCTGGCTGAACTGGATCGTGGCGAGGCTGTTCGGCGTGAAGCCGGCCAGATCCGCGACGATACGGGTGTTGTCCTTGACGGTGGCATTCTCAACGCTCACCGTCGGGGCGACGCACACGTCCGGTGCCCAGGCGACGGGCGCGGTGTACCCCGTCTCGACAGCCACCTTGCCGGTCACGATGCGGCCATCGGAGAAGGTCACCGTCGCGTCGAAGGAGCCTTCGGCGGCGTAGGCGTGCTCGGCGCCCACCAGATAGCGCGAGCCTGAGTGCACCGGGGTGCGCTCCTGGACCGGCGTGAAGGTGGCGTCCACCACTGGCGAGCCGTCACCGAAGTCGACGGTGGCGGTCAGCGGGGCGGTGAGCTCCGAATTGCTGCGGCCGTCGGCGTCGTCGACGGTGTCGACCTGGATCGACGTGCCGTCAGCCGAGACCTTGGTTCCCGGGGCTGCGATGGTGGCAGGCTCCACGAGCATTGCGGTGCCCGGGGCTGCCTTGGCGTCCACACCCGCGGCTGCAACGTCCCACGCAACCTTGGGGCTGTCGTAGAAGTTGGAGTCCTTGGCCAGCAGCCTGGCGCCCATGGGCTCCATCCGCTTCATGAACTCCGTCACGTTGCGCTGCGCCTGCGGGGTCCAGCCGACCTCCGCGTGGGACATGGCGCGCGGGAACATCATGAACTCGTTCTGCGAGCCACGACGGATGGTCTCGGACCACATCGGTCCCTCCATGCCGAGGAGGTCGTCCTCGGTCACGGCAGGCAGATTTGACCCCGCCGGGGGCTCGACGACCGTCAGCGGGTTCCAGGTGTAGTAGTGGTCAAGATCGCCGATGCCGGCCCAGGTGAGGCCGATGGGGGTCTTGCTCGAGTACTTCATGTCCAGGTAGGCGCGGTTGGACGCGGACACGACCACCTTGGCGCCCGCCTGGATCGCCTCGTAGGTGCGCTGGGTGCCACCCGTCCAGTACTGGACGACGTCGCCCTCGGAGAGGCCAGCGTCGGCGAACTCGTTCCAGCCGATGGCGCTCTTGTTCAGGCCGCGGATGATGGTGATGACCTGACGTACGAACGCCTGGTAGTCGGCATGCGGGGTGGCGTGGGTCTCGTCGCCACCGACGTGGATGTAGGGGCCGGGGGTCATCTCAGCCAACTGGCCGAAGATGTGTTCCAGGGCCGTCCAGGTCTGGGGGTTGTTCACGTCCAGGGTGGACTCGCCCACGTTGCCGTTGTTCTGCTCGACGGTGTTGCCGTAGGCGGTGGCGAACGGCCGGCTGCCCGTGCTGTTCAGCTCCGGCAGGGAGTGCAGCATGGCACCCGTGTGGCCCGGCACGTCGATCTCGGGCACGATCGTGATCTGGCGGGCGGCGGCGTAGGCCACGATGTCGCGGTACTGGTCCTGCGTGTAGTAGCCGTTGCGGCCGATCTCCTGCTGGTAGCCGAAGTGCTTACCGGACTCGGTCTCGGCCATCGACAGATTCCCGCCGATCTTGTGCAGCCGGGTGTAGTCGATCTCGTCACCCTCAGCGCGGCCGTCGTTGGTGATCTCGATGCGCCAGCCCTGGTCGTCTGCCAGGTGCAGGTGGATGCGCGAGATCTTCACCGATGCCAGGGTGTCGATGATGTTCTTCAGGTCGTCGACCTCGATGAAGGACCGGGCGACGTCGATCTGGGTGCCGCGGTGCACGTAGCGGGGGGCGTCCTCAACCGTGACAGCGGGCGCGGTCCATTCGGTGTAGACGGTGTCGGGCGAGTAGATCATCGGCGGCAGCAGTTGGAGGAAGGTCTGAGCGCCGTTCCAGAGTCCGTGCTTGGCCTTGGCGGTGATCGTGGCGCGGCCCTCGGCCGTCACCAGCTTGTAGGGCTCATCCGTGCTCGGGGTAGCAACGACGGGAACCAGCGCGGGGTCCACCACGAACTCGATCGCGTTGCTGTCTGCAGCAGCCACGATGGGCAGTGCATAGCCAGTGGCCGCCCGCAGTTGCGCGGCGAGCAGTTCGGCGATGGGGGCTGCCTCGCCGGAGGCGACGATCCGGGTGTTCGCGTCGAGCGTGAAGGGCTGGCCCTCGTCCTCAGTCACCTTGACCGGCAACGGAACCAGGTTCACTGCGCCTGACGGTGGGGCCGGCGGGGTGGGCTCGGCGCCGTTCCAGACCTCGAACTCGTAGAGCGACACGCCCCACTTCGAGCCTCCGATGGGCGTACGGTCCTCGGCCTGCATGCGCACATAGCTCCATGTCTCGCCGGTGGTGGCGGCGTTGAGGGTCTGCTTGTCCAGCCCCGCCGTGCCGGCTGCCGGGCACGTGGGCCGGATCGACGCGGTAGCGTCGCTCCAGATGGTCCCGTCATTCGACACCTGCAGTTTGTACTGCGCGGCGCAGGCGGCTTCCCAGTAGATGTTGACGTGGTCGACGACCGTGGGCTGGGCCAGCTTCACCTGGAGCCAGGCCTGGTCGGAGTGGTTCGAGGACCACCGGGAGTTCATATCTCCGTCTGTCGCGTTCTCCGCGACCCAGGTGGTCGTCTCATTGCCAGAGGCACTGACGACGGCACCGTTGGAGGTCAACGCGACGTTGGTTCCGATGTCCTCGGCCGACGCCATCGTCGGCGCCACCATGGCGGCGACTCCGCTGAAGGCGACAGCCAACGCGGACACCAGGGCCGCCAGGCTCCTGGACTTTCTTCGCACGTGCATCTTCGCACCCTTATCTCGCTAGGCGCGCCACGGAACTGTGGCACGGTTTTCCTGCGATCCTCCCCGACCCTTCGGGGCATTGGGAACCGCGGACGCCGTATTGCGAAGGGCGAGTGCGCGTTTGCGCAGCGGGGTCAGTGGCTTGTCACAGGGCACTGTCGTCGAAAGGCAACGGATCCGGAGACAGCGTCGCCCGAGCCCTCGTCGCCGTCATCCGCCGACGGTGGTGCATGCGGCACAGCACCTCGTAGCGCACCTCTTCGCCCGCCGCGGTGTCACCCACCACGACCTGCGAACCCTCGGTGACCATCAACCCGTCGACGGTGCGCGCGTTGTGCGTTCCGCGGGCGCCGCACCAGCACAGCGGCCCCAGCGACAGCATCTCGAGCCTGTCTGCCAGCTCCACCAATCGTTTGGAGCCCGGGAACAGCTCCGTGCGGAAATCGGCGAGGATCCCGAACGCGTAGACGTCGAGTTGGAGTTCGTCGACGATCCGCCCCAACTGGTCGATCTGTTCCGCCGTGTAGAACTGGACCTCGTCACACACCAGGTAGTCGACGATGCGGCCGCTGG
This sequence comes from Tessaracoccus sp. ZS01, assembly GCF_022342445.1. Classification (NCBI taxonomy): domain Bacteria; kingdom Bacillati; phylum Actinomycetota; class Actinomycetes; order Propionibacteriales; family Propionibacteriaceae; genus Tessaracoccus; species Tessaracoccus sp. ZS01. Next base: position 458,380 of record NZ_PQFE01000001.1, on the reverse strand, counting down.
TCAGTTCGGTGATGACGTAGCGCCAGAAGTCGAACTCCGCTGAGACCTCGATGGCGCGGGCGCTCAGCCCCAGTCTGGAGGTGATCACGCCCTGCCCCGCCCGGTCCTGAGAACTGAAGACCCGTCCCCGCCGTCCATGGGTGGAATGGACGTGGTCCAGTTGCAGGGCCATCGTGGACTTGCCACAGTCCATCGGTCCGCTGTGGAACACAAGTTCAGCCATGTCTCCTCGGCATCCTGATCGCTTCTTCGTACACCTCGACGTAGGCGTCGGCCATGTCCGATGGCCGCAACCGCACGTCCACCTCGCGGTATCCCCGGCGCAACGCTGCAAGCCGGCCGGGTTCCGCCATCTCCCGTAGCCCGACGGCCAGCGCCTGCATGTCCGGGGCCACCAGGCGGCTGGTGGCAGGACTCAGTCCAGCGGTCAGCCGGTCGTCGCAATACAGCACCGGCAGCTCAGCGGCGCCGGCCTCGAGGATGACCATGGGCTGTACGTCGAAACGGTACGAACTGAGCACCATCGCGTCCGCCATCAGGTACTGCTCGGCCACGGCCTCGCGCTCGGAGAGCGCCCCGAGGAACCGCACGCCCGGCCCGGCGAGGGTCTCCAGACGGGCGCGCTGGTCGCCGTCGCCGACAATGACCAGTTCGGCGCCGGGGATCCCGGCCCGGTTGAAGGCCCGGATGGCCACGTCGAGGCGTTTCTCCTTGGCGAGTCTGCCGATGCTCAGGAAGCGCACTGCGCTCCTGTCGGTCCTGCGCGTGGCCTCGACGCCGACGAAGGTGTCGGCCGACGCGTTGCGGATCTCCCGGCCAGCGATGGGCTGCGCGACGGCGGCCTCGATGTTGTCCAGCATGTACTGGGCGGGACTGGTCACACGATCGACGTGGGCCGCGATCCACCCCAGGGAGCGCCAATCCATCCGCGTGAAGAAGCCGTTGTTGTCCGGCTCCGCAGTGCGGGGCGGCAACGCCGAAGTGAAGCGCGGCGGCCGTTTGGAGGCCAGCGCCAGCGCGCGGGTGACCAGCACCTCGTAGCCGAGCGACCCGAACACGGCCTTCACCGGCAGCGTGCTGTGGGTGCCGGCGATGTTGGCATGGAAGGTGTGCACGTGCGGGATGTTCTGCAGGCGCGCCAGGCGGGCGGCCAGCACCACCGCGCCCCGCTCCGTCTGGGAGTGCACGACGTCGAACGCGGCCCTCGCGGAGATCCTGCGGGCCCGACGCTCCGTCGGCTGCAGCACACTCAGGTGCGAGGGCAGGCCCTCCTTGTACAGCACGGGGCAGGCGATGGTCCGTACCCCGGGTGGCGGCACCAGGTGCCGGTCCGGCGCGATGAGGGTGACGTCGTGACCGAGGCGGGTGAGCTCCTCCAGTTGCGTCTGTACGGACCTGGAGATGCCCCCCGAGGCGGGGAAGAAATCGTCGATCAGGATCGCGATGCGCAGGCTCACCGGCCACCCCCGTGCATCAGCAGGGGGACCTCCATCTCGGCCGCGGTGAGGGAGCCGTGCATGCCCACCAGGGAGAACTCGCCCGGCGTGGCGTACGTCATCGCCGCCCAGGTACCGGTCATCGCCGCCACGACGTCCCCGATGCGCGCGGAGCTCATGTTGGACACGTTGGGTCCGAACCAGCCCGCCTCGATGGCCTCTTCACGGCGGAGCACCAGCGCCCGCTCACCGAACACCGATTCCCAGGCCCAGGCCAGGGCCCGGGGGTCCTCACCGTAGACGTGGCGGAATCGGGGCTCGCCGCCCAGGTGCGAGTAGCCGGCGAGCCGCGGTTCATCCTCGACGATGACGCGGGTGTCCTCAGGGACGTTCAGCATGCCGTGGTCACCGGTGATGAGCAGACACACCGACGGCGGCAGGGTCTCCACGAGGTGGGCGACGTAGTCGTCGATGACGGCCAACCGGTCGAGCCACTGCCAGCTGCCCGTCCCGTGGGAGTGGCCGTCCGAGTCGAGGAGCCGTTCATAGAGGTAGACGACGTCCGATTCGCGCAGCGCCTCCGTCACGTGGCCGGTGATCTCGTCCACATCGCCCTCATTGGCCACCGGGAACAGCCGGGTACCCGCAAAAGCGACCCTGGTGAGTGCGCTGCCGGCGAACCGCTCCAGCGTCACGGCCGCGCTGGGCCGCCCCTGGGAGGCCAGGCGCTGGAACACGGTGGGCTTCTGAGCGAAGCCCTCGATGTCGTCGGGGCCGCCCTCCCAGGTGAGCGAATTGATGACCCGGCCCACCGTCGGCTCGTAGAAGCTGTAGCCCATCACCCCGTGCTCACCAGGCGTGGCGCCGCACCCCAGCGACGTCAGCGACGTGGCGGTGGTGGACGGGACGGAACAGGTGAGCCGGTGGCCGCGGTCCAGGAGGCCGGCCATGGTCTCCGCGTGCGCGGCGTGCTCCCTGAGCTGGTGCCAGCCGAGCCCGTCGATCAGCAGCACGACGTACTGCCGGGCCTCGGGGATCTCGATCAGGGGGATCTCACCATCGAGCCGAGCCACGACGCTGGGCAGGAGGTTGGCGAGCGACAGGTCCCCGTAGCGAGGATCCACGAACGTGAACATCAGGCGACCACCAGCTGGAGGGCGGCGCCGAAATCCACGAGTCGCTTGGCGTTCTCACCGTCCGCCGCGGGGCTCATGCGCACGGTGATGTCGTCGGGCTGCAGCACACCCGTGTAGCCGTGGTCCGCCTCGCAGGTGGGGTCCTCACACGTGGCCGGGCCCAGGTCGAGCCGGCGAGCGGCGCCCCAGACGATCGTCAGCCAGGCTTCGTTCAGCCCGGAGCGCGTCTCTGGATTGGCCATGGCCCGCGTCACCACGACGGAATCGATGGCCCGCAGCGCGACCACCTCAGAGGTGGCGAGCGCCTCTGCGCGGCCGCCCTCACCCTCGTCGATGTGACAGATCTGCAACTGCTGCTCCGTGAGGACCAGCACCGTCATGTGCCGGTGCAGTTCGTGCCCCGCGAAGGTGGCCTCGTGCTGCACGAGGTAGTGCAGCACCGGTCGACCCTGCAATCCCATCAGCACCGTCTCGGCAACGAGGCTGGGATAGAACCCGCATTCGGCGATCTCGTCAATGAGGCCGGTGGGGAGAGTCTGGTTGTCGGCGGTCACCGGGCCATTCTGTCACGGAGCCGGATAGGTTTGGTTCATGGCCTCTCGCCCCTTCATCGCAGCCCGCATGGAAGACCGACTCAACTCGCTGTTGAACAGCGCGCTCGGCCGCAGGGGCTGGCAGGAGTCGATCATCTCCTACACCGGCTACGGCACCAGCGAGCAGTTACGCATCCTCGCCCGGGTCGTGCTGCGCCCGTCCGACACGCTGGGCATCGTGCAGGCAGCCTCTGCCCTCATCTACCGCCGCGGCTGGCGCAACTTCATGGCCGCCGCCAAGGTCAACGCCATCGTGTCGGTGGTGATCGGCGACGTCCGTATCCCCGTCCAGGCAGACAGAGGCGGCTTCATCGACGTGCGCGTCCGGAACCCAGGGCTGGCGCCGGGCTGGCACTCGGTGACCCTCGAGGGCGAGGGTGGCGCCTCCGCGCTGGCCAGCATCCAGGTGATCGGCGACGACGTGGACTTCGGCATCGTCAGCGACATCGACGACACCATCCTCAGCACCTCGCTCCCCCGGCCAATGCTCGCCGCCTGGAACTCGTTCGTGCTGACGGAACAGGCCCGCCAGGCCGTCCCCGGGATGGCGCGGCTGTACCAGCAACTGCTCGCCCAGCACCCCGGCGCACCCATCATCTTCATCTCGACGGGGGCCTGGAACACGTTCCCGATGATCAAGCGGTTCATCGCGCGGCACGGGATCCCGCAGGGCGCGATGCTGCTGACGGACTGGGGCCCCACCAACACCGGCTGGTTCCGCAGCGGCCCGGACCACAAGCGTCGCTGCCTGCGCGAACTGGCCCGTGACCTCCCCAACATCCGCTGGGTCCTCGTCGGCGACGACGGCCAGCACGACCCGGACCTGTACGCCGAGTTCGCCAGCCTCCAGCCCGAGCATGTCCGCGCCCGCGCCATCCGCCAACTGACGCCCGGCGAGCACACGTTGGCCCACGGCCTTCCCATGGAGGTGCCGCAGAGCGACGAAAGGTGGGAACCCGACACGGCGCCGGAGGTGCGTGCGCCTGACGGCGACGGTTTGGGCGATAAGCTCTCCAGGTTGCTGTAGTCCCACAACCTGAGGAGAGCGCCCGATGACCAAGCGGACGATCGACGACGAACTCAATGAGGAAGAACACATCCTCGACGTCGACGTCACCCAGGAGATGGAGACCAGCTTCCTGGAATACGCCTACTCGGTCATCTACTCCAGGGCACTGCCGGACGCCCGCGACGGACTCAAGCCCGTCCAGCGCCGCATCCTCTACTCGATGGACCAGATGGGGGTCCGACCCAACGTCAGCCACGTCAAGTGCGCCCGTGTCGTGGGCCAGGTCATGGGCCTCCTGCACCCCCACGGCGACACCGCCATCTACGACGCGCTGGTGCGCATGGGCCAGACGTGGTCCGTCCGCCTCCCCCTGATCGACGGGCACGGCAACTTCGGCTCCCTCGACGCCGGCCCGGCCGCCATGCGCTACACCGAATGCCGGATGGCGCTGCCCGCGCAGGCCATGACCCGGGGTATCGACGAGAACACCGTCGACTTCAAACCCAATTACGACGGCAAGGAGACCGAGCCCGTCGTCCTGCCGGCCGCGTTCCCCAACCTGCTGGTCAACGGCGCCGCGGGCATCGCGGTGGGCATGGCCACCAACATCGCGCCGCACAACCTCGTCGAAGTGATCGCCGGCCTCCAGCAACTCCTGAAGAACCCGGGCATCGAACTCGACGAGCTGATGCGCCACATCCCCGGCCCGGATTTCCCCACGGGCGGCAAGATCGTCGGGCTCGACGGTATCCGCGACGCCTACGCCACCGGCCGCGGTTCCCTCAAGCTGCGCGCCACCACCCGCATCGAGAAGGTCAGCCCCCGGCGCATGGGCATCGTGGTGACCGAACTGCCCTACATGATCGGGCCCGAGCGCATCATCGAGCAGATCAAGAAGGGCGTCCAGGACAAGAAGCTCACCGGCATCGCGGACGTCAAGGACCTCACGGACCTCGCCCACGGCACCCGCCTGGTCATCGAGGTGAAGAACGGCATCAACCCCGAGGCCCTGCTCGAGCAGCTCTTCAAGGCCACCAAGCTCGAGGACACCTTCGCCATCAATGCGGTGGCGCTCGTCGAAGGCCAGCCGCGCACGCTCACGCTGAAGGAGATGCTGGAGGTCTACCTCGACCACCGCCTCGACGTCACCCTGCGCCGCACGAACCACCGGCTCACCAAGGCCGAAGAACGCATGCATCTGGTGCGCGGTCTCATCATCGCCATCGCCGATATCGACGACGTGATCGCCATCATCCGTTCCTCCGACGACGGCGCCCAGGCCAAGGAACGCCTCATGGGCGCCTTCGACCTGGACGATCTGCAGGCCACCTACATCCTCGACATGCAGCTGCGGCGCCTCACCCGGTTCTCGACCATCGAGCTGGAGAAGGAGGCCGACGAACTGGCCACCACCATCGCCGGCCTGCGCGAGATCATCGAGGACCCGGCGGTGCTGCGCCGTCTCGTCAGCACCGAGCTCGCGGCGATGGCCAAGGAGTTCGGCACCCCGCGTCGCACCATCCTGCTGGCCTCCTCCGGCGTGCCCACCACGGTGAAGGCCGCGCCCCTCGAGGTGCCGGACCATCCCTGCTGGGTGCTCCTGAGCGGCACGGGGCTGGTGGCGCGCACCAGTGACTTCGGCCCGCTCCCCACCGAGGGCCGGGCCGCGCACGACGTGGTCATCGCCAGGGTGAAGACGAGTGCCCACGGCGAATTCGGGGTGTTGACCAACCGCGGCCGCGTCCTCCGCTGCCGCGCCATCGAGTTGCCCACCGTCCCGCTGACGGCTTCGGGAACCAGCCTCCAGGGCGGCAGCCTCGCCCACGAACTGTGGCCCCTCGAGCCCGGTGAGCGAGCGCTGGGCCTGACCACCTTCGATACCGAGTCTCCGGGGCTGGCCCTCGGTACCCGTCAGGGCATCGTGAAGCGGGTCCGCCCGGATCTGCTGGTCCGCGACTCGTGGGAGGTCATCGCCCTCAAGGACGGCGACGAGGTGGTCGGCGCCGTCGAGCTGCACGACGAGTCGAAGCATCTGGCCTTCCTCAGTACCGACGCCCAGCTGCTCCATTTCCCGGCGTCCATCGTCAGGCCCCAGGGCCGCACCGGTGGCGGGATGGCCGGCATGAAGCTGTCGGCCGGCGCCACCGCCGTCTGGTTCGGCGCGGTCGACCCCGCCACGGACGACGTGGTCACCATCTCCGGCTCGTCGACCTCGCTGCCCGGTACCGAGACCGGCCTGGCGAAGGTCACGGCGTTGTCCGAGTTCCCGGCCAAGGGCCGGGCCACGGGCGGCGTGCGCGCGCACCGCTTCCTGAAGGGCGAGGACACCCTCCTCATCGCGGCCATCGGCCCACGCCCAGTGGTCGCCGCGGCCTCCAGCGGTTCGCCGGTCGAACTGCCCCGCGAACATGGACGACGCGACGGCTCCGGCACTCCGCTGTCCCAGCCGGTGACGATGCTGGCGGGCCGTGATGCGGGCGTCGCTCCCCGGACAGAAACCGGCGACACCCTCTTCGGGGAGTAACATTTCCGCGACGAAGGGATGCACCTCGCATGAGCGACTTTGACGACCTGATGGCGGCCAACAAAGCCTACGCAGCGGATTTCACCGATGGTTACTTCGACGGCATCGCCAAGGCGGGCGTCTGCATCGTGACCTGCATGGATTCGCGCATCGAGCCACTCGACATGGTCGGGTTGCGGATCGGCGACGCGAAGATCCTGCGCTCCCCCGGGGGACGGGTCACCACGTCGGTGGTCACCGGCTGCGTGCTGAGCGTCCAGCTCCTCCAGGTGGACCGCATCATGGTGGTGCCGCACACCCGCTGCGCCATGGCTTCCGGCACCGATGAGGATCTCCGCAGGGTCATCTCCGCCAAGACCGGCACGGATACGTCCTGGCTCTCGTTCGGGGCCAACCCTGATCAGGCTTCGCGGCTCCGCTCGGACGTGGACATGATCGCCAACCACCCGCTGATCAAGGGTCACGCCGAGGTCGGCGGCTTCATCTACGACGTCGACACCGGCCTTCTGACCCAGGTCCTCTAGCTCGCTGCTCGCCACCTCGGGGGCTGCTGTCTAGCTGAGCGCGGCGAGCGCGTTGCGCACGTGCTCCTCGCTCAGTTGGGCGGCGCGCTCCCCGTCGCCGGTTTCCAGGGCGTCGACGATGTGTACGTGTTCTTGGACCAGCCTGGCGCGTAGTTCCTCCCAGTGCGCCAGGCGCTCTTCAGCGCTGAGGATCCTCTCAGCCACCGCCTCGCGGATCGCGATGGTCATGTCGCGGATGAGCCGGTTCTCGCCGGCCGCGGCGATGGCGACGTGGAACGCGGTGTCCAGGTCGTTGAACGCGGCGGGCCGGGTCACGGTGACCATCTCCTCGGCGAGGCGCCTCACCTCTCCCATCGGCTGGCCCACGGCAGCCAGCGCGGCGGCGCGCTCCAGCACCACGCGTGTCTCGGTGATCTCGGCGAAGGAGACTGCCTCCAGCGCGACGTGCAGTTTCAGCATGCGGCCGAAGGCGACGCCCTGCCCCGTCCCGACGGTGGTGCCTCCGGCCCGCCCGGTGGCCGAGCTCAGCACGCCCTGGGCCTGCAGCACCTTGATGGCCTCACGGACCGCGCTGCGGCTTGCCCCGAGCTGGCTGGAGAGCTCGCGCTCGTTGGGCAGCCTGTCACCGGCTCCGAAGCGCCCGGCGAGGATCTCGCCCGTCAGGTAGTCGAGCGCGTTCTCAAAGCCGCCGGTGGTCATAGCACCCCATTGTGTCCCATCCAGTTGACAGCCGCGTCTCCAGAGCTTATGGTCTGACCATTAGTAATGGTCAGACCATATGAACGACGGAGTTCACCGATGTTGCTGGAAACCTTCCAACCGGTCACTAACCCCCTGGGCGCCCAGTGGCTGTCCGCGCTCGTGGCGGCCGTCCCGGTGATCGCGATGCTCATCACCCTCGGCGCGCTGCGCTGGAAGGCCCATCTCGCCGGCCCCTTCTCCTGGGCGACGGCCGTGCTGGTCGCCGTCACTGCCTTCGGCATGCCGCTGACCACCGCGCTGGCCACCAGCGTGCACGGCTTCGTCTACGGGCTGTTCCCCATCATCTGGATCCTGCTGACCGCCATCTGGATGTACGAGGTGACGGTGGCCTCCGGCCGCTTCGATGACCTGCGGCGCACCTTCTTCCTCATCTCGGATGACCCCCGGGTCCTGGGCCTCCTCATTGCGTTCAGCTTCGGCGGCCTCCTCGAGGCCCTCGCCGGCTTCGGCGCCCCCGTCGCCATCACCGCGGCCATGCTGATCGCGATCGGCTTCTCGCCCCTGCGCTCTGCGCTCATCGCGCTGCTCGCCAACACCGTCCCCGTCGCGTTCGGCGCCGTCGGCCTTCCGGTGCTGATGGCCGCCAAGACGGGCGGGTTCGACGACGTGCTGGCCATCTCCCCCATCACCGGCCGGCTGACCGCACTGCTGTGCCTCGTGGTGCCCTTCCTGCTCCTCGCGGTGATGGACGGAAAGCGCGGCCTACGTGAAGGCTGGCCCTTCGGCCTGGTCGTCGGCGTCACCTTCGGCATCGCCAAGTGGATCGTGTCCGCCACGCCCCTCTACAACCTCACCGAGGTGTTCGCCGCCGTGAGCAGCGTCATCGTGGCCATCGCCTTCCTCAAGGTGTGGCACCCGAGGGGTGGCGCGGAGGCGGCCCAACGGATCGGCATCAAGATCGACCCCGCCGTCGAGAAGGACGCACCGGTCGATGCCCGCCGCACCTCGGGCGAGGCACTGACCGGAGGCCGGATCATGATGGCACTGGTGCCCTACCTGCTCGTCATCGTGGTGTTCGGAGTCGCGGCGCTGCCGCCGGTGAAGGCCGCGCTGGCCGCCACCGACGTGAAGTTCGCCTGGCCCGGCCTGGGCGGGCTGCTGGACGTCGCCGGCAACCCGGCCGCCCACCAGTCCTACACGCTCGCCTGGGCGTCGACGCCGGGCATCCTGCTCGCCTTCGTGGCCATCGTCACCGGCCTCATCTACCGGATGGGCATCGGAGAGATCTTCGGCGTGCTGTGGACCAACGCGAAGAAGCTGCGCTTCGCGATGCTCACCATCGGCAGCGTCGTGGCGCTGGCCTACGTGATGGGCGACTCGGGCCAGACCCTGGCGCTCGGCCTCTTCTTCGCGGGCGCCGGCGCCCTCTACCCCTACGTGGCCCCGGTCCTCGGCTGGATCGGCACCTACGTGACCGGCTCCGACACGTCGGCCAACATCCTGTTCTCCAGCCTCCAATCCGGAGTGGGCGCCGAGATCGGCCCAGGCTCGCACCTCGGCACCGAATCGATGCGCGCGCTGCTCGTCGGCTCCAATGCGGCCGGCGGCGTGGTGGGCAAGATGATCTCGCCGCAGTCGCTGACGATCGCCGCCACCGCCATCGGCATCGCCGGCGCCGAGTCCACGATCCTGCGCCGCATCATCGGATGGAGCTTCGTGCTGCTCGCCCTGCTGTGCCTGCTCTCCGGGCTCATGTCCACCCCCGTGCTCTCCTGGCTGCTCCCCTGATCCCCGAAAGGCCACTGCCATGAACGTCAACCCCCACGTCGCGTTGTTCGCTACGTGCATCACCGACACCATGAAACCGTCGGTGCCCATCGCCACAGTGCGACTCCTCGAGCGCCTCGGGTGCCGCGTCTCGTACCCGGAACGCCAGACCTGCTGTGGGCAGATCATGACCAACACCGGCTACTGGGACGAGGCGGTGCCCACCGTGCGCAACTACGTGCGCTCATTCGGGGACTATGACTACATCGTCGCCCCCTCCGGTTCCTGCGTCGGTTCCGTGCGGGAGCAGCACCCCATGCTCGCCCGCCACGCCGGCGATGCCGGCCTCGAACGCGACGCGACGGCGACGGCGGCCCGCACCTACGAGCTGAGCGAGTTCATCGTCGACGTGCTCGGCGTCACCGACGTGGGCGCCTACTTCCCGCACCGCGTGACCTACCACCCCACCTGCCATTCGGTGCGGGTCGCCAAGGTGGGCGACCGCCCCCTGAGGCTGTTGAGGGACGTGCGCGGCATCGACCTGATCGACCTGCCGAAGGCCGAGGAGTGCTGCGGCTTCGGCGGCACCTTCTCCCTCAAGAACCCTGACGTGTCCATCGCCATGGCCTCCGACAAGGCCCGCCATGTGCGCACCACCGGCGCCGAGTACCTCGTGGCCGGAGACCACGCGTGCCTGATGAACATCGGCGGCGTGCTGCACCGCGGCCGCTCCGGCGTCAAGACCATCCACCTGGCCGAGATCCTGGCCGCCACCGAGGAGGACGCGCGATGAACCGCCGCACCCCTGAGCCCGGCTCGTGGCTGGGCATCCCCGAGTTCCCGCAGGCAGCGAAGGCGAGTCTGCAGAACGCGGAGCAACGCAAGAACCTCACCCACGCGACGTCGACCATCCGCGCCAAGCGCATCGTCCGCGCCTCGGAGGTGCCCGAATGGGAGGAGCTGCGCACCGCGGCGGCCCAGATCAAGGACCGCGTGGCACGCCACCTCGAGCGCTACCTCCTGCAGGCCGAGGAGGCCATGACAGCAGCCGGCATCACCGTGCACTGGGCACGTGACGCGGCCGACGCCAACCGCATCGTCACGGACATCGCCAAGGCCAAGGGCGTCGACGAGGTGGTCAAGATCAAGTCGATGGTCACCCAGGAGATCGACCTCAACGAGCACCTCGAGGCCGAGGGCATCGCCGCCTGGGAGACGGACCTGGCCGAACTCATCGTGCAGTTGGGCCATGACCTGCCCAGCCACATCCTCGTGCCCGCCATCCACCGCAACCGCTCCGAGGTGCGCGAGATCTTCAAGGAGGAGATGGGCCGCTACGGTAGGCCCGCCCCCGAGCCCATCTCCGACGACCCGGCCGAACTCGCCGAGGCCGCCCGCCTGCACCTGCGCGAGAAATTCCTGCGCGCGAAGATGGCTGTCTCCGGCGGCAACTTCATCGTGGCCGACACCGGCACGCTCGTCATCGTCGAATCCGAGGGCAACGGCCGCATGTGCCTGACCCTCCCCGAGACGCTGGTCTCCGTCGTCGGCATCGAGAAGGTGCTCCCGACGCTGGAGGACCTGGAGGTCTTCCTCAAGTTGCTCCCCCGCTCCTCCACCGGCGAGCGCATGAACCCGTACACCTCGATGTGGACGGGCGTGACGCCCGGCGAAGGCCCGCAGGACCTCCACGTGGTGCTGCTCGACAACGGACGCACCGACGTCCTGGCCGATCCCGAGGGCCGCGCTGCGCTGCGCTGCATCCGCTGCTCCGCCTGCCTCAACATCTGCCCCGTGTACGAGCGGGTGGGCGGCCACGCCTACGGGTCGCCGTACCCCGGCCCCATCGGCGCCATCCTCGGCCCGCAACTGCGCGGCATGGACGACGCGAACACGCGCGCGCTGCCGTTCGCCTCGACGCTGTGCGGCGCCTGCAACGAGGTGTGCCCGGTGCGGATCCCGTTCACCGACATCCTGGTGCACCTGCGCCACAAGGCCGTCGAACACAAGACGGCCAAGCACCCCACCGGTGAGCAACTGCTGATGAAGGGCGCCGGCTGGGTGATGAAGGACGGCCGGAACCTGGCGTCGGTCCAACTCGGCAGCCGCTTCGCCGGCCGCATTTTCCGCGGCAAGTGGCTCGGCCCCATGCCCATCCCGCTGGCCTCGCGCTGGCTGCAGGCCCGCGACGCCGAAGCCCCACCCACGCAGACCTTCCGCCAGTGGTGGAAGGACGAGCACGAAGGAGACGAACAATGAGCGCACGCGAAGAGGTGTTGCAACGCATCCGCCGAGCCACCCAGGACGTCACCGAAACGGATCCGATGGTCGACGTGCCCGTCGACTGGGTCTACGGCCGCCCCCTGGGCACCAAGGACGTGATCGCGGACTTCGTCGAGAAGGTCGAGGACTACAAGGCCGCGGTCCGCCGCTGCGCCCCCGACGGGGCGGCGGCCATGATCGTCGAAGCCCTGGAAGCGTTGGACACGAAGAGCATCGTGGTGCCGGCGGGGTTCCCCGAGGCGTGGATCGCAGCGCTCCGACATGCCGGCTTCGCGCTGCACCGCGACGACCCGCAGTTGACCCACGCCGAGCTGAACGCCATCGACGCGGTGGTGACGACGGCGGCGGTCGGCATGGCTGATTCGGGCACGATCGCCCTCGACCACGGCGAGGGTCAGGGCCGCCGCGCCCTGACACTGCTTCCGGACCGCCACATCTGCGTGGTGCACGAGTACCAGGTGGTGAGCGACGTTCCCGAGGGCATCGCCCGGCTGGCTCCGGCGATCCGCGAGCGTCGCCCGGTCACGTGGTTGAGCGGCGGCTCAGCGACGAGCGACATCGAGTTGAGCCGGGTCGAGGGCGTCCACGGCCCGCGCCACCTCTCCGTCGTCCTCGTCGCTGACTGACGCCGGCTCAGCAGGCGGGAACCAGCGTCAGGCGTCGATGCGATCCGCTTCAAGGGCGTAAGCACCCTCGATGATGAACTCTTTACGAGGAGCCACTTCGTTGCCCATGAGGACCTCGAAGACGCGCTCGGCAGCTTCCGCATCGTCGACGGTGAGCCTGCGCAGCATCCGGTGCTTCGGGCTCATCGTGGTGTCTGCCAGCTGGTCCGCGTCCATCTCACCGAGGCCCTTGTAGCGCTGCGGCTCCTTGAACTTCTGTCCCCGCTTGGTGAGTTCGAGCGACTTGCGCTGGTACTCGGCATCTGAGTACGTGTAGATGTACTTGTCGTAGCCCTTCTTGGGGTTGATCAGCTCGAACCGGTGCAGCGGTGGAACGGCTGAGAACACGCGGCCGGCCTCCACGAGGGGGCGCATGTAACGGAAGAAGAGGGTGGCGAGCAGGCAGCGGATGTGGGCGCCGTCGGAATCCGCGTCCGCCATGAAGATGATCTTGCCGTAGCGGGCCGAATCCACGTCGAAGGAGCGGCCGGACCCGGCGCCCACCACCTGGATGATCGAGGCGCACTCGGCGTTCTTCAGCATGTCGCCGATGGAGGCCTTCTGCACGTTGAGGATCTTGCCCCGGATGGGCAGCAGCGCCTGGAACTCCGAATTGCGGGCCACGTTCGCGGTGCCCAGTGCAGAGTCGCCCTCCACGATGAACAGTTCGGTGCTGTCCACCGCGGTGGAGCGACAGTCCTTCAGCTTGGGCGGCAGCGTCGAGGATTCGAGGGCGTTCTTGCGGCGTTGGGTCTCCCGGTGCGCACGTGCCTGCACGCGCGTGCGCGCGGCCGAGACAACCTTCTCCTGCAAGGTGCGTGCCATCTGTCGCGTCTTGGGGGAGGTGAGGAACTTGCCCATCTCCGACTCCACGACGCGCGCCACCAGCCGGTTGACGGCGGGGGTGCCCAGCACCTCCTTGGTCTGGCCCTCGAACTGCGGCTCGGCCAGACGCACCGTCACGACGGCGGTCATGCCTTCGACGCAGTCTTCCTTGACCACTTCCTCGCCGGCCTTCAGGAGCCCGCGGGTGCCCTCATAGGACTTGACCAGCGCACGGGTGAGGCCCCGCTCGAAGCCCTGCACGTGGGTGCCGCCCTTCGGGGTGGCGATGATGTTCACGAACGACTTCAGCACCGTGTCGTAGCCGGTGCCCCAGCGCAGCGCGATGTTCACGTCGAGGTCGCGTTCCACGTCGGTGGGGGTCATCGCGCCACTGTCGTCGAGCATGGGCACAGTCTCCACGAAGGAGTCCCTGCCCTCCAGCCGGATGATCTCGGTGAGCGCGGCGTCCGGCGCCAGGAAATCAGCGAATTCGGTGATCCCGCCCACGTGCAGGAACGTTTCGACGGCGGGCTCACCGGCGCGCGCATCCGTGACCTCGATCTTGAGGCCGGGCACCAGGAAGGACGTCTGACGCGCGCGGTCATGGAGGTGGCGGAGGGACAATTCGGCGTCTGCGAGGAAGATCTGCCTGTCCGGCCAGTACCGCACGCGGGTGCCCGACTTGGCCTTGGCAACCTTCTTGATCTTGCGGATGCCGCTGGCGGGGGTGAAGTTCGCCTCAGGACCTTCGCCGTCGAAGACGCCGGGTACGCCACGGCGGAAGCTCATCTCCCAGGTGCTGCCGTCGCGGTCCACCTGGACATCGAGGCGCGACGACAGCGCGTTGACGACGGAGGCGCCGACGCCGTGCAGGCCGCCGGTGGCCGTGTAGGACGAGTTGCCGAACTTACCGCCCGCATGCAGCTTGGTGAAGACCACCTCGACGCCGCTGAGCCCGGTGCGGGGTTCCTTGTCCACCGGCACACCGCGGGCGTGGTCGTGCACGCTGACGGAACCGTCGGCGCCCAGCATCACCTCGATCTCCTCGCCGAAGCCGGCCAGGGCCTCGTCCACGGCGTTGTCGATGATCTCCCAGAGGCAGTGCATGAGACCGCGGGTGTCCGTCGAGCCGATGTACATGGCAGGCCGCTTGCGCACGGCCTCGAGCCCTTCGAGGACGAGAAGGTTCTTCGCCTCGTAGTCACGGGACAGCGGTGGGGTCTTCGGGGTCTGCACCCAGACAGGGTACCCGTGCGCACCGACGGACCGTGTCAGTGAAACGCGGGCGCGGCGCCCAGGGAACATTCCGCCCCCCAGGTACGTTGATACATGAGAAGGTAAGAAAGATAAGGCAGGAGGCCATGATGACCGAACTCGCAACGGATCCCACCCTGACCGCTGTCGATCGCTGCGATCGCTGCGGCGCCCAGGCCTACCTGCGCGTATTCCTCCAGTCCGGCGGTGAGCTGCTCTTCTGCGCCCACCACGCCGCTGCCCACAAGGAGAAGCTCCTTGAGGTGGCCACCCGGATCCAGGACGAAACCAGCAGGCTCAACCAGAACTGAGCCAGCGCTGAATGAGGGCCCGCGCAAGCGAGGCCCCGGCAGGGAGGATCACCTCACCCGCAGCCAAGGCGGCGGCGAGATCTGACCGGGTGTAATACGCACCCTCAGAGATCTCGTCGCCGTCCACTGTTATCTGCGCATCTTCGGCACGGGCCTGGAACCCGAGCATCAGTGAACGAGGCATGGGCCACGGCTCGGAACCGAAGTACGTCAGGGACGTCAGCCGCGCCCCCACCTCTTCGTGCACCTCGCGGTGCACCGCCTGTTCAACAGACTCGCCCGCTTCGATGAACCCTGCGATGACCGAGATGCGTCCGCGCGCCCACTGCGCCTGCCTGGCCAGCAGCAGCCTGTCGTCGGGATCTGTGACCGCCACGATGACGCACGGGTCGATGCGGGGGAACTGGAGTGTTCCGCAGCCGGTGCAGATGCGCCGGGCACCGGCCTGATCCGGCCTGGTGGCCGAACCGCAGTTCTCGCACGGCGGCTGCCCGGCGTGCCACCGGGCGAGCGCGACGCCGGTGGCCAACGGGTCAAGCGAATCCGGCTGGGTGTCGCGCCAGCTCATGGCCTCGCCAGAGACAGCGTCGACGCCGCGGGCGAACCACGCCACACCCTCGACGATGCCCAACAGGATGTCCTCGGGCTGCCTCGCCCCCGGCGACCGCAGCGGGCGTGGGCGTCCCTGTTCCGACGCGATCGTGCCCTCGGCGTCCACCTCGACGACCACGGCACCCCGCCACAGCGCTTCCACCTCTGCTGCACCGCGCCCGATGGGCAGCCGGTCCAGCGGGGAGCGATCCAGCCACCTGCTCATGCTTCAGCAACCTCCAGGGCCCGGTCGACGAGGCCGACGGGGGCCTCCACGAACCTCAACTGGTCCGTCAGCACATGGTAGAACGCCGCACCCACTGCGGCCGGATCCACTCCACGGGCCTCCGCCCAGGCCTGCCGGTACACCGCGAGCTGGAGGGGATCTGCTGCCTGGTTGGAGGTCTTCCAGTCCACGACGAGGTACTCGAGTCCGTCCCGGGGCCAGGCGTAGACAGCGTCGATGCGACCGCGCAGCACGTGCGGGCCCCGGCGCATGAGGAACGGCACCTCCACGCCCATCGGCATCCGGTGCGCGAACTGACCGGCCTCAAATGCTTCGATGAGCCTGGTCAGTTCCGCCGTGGCCGCCGTGGGTTGCGCCTCCAGTTCCTCCAACGAGGCGGGGAGGAGGAAGCGTTCCTGGAGCCATTCATGGAACCTGGAGCCCACGCGGGCGGCCGTCGAAGGTCTGCGGGGCATGCGCCGCAGCAGTCCGGCCGCGAACGCGCTCTGGTCTGTCTGAAGGGCGATCAGCGCGGTGGCCGACAGCCCGTCCGGCAGCGCCACCGAGCGGTCTCCGCGGCGTTGGGCCAGTTCGGTGAGGTGCCTGATGCTCTCGTCCCAGGCGGCGACAGTGGCGGCGTCCTCGTCTGCTATGACACCCGACTCCCACGTCCATCTCAACTGGTCCTGTTCGGTGGCATCGGCCAGTTCGGTGGCTCGGGTGATGAGCTCAGCGGCTGCCGCGCGCCGCGCGATGCCGTCCTCGTCGAGTTCGACGGGCCAGACGGCCCGGACCGGCTCTGCCGGGATGGGGTTGGTATCCGAGGAGCGGGTGGCGTTGTCGAGGTACGTGCCGGCCGCCTCGCAGAGTTCGCGGATCACGGTGAAGTACGGGGACTCTGCCCGGGGACGGATGTTGCCGGGCGTCCAGAGGTGGGCCGAGGCCAGCAGCAGGCGTTTGGCGCGGGTGGCGGCGACGTACGCGAGCCGGTCCTCCGAGAGGCGGTGTTCGTCCTTCAGCGCGTCGCGGTACGCGTCGATGCCCTTCTTGGTGTGCTCCCCCAGTTGCGGAATCGAGCCCGCGTCGCCCCGCAGCGGCCCCGGCAGCACATCGGCCCGCTGGGGCCACACTCCGGACCTCGACTCCGACGGGAAGACCTTGTCCACGAGGCTGGGCAGGAACACCGTGTCCCACTCCAGGCCCTTGGCGCGGTGCACCGTCATGAGCTTGACCGAATCCTCCTCGCTGGGCACGGCCTGCATGAGGCCTTCGCCTTGTTCGGATTCGGCGTCGAGGTAGGCGATCAGGCCGGTGAGGCTGCCGTCGCCATCCACGTCGACGTAGCTGGCCACCTCTGCGACGAACCTGGCGACCTGGGTGGTGTCGGCGCCGGTGGCGATGAGTTCGGCCTCCAACCCGAGGGTGGCGATCACCCTGGTGACGAGGTCTGCCACCGGCTCGGAGGCATGCCGGCGGAGGGCGGTGATCTCGTGGTGGAAGCGGCCGAGCCGCCGGCGGCCCTCCGCGCTCAGCGGCGCGTCCCCGGGGTCTGCCACCGCGTCGAGGAGGCACACCACCTCGCCCGGGTCTGCCTGCGTGACGGCCCTGATGAGGTCGTCGCTCTCCGGGGTGCCGATGGCGGATTGCGTTGCCAGTTCCCGTGCCCGCGCCCCCAGCACCTCCATGTCGGTCAGCCCGAGGTTCCACCGCGGCCCCGTGAGGAGCATGGCAACCTCCGGATTGGCGGTCACGTCGTCCAGCACGCGCAGCGTGGCAACGATGGGGGCCACTTCCGGAAGGCCCAACAGCCCCCCGAGGCCGACGATCTCGACGGGCACGTCGCGGTCACGCAACGCCTCGAAGATGGGGGCGAGCGCCGCGTTACGCCTGACCAGGACGGCCTGGTCCTTCCAGGACCGGCCACCGTCATGCTGCGAGATGACAGTCTCCGCCAGCCAGTCGACCTCGTCGCGGAAGGTGTCGAACATGGCCGCCGCCACGGCGCCGGCTGGCGCCCCCTGGGGGGCCACGAGCGAAACGCCCTCCTCGCCAGGAGCAGCATGCAGCCCTGAAGCCAGCGAGTTGCCCACCTCCAGGATGCGGTGACCGCTACGCCGGTTGATGCTGAGCGTCTGGCGTTCGGCGGGGGCACCGTCTGAGCGACGGAACTGGTAGGGGAACTCGAGGATGTTGCCGGAGGCGGCGCCCCGCCATCCGTAGATGGCCTGGTAGGGGTCTCCGACGGCGGTGACGGGGAAGCCCATGGCATCCGAGTTCACCGGCCCCGTGAAAAGGCGGCGCAGCAGTTCGGCCTGGGCGGAGGACGTGTCCTGGTACTCGTCGAGGAGCACCACCCGGAACCGGTGGCGCAGTTCGCGGCCCACATCCGGGACCTCTGTGACCAGCCGGACTGATTCGCGCAGCTGGTCCGCGAATTCGACGACGCCGAGGCGGCGCTTGAGTTCCTGGTAGCGCATGACCAGCGAGAGGAGTTCGCGACGCTCCTCCGTTGCGTCCAGCGCCTTGGCCACGTCGCGCATGACCTTCCCCCGGAAGAGGGGCGCGTCGAGGAAGGCCGTCTCACTCCGGGCCGACTGCTCGAGGATCTGGCGGGGGGTCACCAGGTGGGAGGCCATCTCCGCGTCCAGGGAGAGCACCCGTTCCGGGATGGAGTGGTGGCTGAGGCGGCTGATGCTCCGGAAGGGCCCCGGCGCATCCGCCACCACCCTCGTGGCGAGGCGGAACCGGCTGGCGCCGGTGATCATGACCGGGTCCTTGTCGATGCCGATGCGCAGGCCGAACTCGCTCACCAGGCGGGCGGCGAAGGAATCGTAGGTCATCACCAGTTCGGCGCCCTCGCCCTCCGCGCCGGTCAGCACCCTGGCGCGCGCAAGCGCATCAGCCACCCTGCCGGCCAACTCTGCCGCCGCCTTGCGGGTGAAGGTGAGTCCCAACACCTGTTCCGGACGGACCTGACCGGTGCCCACCAACCAGACCACCCGCGCGGCCATGACGGTGGTCTTCCCACTGCCTGCGCCGGCGATGATCACAGCCGGCTCGAGCGGCGCGGTGATGCACGCCAGCTGCTCGTCCGAGAACGGAATGTCCAGCGCGTC
Organism: Tessaracoccus sp. ZS01; assembly: GCF_022342445.1. NCBI lineage: Bacteria > Bacillati > Actinomycetota > Actinomycetes > Propionibacteriales > Propionibacteriaceae > Tessaracoccus > Tessaracoccus sp. ZS01. Next base: position 439,418 of record NZ_PQFE01000001.1, on the reverse strand, counting down.
ACAGAGTTGCTGAGGATCTGTGAACAGCCGGGAACGGATGGGGTGGATGGTCATCGGTGGCCTGTCTTCCCCGGCGCGGCGAGTGCCGGGCACGAAGCCTTGAACGGGCAGTAGCGACATGCGGTGCACTCGGCCGCCTCGAACCGGCCACTCCGGAGGATGTCCACGGCGCTGGCGATCCTGTCATGCACCCAGGTGGGCCCCACTGTGAGTTCCTCCCCCTCGATGGCCGGCACGTCGTCGATGGATGGCTGTTCCACCATCGACGGGAGCGTTTCGCCGCCACGCAGGAACATCAGGGCGGGCGGTGCGACGCCGGCACTCTGGCCCGCAACGTCGTTGAAGGCGCCCAGGCTTGCCGCCAACTGGTATATGCCGAGCTGCGGGTTGTCCACCACCTCCGGTGGCCGCTGCACCTTCCTGGCCGTCTTGAGGTCCACGACGCGGAGCCTGCCGTCGGCGGTGCGCTCGAGCCTGTCGACGGTGCCCCTGAGCACCACCCGTTCCCCTGCCACGTCCAGCCCCACTTCGAAGGACTTCTCGACGGCCAGGAGCTCGTGCGGGTTGGTGGTCTGGTAGTTCGCGAAGCGCTCCACTGCGGCAAAGATCTCCGAGCGTTCAGTGGCGGACAGCCACTCGGTCTCGAACGGGATCTTCTCCCAGACCTCGTCCAGCCTGGCGTGCATCTGTGCGGCGGTGAACCCCTCGGTGGCGGCATGCTTGGCCACGACGTGGACCACGTCGCCCACCGAGGCGCGGGACTGGCGGGACGGCTCCGCCTGAGCGCGTCTCGAGAGGAACCACATGCGCGGGCAACTGAGCAACTGCGCCAGCGAGGACCCGTTGAGGTGGATGGGGCCACGGTGTTCGTGCGCCGTCCCGCTGGTGTCGCGCATCCCCCACCAGGTGCCGGGCGAGGCTCCCGGGAAGGCCGACGCACCGTCGGGGTTCTGCACCGTGGCCATGGCCGCGAGCCGCAGCGCCGCGGCGCGCCGGAGCCCCGGTGCCGCTGTGTCATCTGTCATGACCCGCCGCAGTTCCCCCACCAAAGCCGAAGCGGACAGGAGTTGGCCCGGCCGACCGTTGACGCGGTGGGCCTCCGCTCCGAGCTCACCGAGGAACCGGGAGGGGCGCCCGCCCTCCCCGTCGACGCCCTGCACCGCCGAGACGTGCAGACCGGCGCGGGCACGGCTACAGGCGACGTAGAACAGTTGCCGCTCAGAGGACAGGTGTGATGCCTGCCCCGGGGCGGCGAGGCCGTCGGGGCCGAGGCGATCCGGGTCTACGAGCAGCCCGGCCCGGGTGAGGCGGGGCCACAGCCCCTCCTGGACGCCGATCACCCAGACGCGTTCCCACTCGAGGCCACGCGTGCGGTGTGCCGTTACCACCCGGACGCCCCGGCCGCCGATGTCGAGTTCGCGGCCGGTGTCTGCCGGGATCTCCTGACCGGACAACTCGGCGATGAAGGTGCGCGCACCGGCGGCACCGCGCAGGTCATCTGCGCGCGAGGCCTGTTCGAACAACTCGACCATGGCGTCCAGATCCGCGTCCGCCCGGCGGGACCCCCGCAGAGCGCGCTCCCGCAACTGCTCCGGCCACCCGGTGGCCGACCACAGGTGCCACAGCACCTCCTGTACCTCTGCGCCCCGCTCCGCCAGCGCCGTCCCCTCGGTCAGCAACCCGGCCAGAGCAGCGGCCTGGGCCGCTTCTGGGAGGTCGATCCCCTCCAGCAGCGACGGCTCGGAGAGAGACCGGCTGAGGAGCACCGCCGACGTCCCCTCCGTCCGATGCCGGGCGAGGAGCGCGCGACCCAGCCGTCGCTGGCCCACGCCGTCGAGGCCGCAGAGCGGCGAAGACAACAGCAGGCGGGTCTCGTCCGCCTCCGGAGCGCCACCGTCGGCGCAGATCCGCAGGGCGAGCAGCAACACGGAAACGGCCGGTTGTTCGGCCAGCGCGATCTCGTCACCGGAGACATCGACGGGGACGCCCAACCTGACGAGCTCCTTGGCCACGGCGCTCAGTTGCGCGCGCCCGGCCCGGGTCACCACCACCAGGTCTGCCCAGGACAGACCGTCCTGCGCCACGGCGGACCTCAACTGCGCGGCGACCTGCGCCAGTTCCGCGGATTCGTTGTCGTAGACCGACACCGTGACCTCGCCGCCGCCGAGCACGGCTCCGAGGGGCGGTGAGGCCAGGCGCTGATCTAGGCGTTGCCGCAGGACCTCCAGCGACTCCGCCAGCACGGCCCGGCTCCGGAAGCCGCCCGTCAGCTGCGCCCGGCGGGCACCTGGAAGGGCCGCCAGGTCAGCCATTGCGGTGGGGCTGGCGCCGCGGTAACCACCGATCCGTGAGTGCGGATCCCCCACCGCCAGCACCGGCAGGCCCAACCGCGCGAGGTCTCCGACGAGACCGACCTGTGCATGGTCCGACTCGTGCGCGTCATCGACGAGGACGGCGTCGAACGCGGCACGCACTCCCCCAGCGACCGACTGCTCCGTGAGCAGCAGCCGCGTGCGGTAGACGAGTTCGGCGTAATCCAGCGTGCCTGCGAAATCCGCGACGGTGAGGTATTCCTCGATGAAGACGGCTGCGGCCCGGAACAGTTCGTCCCCACCCGCCGTCGCCATGCCAGCGATGGATTCGGCATCGAGTGACAGCTGGCGCGCCCGTGCCAGCACCTCCCGCAGTTGGCGGGCGAACGCCCGGGTGCCGACCGCGGCCCTGAACTCCTCCGGCCACGCATCCGGGCCCATCCCCTCCAGGAGTTCACGGATCCGGGCCTCCTGCTCCGGCGCCCGCAGCAGGCGCCACGGGCTGTCCTCGTGGGGCCGGAACCGGCGCAGCAGGCCGAGCGACAGACCGTGGATGGTGGTGACGTGCGCCTCGGTCTGTGCCCTGTCGAGCCTGCGGGTGATGTCACGGCGGAGCGTCTGCGCTGCGGCTCGCGAGTGGGCCAGCACGATCAGTCGCTCCAGGGGGGAACCCGCCGCGACCCTGGCCGCAGCAGCCTCGGTGATGAGTGTGGTCTTGCCCGAACCGGGGCCACCGAGCACGACCGTGACGCCGTTGGCGGGCGCCGCCAACTCCGCCTGCTCGGCCGTGAGTGCCGGCATGACGACATGGCGGGGCGGCACCACTCGGAAACTCATGGGCACCATGCAACCATCCTGGTGCGACAAATTCACACCGGCCCATGTCATGCTGGGATCAGGAGGCCGGGCATGAACGAGCGGATCACCACCGAGATCGACGGGTTGACGCTGAACCTGAGCAATCTGCACAAGCCGTTGTTCCCCAGCGGGTTCACCAAGGGCGAACTGATCAACTACTACGTCGAGATCTCCGAGGTGCTCCTCCCGCACCTGCGGGACCGGGCCCTGACCCGGGTGCGCTTCCCCGACGGCACCACCGGCGATTCGTTCTACGAGAAGAACGCACCCGCCGGCACCCCGGACTTCGTCCAGACCGTCGACGTGGCCACCAGCGCCGGCACGGTCAGCTACGTGACCGCCACCCAGCGGGCGGATCTGGCCTGGTTGGCGAACATCGCGTCGATCGAGCTGCACACCCCGCAGTGGCGCACCACGGAAGCCACTGCCCACGAGGACGGCATCGTCATCGACGGCGAGGACGAGCCGCGGGCGACCTCGCTGGTGGTCGATCTCGACCCCGGCCCCGGCGTCACGCCGGACGAGATCGCCAAGGGCGCCATCATCGCCGCCACGACGCTGGCTGAGGTCGGGCTGGAGTCGCACCCCAAGAGCTCCGGGAACAAGGGACTCCAGCTGACTGTGCCCATCGCGCCCACCCCCGCCTCAGAGGTGTACCAGTTCGCCCAGTCGTTGGCCCGGCACCTCGCCCAGCGACATCCGAAGCGCTTCGTGGCGACCATGGCCAAGAACGCCCGGGCCGGGTTGGTCTTCGTCGACTTCGCCCAGAACCTCGCGGCCCGCAACACGGTGGTCGCCTACTCCGTCCGCGGCCTGGAGGTCCCCTCGGTGGCGACCCCCCTCACGTGGGAAGAGGTGGCGGCCCTGGGCCCCGACACGCCGGTCCGGACACATCCCACCGCCATGCTGGAGCGGGTGCAGAATCTAGGCGACCTCTGGCACCCCACGCTGCCGACCGCCACGAGCCCGGCGCTGCCCGGCCCCCTCGCCTGACAGGATGGTGTCCATGACGGACCAGTCGACACCGCAGCCCCGCTCCGAGCGCGCACATTACGTGCGTGAGCCCGCCCCCTGGGTGGCCGGGTGCAGCGACACCGGCCGGCGGCACCGCTCCAACCAGGACGCCATGTGCCTGGCGGTCCGGACAGAACCCCGCTCGGAGGCGGTGCTCGCCATCGCCGACGGTGTCACCACCGCCCACGGTTCCGAACTGGCCTCGTTGGTGGCCACGGAGGCGACGGTCGAGACGCTGATCACCGCCCTGAACGCCGGGACGCCGGCCAACGTGGCCTTCGTCCAGGCCTTCGCGGTCGCCAACGACGAGGTGCTCGCCGCGGCTGAAGACCCTTCGGCGTGCACGCTCATCGCCGCCGCGATCCTGCCCGGCATGATCGCCGTCGGCAACATCGGCGACTCCCGTGCCTACTGGTTCAGCGACGACGGCTCAACAGACCTCCTCTCGGTCGACGACTCCATGGCGCAGGCGCGCATCATGCTGGGCATGTCGCGCGACGACGCCGAGCAGTCCAACCAGGCGCACGCCATCACCAAGTGGCTGGGTCGCCAAGCCACCAACGTCACGCCGTCGGTCGTCACCCTCCAGCCCCAGAGCAACGGCTGGCTCATGCTCTGTACCGACGGGCTGTGGAACTACGCGAGCTCCCCGGAGGACATGTCGGCGCTGTTCAGCGCCTGCGTCAGCCGCTACCCGAACCCTCCCGCGCTGGCCGAGTCCCTCGTCGCGTGGGCCAACGATCAGGGTGGCAAGGACAACATCACCGTGGTGGTCGCACGCATCGAGCAGTGACGCCTGGCCCTTGGCGGCGCCGCTAGAGTTGGCCGCATGGAGATCAAGATCGGCATCACCGACGTCGCCCGCGAAGTCAGCATCGACACCACTTCCTCGTCCGACGAGGTCATTGCGCAGTTGCGGGAAGCGATGGAGAACTCAGGGCTCCTGGAACTGACGGACGTGAAGGGCCGCCGGGTCGTCATCCCCGCCTCACGCGTCGGCTACATCGACATCGGCAGCGCCAGCACGCGAACCGTAGGCTTCGGAGCGGTCTGAGACACCGGCTGCGGTAGAGTGGGCCCTCGCGGGCGCACTCTGCCCGTCTCCGGTCGCGGCTCCCGCGCCGTGAGCTCACTCGAAAAGGTCAGTACCCTGAGCGACAACGAGATTGCAGGCAGCGACACCTTCGCTGACCTCGGCATCCACGAATCCATTACCTCGGCGTTGGCAGAGACGGGCATCGTCCATCCCTTCGCCATCCAGACGCTCGCCATCCCGCTCGCCCTGCAGGGCGCCGATGTGATCGGCCAGGCCCGCACCGGCACCGGCAAGACCCTCGCCTTCGGCGTCAGCCTGCTGCACCGCATGGTGACCCTGTCGGACGGCGAGAAACCCGCGCACGGCAAGCCCCGCGCCCTCGTCGTGTGCCCCACCCGTGAACTCGCGCTGCAGGTCGGCCGTGACATGGACATGGCGGGCAAGCATCTCAAGATGCGCGTCCTCACCATCTACGGCGGCACCAGCTACGACGAGCAACTCGGCACGCTCGCCACGGGCATCGACATCGCCGTCGGCACCCCTGGCCGCCTCCTGGACCTCGCAGACCGCGGGGCCCTCGACCTGAGCCACGTGCAGGTACTCGTCCTCGACGAGGCCGACGAGATGCTCGACCTGGGCTTCCTGCCCGACATCGAGCGGCTCCTGCGCAAGACGCCCAAGAACCGCCAGACCCTGCTGTTCTCCGCGACCATGCCGGCGCCCATCCTGGCGCTGGCCCGCGCCACGCTGAACAAGCCCATCAACATCCGCGCCGAGGGCCACGACGCAAAGATGACCGTCCCGGACATCGAGCAGTTCGTGTACCAGGCCCACGACCTCGACAAGCCGGAAATGGTCGCCCGCCTGCTCCAGGGCCGCGAGACCACGAAGGTGATGGTCTTCTGCCGCACCAAGCGTGCCGCGCAGCGACTCACCGATGAGCTTGTCGATCGCGGCTTCGCCGCCGCTTCCATCCACGGCGACCTCAACCAACAGGCCCGCGAGCGCGCGTTGAAGAAGTTCCGCTCCGGCACCATCCAGGTGCTGGTGGCCACCGACGTCGCGGCCCGCGGTATCGACATCCCGGACGTGAGCCACGTCGTGAACTACGAATGCCCCGACACGGACGCCACCTACGTGCACCGCATCGGGCGTACCGGCCGCGCGGGCAACAACGGCGTGTCCGTGACCCTCGTGGACTGGCAGGATCTGCACCGCTGGAAGATGATCGCCCAGATGCTGGACCTCGAGCTCGCGGAGCCGGCAGAGACCTACTCGTCATCACCGCACTTCTACACGGACCTCGACATCCCCGAGGGCACCAAGGGCCGCGTGCCCGGCACCATCGCGGCCAAGGAGCGGGCTGAGACCAGCCTCCGCGGCACCGGCGAACGTCGGGCCAGCCAGCGCACCGCAGCCGAGGCCGGCGCCCCGCGCCGTCGTCGCCACCGGGCGACGGAGGCGGAGGGCGACCAGCCGGCCGCCCAGCCCGCGGCGGAGCGCAAGCCCCGGCGTCGTCGCCGCCGCACCCGCGCCGGGGTTGAGGTCAAGCCCGAGAGCTGAGCTTCACCTCAGTAGGACATCTGCATCGCCGACCGGACCTCATCGAGGGTCTGGTCGGCGATTGCGTTGGCGCGCGCATTGCCAGCGGCCAGCACTGACTCAAGGTGGCCGGGGTCTGCCTCGAGCTCGGCCCGACGGGCACGGATGGGGGCGAAATACTCGTTGACCGCTTCCGTGACGAGCTTCTTGAGCCCGCCGCCACCACCGTCGCCGACCTCGGCCGCAACGTCCTCCGGCTCCCTACCGAGGCACAGCGCCGCGAGGTTCACCAGGTTGGACACCTCAGGACGGTTCGCCGGATCATAGGTGATGTGGCGGTCCGAGTCCGTGACGGCGCGCTTCAGCAGCTTGGCGGTCTCGTCGGCGCTCATCCGCAGCTCGATCGTGTTGCCCTTGGACTTCGACATCTTCGTGCCGTCCAGGCCGAGCACGGTGCCGGATTTCGAGAGCAACGCCTCCGGCTCCGGGAACACCGGCCTCGACGCGTCCGCCCGGCCGTACCGCTCATCGAAGCGACGGGCGATCACGCGCGCCTGCTCGATGTGCGGCAGTTGGTCCTTGCCCACGGGCACCAGGTTGGCCCGGCAGAAGAGGATGTCTGCCGCCTGGTGCACCGGGTACGTGAGCATGAGCCCGGACATGGGGCGCTCGCCCGTGTCGTCGAGTTCAGACTTCACGGTGGGATTGCGACGCAGTTCAGCGTCGGTCACGACCGAGAGGAAGGGCAGCATCAGCTGGTTGAGGGCGGGCACCGACGAGTGGGTGAAGATCGTCACGTCGGCCGGGTCGAGGCCGATGGCCAGGTAGTCAGTGAGCAACGAGTAGACCCGCTCACGTAGGGGGCCCACGCCGTCGCGGTCCGTGATCACCTGGTAGTCGGCGATGATGACAAAGGTCTCCACGCCCTGCTGCGCCAGCCGGACGCGGTTCTGCAGCGAACCGAAGAAGTGGCCGATATGCAGGTGCCCGGTGGGGCGGTCGCCGGTGAGGATGCGGAACTGCGACGGATCCTTGGCGAGGGCCGCTTCGATCTCCTTGCTACGCGCGGTTGAACGTGCGAGCGACGCGTCGATGTCGAGGGAGATCTCTTCGGTGGACATAGGGTTAACCTGCCTGGGGTGAGTGGGTGTGGCCCAAGCTTAGCCAACCGTGCCGGGTCAGACGATCTGGCCGCCCCTGCGCCTGATCCTGGCGAGCAGGTCGCGGAAGCCGGACTTCCGCGTCAGGTTGGCGCCGAGTGGGTTGTTCTTCTTGCCCAGGCCGTGGTAATCGCTCGACCCCGTGCGTAGCAGCCCGAGGCGGCCGCCCATCTCGAACAGGAGTGAGCGGGCGTCGTCGTCGTGGTCCGGGTGGTCCACCTCGATGCCCTCCAACCCGTAGTCCCGCACGAGCTGCTCCAGGTAGGGCGCGTCGATGACCTCGCGTCCCTTGCGCGCCCACGGATGGGCGATGACGGCGACACCCTTGGCGCCGTGGATCAGTTCGATCGCCCGCTCGAGCGACGCCGCATACCGCTTGACGTAGCCGGGCCGGTCCTCGTCGAGCCACACCTTGAAGGCCTCGTCGCGGTCCGCGATGTATCCCTTGGCCACCATCGCATCCGCCACGTGGGGACGGCCGATGGCCGGCGCGCCCATCGCCACCCGGTTGACGTCGTCGATGGTCAGTTCCAGACCTGCGGCGTTCAGCTTCTCGATCATCATGGGCAGGCGGTGGCTGCGGCCGTGCCGGATCCGCGCCAGTTCCTCGCCCAGGTCACGGTCGTAGATGTCGCAGCCGTACCCCAGCAGGTGCACCGCGCGACCCTCCACCTCCGTGGACATCTCGATCCCGCACAGGACCTTCAAGCCGATGCGCTTGCCCGCCTCCTGCGCCTCGAGAACTCCGCCGAACGTGTCGTGGTCTGTCAGCGCGATGGCGTCGAGCCCCGCCTGGAACGCCTTCATCACCAGCGTTGTCGGCGTGTCGGTGCCGTCCGAGACGCGCGAATGAGTGTGCAGGTCGATTCTCATGGCCCTCATCCTAGGGACTGGCGAACCCGCTTTTGGCTGGCCGTGGATAAGTCTCACGGGCAAGTAGTCTGGGGTCATGGATCTGGACTACACCCACACTTATGCCGCAGACCCCGAGCGCGTCGTCGGTCTCCTCCGCAATGAGGACTTCATCGCCGATGTCGCTGTGCACGCCGGTGCCACCGAGCACAGCGTGGACATCACCCCGGACGCGACGACGCTGATCATGTCGCTGCCGGTCCCCGCCTCCATCGCCAAGTTCATCGGTTCCTCCATGAAGCTCAAGCAGGTGTTCCGCTTCGGCGACGTGGCTGCAGACGGCAGCGTCCGCGGCACCGTGGACGTGGACGTCCCCGGAATGCCCGTGGACGTGACGGCCGACGCCGAGATGCTCCCCCAGGGTGACGGCACCACGCAGGGCCGCTATACGGGTGACCTGAAGGTGAAGATCCCCCTGGTGGGCAAGAAGGTCGAGGCGCAGGTCGAGCCGTACATCCGTGACGCCTTCGCCGGTCTGGAGCGCCGCGCGGCTGATTGGCTCAGCCGCTGACGTGAGACGGCGGCCTCAGCCGGCCTTGCTGGCTGCAGCCTCCTCGCGCCGCTTCTTCGCAGCCTCGACTGAGGCCTTGAGCGCAGACATCAGGTCGATGACGTCGCCCGTCGGTGCAGACCGGTCCGTCTGCTCCGGCACCTCAGCGCCCGCAAGCTTCGCCTCGACGACCTCGAGAAGCGCGGCGCGATAGGAATCTGTGTACGCCTCCGGGTCGAACTCCCCCTCCAACTGCGCGATGAGGAGCTTGGCCATCTCGATCTCCGCATCCGAGATCTTGACCTCCTGCGACGGCGCGGCGAACTCGCCGTTGCGCAGTTCATCCGGCCAGTACATGGTGTGCATCAGCAGCAGGTCGCCCTGTGCGCGGATGAGCGCCAGCGATTCCCGGCTGCGCAACGCGACCTTGACCACGGCGACCTTGTTCTCCTTGGCGAGCGCCTCGCGCAGCAGCACGTAGGGTTTCTGCCCGGCTGCCTCAGCCTCGAGGAAGTACGTGCGCTGGAAGAACGTGGGATCAACCTCGTGCTCGTCCACGAACTGCACCACGTCGACGCTCCTGAGCGTGCTCAGCGGGAGGTTCTCGAAATCCTCATCCGTCAAGATGGCGAGGCGCCCGTCTGCGGCCTCATAGCCCTTGGCGATGTCCGCGAACTGGACCACCTCGCCGCACTTCTCACAGACGCGCTGGTAGCGGATGCGGCCCCCGTCGGTGGAATGCACCTGCCGGAAGCTGACATCCTTGTCCTCCGTGGCCCCGTAGAGCTTCACAGGGATGGAGACCAGCCCGAAAGACACCGAGCCTTTCCAGATTGAGCGTGGCATGTCAGCTACCTCCCTGGTATTCGACCTTGTCATTCCAGAGTAGTTCGTGGTTCTCGAGGAGTTCCTGCACCTGCGGCTGTCCCCATGCCTGATCGATGGTGAGCCCCTTGGAGATGGCTGCGGCGTCAGCCACGTCCACCCCCGGTTCCTCGGAGAACCAGGCGATCATGGCGCGTGCCGGGCACTGGGCAAGCATGACCTGACCGTTGGCCGTGTCCTCGCCGGGCAGCACCGCCGCCTCATCGACCTCTGCCACGACGATGGTGCGCTCCCCGTGCTGCGCCAGACCCGCCACCGACGCGAGAACCATGGCGGCGTGTTCGGCCGCTTCGGACTCATCATCACCGTACTCCAGCTCCGCCAACAGTTCCGGCGTGACGGTGTAGGCCGTCCGGTTCTCGACGGCGGGCTCGCCCAGGAGCATGCCGAGCTCGTCCGACGCGATGGGGATGAACACCAGTTGACGCTTCACGGACCCCACCCTAGTCCCGCACTGTGACACAGCGGAGGGGTCTGCTGCGCGGGCCCCGGATTTCGGGGTAGGTTCGAGGTGCCATGAAGCTCTTGTCACGCCTCGTCGTCGCGTTCCTCACCGCCGTCACGCTGGTCGCCTGCGGCGCGCCCTCCGCTCCCCCGCAGACCATCGAGCTGGAGATCACGGACCCTCCCGCCGCCACCCGACGCATCGAGGTGGCGCTCGGCGCTGAGGTCACGATGCGCATCACGACGGCCATCGCGGACCACGCCCACCTGCACGGCTATGAACTGGAGGAGTTCACGGAGCCGGGACAGACCATCGAGTGGACGTTCACCGCCGACATGGCAGGCAGCTACGAACTGGAGTCGCACACCACCGACAGCATCTGGGCAGACGTGGTGGTGTCGTGATCCCGCTGCACGGGATCGCCTCACGCTCAGACCTGCCCCTCCCGTTCGGTCTGGTCGTGGCCGGCGGGGCCGTCGTGCTGATCATCACGTTCTGGGTCGCCATCTTTGCGTGGAAGCGGCCCCGGTTCCAGGAACAGCAGGGGCGCGAACTGCCCCGACTCACCCGACTCGTCGACTCCCCCGTCGTCTCCCGCACGCTCAGGGTGGTCGTCGCCCTCGTCTGGATGCTGATGGCCGCGGCCCTGTTCTTCGGCGTCGACCGCATCGACAACCCCGTGTTGGGCTTCGTCTACGTCATGGTGTGGGTGGGGTTGGTCCCGCTGGCGCTGCTGCTCGGCCAGGTCCACCGTCGCACGAACCCGCTGCGGCTCCTCCTCCGCTTCAGGGGTGCCACGGCCCCGGCGCCCTTCCAGTCCGCGGCATCGGTTCTTCCCGCGGCCCTCGCGCTGTTGGCCTTCCTCTACCTCGAACTGGTCCAGCCCGGTGGCGCGACGGTGCCCGTGCTCCGCTGGTTCGCCGTCGGATGGCTCGTCTGGGTCACTGCAGGCGTGCTGCTGCGGGGCCAGCGCTGGATCCAGCAGGCAGAACCCTTCGAGGCCTATGCGACGACGGTCGCCCACATGTCGCCGTGGGCCCGCAACGCGCGCGGCGTCATCCTCTGGACCAATCCGGTGCGGAATCTTGCGTCCTGGCGCGCCCCCCGGCACTTGGCGCTCTTGGCCTCCGTGCTGCTGGGCGGCACCCTTTTCGACGCACTCTCCAACACCGGCCTCTGGGTCCGCGGCACCCAGGAGCTGGACGGATGGCTCTGGCCTGTCAGCACGCTGGCGCTCCTGGCCGCCGTAACGCTCATCTACGGGCTGTTCTGGCTGGGTACCCGGCCGTACCGGGGGCTCTCGATGGATGCGCTCGCTCCCGGGCTCGTCCCGCTGGTGGTGGGCTATGCGCTCTCGCACTACGGCACCATGCTCTACCTCGAGGGCCAGCGCACCCTCATCCGGTTCAGTGACCCGTTGGGCCGTGGCTGGAACCTCTTCGGCACCATCGAAGCCGCACCGGACACTGCGTTGTTCATGTACCCGACGTTCATCGCCGTGGCGCAGGTGCTGCTCATCGTCGGCGGGCACGCGCTCGGCGTGCTGGTGACGCACGACATCGCGTTGCGGAGCGCCCCGGCCCAACTGAGGATCCACCTGCCCCTGCTCACCATGATGGTGGTCTTCACGGTGGGCGGACTGCTGCTGATGTTCGGCGGCTGAGCTTCACAGGGTGTTGTCCGACGGGCCCGAGGTGTTGTCCGGATCCAGCCGGGTGTTGTCCGTTGCCAGTGCGGTGTTGTCCGTTGCACTGAAAGGCGTGACCCGGGAGAGGGCCGCCATCTAGCGTCTCCGGCATGAACTCCTCCAGCATCACGCCCCTGCGTCCGTCCCCCGCCGCCCAGCAGACACCGCCCCAGGCCGTCCGCCTGATCCACGTGCTCCTCGAAGCGATGGCAGGCCGGAGAGCCCTCCATCAGGTGCGGCCGTTGCTGTCCGCCACGTCGTTCATCCGGCTGGCTTCCTACGCCGACGCGGGGCTCTTCCGCCGGATGGCCATCGGCCCGCTCAAGACCCAGATGCCCACGCCCCGCGCGGTGGAGGCGACGGTGTCACTCCTCTGTGCCTCGCGCGTCATCAGCTGCGCGATCCGCCTGGACGTGCACCGGGACCGGTGGGTCTGCACGGAACTCGCCGTGCTGCGCCCAGCCGCCATGATGGCGGCCTGAGGATGCCTCAGACCGCTCCGGCGGGCCTGCCGTGGCAGACCTTGTACTTCTTGCCGGAACCGCAGGGGCAGGGCTGGTTGCGGCCCACCTTCGGCTCCGACTTCGTCACGGTCACCCCGGTGCGCGTGGCCTCACCGGTCTCGTCCGGCGCAGAGTAGGAGAGGTTCCTGTCGCTCTTGCGCTCAAGGCCCCTGGCCAGTGCGGCCGGGAGTTCCTGCTGGGGTTCCTCAGCCGGGACCTGGATCTTCGGGGTCTTGACCTTGTGGGCCGTCTTGGAGGGCAGGCTCTCGGTGAGGGAATCGACACCGACCGCAGACCCGTCGCCGTCGGTGACCAGCCCCACGTTCAACTGGGGCTCGGCCGCCGGCGCAGCCACCTCGAGGTTGAACAGGTACCCCACGACCTCTTCCATGAAGGCGTCCATCATGGCGTTGAACATGTCGCCACCCTCGCGCTGGTACTCGACCAGCGGGTCGCGCTGTGCCATTGCACGCAGGCCGATGCCCTCGCGGAGGTAGTCCATCTCGTAGAGGTGCTCACGCCACTTGCGGTCGAGGACCGTCAGGAGGACCTGGCGCTCCAACTCGCGCATGGTGTCCTCACCCAACTGCTCCTCGCGCTTCTTGTAGGCGGCGTCCGCGTCCTCGAGGAACATCTCGACCAGTTCGCCCTGCTCGGGCAGGTCGTCGGCGATGTCGTCCATGTCGATGGTCACCGGGTACAGCGTCTTGAGTTCGGTGAACATCGTCTCGATGTCCCAGTCCTCCGGGATGCCGACGGTGTGCTGACGCACCACGTCGCTGACGACGCGCTCGGTGGCGGCCTTCAGCTGGGCTGAGACGTCGGCGCCGTCCAGCACCTGGCGGCGGTCGCCGTAGATGGCGTGGCGCTGGCGGTTCATCACGTCGTCGTATTTGAGGACGTTCTTGCGCATTTCGAAGTTCTGACCCTCGACCTGCTTCTGCGCGCCCTCGATCGACTTCGACACCGACTTCATGTCGATCGGCACGTCGTCGGGGACCTTCATCATGAGCAGCGCGCGCTCGAGCAGTTCGGGACGGAACAGGCGCATGAGGTCGTCACTGAGCGACAGGTAGAACCGCGATTCGCCCGGGTCGCCCTGGCGACCGGAACGGCCACGCAGCTGGTTGTCGATGCGCCGGGACTCGTGACGCTCTGAGCCGACGACGTACAGACCGCCGAGCTCAACGACCTCTTCGTGCTCCACCTTCACCTGGTCCTCGAGCGCCTTGAGCGTCTCGTTCCATCGGGCTTCGTACTCCTCGGGCGTCTCCTGGGGGTCCAGGCCCTCCTTGCGCAGCTGGAGGTCCGCGAGGAACTCGGGGTTGCCGCCCAGCATGATGTCGGTGCCTCGGCCGGCCATGTTCGTCGAGACCGTGACCGCACCCTTGCGGCCGGCCTCCGCGACGATGGCGGCTTCGCTCTCATGGTGCTTGGCGTTGAGGACCTTGTGCGGGACGTTGGCCTTCTTCAGCAGCGCCGAGAGCACCTCGGACTTCTCGACGGAGGCCGTACCGATGAGAACAGGCTGGCCCTTGGCGTGCCGCTCCGCGATGTCGCGGACGATGGCCTCGTACTTGGCCTCCTGCGTACGGTAGATCAGATCCGCCTGGTCGACGCGTACCATGGGCCGGTTGGTCGGGATGGGGATGACGCCCAGACCGTAGATCTTCTGGAACTCGCCCTCTTCCGTCTTCGCGGTACCGGTCATGCCGGCCAGCTTCTCGTACATGCGGAAGTAGTTCTGCAGCGTGATGGTGGCCAGCGTCTGGTACTCGTCCTTGATCTTGACGCCCTCCTTCGCCTCCAGCGCCTGGTGCAGACCCTCGTTGTAGCGACGGCCGGCCAGCGTGCGGCCGGTGTGCTCGTCGACGATGAGGACCTCGTCGCCCGCGAGGACGTAGTCCTTGTCGCGCTTGAACAGTTCCTTGGCCTTGATGGAGTTGTTCAGGTAGGAGATCAGCGGGGTGTTGGCCGACTCGTAGAGGTTCTCGATACCGAGACGGTCCTCGACCTTCTCGATGCCCGGGGCCAGCACGGCGATGGTGCGCTTCTTCTCGTCCACCTCGTAGTCCACGTCGCGGCGCAGCGTCAGGGCCATCTTGGCGAAGACCGGGTACCACTCGTGGTTGTCCTCCGCGGGGCCGGAGATGATCAGCGGCGTGCGGGCCTCGTCGATCAGGATGGAGTCGACCTCATCCACGACCGCGTAGTGGTGGCCGCGCTGAACCATGTCGGCCTTGCGCAGGGCCATGTTGTCGCGGAGGTAGTCGAAGCCGAACTCGTTGTTCGTGCCGTAGGTGATGTCGCAGTTGTAGGCGGCACGGCGCTGTTCGGGGGTCATCGACGTCAGGATGGCGCCCACCTCCATGCCGAGGAAGTGGTGGAGGCGGCCCATCTGCTCAGACTGGTACTTGGCGAGGTAGTCGTTCGTGGTGACGACGTGCACACCCTTGCCGCTGAGTGCATTCAGATAGGACGGGAGGGTGCCGACGAGGGTCTTGCCCTCACCGGTCTTCATCTCGGCGATGTTTCCCCAGTGGAGGGCCGCGCCGCCCATGAGCTGCACGTCGAAGTGACGCTTGTCGAACACGCGGACCGACGCCTCGCGGACGGCGGCGAAGGCTTCCGGCATGATGCGGTCCAGGGACTCCCCGTCCGCGATCCGCTCACGGAACTTCTGCGTCTCTTCGCGAAGCTCTGCGTCTGACATCGCCTGGAACTCTTCTTCGATGGAATTGACCTGGTCGGCCACCTTCCGCAGCTTTCGGAGCTGTGCTCCCGAGCCGAGGCCGCTCAGAAAGTCCATGATTCCCACGGGGCGCATCCTTCGTGTCGCGTTGCGTGCCGGGCCGGTGCCGACTACCGCCAGCCATCCTAACCCCACTCGCCAAGGGGCGCAGAACAGCGCTCGCCCCGACTTTTCGGTCGGGGCGAGCGCTGTGGGGCCGTGGGGCTCAGCTCACATCGAGCTGGATCACGCCGTAGTTGTAGGCCTTGCGGCGGTAGACCACAGAGGGACGGCCGGATTCCGCATCCTGGTACAGGAAGAAGTCGTGGCCGACCAGTTCCATCTCATCCAGCGCCTGCGCCAACGTCAGGGGCGCAGTTTCGAAGACCTTCTCGCGCACGACGAGCGGGCCGTCGCCGGTCACCACGAGCCCGGCGACGTTCGTGACGGGCACGCCCTGCTCCTTCTCCTCGGTCGGCTCCGGTGCGGGAGCGAACTCGGGAACGGCGCCGGCGCGCAGGCCACGGTGGGTCTTGCGCCGGTCTGCCGCCCGACGAAGCTGGGACTTCAGTCGGTCGAGGGCGATCTCAAATGCAGCGGTCTTGTCTTCGGCATTGGCTTCGGCACGGATCACGGGTCCCCTGCTCCGCAGAGTCAACTGGACCGTGGTCGCGTCGGACGGATTCTTCGTCCCCTCGGATGCCTGGAATTCGACTTCAACCCGAATGACCCGGTCACGCAACCGTTCAATGGTGGCCAAGCGCTCGCTGACGAGCTCCTTGACTTCGGGGCTGATCGTGCATTGACGACCTGTGACGACGATGTCCATTTTATCCTCCGTCTATCAGGGCTTATGCCCACTGACGACTTGCTACACGACAGGGAGGGATCCCGGTCGGTATGCACAACGCCGCAGGTCGCCCAGCGAGCTGGGCCTGCGGCGTGTCCATGGACCAACGCTACCCTCACCCTCAAGGGTGCGTCACGCGTTTGGGGGTGTGTCCCGGAAGTTTCTCCGCCTGGGCGATCACGGCGCCTCCCCACACCGGTACGCCCGCCGCCCGCAGCGCGCGGACCGATTCCCGGAGCGAGGCACCCGAGGTGGCGACGTCGTCGACCACGACGGCCGGCGCCCCGTCTGCCAGCGCCACCATAGAGTGCGCCAGGTTGCTGCTGCGCTGGAGCTTCCCCAACCCTGACTGGTCCTCCCCCGAGCGTGACCGCGACAGCAGCGGCCTCCATGGCAGCCCACAGCGCCCGGCGGCCCGGGCGGCGAGCCGCCGTGCATGGTCGAATCCCCGTTCCCGCACTGCCGAGGGTCGCGACGGCACGGGCACCAGGACCGCGTGAGACGGGGGATCGAGCCCCGCCACGGCCCGGGCCAGGAGGTCACCCAGCGCCGCGCCCAGGTGCAGGGCGCCATCATCCTTGTACCGGGGAATCACGTGTTCGAGCACAGGGCGGTACTGGCATGCCGCCACCAGCGGCACGTCGAGCCCGCGTTCGATCAGTTCCGGCGGGTCCGAGAGCAGTCCGCGGCAACCGGAACACAACCCCCAACCCGGGGCCTGGCAGCCGGGGCACGATGCTCCGAGGAGCAGGTCAGCGGCGGCGTGGAAGAAGGTCAGCACACCCCCACTGTGGCCAACGCGGGGGCCGCTCCACCGTTGTCCACAGATCAGCCCGGATAGGCCACCGCGGTCACCTCGTCCGCCAGGCGGGTCCACCGGGTGCGTGCCTCGTAGCGCCAGGTCACGTCCAGGTCGGTCGTGACCGCGATGGGTCCGCCCCCCAGCCGCACGTTCGACGCGATGTCAACGATTCCGCCGGTGATCGCGCCCAGGTCCTGCACCACCGAGCCGTCCAGCTGCGCGGTGAAGATCGAGCGCACCCCCGCGCTGGTGGCGGCCACCGCCAGGGAGGTCTCCGCCTGCCACGTGGGCGCCACCGGGTCCGTCAGTGCATCACCGGCCGGCGCGACGATCTCCAACGGCCGCCACTGGGTGGCGGTGACCGGGTTGGCCCCCAGGAGGGAAGCGACGCCGAGCGTCGGCACCCCTCCGACGTCTGCCACGATCAGGACCCGTGCGCGGGAGGGAGACACGGAGAAGTCTCTGATCCGGCCCACTCCCACCTCCGCGCTGACCAGTTGCGCCTGGCCCTCACGGTCGATGATGGCCATGCGGGGGGTCCCGCCCATGTCGTCGCCCAGGAGCCACAGCGTGCCCAGCACGAACTGAGGAGAGCGCAGGTTGCTCAGCGGGAGGTCCACCTTCGAGACGGGGCCACCCAGCCCACCTGTGGACAATTCGGTGCGGTCCTCGTTGATGACGGCCATGCTGCCCCCGTCGACGGAGACAGCCACGTCCGCCACCCGGAAGCCGATCTCCGGCATGATCTCGAATTCGTCTTGGCCGGTGATGCGACCCACTCGTGAGCGACGCACGCCGAACAGGTCCGTGGCCGCCGCGCGGGACAGCACCTGGTAGCCCTGTTGCGTGGCCAGTTCGAGCACGCCATTGGCCGAAGCGCCCGGGATGGGTACCGTCCGGCCGCCCTCCCTCGTGACGATCATGCCCGTGACGCGCGGGATGGACGTGAGCGTCCACAGCAGCTGGGCGCCCAGCCGGCGCAGGTCGTCGTCTCCCAGGACCACGGGCAGCCGGGCGAGGTCCACGGTCACCACGCCGCTCTGGTCGATGGTGGCGCCGCCGTCCCCGAGCCTGACCCCCCGCGGCAGCGCGTCGATGACCGAGCGGCTGATCTCCTCAGCCGGCCCCTGGAACAGGGCCTGCAGCACGTTGCTGGGGGTGAGGAGCGATTCGGGCAGGTGGATGGGGTCTGGCACCACGTGCGCTCCGACGCGGCTCATGAAGTAGAGCGTCACGCGCGAGTAGTAGCGCTCGAAGTTGTAGCGGGTCAGCAGGAGCCCGGCCGGCGGTGCGCTGATCCGCCACTGGCCCTCCTGCTCGACTAGCCCGAAATCATGCACGAACGGTTCGGTGTGCGCGGTGTAGCGATGGGTCTCGTCCAGGTGTCCGATGGCCGTGCCGGTGGCCACTGCGGCATCGATCCCGCCGGTGACTTCGCCATCGAACACGATCGCATCGACGGGGGCCCAGCCCGACGCGGCCTCGCTCGTGAGGTACTGCCGGGCGATGGCGTACTCGCCGTCGGGGTCTGCCATGGCCTGGAGGAAGCCCTCGACGAGACGCACGGGCGTCATGTCCGCGCTCGGCGGCTCCGGGGCGATGTCGATGCCCCGCGGCTGCGCGGCCAGAGGCACCTGTTCGACGGGCCCGGACGTCGCAATGGTGGTGCAACCGGTCAGCGACAGGAGGAGCGCCGTCAGAGCGGCCACAGCGCGTCTCATGCGCTCACCTCCTTGTCATCGGCCGGCACGACCGCCAGCGGCGAGCTGGTCAGCTCGTGCCCCGACTCCCGCGGCAGCGTCAACCGGAATTGGGCACCGCGCCCCGGCCGGCCCCAGGCCGTCAACCACCCGCGGTGCAACCGGGCGTCCTCCATCGCGATCGCAAGCCCCAATCCCGTGCCACCCACCAGCCGGGTGCGGCTGGGATCTGCGCGCCAGAAGCGGTCGAAGACGCGGGCCGCGTCCTCCGCCTTGAAACCGACGCCGTAGTCGCGCACCGTCACCGCCACCGCGTCGTGGTCCGAAGCCACCCTGATCACCACCGGCCTGCCCTCGCTGTGCTCGATGGCATTGGTGATCAGGTTGCGCAGGATCCGCCTGACCCGACGTGTGTCGACCTCGGCGGTGGTGTCCTGGTCCACCTGTTCGAACCGGAGCTCGACGCCCAGGGCCCCGGCCATCGACCGGCTGCCTGCCACCTCTGCGGCGACCAGCGACGCGACGTCGGTCTCGTCGAGGGCCAGGACTGCCGCACCCGCATCGAACCGCGAGATCTCCAGGAGATCCGCCAGCATGAGGTCGAACCGGTCGATCTCGAGGCTCATCAGTTCCGCCGAACGCGCAGTGATGGGGTCGAAGTTGCTACGCGCATCGTGCAGCACATCCGCGGCCATCTTGATGGTGGTCATCGGGGTGCGCAGCTCGTGGGACACGTCGCTGACGAAGCGTTGCTGCAGCGTGGACAGCGTCTCCAGCTCACGGATCCGCTGCTGGAGCTCAGCGGCCATCCGGTTCATGGAGGTGGCCAGCAGTGCCAGGTCGTCGGTACCACGCACCAGCATGCGCTCCCCCAGCTGGCCGGAGGCCAGTTGCAGCGCGGTGGTGCTGGCCTTACGCACCGGCCTCACCACCTGCACCGTGACGAGGTAGGAGATCAGACCGAGTGCTGCCACCAGCGCCACGCCGGCCGCGATGACGGCTCCCTGCAGGGCGCTCAGGGTCTGCAGCTCGGTGGTCATGGGAAAGATGTAGAACACCGGGTAGCGCTCCCCGGTCTCGCCGATCAGCGCGGCACCGATGGCCCAGCCGGGCTCCGGCTGCATGGTGGGGTCGGTGAAGACCACCCGCGTCGGGGTGATGAACATGCCCTGGTCCTGCTCCACCCGGTCACGCAACCCGAGCGGTACCGACTCCGCGCGGATACCTGTGGAGGTGAGGCTGGAGACCGGCCCCTGGATCACCACCCGGTATTGCGCCGCCTGAGCGTCGGCGAGGTCCGCCAGCCGGCTGAGCGACTCATGGATGGCCGCGCCGCGCGCCTCTGGCGTGCGCAACTGCTCCTGCATGAACGCGTAGACGCCAGACGCCTCGTTCAGCGCCGCCTGTCGCTTCGTCTCGACGACCCCCGCCGTGGCCTGACGCATCAGGACGACCCCGGCCAGCGTCATGAGCACCATCGAGAGGCCGAGCGTCGAGATCAGCACCCGCAACGGCAGGGAGCCCCACCACAGTGCCTTGAGCCCTCGCGCGGGACGGGCCCGGGTGCTGTCAGTTCTGCGTTTCACCGGCGCGGTATCCAATGCCGCGGACCGTGATCACGATTTCGGGGTGTTCCGGGTCCTTCTCGATCTTGGCCCGCAGCCGCTGCACATGCACGTTGACCAGGCGGGTGTCTGCCGAGTTGCGATAGCCCCACACCTCGTCGAGCAGGGCCTCGCGGGTGAAGACGTGGGCCGGGCGGCGTGCCAGCGCCAGCAACAGTTCGAACTCCAGTGGGGTGAGGGGCAGGTGCTCCTCACCCCGCTTCACGAGGTGGGACGAGACCGAGATCGCCAGGTCACCGATGGTCAGGATGTCCGAGCCCACTTCCCCGCTGGTGCGGCGCAGGCGCGTGCGGATCCGGGCGATCAGTTCCTTGGCCTTGAAGGGTTTGGCGACGTAGTCGTCGGCCCCAGCCTCGAGCCCGGCCACCACGTCCGAGGTGTCCGACTTGGCGGTCAGCATCACGATCGGTACGCCGGATTCGGCGCGGATGTCGCGGCACACGGAGACCCCGTCGCGCCCCGGCAGCATCAGGTCGAGAAGGACGAGGTCAGGACGGGACTGCCGGAACTCCTGCAACGCCTCGTTGCCCGTCCCGCACCGGACGGTCTCGAACCCCTCCTGGCGCAGGACGATCTGCAGCATCTCTGAGAGCGCCGCGTCATCGTCCACCACCAGTATGCGGGCTTTGCCCTTGGCCTCGGTCACCCCAGCCTCCTTGCTCTGCCGTCAATGGTAGCGAGGGGCCGGAGACGTCACACTGCAGTCATCCGCAGCGGGCCTCCCGGCATGGTGTGGAGCATCCGCAACGTCTCGGCGTTCTCGTCGAAAATGGTCGCGATCCTGCGCGAAGCGTCTTTCCACCCATCACCGCGGTGCAACGCAGCGTAGCGGGTTTCCAGCTGGCCCAGAGTGGCCTCAACTTTACGCATCCGCCAGTTGCGGGGGCGGGGCGACGTGGCTGATGGCCCTGTCCTGGCGACGGCGCACTGCAGCTCTGTGGTGGCGCACACGGTCACCGCCCGCTCCAGCAGCATGTTGGTCACCATCCTGGCCTGGTTGCAGCCCGTGACGATGCGCTCGACGCTCT
Source organism: Tessaracoccus sp. ZS01 (assembly GCF_022342445.1). NCBI lineage: Bacteria > Bacillati > Actinomycetota > Actinomycetes > Propionibacteriales > Propionibacteriaceae > Tessaracoccus > Tessaracoccus sp. ZS01. Next base: position 417,838 of record NZ_PQFE01000001.1, on the reverse strand, counting down.
CGGCGAAGGCCAGTTCCTTGCGCTCCTTGCGCGTCACGTCCGCCACGTGGCTGTCCTGCCCGTCGCCGGTCCATTCGCTGTTCTGGATCCGGCCCTTGTTCGCCCGGACCGTTGCCACGATCTGTTCCTGCTGCTGCACGACGTTGCTCCACTGCCCCGCCGCCTCACCGAGGAGGTCAGGGGAACGCCTGCTCGCACCCAGCCAGGCGTGGTGGGCGCTGATGGCCGTCAACCGGGAGTTGATGCGGATCCAGAGACCCACCGCCTCCGCGGCGATCCAGGGCGCCCGGATGGTCTGGCCCAGGTTCTCGAGGCGACTGAGGACGAGGAAGTTCTCCACGACGTCGTTGCGCATCGCCGTCCAGGCGAGGCTGCGCGCGGAGGTCAACGAGTTGCTGATCGCGTCATAGCGTGGGCTGCTCACGAGTTCATCCCTCCGAGGCTGTCAGTGGCCTGCGTTTCGTTCTGGTCGTAGTTCTCGGAGGCGGCGTCCAGCGCCATCGCCTGCGCTTCGGCCTCGAGCCCAGCGTCTGAGGCTGCCTGCACGCTGCTCTCCACTGCGGTTCGGTAGGGCGGCACCGCCTCTGTCATCACGCCGAACATGGCTCCGGGCTCCGGCGTGGACATGATCGTGTCCTGCATGGGCTTCGACCGGTCCGCGAGGTCGCTCCAGTTGGTGGATTCCCTGCGCAGTAGATCGGTGTTCACCGAGTAGTCCGTGCCACCGGTGGAGCTGTACGAGGAGGTGGGCTGCGTGAAGGAGGTGCTGCCAGAGGGGCGGGTGCCCGACTGGCTGCCCGAGCTGGTGTAGGTGGGGCTCGTCGAGGTGTACGTGGTGCCGTCCTGGGGACGTACGCCCGTCTGGTTTCCGCCGTCGTACTCGAAACCGCCGCCAGTCTGCGAGTCCGGCGAGCTGGTGCTGGTGTCAGTCTCCGAACCGCTGGTCTCCCCACCTGCGGCCACCGGACCGCCCTGGTAGTAACCGGTCGACGGGGTCTGGGTGCCCCCCCGGCCCGGTGGTACCGGGCAGCGTCGTGCCTGGAGCAGTCGTGCCGGGTGCCGTGGTGCCCGGGGCGTAGGAGCCGCCGCCCGGCTGCAGACCGGCGCCGGGACCCTGTTGGTAGACCGGCTGCAGGCTGGTGACCTGGACGGCTGCTGTGGGAGCGGTGTTCCTGCCATCCCGCTGGCGGACCTTGCTCAGTGGGGTGTCCGGGACGCCGTCGCCGTCGGTGTCGACGAGCGGGTCCTCGATGATGCGACCGTCACCGTCCAGCGAGACCAACTGGTCCAGACCGCTGCGGCGGAGGGCCTCCCGGAGCTGTTCTGCGTCCAGGGCGTCCTCTGTACCGGCCGCCATCAGGCCGCCACCGGGCACCGGGACACCGCCAGGGCCGAACATCCCCCCGGACGCACCGGAACCCGACGGGCCGAACAGCGACGGGCCGGCGAGCCTGCCCGCCTGTGCCCCCTGCAGCATGGTGGGCATGCCACCACCCGCGGCGCCGGAGCCGGCCGACATCATGGGCTGCATGGCGCCGGCTCCACCCGGGGCGGCGCCCACGCCACCCACGGTGGCGTTTGGCGGCATCATCGCAGGAGGCATCGCTCCCGCCCCGCCACCCTTCCGTCCACGCGTGCCGGAACCGCGCAGTGCCATCGCGGCGGCCTTCCTCCGACGGCGCTCCTCGCGGTTCTCGTCCGTCTCAGCACCCGTGACTTCGCCGGGAACGGCGTATCCGTCCTCGTCCAGCGCGCCCCAGGGATCCGGCGCCAGGGAGCCGTCGATCCGGGCGTGCAGTTGGGGTGAATCGAAGCGCACTTCGTCGCCCTCGTGGTGGTCCGTCATCGGGTTCCCTTCGCCATGATGGTGAGCAGGTCTCGTTGTGCCTGGAAGAACTCGCGGGCCAGTTCGTCGTGTTCGCCGGGCACGAAGTGGGGCGGGTGGTAGTTCGCGTACGCACTGCGCGCCGTCTGCAGGACGGCGGCGGAGATGTGGTCGGGGGTGGCGGTGCGCAACCAGCTCCGGTCGAACCGGACGGCCTCGGTCAGTCCCGACCAGGTGAGCGACACGGAGACGGGACCACGCTGGGCCACCGTCTTCTCACCGTCGATGTCCGCCCACCTGATCTCGTGGTCAGGCTTCTCCCTGAGCGCTGCCTGCCGCTCGCTCAACGCAACGATGCGCTCCTGCACGGCGTCGAAGTCATTCCAGGTGAGGGGCGACTCCGGATCCGGGGTTGGCTCCGGCAGGGCGCTGAAGTCCAGCGGATCAGAAGCACCGGCGGACCGTACCGAAGCGGCGAAGAAGGCCTCTTCGAAGGCGTCCTCAAGTGTGCGGTTGGGCCCGAGGATCTCGCGCCAACGCGGTGAGACGTGCACCTTCGTGAGTTGCCGGACACCCTCGTCGATCCAGATCCGCACCGCGAGCCGGGCATCCGCGAAACCGTGCGAGGGGTGCCACTCGTGCGAGTCGTCGGCGACGGCGGCTGCCTCAGCGACAACGTCTGCTGGAGGAGCCAGGATCTCGTCGTCGAAGTCGTCGTCGGTCACGAACGGCCCTCCTCGGTAGCGGCATACCCCCGAAGTCTTACATGCGGAGGGGTCACCTCTGTGACCCGCAAAGGTCAGTTCAGTGCGGGTTCTTCCGTCCAGGTGGACCATCTTCCGGGGAGGCCGCCCATGCGCCGCAGCACGCGTCGCCAGAGACCGTCCGGGTTGCCGAACACGTCGTCTGCACGCACCTCCGTGCGGAACCAGGAGCCGCGGATCAACTCCCCCTCGAGTTGCCCGGGAGACCACGAGGAGAGACCGACGAAGAGCCGCAGACCGACGAAGGAGGATTCGAGCAGTTCACTCGGGAAACGGAGGTCCACCAGCCCCACATCGCCGGCCAGTCGTTCCCAGCCGGGCGGCTCCCCACCTGCGGCGGCCGGCTTGCCCAGGGCCAGCACCACCTCACTGTTGACCGGACCGCCTTCGAAGAGCACCCCGGGCGGGCTGAGAAGCGGAGCGAAGTGGGCTGCGGCGGCCTCCGGCGGCATGTCAGACACTAGGTTGAGGCAGACGCCTACGGTGCCTTCAAGGTGGTGTTCGACGATGAGGACGACCGCGCGGTCGAAGTAGCCGCCGCGCCCAGGCTGGGTGGCGACGAGCAACTGACCCACGGCGATCGCACCGGTATGCATGCCCACCACCCTAATGGGCCCGCGTGACAAGGGCGGCAAAAAACCTCGTGCCCACCCGCTGGTCAGCGGGTGGGCACGAGGCACAGGGGTGGAGGTGGCGGGAATTGAACCCGCGTCCTCAAGAGATGTTCCAGGACTTCTCCGGGCGCAGCCGACATTGTCGTTTTCTCGGTCCCTGCACTCTTCGTCGGCAAGTCGCAGACAGACCCAGCATCAGTTAAGTCCCGAGTAGCCCCTGATACGCAAGCTACTCAGCAAGCCTTCTAAATGAGGCCAGGTACCGGACCGAAGGCTCGTCCGGGCTGACCCTTCGGTCGCTGATCAGGCAGCGAGAGCGAAGTCAGTGCTGTTGTTGTTGGCACTTATTGGTTTCCACGCAGCGTTTACGAGATAAACGTGGATCCTCGGCCCGCTTCTCCTGGGACTACCGTCCCGAGTCGAAACCAGTCACCCCCTGTTGAGTTGTTCACACCATTCTAGCGCATGTCAGCGAATCGCCTGCTTCGGCCGCCGCGTCCTGGCGAGCAGGAACGGCTCGAGCCGGCCGGTGCCGGACTGTCCGTTGAACGCACGGACGGACGCCCAGATCGTGCCGCCGAACCAGGCCAGCCACGCCAGGAACATGAAGCCCTCAGCCCCGAACACAATCCCCAACAGGAACGCTGCTGCGGCCACGGCAGCAGCCGTCACTTGCAGACTCAGGGCCCGGCTCGCCTCCCACCAGACCCGGCTACCCGGCGTGGCCACAGCCTTGACGACGACCGGACCGAGGAACCAGGTGAAGAGCCCGGACAGCTGGGTCAGGCCCGCTCCGAGGTTCTCTGCGGGGGCGGGCTGACCGGGCCTCGGCCTGGTGAGCACAGCGGGAGCGATGCGGGCCAGTCCCACCAGGGACCGGTTCAACTCCACGCGGTCGCGGGCGTTCAACGCGAGGTCCAGACGCCGATCCAGTTCCGCCTCATCGATGGAGCGGTCCGCGTAGCAGGCCTGCAGGTGGTCCACTGCACGGTCTCGCTGCTGGTCGGTCACTCCGGGGAACTGCTGGTACTCGCTCATGTATCCATTGTCGTCGGAGGGTCGCCTCGGCAGTACCGGGAAGCACCCTGAAAACGACCCTGGACGGGCCCGGGTGAGGGTCTCAGCGGTTGTTGTACTTGTTGCGGTGCGCCAGGGCCCGCTGCATCTCGCGCTGGGCATCGCGCTCGGCGATGGCGTGGCGCTTGTCCCAATCCTTCTTACCGGTGGCGACGGCGATCTCGACCTTCGCGTAGCCGTCCTTGAAGTACAGGGACAACGGGATGAGCGTGCGGCCGGAGTCGTCGGTGGCGCGGGAGAGTTTCTCGATCTCCTTGCGGTGCAACAGCAGTTTCCGGGTACGCCGGGCCGAATGGTTGCGCCAGGTACCGAACTCGTACTCCGGGATGTTGGCGTTGATCAGCCAGGCCTCGCCCTGCTCATCGACGGTGGCGTACGCCTCCGCGATGGTGGCGCGGCCGGCGCGCAGCGTCTTGACCTCGGTACCCGTCAGAACAAGGCCGGCCTCGAACACGTCACCGATGTGGTAATCGTGCCTGGCCTTCCTGTTCTGTGCGACGAGCTTCTTTCCGGTCTCCCTGGGCATCCGGTAATTAAACCACGCCTCAGTTGAACCAGCCGGACAGCGGGTCCACGACCCGGCCGTTCTGCCACACCATGAGGTGCAGGTGGCAACCGGTGGAGTAGCCCGTGGATCCGACGTAGCCGATGACCTGGCCCTGCTTCACCCGGGTGCCCACGCCCACGATGTAGTTGGTGGCGTGGTTGAAGCCGGTCGTGACATAGGACCCGCGGACATAGCCGTGGTCGATCATCAGGCGGTTCCCGTAACCACGGTTGAAGTAGCGCTCCGTCACGACGCCGTCCGCGGGCGCACGGAGGGGGGCGCCGCACGCCGCGCCGAAGTCGGTGCCATCGTGCAGCTTGCGGTAGCCCAGCACGGGATGCAGGCGCATGCCGTACCTGGAGGTCAGGCGACCCTCGACGGGGCGGATGAAGACGGAATTGTTGCGAGAGGAACTGGATGACTTCTTCGGCGCTGAAACGGCTGCCGCGGCCTGCGGTTTGGGGGCCGGCTTCTTGGCGGCCGCCGCCTTGGCTGCGGCTGTCTGTGCGGCAGCGTCACGGGCCGCCTTGTCGCGGGCAGCCTTCTCGCGAGCAGCCTTCTCTGCAGCTGCCTTCTCTGCAGCTGCCTTCTTCTGAGCTTCGATCCGCTGCTGGATGCGCTTCTCGACGTCGGCGTTCTCGGCCACGAGTTCACGCTGACGCGTCTCCTCGGCAACGACCTGCTGACGGGCGCTCTCTTCGGCCTTGTCCCTTGCGACCACCAGGTCGGCGACCTGGGCCCGCAGCGCCTCGGCCTGCTCCTGCACCGACTGCTTCTCATCGAGCTGACGAGCGGCGGCCTGCCGGGCCTCGTCGGCGACATCGCGGGCGGCGTCGGCGACCTGGCGGGCCTCGTCGGCAGCCTGCTGGGCAGCATCGGCGCGCGATTCCGCGTCCTCGAGGGAAAGGCGGCGCATCTCCAGCTCGTCGAGTTGCACCGCCGAGGAGGTCATGAGGTTCTGGGCCAGTTGCGCACGCTGGTTGAGGTTCGACGCGTTGACGTCGGTGAAGATCAGTGCGAGGTTGACCAGGCCGGTGCTGTGCTGGGTGGTGACCAGGATCTCTTCGTTGAGCCGGCGGTTGACCGACTCGAGGGCAGCCTGGGCCGCTGCGACGTCGGCCTTGGCCTGGTCGAGTTCATGATTGGCCACTTCGAGCTTCTCGGTGGCGACGTCCAGTTCCTGTTCGGCGGTGGCGAGCTCGTCGGCGCGCTGCTCGTCGAGATCCTCCGCGGCGCGGAGTTCTGCCTCGGCCTTGGCCAACTTGGCGCCTGCGTCGGCCAGCTGTGCGCGGGCCACCCGCGCGTCCTCGACGGCGGAGTCCCGCGCGGCTTCAGCGTCGTCGATGACGGATGCCTGGCGCGCGATCTCGCGTTGGAGGTCGGCCTTGCGGTCGGTCAGATCATCAGCCTGGGCTGGTGACCAACTCGCGAATCCCAGGAGGACGGCCAGCACGCCGGCGACGATGCCACGGGACAGACCTGAGATCCATGTGCGAACTGCGGGCTGGGGGGGAAGGTCCCGGTTCACGCTCGTCTCCTTATCAGATACGCAGATATCTTCTGGTTGCGAGCAGCGTCGGGATGATGGCGAGGCCAACACCTACCGCTGCAATGGACACAATGGCAGCCGCCAGCTCTCCCCAGCCAATCCAGGGTAAAGCGGCGATTGAGGTTCTGGCGTTCTGGTCGATGATGAACCAGTACCCCAGCGTGAGGGTTGCCGCGGCGATGACGACACCGATGAGGGCGGCGACCAGCGCCTCCAGGAGGAACGGCAGGAGGATGTAGATGTTCGACGCGCCGACCAGGCGCATGATGCCCATCTCGCGCCGCCGCGAGAACGCGGCCATGCGGATGGTGTTGACGATCTGCAACGCAGCCGCCAGCAGGAGCAGCAGACTCATGGTGATCGTGGCCCACTGCAGGGCGCCGAACCACTTGAAGATGGGCTCCAGGATGGAGTTCTGGTCCTGCACCGCCTGCACGCCCTGGAGGCCGCGGGCCTCGCTGGACACGCCGGCATAGTTCTCCGGGTTGCTGAGCTTGACGCGGAAGGAGTCCTGCATGTCCTCCACGGTGCGCGAGTTGACGGCCGGCGAGTCCCTGAAGACGCGCTGGAACTCAGCCAGCGCCACTTCCTTGGACTCGTAGACCACCTCGGAAACCTCCGGGTTGGCCTCCAGCGTCTGCTGGATGGAGTCGCGCTGCGCGTCGGTGGCGCCCTTGCCGGGCTCGCAGCGGCCGCCCTGGGTGTCCGGGGTGCAGAGGAACACCTGGACGGTGATCTTGTCGTAGAGGGTGCGCTTGGTGAGGTCGACTTCCATCGACGTCAGGAGGCCCGCCCCGAGGAGTGCCAGTGAGACGGACATGGTGACGACAACCGCGATCGTCATGGCGATGTTGCGCTTGAGACCGGACCAGGTTTCGCGAAGTGAATGCCGCATGATGTGTGAACTCTCCCCTACGCCGAGCCGTAGATGCCCTTGGCCTGGTCGCGGACGAGTTCCCCGTCGCGCAGTTCCAGGACCCGGCGACGCATCTGGTCGACGATGGACGAATCGTGGGTGGCCATGATGACGGTGGTGTCGACTCGGTTGATCCGATCGAGCAGTTTCATGATGCCCACCGAGGTTTCGGGATCGAGGTTGCCCGTGGGTTCGTCGGCGATGAGGATCTTCGGGCGGTTCACAAAGGCGCGGGCGATGGCGACGCGCTGCTGCTCGCCACCGGAGAGTTCCTCGCAGGGCCGGTCCTCCTTGCCGGCGAGGCCGACCATCTCGAGGGTGTCCGGGACGACGCGGCGGATCTCCCGGCCGGGGCGCCCGATGACCTGCAGCGCGAACGCCACGTTTTCATAGACGGTCTTGCCGGGGAGCAGCCGGAAGTCCTGGAAGACCGTGCCGATCTGGCGACGGAGCCCGGGGACCTTCCACTGTGCGAGCGTGCTGAGGTTCTTCCCCGCGACGTACAGGGTGCCCTTCGTCGGGCGGTACTCGCGGAGGATGAGTCGCAGGAAGGTCGACTTGCCCGAACCCGACTGCCCGACGAGGAAAACGAACTCTCCCCGGGCGATCTCGAGGTTGACGTTCCTCAGGGCAGCACGTTGCTGTCCTGGATAGAACTTCGTGACGTCCTCGAACGTGATCACAGGGGCACTCCGGCGGTTGGGGAAGAAGCTGAGAAACTCTCAGCGCGAACGAGTCTAGGTGAGCTGGGCTCCCCACTGCCCAGCGACACGCCGTGGGTCAGGCGCCCGTCTCGGCCTGCTTGCGCCAGCGGATGCCGGCGTCGATGAAGCCGTCGATGTCGCCGTCGAAGACTGCCTCCGGGTTGCCCACTTCGTGCTCCGTGCGCAGGTCCTTGACCATCTGGTACGGGTTCATGACGTAGGAACGCATCTGCGCACCCCAGGAGTTGCCGCCGTCGCCCTTGAGCGCGTTCATCTCCTTCTCGCGCTCCTGACGCACCCGCTCCAGGAGGCGTGACTGGAGGACCCGCAACGCGGCGGCCTTGTTCTGCAGCTGCGACTTCTCGTTCTGGCAGCTCACGACGATCCCCGTGGGGAGGTGCGTGATGCGGACGGCGGAGTCCGTGGTGTTGACCGACTGCCCACCGGGGCCCGACGAGCGGAAGACGTCGATGCGCAGATCCGCCTCGGGAATGTCGATCGAGTCGGTCTCCTCCGTGACGGGGAGCACCTCTACGCCGGCGAAGGAGGTCTGGCGGCGGCCCTGGTTGTCGAAGGGTGAGATGCGCACGAGCCGGTGGGTGCCCTGTTCGACCGACAGCGTGCCGTAGGCGAAGGGCGCCTTGATGGCGAAGGTGGCCGACTTGAGCCCCGCCTCCTCGGCGTAGGACGTGTCGTAGATCTCGGTGGGGTACCCGTGGCGATCCGCCCAGCGCAGGTACATCCGCATGAGCATCTCGGCGAAGTCTGCGGCGTCGACGCCACCGGCCTCGGCACGGATGGTGATCAGGGCGTCACGCGGGTCGTAGTCTCCAGAGAGCAGGGTGCGGACCTCGAGGGCCTCGATGTCCTTGCCGAGCTTGTCCAGTTCGCGGAGGACCTCTGCGGTGGTGTCGGCGTCGTCCTCCGCCTCGGCCAACTCGAGCATCAGTTCCGCGTCGTCGAGACGCGAGCGGAGACCGACGAGCCGGTCCACCTCGCCCTGCTTCGCGGAGAGCTGGCTGGTCACCCGCTGTGCGTTCTCCTGGTTGTCCCAGAGGTCTGGGGCCGCCACCTGCTCCTCGAGTTCGGCGATCTCGGCGCGGACCTTGTCAAGGTCCGCGACGGCCTCGATGGAATCGAGGGAATGGCCGAGGTCGGCAAGGCGGGAGGAGAGATCATCATTAGCCACAATCGATCATTCTACCCCGCGGCGCTGGTTTCGCGCTGTCCAGCGTGTTTGCCGGGAGCCGGCCCAAGCTCAGGTAAGACTGGAGGCAATGTTTGGGCACGCCCCTGACCAGCGGTTATTGTCGCAGCCGACGGCCTGACAGTGACAACACGATGAAGGACGAGACTTGATGAAACGGATCGGCGCAGGACTTGCGGCGTTGCTGACGGCGACGTTGGGCATCGTGGCACTGCCACAGACCGAGGCGGCCGCAGAGGTGGATGTCTACACCACGCCCGGCATCCACCTCCTCAACGGACGCGAATGGCGCACCAGCTGCGAGCCCTACTCCTCGACGGTTGACCGCTGCCGAGCCGAGATCAAGGCGACGGTGGTGAAGGTCGAGGCCGGCCAGTTCGTGGAGGTCACCGACTGGGCCTTCAACAACCTCACGTACAAGCCCAGCCCCCGCTCCAATTGGAAGGGCAACCCGCTCGGGGAAGCCGGCGACTACGTCATCGACGGGCGGCAGTGGCGCACGGAGTGCGACACCGCACAGACCGGCAACAACGCGTGCCGCAGCTACATCCTGACCACCGTCTACGGGGTCAAGACCATGACCCCGCGCACCTACGAGCAGTCCAACCAATGGGTGTTCAACAACATCGTGCGCTTCAGCGTCGCGCCCCCGCCGACCGTGCCGCCCAAGCCCACCTTCTGCAACGCCGCCCCGCTGCCGGCCGGTTTCGCGCTTACGGACACGGGTCGCCCCTACGTCATCAAGGCGCCCTACACCCCCGTCGACATGTACAACCCGACCTCGATCAGCAACTTCATCAGGAACACCTCCAGAGCCAGCAACGACGCGACGACGGCCAAGGCGCGCGAGGACCAGAAGTGCCTGGCGCTGCTCGCTGCGGGTCACCTCATGAACGGATCGGAAACCACCAGGAACGCCGCCGGTGAGATCGTGCGCTGGTTCCCGTACATGTTCCGCTTCAGCGCCAACCCCACCACGGACGACCTGACGGCGCCGTGGCATTCCGGCCTCGCGCAGGGTGGCGTCCTCACCACGTTCACCCTGCTGACCGACCTGACCGGTGACCGCTCGTGGCTCACCCGCGGCGCGGAGACGTTCCGCAGCTTCGAGGTGCCGGTGTCGGAACCCGGCGGCATCCTCAACCGCGACACCGAGCACGGTTTCCTCTGGTTCGAGGAATACCCCACCACCAAGAACGGCCAGCCGCTGCCCACCACCGTGCTCAACGGCCATTTGGAGGCCCTCATCGGGCTCAACCTGTGGCACCGGCGCATGGTCGCCGAGCAGTCCGCCGGCCGCACCCCCGTCAGCCAGCCGGCTGAGATCAAGGCCCTCGTCGACGAGGCCCTCAGCACGTTGGAGCCCATGCTCAACGTGCACGAGGTGGACATCGACGGCGGCACGCTGACCAGTTACGACGCCGTGCGGGGCTATCCCGCCGCACCGCTGCGGGTCAATGGCCCGTCGACGTTGAAGGTGACCTCCGCCGCCCTGAATAACAAGGCGGTCACGCTCCCCCGCACCTCGGACACCTGGGACCGCGACGCCTACCTCGTCAACGGCACCTTCGCCACGGTGAAGGACGGCATGCCCGAGGGCTGGACAAGGCTCGGAAGTTCCACCTACTCAGGGCCCACGGGCGGCTACTACCGCATCCGCTCGGGCGGCAACGCCTGGCAGGGCCTGGAGTTCGGTTGGGCCGAGAACCCGGACAAGGGCATTCCCTCGAGCTGGCTGCAGGACGTCGCCGGCAAGCCCATGACGCTGACCATGCGCGCCTCCATCTCCTACCCCAGCGGCAAGGCCGGGGCCTCAGGTCGCATCGCGCTGTACGAGCAGTGCGGCGCGGACGTGAAGCTCCACTACGAGAACGTGCTGCGCGGCAGCGGGCAGTGGGCCGACTACACCTTCGGCTTCAACGCCCCCAAGGCCGGCTGCAATCTGCGGGTGCAGTTCATGGTGAGCCCCTACAACCGCGACGACACCGTCTTCCTCCTCGACGACGTGCAGCTCAGCTCGCAGCAGACCATCGGCTCGTCCCTGAAGCCCGCCTACGACCTGAAGGTCTACCGCACGCCGGAGAACATCCTGTCGCTGACTGGTTCGGGCAGGGCCACGGTCCAGGCCCACTACAACGGTCGCTGGCAGGATTTCGCCACGGTCGACCTGACTGCGGAGCGCGTCGACATCGTGATCCCGGAGCGGTTCACCGGCCGCAACATCCACCTCGGCTACCACGAGACCCACGTCGGTGAACTGATGGCGCTCTACCGCGCCTTCCCGCAGCACGGGTACCTGCTCGAGTACGCCCAGCGCTGGGCGCCCATGGCGCCCTCCGTGCACCACACGGTGCCCAAGCCCACCACCACCACTTCCAGGGTGGGCACGAGCACCATGAGCATCGAGAGCGTCATCGACGAGGCCTACGAGTACCCGCTCGTCGACCAGTTCACCGGTCTGCCCTACGAGGAACTCGAGATGCTCGACGAACTCGCGAAGCCGGCGAAGTGATGCGGCGCCTCGGCACCATTCTGGTGGCCGCCGTCGTCGCGTTGCTGGGCGTCGTGGTTCCCACTCCCGCCGCGGCCGACGTCGACGTGTACACGACGGAGGGGACGCACAACGTCAACGGCCGCCTGTGGCGCACGGACTGCTCCATGTACTCCACCACCGTCGAGCGGTGCCGCACGGAGATCCAGGCCACGACCGTGACGTTCAGCGGGAGCCGCTACGTCGAGCAGCGGGGATGGGTGTTCAACAACCTCACCTACAAATCCAGCCCGCGGGCCTCGTGGTCCTTCATGAACCCACTGGTCACCCCCGGCGACCACACGGTCAACGGCCGACGGTGGCGCACCGAGTGCGACACCGCCTGGACGGGTTCCGGGGGCTGCCGCTCCCAGCTCATGGCCACCGTGATCGAGAAGGGCTCCACCGGGCAGTACCAGACGGTCAACAAGTATGTGTTCAACAACATCGTGCACGTCACCCCGGTGCCGTGCGTGGTCTCCCAGGCCCAGCTGCGGGCCGATGTGAAGATCCCCACCACCGTGCTGCAGGGCTGCACGAAGTCTGCACAGAACGCCACCTGGGCGGCCGTGGACTTCCCCGTGGTGTTGCCCGACGGCTACCGCTTCATGTCCACCGCGTTCTACCGGCTCTCCGGCAGCACCTGGCGGCTGGCCGTGCGCAGCAGCGCGAACTGGCAGATCTGCCAGTGGGCCCGCGACAACGGCGCCCCGCAGGACCTGGTCACCAAGCACCTCGCGTTCTGCGCGTCGTGAACCCGGTGTGCGCCGAACGCGATCGCCTGTCACAATAGGGGTCGCCGTTCGGCGTTTCGGGCGCATAGCTCAGTTGGTTAGAGCACCTGCCTTACAAGCAGGGAGTCGGGGGTTCGAGTCCCTCTGCGCCCACCATCCCCGACACCGAGACGAGGTTGAGCGATGAATGCCACAGACTTCTCCATCACCCGGTGGACGATGCGGCATTCCGGCACGAACGGCTATGTCTCGTCCTGGGGACCCATGCTCTCCGGCGTGACTCAAGTGGCCGCCCCCTAGTCCCGATCGCCCCTTGCGGGCCGGTCGGGCGATGCTTTCCTGGCGATCCGACCGAGAGACACCCCCATGGACAACACCCGACGCTTCTTCCCCCGTTACGGCTCCTTCACCGAGGCGCTGCGCATCGGCGCGGTCCTCCGCAAGGAGACCGTCGGCGGCATCCTGCTCGTTGCAGGCGCCGCCCTTGCCATCATCTGGGCCAACTCGCCCGCCGCGGAGTATTACTTCGCGCTGCGTGACTTGGAGATCGGCTACGAACCCTGGCACCTGCGCCTCAGCATCGGCGCGTGGGCCGCCGACGGGCTGCTGGCCATCTTCTTCTTCCTGGTCGGGCTCGAGTTGAAACGCGAGTTCGTGGCCGGCGACCTGCGCAGCGTCCGTACGGCCATGGTGCCGATCGCGGCGGCTGTCGGCGGCGTGGTTGTGCCGGCACTCATCTACGCGGCGATCGTGCGTCCTTATCCGGGGCTCCACCACGGTTGGGCCATCCCCACGGCAACGGACATCGCGTTCGCTGTGGCGGTGCTGGCGATCATCGGATCGCACCTGCCCTCTGCCCTGCGGATCTTCCTCCTGACGCTCGCAGTGGTCGACGACCTCCTGGCCATCAGCATCATCGCGATCTTCTACACCGACAGCGTCCACTTCGTGCCGCTGCTGCTCGCGCTGCTCGCCATCGCTGTCTACGGGTTGGTCGCGCAGCGCTACCGGGGGTTCTTCGGGCTGCGACCAGCCGCTGCCTGGTTCGTCCTGCTGCCCATCGGAGCCGTCGCCTGGGCACTGATGCATGCCTCCGGCATCCACGCGACCATCGCCGGCGTCCTGCTCGGCTTCACCATCCCGGTGCTGCACCGCAGCAGCGCACCGCCCGAGGTGCAATCGCGCGCCGGCCTCGCCGAGGAGTTCGAACACCGCTTCCGCCCCCTGTCCGCAGGCTTCGCGGTGCCCGTGTTCGCGTTCTTCTCGGCAGGGGTGGCGCTCGGCGGCTGGGACGGCATCAGGGAGGCCGCCATGCACCCGCTGACGCTCGGAGTTGCGGCCGCCCTGGTGTTGGGCAAGCCCATCGGCATCGTGACGACGACCTGGCTCATCACGCGGGCCACGCGGACCAACCTGGACCCGGCGCTCCGATGGACCGACCTGATCGGGGTGGGGTTGCTGGCCGGCATCGGTTTCACCGTGTCCCTGTTGGTCGCGGAGCTGAGTTTCGAGGCGGGCACCGTCGAACACGACACCGCCAAGGTGGCCGTCCTCGGCGCCTCCGTCATCGCCGCGATTCTGGCCTCTATCCTTCTCAGCGTGCGCAACGGCCGGTACAAGAGGATCCAGGCCCGCGACCAGAGGGACGCGGACCGCGACGGCGTGCCCGACGTCTACCAAACGGGACCAGAAGACATCACCTGATGACGCGGAGATTCCCAGGCCGGGCCGCCCTCCTCGCCGCCATCGCGGGGGTGGCGGGAGTCACCACCGGAGCAGGCTTTGAGCCGCTCGGGTGGTGGCCGCTGTCCATCCTGGGAGTGTTCGTGCTCGGTGTCACGGTGCGTCGGGCCCGCACCTTCCCGCAGGCCATGGTGGTGGGATCCGCTTTCGGGTTCGGCCTGGCCGGACCGGCCCTCGCCTGGATGTCCGTCATCAGCGACGCGGCCGCCGTCGGGCTCGTCCTGCTCACGGCCTCCTGGTACAGCGGCCTCGGCGCCCTGCTCCACGTCGCCAACCGCAGCCGGTGGTGGCCGCTGCTCGCCTCGGGCGCTTGGCTCGCCGTGGAGTATGGGGCCGCCCACTTCCCGTTCGGCGGCTTCGGCTGGCTGCGGCTGGGCTACGCGATGATCGACTCGCCACTGGCGGGTCTGCTCCCCGTCGTCGGCGTCGCGGGAACGAGCCTTGCCGCCGCTCTGCTCGCCAACCTCGCCGCCTGGCTCGTGGTCGGACGATCCTGGCGCCGCCTCGTCCCCGTCGTGGTGGGAGTCGCGCTCGTCGCGACTGCGGCGGCACTGGGCGGCGCGGTGCCACCGGCACCCGCCGATCGCATTGCCGAGGTCGGTTGGGTGCAGGGCGGCGCCCCTGGGGGTGGCGTGTACGGGTTGGGTCCGCTGAGGAGCACCACGAGCAACCATGTCGAGGCCACGACGGACCTCGCCGCCGCGATCGCGGCAGGCAGCGAGAGCCGGCCGGATTTCATCGTGTGGCCCGAGAACTCCACCGACCTCGATCCGGGCACTGACCCCGAGACCGGCAGGCTGGTCGAGACCGCGCTCGCCACCGTCGGGAAGCCCATCCTCGTGGGCGCGATCCTCGACGGGCCGGGCGCCGACCAGCGGCGCACCGCGAGCCTCTGGACGACCCCCGACGGGGAGGTCGGCCCCACCTACGTCAAGCGGTCCATCGTCCCGTTCGGTGAATGGATCCCCTTCCGCGACGTGCTCCTCCCCCTCATCCCCGACCTCCGCTACGTCGGTAGGCAGTCCGTGGCGGGGGCGGAACCAGGGCTGCTGGACGTCCGCCTTGCGGACGGCACGACGGTGACCCTGGGGGTGCTCGTGTGCTTCGACGTCGCGTTCGACGACGTGGCCCACGACCTGGCCGGCGCAGATCTCCTCGTGGTGCAGAGCAGCAACGCGATGTACCAGGGCACGGCCCAGATCGAGCAGCAGTTCGCGATCACGCGGGCCCGGGCGGCTGAGTTGAGGCGCGAGGTGCTGGTGGTCACCACCAGTGGCGTCTCAGGGGTGATCGACCCCTATGGCCGGGTGACATCACGGGAGACCGGCCCGGGCGCCGCCTACGGGGTGGAGAGCCTCCCCGTGCGCAGGGGGACCACCCCGGCCTCGTGGCTGGCCGGTCCGCTCGACCTCGTGGTGACCTCATTGGCCGTCCTGTGGCTGCTCGGGGTGGCCATCGCGCCGAGGAGCAGGGCGTGGAGGAAGGTGTCCCCCGCCAGTTCCGGGTGATAGGTCGCGGCGATGATGGTGCCTTGACGCACCGCGACCGGCTCGCCGTCCCTGGCGGCGACCACCTCAACGTCGGGCCCGGTCTCCTCGATGCGCGGCGCGCGGATGAACACCCCGCGCGCCGTGGCACCGCCCCGGAGATCCAGGTCCGCCACGCCTGAGGCAAGTTGGGCACCGTAGGCGTTGCGTCGGACCGTCACGTCCAGGCCACCCACCGTCGGCAACCCTGCCAGGGCTTCGGGATCTGCCACCCGGTCCGCCAGGAGGATCAGTCCGGCGCACGTTCCGAGGACGGGCAGGCCGTCGTCGACGCGTCGCCTGATGGCGCTGAGCAGCCCCGAGGGACGGGCCAGCCGCGCCATGGCTGTCGACTCTCCCCCGGGCAGGACCAGCGCCCCGACGGTGTCCAGATCCGACAGCGTGCGCACGCGCACGGCGGAGGCGCCGAGCCGTTCGATCAGCTCGACGTGCTCCCGCACTGCGCCTTGAAGGGCGACGACACCGACGATCACCAGCCGCGCTCCGCGAGGCGGTGCGGCGCGGCGAGGTCGGAAACGTTGATGCCGACCATGGCCTCACCCAGCCCCCGGGAGGCTTCCGCGATGGCCGCGGGATCGTCGAAGTTCGCCGTGGCGGCGACGATGGCCTGGGCCCGCTTCTCAGGGTTGCCGGACTTGAAGATGCCGGAGCCGACGAACACACCGTCGGCGCCCAGCTGCATCATCATGGCGGCGTCCGCCGGAGTGGCCACCCCACCGGCGACGAACAGCACGACGGGCAGCTTGCCGGCGCGCGCCACGCTGCGGACCAGCTCGAACGGTGCTGCCAGTTCCTTGGCGGCGACGAACAGCTCATCCTCGGACTTGGCGCCGAGCTCCCGGATCTGGCCCTTGATGGTGCGCAGGTGCTTCATGGCCTCAGAGACGTCGCCGGTGCCGGCCTCGCCCTTGCTACGGATCATCGAGGCACCCTCGGTGATCCGACGCAGCGCCTCCCCCAGGTTGGTGGCGCCACAGACGAACGGCACGGCGAAGCGCGACTTGTCGATGTGGTGCACGTAGTCAGCCGGCGAGAGCACCTCTGACTCGTCGATGTAGTCGACACCGAGGCTCTGCAGCACCTGGGCCTCCACGAAGTGCCCGATGCGGGCCTTGGCCATCACGGGGATGGACACGGCGTCGATGATGCCGGAGATGAGGTCCGGGTCGCTCATACGGGCCACGCCCCCCTGCGCGCGGATGTCGGCGGGTACGCGCTCCAGCGCCATGACGGCGACGGCGCCGGCGTCTTCCGCGATGCGCGCCTGCTCCGGGGTGACGACATCCATGATGACGCCGCCCTTCAGCATTTCGGCGAGGCCCTTGTTGACGACGGCGCGGTCTTCGGTGGTCAGGTTTTCGGTCATGGTGGCAATCGTCGCGCTCCGGAGCTGGCCCAGTCCAGATCCAGTTCCCACCAGTTGGAGTGGGCCAGTTGTCCGACGGACGCGGTCAACGAAGTACATTGGAGCCCGCGCTGGACTTGAGGAGGTGGCATGGCCAACCCGTATGGACGTCGTGGCCTTCCTCCCGAAGAGGCGGTCCCCGCACCACCACAGCAACCATCGCCGCCCCCGCGGCCGTCCCCCAGGCCGGGCAGCCCCCGCCGCGGGATCGCGCCCCAGGATGACGGCCGCGACGGCGACACGCGACGGGCGTGGTTCACCGTCGCCATCCTCCCGCTGGTGATCGCCGCGGTCGTCGGCGTGCTGTGGCTCGTCTTCGGCGAGCGTGGCGACGGCGGTACCACCGCCGTGCCCGCCCCGGTCACGCAGAACTCCGAGCAGCGCACCCCCAGCGCCACGCCGTCGGAGGAACCTTCGGTGGCGCCCAACGAAGCCCCACAGACACCCGCTGAGGGCGAGCCCAGCCCCACACCGGCCGCTGACACGACCACGGCCGCCCCCGCACCGGCGGAGAGCCCCCAACTGCCGACGGGGCCGGAGGAGGAGCCCAGCCCGGTGTCGTCGACCCCAGGGGGCGTCCGGCTCGAACTCAACGGCACGGTCCTCGACATGCCCCCCGGCTGGCAGCTCTACGCGGACGAAGTGGTGCAGGACGAGCGGCGGCTCGTCCGCATCCGTGAACTGGCCACCGACGTGCGGATCCAGGCCGTCAGCCTCACCAATGTCACCGGAGCGCTCGACGAGGCCTGCCTGGAGCTCATCAGCGACCACCGGCAGCTGTTCACCGGCGTCGCCGAGGGCCTACCGGTCACCGTCCCCCTGACCGGCCAGGGCCAGGGCGTCTCCTGCAACTTCACCGGCACCCGCGCCAGCGACGGGGTGCCCAACCGGGTGGAGTTCACCATGTTGCAACTCGACGACGGCACCACGCTCGTGTTCCGCGACACCATCCCCTCCACCGTCCCGGAGGATTCGCCCGCGCTCTCGCAGCTGGTCACCATGGAGTGTGCGGCCGCTGAGAGCTTCGGGATCTCGGTGAATCAGTGCGCGCTCACTCCTGGCCAGGCCGACGGCTGAGCTGGTCGAAGACCGGCCGCAAAGCCATCCACCACTGCTCCCGCGGGCGCTGAGCGTCCCAGTCCATCCCATCGGTCACGGTGCGCAGCGGGGCCAACAGCCCCGGGGCCGAGCTCGACGCCGCGACATAGTTCGCCTGGCCGGCCCTGAGTTGCTCGTCGACGTTGGACACCGCTGTATAGGCCAGCCGCGTGGCGTTGATCCTGTCGAACGGCGTCGGGCTACCGCCCTGCTGCACGTGCCCGATGACCGCCTGCCGCACGGAGTAGAGCCCCTTGCCTTCGGCCTCGAAGAGCCGAGCCACGACATCTGAGGTGTAGTGCTCGCTGGCTTCCTCGCCCATCACGGCGAGGTAGAACGAGCGTCCGGACTCGAACGCGTCGACGAGCGCCTCCACGTCGGTGGCCAGCTGCTCCAGCGTCAGGCCCGTTTCGGGCAGGTACGCCTTCTCAGCGCCCCCGGCGATGCCGCCCACGAGGGGCAGGAAGCCACAACCCCGGCCCATCGTCTCGACGACGAACGCGCGCTTGCTGGCGGATGCCGACATGCGCACCATGTCGATGGAGTCGACGACAGTGTTGAGCGCGGTGTCGGCGCCCACCGCCATGGGCCAGGAGGGCAGGTTGTTGTCGATGCTGGCCGGCAACAGCGCAATGGGGATGTTGAACGCGGGATAGCGCTTGCGTTCGCGTTCCATCATGTCGACGGTGGCGTAGGCGTGGAAACCGCCCATGACCAGCAGGGCGTCGACGCGGAACTCCTCCAGGGAACGGGCCATGGCGTACAGGTCCGTCTCTGTGGGTACGTAGCGGCGCGTTCCGAAGGCGGCGCCACCGGTGTTGGCCATGCCCTCCACGTCGTGCCAGTACACCTCGTGCAGGTCGCCGCCGACCAGGCCCGGGACCCCGCCCTGGACGGCGAGCATGTGGTAGCCACGGTCCAGGCCGGAGCGGACCGCCACCCTGGCCAGCTGGTTCATTCCCGGTGCGAGCGCGCCGGCGTGCATGATCGCGATGCGCTTGGCGTCAGGCGCCATCTCGACGGTGGGCCGGGCCTCTGTCAGCACCCGGTAGATCTCGATCATCGTGGTGAACCCGACGCCGCGGGAACGGACCGCGGAGTCGTACTCCCCGGCCTCGATGAACGCCCCGATCCGGTGCGTGTCCTCCACCGCCTTGAGCAGCGGGACGGCGATCACCCTGTCACGGTGCACGCCGACGAGCACCGGCTCGGTGTCCTCGTCGGCCAGCAGTACCTGGCGGACCGCCTCGACGCCACACGCGGTGGCCATCCAGCGGTCGTACGCTGACGGCGTGCCGCCGCGCTGGACGTGGCCCAGGATGGTGATGCGGGCCTCCTCGCCGGTGCGCTCGCGCAGCACTTCCTGGACGCGTTCCGCGGTGATCCGTACACCGTCACGGTCTGCGGCGCCCTCGGCGACGACGATGATCGAGTCGCGCCGGCCGGCTTCGCGGCCCCGGGCCAATACCTCCGTCATCCGGTCCTCCCACCCGGCACGCGGCGGGGATTCTGGGAGGAACGTGTAATCGGCGCCGCCGGCGATGGCGGTCATGAGCGCCAGGTAGCCGCAGTGCCTGCCCATCACTTCCACGACGAAGGTGCGACGGTGCGACTCCGCGGTGGAACTGATGGCGTCGATCGCCTCCGTGATGCGGTGCATCGCGGAATCGGTACCGATCGTCATGTCGGTGCCCACCATGTCGTTGTCGATCGAGCCGACGAGGCCGGCGATCCGCAACCGTGGGTGGGACATCGCCTGTTCGGCGCTGATGCGCCCGGCGGCCCGCAACTCCTCGATGTATTCGGGCCACGCCAGGCACAGCGCCCGGCTGCCGGTCAGCGACCCGTCGCCGCCGATGACGATGAGCCTGTCGATGCCCCGCTCGATCAGGTTCTCGACGGCCTTCAACTGGCCCTCGCGGGTCTTGAACTCCACGGAGCGGGCGGTGCCGATGACGGTGCCGCCCTTCGGGAGGATGCCGGAGACGTCGCTCCAGCTCATCTGGGTGATGTGGGCGCCACCTGCGATGGCGCCCTGCCAGCCCTCCTTGATCGCGAAGACTTCAGCTTCTTCGTGGATGCCCGCCCGCACAATGGCGCGGACTGCGGCATTCATGCCCTGCGCATCGCCGCCAGATGTCATGACGCCGATGCGGGCCGTCATCGACGTCCGCCCTTGGGGCGCACGACCTTGGTGGCCTGCCAATCAGATGCGACGTTCGCCGTACGGGTGAGGGAGAGCCCGGCGATGGTGACTCCTTCGGCCACGGAGGCCGCGTCGATGAAGCCGGAGCGTCCGACCTTGGGGGTGAGCAACCAGATGTAGCCCTCGTCGCCGAGGTCCGTCATGGCGTCGACGAGGCCGTCAGCCACGTCTCCGTCCTCGTCGCGCCACCACAGGATGGCGACGTCCACTGCCTCGAGGGGGTCTTCGACCATCTCCGCATCAATGGTGTCCATGATGTCGTCACGCAGGTCGGCGTCGACGTCCTCGTCCCAGCCGAGTTCCTGAACGACCATCCCGGGTTCGAGCCCGAGTAGGTCTGCTCCAGCCATCCCTTCGTGCGTGGGGTCCTTGTCTTGTGCGATATCCACGCCCCAAGCCTGCCAGATGCGGCGCGGGATTTCACTTGGGGCTCAGTTGCGATGCAAAGGCGGGACCGGTCTGATCGACCGGCCCCGCCTTTCTGCGGCTACTCAGGCAACCTCAGGAGTCGCCACCGGCGTTGCCGGAGGTGCCCGCGGTGACGTCGTCCAGGCGGTACTTGTCGTACGCCTCGCTCGCCCATTCCTGCGGGATGTCGCCCTGGTGGGCGAGCTGCTGCAGGACGGCCACGGCGACCGACGGGCCGTCGATGTGGAAGAAACGACGGGCGGCCGCGCGCGTGTCGGAGAACCCGAACCCGTCGGCTCCGAGCGTGGTGTAGCTGCCCGGTACCCACTGGCGGATCTGATCCGGCACGGCGCGCATGTAGTCGCTGACCGCCACGACGGGGCCGGGGCGGCCTTCGAGCTTCTGCTCGACCCAGATCTTCTCGTGCTCGGCGAACGGTTCCGTGAACTTCTTCGCCTCGGACTCGAGGCCCTCGCGACGCAGCTCACCCCAGGAGGTGACCGACCAGACGTCGGCGACGATCCCGTAGTCCTTTTTGAGGAGTTGCTGGGCCTCGAGGGCCCACGGCACGCCGACGCCCGAGGCGAGGATCTGAGCGCGACGTGCGTCTTCGCCCACGCCGTCGAAGTCGCCGGGCTTGAGGAGGTACATACCGCGGAGGATGCCCTCCACCTCGACCCCCTCAGGCTCGGCGGGCTGCACGAGGGGCTCGTTGTACACCGTGAGATAGTACATGACGTCTTCCGGCTGCTCGCCGTACATGCGACGCAGGCCGTCCTTGACGATGTGGGCGATCTCGTAGCCGTAGGCCGGGTCGTAGCTGACCACCGAGGTGTTGGTGGAGGCCAGGACCGGCGAGTGACCGTCCATGTGCTGGGTGCCCTCGCCGGTCAGCGTGGTGCGCCCGGCGGTGGCGCCGATCATGAAGCCGCGCGCCAACTGGTCAGCGGCTGCCCAGATGGCATCGCCGGTGCGCTGGAAACCGAACATCGAGTAGAAGACGTAGATCGGGACCATGGGCTCGCCGTGGGTCGAGTAGGACGACCCTGCGGCGGTGAAGGCGGCGACCGAGCCGGCCTCGTTGATGCCCGTGTGCAGGATCTGGCCGTTCTTGGCCTCGCGGTAGCTCAGGAACAGCTCGTTGTCGACGGGCGTGTAGTTCTGGCCGTGTGGGTTGTAGATCTTGATGGTCGGGAAGAACGCGTCCATGCCGAAGGTGCGCGCCTCGTCAGGAATGATCGGGACAACGCGGGGAGCGAACTCCTTGTCGCGCATGAGGTCCTTCAGCAGACGGACGAACGCCATGGTGGTGGCCACCTGCTGGTTGCCGGAACCCTTGCGGGACGATTCGTAGCTCTTGTCCGGCGGCAGCGAAATGAACTTGCGGTCGCCACGACGCTCGGGCAGGTACCCGCCCAGTTCCCGACGGCGGGCCTGGAGGTACTGGATGCGCGGGTCGTCCTGACCGGGGTGCAGGTACGGAGGACGGTACGGGTCCTCCTCGAGCTGCGCGTCGGTGATGGGGGCGTCGACGCGGTCGCGGAAGCCCTTGAGGTCGTCGAGCGCGAGCTTCTTCATCTGGTGCGTCGCGTTGCGGCCGGCGAAGTGCTTGCCGAGGAAGTAGCCCTTGATGGTGTGGGCGAGGATGACCGTCGGTGCCCCGGTGAACTCGGTGGCGGCCTTGTAGGCGGAATACACCTTGGTGTAATCGTGGCCACCGCGCGAGAGGCGCCAGATCTCGTCGTCGCTCCAGTCCTTGACCATGGCCGCGGTGCGCGGGTCACGCTCGAAGAAGTGCTTGCGGACGTAGGCTCCGTCGTTGGCCTTGAAGGTCTGGAAGTCACCGTCGGTGGTGGCGTTCATCAGGTTGACGAGCGCACCCTCGGAGTCGTTGGCCAGCAGCGGGTCCCAGCCGCGGCCCCACACGAGTTTGATGACGTTCCAGCCGGCGCCGCGGAAGAAGGCCTCGAGTTCCTGGACGATCTTGCCGTTGCCGCGCACCGGGCCGTCGAGTCGCTGCAGGTTGCAGTTGACCACGAACGTGAGGTTGTCGAGCTCCTCGTTGGCAGCGATCTGGAGGGCGCCACGCGATTCGGGCTCGTCCATCTCGCCGTCGCCGAGGAACGCCCAGACCCGCTGGTCCGAGGTGTCCTTGATGCCGCGGTTGTGCAGGTAGCGGTTGAACTGCGCCTGGTAGATGGCGTTGATGGGCCCGATGCCCATCGACACCGTCGGGAACTCCCAGAAGTCCGGCAGCTGGTGCGGGTGAGGGTAGCTGGGGAGGGCGCGCAGGTCGCCGTCGACGAAGTGGCTCTTCTCCTGGCGGAAGCCGTCGAGGTCGTCCTCGTCGAGACGGCCCTCCAGGAACGCGCGGGCGTACATGCCCGGCGATGCGTGACCCTGGAAGAAGATCTGGTCGCCGCCGCCGGGGTGGTCCTTGCCGCGGAAGAAGTGGTTGAAGCCCACTTCGTAGAGGGTGGCGGACGAGGCGTAGGAGGCGATGTGGCCGCCGACGCCCACGCCCGGGCGCTGGGCGCGGTGCACCATGATGGCTGCGTTCCAGCGGAGCAGACGACGGATGCCGCGCTCGAGCTTCTCGTCGCCGGGGAAGGCGGGCTCGCGGCTGGCGGGGATGGTGTTGACGTAATCCGTACCGGTCAACGACGGCACGCCGATGTGGCGCTCACGCGCGCGTTCCAACAGCTTCAGCATCACGTAGCGGGCGCGGTTGCGGCCGCCCGCGTCGATCACACCGTCGAGGGACTCCAGCCATTCGGCGGTCTCCGCGGGGTCGATATCGGGCAGATTGGTGGGCAGCCCATTGAGAATGGGTCCGGCCTCGTTCTGACTCACGAAGTATTCCTCTCGATGTCGGCAGGTCAAGCGCCAGAGGCGCGATGGCTCAACATTACCGCGCAGCGGCGGTTGTGATATTCACCCTATCCACCGGTTGACCCTGCCGCTGCCGACCGACGTCAACGGTGCCGGTTGGAGTGCCTCAGGAGTTCCTCCGCAGGCCAGGTCGTGATGATGCGGTCCGGGTGGATGCCGGCTTCGGTTGCCCGGGTGGCCCCCAGGGGCAGGTAGCCCAACTGGTCCGGCGCGTGCGCGTCGGTACTGATGGCGAACAGGCAGCCGATGTCGTTGGCGAGCTCCAGTAGTTCGAGTCGGGGATCGGCCCGGTCCGGCCGCGAGTTGATCTCGATGGCGACGCCGAACATTTCGCAGGCGGCGAACACCAGGTCGGCGTCGAAGCGTGACTCGCCCCGCCAGGAACCGTCGGAGCGGCGTTTCCGGCCGGTGCAGTGGCCCAGCACGGTGGTGTGCGGGTTGGCGACGGCGGCGATCATGCGCCTGGTCATCGTGGCTTCGTCGTCGTCGAGCCTGGAGTGGACGGAGGCGACGACCACGTCCAGCCGGGCGAGGAGGTCCGGCCCCTGGTCCAGGGCGCCGTCAGAGAGCACGTCGACCTCGATGCCCTTGAGGATCCGGATCTCGCGCTGCTCCTGGATCTCGTCGATCTCGTCCCACTGGGCCAGCAGGCGCTCGCGGCTCAGCCCACGGGCCACCTTGAGGCGCGGCGAATGGTCCGTGATGGCCAGATACTCATGGCCCAGCGCCTCCGCGACTGCGGTCATCTCCGCGAGGCCGGCCCCGCCGTCGGACCAGGTGGTGTGGGTGTGGAGGTCGCCGCGCAGTTCCATCCCGCTCACACCCCGATGCCGAGGCCCGCGACGCTACCGAGCACGGTGACGGCCGGGGGCCGGATGCCCGCCTCCGCGGCGAGCGCCGCAATGCCGGTCGCATCGCCGCGCACCACCTGCATGGTGGGCAGGCCCGCATCGGCCACCACGGCGGCGGGCGTGTCCGCGGGCAGGCCGGCCGCGATGAGGGTGGCGGTGATCTCCGGCAGGTTCTTCACCCCCATGAGGATGACGATGGTGTTGCCCGCCGTGGCGAGCTTGTCCCACGCCACGTCGTTGCGTTCGTCATTCGGGCCGACGTGGCCCGCCACGACGGTGAAGCCGGTTGCGACGCCGCGGTGGGTCACGGGGATGCCGGCCAGTTCCGCGGCGGCGATGGACGAGGAGATGCCGGGGATGATCGAGACGGTGATACCGGCCTCCTGGAGCGCCAGCCACTCCTCTCCCCCGCGGCCGAACACGAAGGAGTCGCCTCCCTTGAACCGCACCACGTCGCGCCCCGCGGAGGCCTGTTCGATCAGGATCTCGTTGATCCGCTCCTGCGGCGTGAACGGCCCGCGCGGCACCTTTCCCACCTCGATGAGTTCGGCGCCGGCCTTGGCCTCATCGAGCAGTTGTAGCGGGACGAGGCGGTCGTAGACGATCACATCGGCACGTTGGAGGGCTTTCAACCCGGCGACGGTGATGAGGTCAGGATCGCCAGGGCCACCGCCGAGCAGTGTGACGTGGCCGGTGCTCGTTTCGTTCATGGGCGCACAGCCTAGTGCGGCGACGCCTCAGGCTTTGACCTGGTCTCCCATGAAGGCGTCCACGTCGGCCTTCGTGGCCCGCAACTTGGGGTCGTGCTTCAGATAGTGGGCCGTCTCCCGGGCGATCAGGCCCGAGAGGACGAGGAGGCCGATGAGGTTCGGCAGCGCCATGAGGCCGTTCATGATGTCGGAGAACGACCAGACGATGCCCAGCGGGACGGTGGCGCCGATGTAGACCACGACGGTGAACGCGATGCGGTAGACGATCGTCATCCTCGCCCCGAAGAGGCGCTCCACGCAGCGGTCGCCGTAGTAGGACCAGCCGATGATGGTGGAGAACGCGAACAGGATCACGCCGATGGCCACGACGTAGCCGCCCCACTGGCCGGGTAGCCCGTGGCTGAAGGCCATGGAGGTGAGGACGGCGGGGCTCGCGTCGGCGTCCCACACACCGGTGGTGACCAGGACCAGGCCGGTGCAGGACACGACGATGAGCGTGTCGATGAAGGTCTGGGTCATCGAGACGAGGCCCTGGCGCACCGGGTGCGTGGTCTTGGCCGCGGCCGCGGCGATGGCCGCCGATCCCATGCCGGACTCGTTGGAGAAGATGCCGCGGGCCACACCCATCTGGACCGCCAGCATCAACGAGCCGAACGTTCCGCCGGCGATACCGCTGCCGGTGAACGCCTGCCCGAAGATGAGGCCGAGCGCGGTGGGGAGCTCCGCGAAGTTCACCACCAGGATGTAGAGCGCCCCGAGTACGTAGAACACGATCATGACCGGGACCAGCGCCGCTGTGACGGTGCCGATGACACGGATGCCGCCGAGGATCACGAGCCCCACGAGGACCGCCATCACGATGGCGGAGATGGTGACGGGCACGCCGAACGCGTCGTGCAGGTTGGCGGCGACCGCGTTGCCCTGGGTCATGTTGCCGATGCCGAAGCTGGCCAGCACCGCGAAGACGGCGAAGACGATGCTGAGCGCCACACCCCAGCCACCGGGCAGCGCCTTCTTGAGGTAGTACTGCGGGCCGCCGGACGACTCGCCCTTAGCGTCGACCGTGCGGAAGCGCACCGCGAGGAACGCTTCGGAGTACTTCGACGCCATCCCGACCAGGCCGGTGACCCACATCCAGAACAGGGCGCCGGGGCCGCCGATCGCGATGGCCGTGGCGACGCCCACGATGTTGCCGACGCCGACCGTGGCGGCCAGCGCCGTGGTGAGCGCCTGGTATTGCGAGATGTCGCCGTCCTCGGCGTCCTTGTCGTGCCGCTCCAGCAGCGCGAGCCGCAGGGCGGAGCCCAGCGTGCGGAACTGGATGCCGCGCAGCTTGATCGTCAGCCAGAGGCCGGTGAGCAGCAGCAACGGGATGAGGAGCCAGGGTCCCCATACGAACCCCGCGACGGCGTCCAGAATCTCCTGCAGACGATCCATGGTGGGTCCCTCCGTGTGCGCTTTCACCGTTGACGGAGACAAGCTAGCAACCTGCGGGCCCGCCCGGGGGCGAATTCACCGTCGTGTCGCGCAGCGTCTTCAGGCAGGCAGGCGGAGTAGGTAGGTGTCGTGCACCCACCCGTGATGCTGCTGGAGTTGGGCGCGCAGCGCCGAGATCTCGTCGATGACCTTCGCCAATGGCCCGTTGGCGAGCACTTCGTCATCCGAACCGAGGTAGGCCCCCCAGTAGATCTCCAGGTCCGGGAACTCCGCGACGAGTCCACGGCAGGCCAGCGCCGGGTCCTCGAACACCACGACGTCACCCAGGTCCGGGCGGTATTCGGCCAGCAGGCGCTCACCGGTGGTGAGGTGCACGGGCGCACCGTGCAGCGCCAGTTGGTGGGCCGCGGCGAGCACCTGGAGGGCGCTCACCCCCGGGATGACCTTCACCTGCAGCGACATGGAGGCGCGCAGCGCGTCGATCACGCGCAGGATCGAGTCGTACAGCGCCGGGTCCCCCCAGGCGAGGAAGCCGACGACCGTGCCGTCCGGCAGGCCGCTGAGGATCTGCACGTAGGTGGCCAGCCGTGCGGCGTCGAGGTCGTCGTCGGGGTACTGGTGGGCGGGGTCGAGCACCGTGATGATGCGGTGCGCGTGCCGCACGTGCCGGCGGATCAGTTCGCTGCGGCGCCAGACCAGATCCGAGCGGTCCTCCCGGTGATCCGCCACCACGAAGGCATCGACGCGGTTCATCGCCTCGACGGCGTCCAGCGTCAGCTGGCCGAAACCGCCGGGCCCCATGCCGATGACCAATACCTCGTGACTCACGGGGACCACCCTAGCGACACCACTAGGCTGGCCGGATGGATCCCCGTCCCGGCACCGCCCCTGCGCTCATCTCGTCTGCACGTGCACGCTCAGGGTTGCTGAAACGGCTCGCCGGCGCCACGTCCGAGATGAACACGGCGACACTGACCGCCCTGGTGGCACGCCACGAGTGGTTCGGACAGCTGGACGCGGAGTCGCGCTCCTGGATCGGTGTCCTCGCCCGCTCCGGCATCGACGGGTTCGTGACGTGGTTCTCGGGCGAACCCTTCGTGCCCGAATCCGTCTTCGACGCCGCACCCCGCGCCATGGCCCGACGCATCTCGCTGCAGCAGACGGTGGACCTCGTCCGCACCACGACGGAGGTGGTGGAGGAGCAGATCCAGCACCTCCTCCCCCGCGGTGACCGCCAGCCGCTCCAGTTCGGCATCGTGCACTACTCGCGGGAGATCGCCTTCGCGGCCGCCGCCATCTACGCGCGCGCCGCCGAGGCCCGCGGCGCCTGGGATTCCCGCATCGAGGCCACCATCGTCGACGCCGTCGTGCGGGCCGAGACCGACGAATCCGTCATGTCGCGCGCCTCGACGCTGGGCTGGGACACGGATTCGAAGGTCGCCGTCGCCATCGGTGGCGCGCCGGAGACCGACGTGCTCGACGGCCTGCGTCGCGCCGCGGCGAAGCTCTCGCTGGAAGTGCTGGCCGCGCCGCAGGGCGACCGCCTCGTATGCATCTTCGGCGGCGACCGGGTCAGCGACCCGGTGGAGGCCTGCGAGCGGATCAGCCAGTTGCAGGAGCATTTCGCGCCTGGCCCCGTCGTCGTCGGCCCCACCGTCGACAACCTCGCCGGTGCGCCCAAGTCGGCCCGCGCAGCAGCCTCCGGGTACCGCGCCGCCAAGGCCTGGCCGGAGGGCCCCACCACTCTGCTGTCCGAGGACCTGCTCCCCGAGCGTGCGCTGGCCGGCGACGGCCACGCCCGCCGCATCCTGTCCGGCGAGATCTACCCGTCGCTGGCGGCCAGCAAGGAACTCCTCGAGACGTGCGTCGGGTTCCTCGACTGCGGCTCATCGATGGAAGCCACGGCCCGTGCGCTCTTCGTGCACCCCAACACCGTGCGGTACCGCCTCAAGCGCATCCAGGACGTGACCGGCTACAACCCTGCGGATCCGCGCGAGGCCTACGTGCTGCGGCTGGCCATCACCCTCGGCCGCCTCCACGGCTGAATCACCGCCGCGCAATTCACCGCTACCGACAACGCTTCCCCTCGCCACCGCGCGTGCGGGCCGACATGGTGTTGTCGGGAAGTGACAACGGCGGCAGGGGGATTTTCGTGACATTCGATCCCGCCTCCCGGACGGCGAGCAGGCAGGGTTGGTCATGTGCTTGTGATCGTCGCGCCCGGACAGGGTGCCCAGACCCCCGGATTCCTCGCCCCCTGGATTGCCGACCCCGCGCTCGCTGAGCAGTTGGCGCGGCTGTCCGAGGTGAGCGGCATCGACCTCGCCCACTACGGGACAGAGGCCGACGCCGACACCATCCGCGACACCGCCATCGCCCAGCCCCTCCTGGTGGCCTCGGCGCTGCTGAGCGGCCGGGCGCTGCTCGGCGACGACGCGGCCACGGTGGGCATGCTCGCCGGGCACTCCGTCGGCGAACTGGCCGCCATGGCGCTGGCCGGTGCCATCACCGACGAGGACGCTCTCGTGCTGGTGCGCGAGCGGGGCAGGGCCATGGCGGAGGCCTCCGCCGCGCGGCCCACCTCCATGACCGCCGTCATCGGCGGCGACCGCGACGAGGTGCTGGCCGCCATCGAGGCCGCGGGCCTCACCCCCGCGAACAACAACGGTTCCGGCCAGATCGTGGCCGCGGGCACCGTCGAACAACTCGAGGAACTCGCCGCCAACGCCCCGAAGCGGGCCCGGTTGTTCCCCCTGAGCGTGGCGGGCGCCTTCCACACCGTGCACATGGAGCCCGCCGTCGCCCACCTCACCTCAGTGGCCGCGGGCGTGACGCCCGGCGAGCCCGTGACAGCCCTGCTGTCGAACCGGGACGGGGCCGTCGTCGGCTCGGGCGCCGACGCGCTGCAGCGGATGGTCAACCAGGTGGCCAACCCCGTGCGCTGGGACCTCTGCATGGAGGCCATGGCCGGGCGCGGCGTCACCGGGCTGCTCGAACTCACCCCTGCCGGCACCCTCACAGGCATCGCCAAGCGCAACCTCAAGGGCGTCGAACTGTTCAACCTCAATACCCCAGACCAACTCGACGAGGCCCGCAGCTTCGTCCAGAACCACACCGAATCGGAGTGACCCAGTGGCACTGAAGACCGCAACCGGCGCGCAGTACGCGCGAATCCTGGCAGTGGGCGGCGCACGTGGCAGCCGCGTCGTGACCAACGAAGAAATGTGCACGATGATCGACTCCACCCCGGAGTGGATCCAGCAGCGCACCGGCATGACCGAGCGTCGCTGGGCCGCCGACGGTGAGGACGCCGAGACGCTGGGCGTGGAGGCCGCAGCCAAGGCCATCGAGCGCGCCGGGCTCCAGCCCGCCGACATCGACGCCATCATCGTGTCGACGGTTTCCCATTTCATGCAGACCCCCTCGCTGGCTGCGATCCTGGCCGCGAAGTTGGGCATGACCGCCCCCGCAGCCTTCGACATCTCCGCTGCGTGCGCCGGCTTCTGCTACGGCGTCGGTGTCGCCGAAGGCCTGGTCCGGGCAGGCACTGCCAAGCATGTCCTCGTGCTGGGCGTCGAGGTGCTCTCGCGCTACACCGACATCGACGACCGCTCCACCGCGTTCCTCTTCTCCGACGGCGCGGGCGCCGTGGTCATCGGCCCCTCGGACGAACCGGCCATCGGCCCCACCGTCTGGGGCTCGAAGCCCGAAGCGCACGACGTCATCGAGATCGACGACTGGCGCACCCTCGAGGCCGGCACCACCCCCCACATCCACATGGACGGCCGTGAGGTCTTCAAGTGGGCCACCGGCTCCATCGTCGAGAAGGCCGTGGAGACCCTCGAAGCCTCGGGCCTGACGCCCGAAGAGCTCGACTGCTTCATCCCCCACCAGGCCAACAACCGGATCACCGATTCGATGTTGCGTCACCTCAAGCTGCCCGAGGACGTCGTGGTCGGCCGCGACATCATCCGCATGGGCAATTCGTCTGCGGCTTCGGTTCCGCTGGCGATGGAGGCACTGCTCGAGTCCGGGCAGGCCAAGAGTGGGGACAGCGCTCTGATCATCGGTTTCGGCGCGGGCCTCGTGTTCGCAGGCCAGACCGTCATCCTGCCCTGACCCCTACACTCAACCCATTCCCCCCACCAGAAAGTAAGGAGCCATCATGGCCAGCACTGAAGAGATCCGCGCCGGTATCGCCGAGGTCGTCAACGACATCAACGGCAACGCAGTCGAGGACGTGACCCAGGACAAGTCGTTCGTCGACGACCTCGGTGTCGACTCCCTCTCGATGCTCGAGATCATCAACGACCTCCAGGACAAGTTCGACATGGAGATCCCCGACGAGGACGCCAAGAACCTCAAGACCGTGGGTGACGCTGTCGCCTACATCGAGCGCGGCGCCAACTGACGACGTAGAACCCCGTGAGAGGCCGGTTCCCGGTTTCTCACGGGGTCCACCAACCGGGTGCCGGGTGTCCCATGAGACGCCGGCGCGGACCCCGCTCCCCTCTCACCCCAACTCATCCCACGCCTCTGAGGAGAAACATGTCCGACGCGATTGTGATCACCGGCATCGGCGCCACCACGCCGCTGGGCGGCGACGTCGCCAGCACCTGGGAAGGCCTCCTGGCAGGCCGGTCGGGCGTCACCGCCCTCGATGAGGAATGGGCGCAGGACCTCCCCTCCCGCATCGCCGCCAAGGTCGCCGTCGACCCGAGCGAGGTCATCGAGCGGGTTGAGGCCCGCAAACTCGACCGCTCCACGCAGCTCGTCCTCGTCGCCGGCCTCGCGGCCTGGGCCGACGCCGGCTTCGGTCTGGGCGAGGACAACCCGGTGGACCGCGACCGGTTGGGCGTCGTCTGCGCCACCGGCATCGGCGGTCTCCAGTCGCTGCTCGGCAACTGGGACGGCATGCGCGACAAGGGTCTGCGCGGCGTGTCCCCCTTCACCATCCCCATGCTGATGGCCAACGCCCCGGCCGCCAACCTCGGCCTGAAGCTCGGCGCCCGCGCCGGCATCCACACCCCTGTGTCCGCCTGCGCGTCGTCCAACGAGGCGATCGCCTGGGGCATGGACATGCTCCGCCTGGGCCGGGCCGACATCGTCGTGGTGGGCGGCGGCGAGGCCGTGATCCATCCGCTGCCGCTGGGAGCGTTCGCCAAGATGCAGGCGCTCTCGCGCCGCAACGACGAGCCCACGCGCGCGTCGCGTCCCTGGGACGTGGACCGCGACGGGTTCGTGCTCGCCGAAGGTGCCGCCATCATGGTGCTGGAGCGCCTCGATGCGGCCAAGGCCCGTGGGGCGAAGATCTACGGCACCGTGCGCGGTGCGGGCATGTCCGCCGACGGCCACGACCTGGTGCAGCCGGACCCGGACGGCTACGGCCAGTCCCTCGCCATGGCCCGTGGCCTCCAGGAAGCCGGCCTGACGCCGGCCGAGATCGTGCACATCAACGCCCACGGCACCTCGACCCCTCAGGGCGACGTGACGGAAGCGGGCT
The DNA here is from genome assembly GCF_022342445.1 of Tessaracoccus sp. ZS01. NCBI lineage: Bacteria > Bacillati > Actinomycetota > Actinomycetes > Propionibacteriales > Propionibacteriaceae > Tessaracoccus > Tessaracoccus sp. ZS01. The sequence continues at coordinate 385,571 of NZ_PQFE01000001.1, read as the reverse complement.
CGATCCGCAAGGCGCTGGGCAGCCACGTCGACCATGTCGTGGTGAACTCCACCAAGTCGATGACCGGCCACCTCCTCGGTGGCGCGGGCGCGCTCGAGACCCTGGCCACGGTGCTGTCGCTGAAGAACCGCATCGTGCCGGGCACCATCAACGTCGACAACATCGAGCCCGATCTGGGGATCGACGTGGCCACGGAGAACCGCACGCTGCCCGAGGGTGACCTCGCCGCCGTGAACAACTCGTTCGGCTTCGGCGGCCACAACGTGGCCGTCGTGGTGAGCAACGAGAACATCACTGACTGACCTCCTGCTGAACCAGTTCGGGCCTGTGCGGCGAATGCTGCACAGGCCCGAACTGTTCGCTGTCCAGGGTCAGACGACCTGGTGCAGCCAGCGCACGGGGGAATCTTCGGCGGCGTAGCGGAACACGTCGAGTTCCTCGTCCCACGGCACGCCCAGCAGCCTGTCGAGCGCGTGGTGGATCGGTTCGCCACCCAGGGCGTCGTTCGCTAGGGCGTGGCGCAGGCGGTCCTCGGGCACGAGGATGTCGCCGTGCACACCCACCTGGGCCGTGAAGGCTCCGAGCGAGGGGGTGAAGCAGTACCGCTGGCCGTCCGAGCCCGCCGTCGGTTCCTCGGTCACCTCGAAGCGCAGGTGTCCGATCTGCGCCAGGGTCGACGACAGCACGGCGCTGGAGCCGACGTTGCCCGCCCAGGAGTATTCGGAGCGACGCGCGCCCGCCTCTGCAGGCTGCTGCGTCCAGGAGAGTTCAATGCGGCGGCCGAGCGCCGACCCGAGGGCCCATTCGATGTGCGGGCACAGCGCGGCAGACGCGGAATGAATGAGGATCATCCCCTGCGCCTGGCTACCCGTGTGACGAGCGTTCATCTCGGTTGTACCTCCTGGTTGGGCTGGATTGCCTTCCCCTGCGATCGAGCCCAGCCAGGCGGTGTGCCCCCATTGTGCCCAGGTTTCCAAGCGACACGCAATGCGATAGACAAGACCCATGCGTGCGAGCCTCGAATCCGTACTGAACTACCCGGACGCCATCTCCCAGGTGCAGGCCACCAGGAACGGTGTGCTGTGGCTCGCCACGATCGCCGCTGAGGACGGCCGCGTCACCGTGCGGCAGCGCAGTCACGACGGCGCGGTCAGGGATCTGACCCCGGAGGCCAACGTCCGCTCCCGCACCATGGAGTACGGCGGCGGTGCCTACTCGGCCAACCGTGAACTCCTCGTCTACTGCGACGACCGCACCCGCCGCGTCTGGCTGCTCGACGCCGACGGCACGCGGCGGCCCCTCACGCTGGCGGATTCCCAGTACGTCTACGGGGGCCTGCACCTCAGCGTGGCCAACGGTTTCGTCCTCGCCGTACGCGAGGACCACTCTGCTGAACCCGAGCCCCGCACCGAGATCGTCACCCTCAGCTTGGACGACGACGAGCCGGACGCCGGGCGGGTCATCGCCACGGGTGCCGACTTCTACGCGGGGCCGACGGTGGCCGGGCACTTCGTCGCCTGGTACCAGTGGAACCACCCGGCGATGAGCTGGGACACCGCGGAGGTGTGGCGGGCGCCCATCGGCGACTGGTGGGACGCGGACCTGCTCTACGGCCGCGACGGCGTGTCCGCCCAGTACCCCGTCGGGCTCCCCGAACTGGAGGCGTGCGCCTACGTCACCGACGAGTCCGGATTCTGGAACTGGCGCGTGCACCACGGCAACGAGTGGCGGGTGGACCGCGACTGCGCCGGCCCCACCTGGGTGCTCAACCGGCCCGTCGCGGCCGTCACGCGCGACAACACGCTGGCAACGGTCCAGTACATCGACGGCAAGGGCACTCTCGCCCTCTGGAACGTCGAGACCGGCGAGGTGACCGAGCCGCTGGTGGGCACCACCGACATCGAATCCATCGCCGCGTACGGCGACTGCCTCTATGTCGTGGCCGAATGGGCTGACCGGCCTGCCACGCTCGTCGAGTTGCGCTCCGGTGGCGGCAACCTCGCGCTCGCGGGGCCTTCGGGCATCGCGGAGGAGTTCGTGGCCGCCTCCTCCGCCATCTGGGCGGAGGGACCGGCCGGTCCGGTGCACTCCTGGCTGTACCGCCCCGAGCTCACCAACCCGCCCATGATCGTGCTCACACATGGCGGCCCGACGTCGATGGCCACCGCCTCCTACAACGCCGCCACCCAGTTCTGGGTGTCGCGCGGGTTCGCGGTGCTGGATGTGAACTACTCCGGCTCCACGGGGTTCGGCCGGGAGTACCGCAACCGCCTGCGCGGGCGCTGGGGCGACCTCGACGTCGACGACGTGGCCGCCGCCGTCCGCGAGGTCACCGGCCAGGGGCTGGCAGACCCCGCCCGCGTCGCGATCACCGGCGGCAGCGCCGGCGGCTTCACGACGCTGCGCTCGCTGACCACCACCGACGTCTACGCCGCGGGCGTCAGCCGGTACGGCATCGGGTACCTGCCCACGCTGGCCACCGACACCCACAAGGCGGAGTCGCGCTACCTCGACGGCCTGATCGCCCCGTGGCCGGAAGGCCGCGACCGCTACGAGGAACGGTCCCCCATCAACCACCTCGACAACCTGAGCACCCCCATGCTGGTGCTCCAGGGCCGCGACGACAAGGTGGTGCCGCCCGCCCAGGCGGAGCAGCTCGCCGACGCCGTGCGGGCCAAGGGCCTTCCGCTGGCGCTCGTGATGTTCGACGGCGAGGGCCACGGCTTCCGGGGCATGGCCGCGCGGCGTGCGGCTCTCGAAGCTCAGGTCTCCTTCCTGGAGCAGGTCTTCGGCATGCGCCACAGCAGCGACGTGCCGGTGCTGGAGATCGAGAACCTCGACTGACCCTGTCCTTGTCGGCTCGGCAATGCCTTCCCTTCTCCCCGTGGGGCGTGGATAATCCCCACAAGGGGCAGGGGGGAACATGCTGCAACGTCCGGAGGAACCACGCGTCCTGGCGGCAGTCAGGCAGGAGCTCGCCGGCACGCACGACGCCGTCGTCGCGCAGCAGGCGGGCGGCGCGCCCCCACTGCACGAGGTGCTGCGGGACCCTGAGGTCCTGGCCACGCTCCTGGAGATGACCCGGGGAACCTGCGCCTACTGCGAACGGCCCGTGGAGGCGCACGGCAGCGATGCGGCGACCACCACGCAGCACCGCCCGGCATGGGGCGCCGTCGGTGTGGACGGTTCGGCCGACCTCGCTGCCTACGGCTGGCTCGCCTACAGCTGGGAGAACCTGTTCCCCGCCTGCCCGGACTGCATCCGCATGCGCGGCACCCGCTTCCCGGTGGTGGGGACCCGTGCCACGACGTTCGAAGAACTGGTCGACGAGGAAGCCCTCCTGCTGGATCCGCTCCTCGACGATCCGGTCCTGCATCTGCGGCACGCACCGGACGGCACCGTGCAGCCCCTCACGGAGCGGGGCCGGGTCACCATCGACCTCCTGGCGCTCAACCGAGAGGCGCTCGTCCGCGCCAGGCACGCGGTGGGCGAAGGAGAGTGGGACGCCGACGACGAGTCGTTCCGCACGCTGCGTCGACAGACGGGCCGGAGCACGATGCGGCTCGCGATGGCGGAAGCGCCGCCCGTCGGCCCCGAGTTGCCACCGACGCCGAGCCAGGGATACGACCTGAGCTCCGCCGTCGCGGGTCAGGAGCAGTACTTCGGAACGGCGCAGTGGATCGAGCGCGTGGTCATCAGGAACTTCCGGCCCATCCGCGACCTGGACCTCGACTTCTCCAGGTCCACCAGCGGCCGGGGGCCCTGGACGGTGCTGCTCGGCGAGAACGGTTCCGGGAAGAGTTCGGTGCTCCACGCCCTCGCTCTCACGCTGATGGGCGGCGACCAGCGGCGCGCCCTGAGCATCGACGCCCGAGCGTACCTGCGGCACGGGGCGCGCAAGGGCTTGGTGCAGGTCTACCTCTCCGGCCGCACCGAACCGCTCGAACTCGCCTGGGCGAAAGGTGACACGGAGTTCACCGGCCCCGAACCCGTCCCCGCCCTGCTGTTGGGGTACGGCGCCACGAGGCTCCTGCCGCGGGGAGCGCCACCGGGCCCGGACGACCGGGTGGTGCGGGTCGACAACCTCTTCGACCCACTGCTCCCCCTCACGGACCCCACAGCCTGGCTCCTGACCCTCGACGACGCGACGTTCGGTGATGTCTCCCGTGGCATCCACGGGATGCTCGCGCTGGACCCGTCATCCGGCCTGGAGCGTCGGCATGGGCGGATCATCCTGCGGCAGGGTAGCTCGATCTCCGACCTCGCCTCCCTCAGCGACGGCTACCAGTCCATGGTGGTAATGGCCTGCGACATCCTCCGCAGCGTCCTGCGGCTGTGGAGCCACGCCTCGCTGGCAGAGGGCATCGTCCTGCTCGACGAGATCGGCGCGCACCTGCACCCCCGCTGGCGACTGCGCATCGTCGGCGCTCTCCGTGACCTGCTGCCCCGCGTGCAGTTCGTCGTGACCACGCACGACCCCCTCTGCCTCCGTGGCATCGTCGACGGGGAGGTGGTCGTGGTGCGGCGCAACAACGACGGCGACGTCATCACACTGACCGACCTCCCGCCGGTGACCGGCATGAGCATCGAACAGTTGCTCACCTCTGAACATTTCGGCCTTGGCAGCACCGATGACCCCGAGGTCGCGGAACTGTGGGAGCAGTACTACAGGCTGAAGGCCCTGACGAAGCCCACCGACGAGGAGGCGGTGCGGCTCGAGCACGTCCGCTCCCGGCTCGACGCCCTGGAGCAGTTGGGCACCACCGAACGTGAGCGGCTGCTCCTGGCCTCGGCGGACGACTACATCGCCTCCCGCCGCCAGAGCGGCGACGCGGAGGCACCCACCACGGCTGAGGTCACCGCCCGCCTGACGGCGCTCTGGGATGAACACCTCCCCCGGAGTTGGCGATGAGGCGGGTCAAACGTCCGAAGCCGCCCAAGAGTTCGTCGAGCGTGGAGACGCTCCGGGAGCGCGAGAAGATTCTGAGCTATTACCAGCGGTGGGACGGCAGGACGCCCTACGCGACCACCGGGTTCCGCGCCTACAAGGCCGATGACATCAGGCCCACGCTGACCGAGGCGTTCTTCGGGAAGTGCGCCTATTGCGAGACCTACTACGCCTCCAGCCAGCAGATGGCCATCGAGCACTACCGGCCCAAGGGTGCCGTCACCATCAACGGCACCCTGGTGCCGCCCGGCTACTACTGGCTCGCCAGCGAATGGACCAACCTGCTGCCGTCGTGCACCGACTGCAACAGCGGCCGCAGGCAGGAACTCCCCGGTGCCGAAACGCGCACCGTGGGGAAGGCCAACGCGTTCCCGCTCGCGTCGGAGACCACCCGTGCCACCGCCCCCGGCGAGGAGCGCCGCGAGAAGCGGCTGGTACTGCACCCCTACCTCGACTTTCCGGAGAGGCACCTGACGTTCACCTGGGGCACCGGCACCGTCGAGGACGGCTGGGTCGGGCCACGGCGGGGAAGCAGGAAGGGCGCCGCGACCATCGAGGTCTGCGCCCTGCAGCGTCGCGGCCTCCGTCGTGCCCGGCGCGAACGGCTGGACCTGCTCCAGGCGCATCTGCGCAGCGCACTGGACGCCCAGCGAAACGTCCAACGTCACCCGGACGACGAGGCCCTCGTGGAACAGTTGCGCCGACGGATCAGCGACATCAGGCAGTTCACCAACGACGACGCACCGTATGCGGCCATGTGCCGTGAAGTGGTCGACGACTTCTTCGAGCATCAACTCACCATGTGACGACAGGAGCACCATGACCAACGGCTACGGGAACCCCCGCCTCACGTGCGACATCGTGATGAAAGGCGGCATCACCAGCGGCGTGATCTATCCCCGCGCGGTGGCTGAACTCGCCCGCACCTACCGCCTGAGCCAGGTGGGCGGCGCCTCCGCCGGCGCCATCGCCGCAGCGGCCGCAGCGGCCGCCGAGCTGGGGCGGCACACCGGCGGCTTCGAGGAGCTCGACCGGATGCCCGCCGAGCTCGCGGAACCAGGCCAGGGGGGAAGGTCCACGTTGGCGACCTTCTTCCAGCCGACGCGCACCGCCGCGCCGCTGTTCCACGTCCTCTTCGGGGCTGCGGAGGCCACCGGCAACAAGACGCGGGCCATCATCAGCGGGCTCCTGCGCCACTTCCCCGCTGCGGCCATCCTGGGGGCGCTGCCCGGGTTGGTGCTCATCGCCCTGGGATGGCTGGGCGACGGCGTCGGCGCCGGGGCCGCGATCGTCGGTGGCGTGCTCGTCCTGCTCGTCGGTGTGGCGGCCGCCGTCGGCTGGGCGGTGCTGCGACGGTTCGGGCGCGTGGCCGCGGACGGCTACGGGATGTGCACCGGGATGCCCGGTGACGACGCGGGTCAGGGCGCCGCGCTCACCCCCTGGCTGCACGCCAAGATCCAGTCGTTGGCCGGCCGCGACCCCGCCGCTCCCCCGGTGACCTTCGGCGACCTGCGACGCGCCGGGGTGACGCTCCGCACGATGACCACGAACCTCACCAGACACCAGCCCATGGCGATGCCCTGGAGCACCAGGGAGTTCTTCTTCGACCCGGAGGAGTTCCGCGGCCTCTTTCCTGCTGAGGTCGTCGACTGGATGGTCGCGCACCCCGCGCCGGGGGTCACCCCCGTCGCCCAGGAGCATCTCCGGCCGTGGCCGGCCGAGGACGACCTCCCCGTGATCGTCGCCACCAGGATGTCGCTGAGCTTCCCCGTGCTGATCACCGCGGTACGGCTCTGGGCCGTGGACTACACGGAGCCCGCGAACCAGGAGGCTCCCCGCGAGCAGAGGACCGCGTCGAGCGTCTGGTTCACCGACGGGGGTCTCTGCGCCAACCTCCCCGTCCACTTCTTCGACACGCCGCTGCCGCGGCACCCCACGTTCGCCTTCAACCTGGGCCCGTTCCCCCCGGGCCGCGAGAAGTCACCCGAGCAGGAGCACAACAGCTACCTGCCGACGAGCAACGTCGGCGGGCTGCAGAGGCCCTGGTTCCCGCTGCCCACCGCCGGGATGGGGGCGTGGCTGTCCTTCGGCGCGCTCATGGTCCACACCGCCCGCGAATGGGTGGACGGGGCCCAGATGGTGATGCCTGGTTACCGCGACCGCATCGTCACCGTGCACCACGACGAGTCCGAGGGTGGCATGAACCTGTCGATGCCGCCCCGGGTGGTGTCCGACCTCGCCGAACGGGGACGGCTCGGTGCCGAGAAGCTGGTGCGCACCTTCGCCGGGCCGCAGCCGGGCGTCGTGCCGGCCAAGGGCTGGGACAACCACCGGTGGATCCGGTTCCGGACGGCTGCGGGCGGGCTCGGTCGATGGCTGGTCGCGCTGGAGCGCAACTACCACGACACCTCCTCCGGAGGCACCCCGTACAGCGAGTTGGCCGGGCCGGGCGCAACGGCTCCGCTGCCGTCCTACCGGCCGAGCGCCGCCGAGCGGGAGGTCATCAACGACAGGGCCGCCGGGATGGTGGCGTTGGCCGACAAGTGGAAGGACAACGACGCCGGTGCCTCCACTGCGCCGCGCCCCGCGCCGCAACTGAGGCTCGTGCCGGACGACGGCACCGCGTCAGGGCTCGACCTCACCGAGGACGTGGCCGAGGGGTGATCCCCCGGCTCAGGCCGTCAAGCGCGGCCCGAAGATGGCCGTGCCGATGCGCACGCACGTCGAGCCGTGGGCGACGGCGAGCTTGAAGTCGCCCGACATGCCCATGCTGAGTTCGTCGTAGCCACCGCCCAGGGCGTCGCGGATCCTGGCCTGCACGTCGAGGAGGCGGCGGAAGCAGGCGGCGACCTCGGCGTCGTCGTCGCTGAAGACCGCCATCGTCATCAGCCCGCGGACGTCCAGCGCCTCGAGGGGCTGCACCTTCCGCGCGAACCCGACGGCCTCCTCAGGCGCGATGCCGGACTTCTGCGCCTCCCCCGAGGTGTTGACCTGCACCAGCACCGGGAGCCGCCTTCCGAGCGCGGCGCAGCGGCGGTTGAGGTTCTCCGCGAGGCTCAACGAGTCGAGCGACTGGAGTTCTGCGGCGAGCTCCGCCACCGGCTTGGCCTTGTTGGACTGCACGTTCCCGATGATGGCGAACCCGATGCCCTCGTCTGCCAGCTCGGCGTGCTTGCCCACCATCTCCTGCACCCGGTTCTCCCCGAACAGGGTGTAGCCGGCGGCGTGCGCCTCGCGGATCTGGTCCGCGCTGTGGTACTTCGACACGGGCATGATCCGCACCGACGCCGGGTCGCGGCCTGCGGCTACCGCCGCCTCGTCGACCTCGGCGCGGATCCGCTGCAGGTTCTCCGCGATGGTCACGGCCACCTGGCTCCCAGCGAGATGACACCCATTGCCGCCAGCACCGCGAAGATGATCGCGAGGCCGGCGTAGCGGTCGGTCACCTCTGCGGGCACCCGCTCGGTGCCGACGGACTGCCGGATGGCGTCGTAGACCTCGTCCAACTGCCCGGCGGATTCGGCCGCGTACTTCTTGCCGCCCGAGAGCCTGGCGATCTCACTGAGCTCCCAGTGGTCGACGGCCACGCGCTGACGCTGCCCGTCCTGCTCCACGAAGCCGTTGTCGGTGCCGAACGCGATGGTGTAGACCGGCACGTTCTGTTCCTTGGCCTTCTCGGCGGCGCCGGCCGAACTGCGTCCGATGTTGGTGGCACCGTCGGAGAGCAGCACGACGGCGGCGGGGGCCACCGCGTCGGGATCCGACGGGTCCGGCGGCACGAGCTTCAGCGCGTCGAGGCTCTTGTAGACGCCCTCGCCCACCGCCGTGGAGGGCGCGAGCATCAGGGAGTCGATGGCGCGTTGCACCACGCCCCGGTCAATGGTGGGCGGCACGATGAGGTCTGCCGTGCCCGCGAACGAGACGAGGGCCACGTTGAAGCGTTCCGGCAGGGAATCCACGAAGGCCTTGGCCGAATCCTGCGCCGCCTGCAGCCTGTCCGGCTCGACGTCCTGCGCCTCCATGGACCAGGACACGTCGATGGAGACCACGACGGTGGCGCGGTCGCGCGGCTTGTCGACATAGTCCTTCGGGATCGCCCAGGCCACGATCAACGCGGCGAGCGACAGCAGCCCGAGGAGCACGGCGCCGTGCCGCTTCCAGGCGGCGTCCTTCGGCACCACGAAGCGGAGCCGGGAACTCATCGGGCGCGGCTTGGACGTGCGGGCCGACAGCACCACGTACAGGACGGCGATCAGGGGGATGATCACGAGCGCCCACAACCGGTACGGGGCCATGAACTCCATCATCAACGGCGTCATCGCGGCCACCTCGCGGCCATGAAGACCGCGCCGAGCGCCGCCACGACGGCGAAGCCGAGCGCGATGAACGCATAGGTGGCGGTGATGGGCTTGGCCACGTCCTCGTACCCGATGACCGAACCGACGTCGCGATAGGCCGTGGCCAGCGCTTCCCTGTCGTCGGCGCCCACGGCACGGGCGCCGGTGATGTCTGCGATCTGTTCGAGCGTGGCCGTGTCCGGCGCGACGTTCTCGCGCTGGCCGTCGATGTCGACGAACCCGTTCTGGGTGCCGTACGCGATGGTGAAGATCGGGATCTCCTCGTTCTTGGCGCGCTTGGCCGGCTCGTCAGGCGTGGGGCCCTCGGTGTTGGTGCCATCTGACAGCATCACGATCATGGCCGGGGCGGGCTCTTCGCCGTCGCCGCCGGGTGGGGCGAGGTCCACCGCGCGCAGGGCGGTGGTGATCGAGTCGCCGATGGCGGTGCCGTCGGCCAGTTCCAGTGCGGTGATGGCACGCTCGGTGGCGCCCCGGTCCGTCGTCGGCGGGATGGCGATGGTGGGCCGACCCGACATCGCCACCACGGCGACATTGAAGGAGTCCGGCAGGTCGCGGACGAAGTCCACGGCGGCCTGCTTGGCAGCGTCCAGCCTGTTCGGCTCCACGTCCTCAGCCGACATGGAGAGAGACACGTCGACGATCATCACGACGGTGGCGCGCTCGCGCGGCACCTTCTCCGTACCCAGGGGGTTGGCGTACGCCAGACCGAGGGCCACCAGGGAGCACAGCGACATGGCCACGAACACGTGCCGCGTCCACCGACGCTGCGAGCCGACGACGCGGCCCAGCATGCCGGTGTTCGTGAAGCGCAGCGCAACCCGGCCCTTCACCCGCAGCAGGATCAGGTACACGAGGACCAGCACCGGCAGCAGCGCCAGGGTCCAGAGTCGTCCCGGGTTCGCGAACTCCGGGAACCAGGACCAGAGCCAGCTCACTTGCTCACCCCCTGCGGGGGCTGGTGGAGCATGCCTGCCACCTTGCGGTAGTGCAGCACGAAGCGGGCGATGTCGGTGACCCAGTCGCGATCGGTGCGCAGCTGGATGTGGCCGGCGCCGGCCCGGCGCAGCGCGATCTTGATGCGCTCGCGCTGGGCGCGCGTGGCTGCGTCCATGCGGCGCTTGGCCGCGTCGTCGGAGGTGTTGACGTAGCGTGCGAACGAGGTCTCCGGGTCACGGATGAGCATTTCGCCCACGTCCGGGAACTCCAACTCGTGCCTGTCGATGACCTCGATGCAGAGCACCTGGTTGCGCACGGCCAGCCGGCGGATGGCGCGCTCCCACGGGGGCGGCACGTTGGGGTCGAGCTCGGAGTCGCCCGGCGTGAGGAAATCCGAGACCACCACGCGCATGCCGCGACGTCGCTGCGAGCGGGTGAGCTGCTCGATGCCGTCCTCCAGCTCGATGGTGCCCGGCGCGTTGTCCGGCACGATCGGCTCCGTGAGGAGCTTGCGCAGCAGCCCATAGAGCGCCGTGCGGCCGGAGCGGGCGGGCAGCCGCTTGACCTGGTCCGGCAGCATCATCATCCCGCCGAAGCGGTCGCCCATCTTCTGCGAGAGGAACCCGATGGTCGCGATCGCCGCGATGCCGAGGTCGCGCTTGGTGATCCCCTCGGTGCCCCAGTTCATCGACGGCGTGACGTCCAGCAGGGCCCAGACCTCAAGCTCGCGGTCCGCCATCGTGTCGCGCACGTGCGGCACCGTGGTGCGGGCGGTCACGGCCCAGTCCATCTTGCGCACGTCGTCCTGCCCGGGATGGTAGATCCGGGCGTCGTTGGTGTCGGTGCCCGGCCCGGGGAGGAGACCCAGGTGGTCGCCCTGGAGGAACCCCTCGAGGCGGCGCACGATCGTGAGTTCGAGACGACGCAGGGCTGCCTCGGGCGCCAACTTGTTCAGGGGCACCGTCGGGCCGGTGGGCGCGCGCAGCACCGAGTATTCGGCGGCCTCAGTGCTGGGGGCAGCCAGTGACGGCCCCTTCTGGGGGCCGTCGTAGGTGAAGCCCGGTTGCGCCAAGGCTCAGCTCCGGCCGGGCTGGTGGGCGTGCGCCTGGTGGCTGGCCTGCCGCTGCTGTTCGTTCCACACCGGGGTGGGCGCGGGCACCATGGCGAGGATGCGGTCCACCACCTCTGCGGTGCTGACGTTGTCCGCCACGGCGTCGAAGCCGAGCACGATGCGGTGGGCCATGACGTCCTTGGCCACTGCCTGGACGTCGGTGGGCAGCACGTAGTCGCGACCGTTGATGAGGGCCAGCGCGCGGGCGGCGGCGACCAGGCCCAGCGTCGCGCGCGGCGAGCAACCGATCTGGATGACCCCCTCGAGGTCCGGCATGTTGAAATCTGCGGGGGTACGTGAGGCCAGCACCAGCCGCACGATGTACTCGGCGACGAGGTTGTGCACGAACACGTTGGAGGCCATGTCCTGGAGATGACGCACCAGGTCAGGGTTGAGGACTCGCTCCGCGACGGGTGGGCTGACGCTCATCCGGCGCAGGATCTCGAGTTCCTCATTGCCGCGCGGGTAGGGCACGTCGACCTTGACCAGGAAGCGGTCGCGCTGCGCTTCGGGCAGCGGGTAGACACCCTCGGATTCGATGGGGTTCTGAGTGGCGATCACGATGAACGGCTTCGGGGCCGGGTAGGTGACGCCGCCGATCGAGACCTGCTTCTCGGCCATGAGCTCGAGCATCGCCGACTGCACCTTCGCCGGCGCGCGGTTGATCTCGTCGGCGAGGACGAAGTTGACGAAGACGGGGCCGAGTTCGATCTCGAAGCTCTCCGCCTTGGCTGAATAGATGCGCGTGCCGACGATGTCGGACGGCACCAGGTCCGGCGTGAACTGCACACGGGCGAAGTCGCCGCCCACGACGGTGGCGAACGAGCGCACCGCGAGGGTCTTGGCCACGCCCGGCACGCCCTCCAGGAGGCAGTGCCCCTTGGCCAACAGGGCGACCATCAGCTGCTGCACCATGTGCTCCTGGCCGACGATGACCCGCTGCACCTGACTGATCGCCTGGCCCAGCACCCTGGCCGCGTCAGCGACCGTCTCGGGCAACTGGGTGACTGCGGTCGGCTCGCTCACGCGTGACTCCTTCTGGACGGGGATCCGCGCTCAACGATAGCGCCCCGGGGGAAGCACCAACTCTACGCAGACCAGGCACGGCCGTCGACGCTGTTGCTTGTCTGAATGTGGTTCGATGGTCACGATGAGCGAGCACGACGACGCCGGCCCGGTGCAGGGTCCCCCTCCCCCTCCGCCCGAGGAACGCGCGGAGGAAGAGATGGTGCTCGCCGCGCACCATCCACTCCGGGAGGAAGACCCGCCCAAGGTGGGCGACTTCTGGCTCGACGCCAGGCTGACCGCCACCCCGGCGGGCACCACCTTCGTCGCGCACGAGGACGGCGGCGACTCCGTCATGCTCCTCCTGCTCTCAGAGGGCGCGGCGCGCGACGCCGCGGCCAGGGCCCGGTTCTCCGGTGAGATCAACGCCATGCACATCGACACCGTCGTCGCCCGCGGCGGCGAGGACCAGGACGAGGGCCGCACCGCCGTCCGGTACCGCAGCGAGGACGACGATCCGCACCTGGCCCATCTGCTGCCCCTGGCGCCGTGGGCTGCGCTGGCGTTCGACGGATCGCTCGCAGCCGTCGAGGAGGCGGACAGGGTGCTGCGCGCCGTCGACCTCTCGATGGCGCCGCCGCTGAGCCAGCCGGCGGGCCCCGACTACCGGTTGCACTGGATCGACAAGACCGGCCACGGCGCCACCCGGCTCTGGCCGCTGGCCTGGCCAGGTCGTCGCGACCGCGCCTCCTGGATCACCATCCTCGTGTCGTTCCTGGTGATGGCGCTACTCTCGGCCCTGGCTCTCCTGATGGCGATCCTCGCCTTCCAGAACCAGCCCCCCGTCGACGCTCCCCCGCCCATCCCGTCGCCGGCGGAGGGCTCCGGTGACGGGTCGGGCTCGCCCAGTCCGGCGTCGGCCTCCCCCCAGTCGGGAGAGCCGCAGAGCGGCGAGCCGTCCAGCCCGTCGCCGGGCAGCGACGGTGGGCCGTACAGCGACTCGCCCTCCATGGAGGTCCCCAGCGACGGGGACTCCGGCCCCGGCGGCCCGAGTGTCAACCCGAAGCTCTGAAGCGCCGGGCCTGAGCCGGCCCTCCGCCTTCTCAGAGGCCCTCGAGCACCTGTCGCCTGGCTACTTCGCGCTCGTGATGGGGACCGGCATCGTCTCGATCGGCCTACACGAGATCGGTGTGGAGCCGCTGTCGATGGCCCTGCTGGTGATCGCCGCCATCTCCTATGTCGTGCTCTGGGTGCTCTACGTGTGGCGCGCCGTCGCCCATCGGGCCGCGATGCTGCATGACCTGCGCGGGCCCGAGATGGCGTTCGCCTACTTCACCGTGGTCGCGGGCACGGACGTGCTCGCCGTCCGGCTCATGGCCGCCGGTTATGTCACCATCGCGCTGCCGCTGATCTTCCTGGGCGCGGTGCTCTGGTTCGTGTTCGGGTACGTGTTGCCGTGGCAGGTGTTGATGACCCGCGACGGGAAGCCCATCCTGGCCAGGACCAACGGAACCTGGTTCATCTGGGCGGTCGCCAGCCAGTCACTGGCCATCGGCATGACCCGCATCATGCCGTTCTTCCCGAACGGGCAGGCGTGGATCGGGATTCTCGCCGTGCTGTCCTGGTCGGTCGGTGTGGCGCTGTATGCGGGCATCTCCATCCTCGTGCTCCTGCGCATCGTCCACTTCGGCATCACGCCGCGCGAGTTCGAGCCGCCCTACTGGGTGGCCATGGGCGCAATGGCGATCGCGGTCGTCGCGGGCAGCAACATCGTCGCCATGGATTCGACGCCCATGGTCGACGCGACCCGGACGCTGATCGCCGGCACCATCGCCATCTTCTGGAGCTTCTGCCTGTGGCTCATCCCGATCCTGGTCGGCGCCGGCTTCTGGCGGCACTTCGTGCACCGGGTGCCGCTGGTCTACGTGCCCACCTTCTGGTCGATCGTCTTCCCCGTCGGCATGTTCGCCGTCGCTTCGATCAACGTGGGTCGGGTCGACCGGCTGCCGTTGGTGGAGGCCATCGGCACCGTGTTCCTGTACGTCGCGCTGGCTGTGTGGGCGGTCGTGTTCGCCGCCATGATGCGGCGGGTGGTCATGGTGTTCCTGCCCCGGACGGCGCGGCCGGAACCCCACGCGTTGGGCAGGGACAGGCGTAACTGAGTATCCTTCTTCCCCGAGGGGCATTAGCTCAGCCGGTTAGAGCAGCGGACTCATAATCCGCCCGTCGCGGGTTCAAGCCCCGCATGCCCCACCGTCAGGCCAGCGCTTCAGCCAGGTCCCGCAGCCAGGCCGCGACACCGTCGGGGCCCTCTGCGAGTACATCGGCCTGGGCCGCCATCGCCGGCTGTTCCGCGGACCCGCTGATGACGGCGCAGGTGATGAGGCCCCCGTCGCGCAGTTCCCGGAGCAGTTCGAAGGCCGGCAGGTCCCCCAGGTCGTCGCCGCACATCGCCACGACGGTGGCGCCGGTCTCGTCGACGAGGGCCCGGAGCGCGTCGCCCTTCGTCATCGCCGAGGCGCGCAACTCAAGGACGTTTCGGCCGGGCTCCAGGATCAGCCCGTGGCGCTCGGCAACCGCAGCCAACTGCGGCTCCAAGGCCCGGAACGCCAAGTCGGGGTCTGTGCTGCGACGCGTGTGGACGCCGAGCGCGCGGCCTTTGTCCTCCAGCACCACACCGTCGATGGTGCAGCTTGCGATGATCTCCTCCACCTCGGGGCGGGCAGCGGCGACATTCTCCGGCACCGACGGCGCGGTCTCCTCGCCCGTGGCCGCATCCCAGCGCTCCGCGCCGTACTGGCCCAGGACCACCAGGTTGCCCAGCCCTTCCCGCTCCGCCAGCCGACCCAGGCGCCGCACCACCGCGACCCCGCGCCCGGTGATGATCGCCACGTGCCCGAGCACGCCGCCGAGCCGGGCGAGGGCCCCGGCCGCGCCGTCGTGCATCCGGGAGTCCTCCGGGTCGTCGACGATGGGGGCCAGCGTGCCGTCGAAGTCGAGGGCGAGCAGCACCCGGGACGGGTCTGCCACGGCCGCGGAAAGGAAGCCCTGGGCATGGTTGGTCACTGCGTTCCAGCTCATGTCCCCTACCATGCCATGCCTGCGTTCTCAGGTCGTCCGACCTCACATGACAAGCTCACTCGCTAAGGTGATAGACGACCTAGGAGGAAAAATGTCCGAGCGCGCACGCTTTGTCGTTGTCGCCAACCGGCTTCCCGTCGACCGCATCACTGCAGATGACGGGAGCGTCGACTGGCGCACTTCACCCGGTGGCCTGGTCACCGCTCTCGAGCCCGTGATGCGCCGCATGGGCGGCGCATGGGTGGGCTGGCACGGCGCATCAGGTGAGAGCGTCGCGCCGTTCGAACACGAGGGCTACTCCGTCGTGCCGGTGCCGCTGAGCGCCGAGGAGTACGAGGAGTACTACGAGGGCTTCTCCAACGCCACCCTCTGGCCGCTGTACCACGACACCGTCGCCTTCCCCGAGTACCACCGCGAGTGGTGGGACGCCTACGTCACGGTCAACCGTCGCTTCGCCGAGGCGACCGCAGAGGTGGCCGACGAGGGTGCCACCGTGTGGGTGCAGGACTACCAGCTCCAGCTGGTGCCGAAGATGCTGCGCGAGCTGCGCCCGGATCTGCGGATCGGCTTCTTCCTCCACATCCCGTTCCCTCCCACCGAACTGTTCCAGCAGCTGCCGTGGCGCAGCGAGATCCTCGAGGGTCTGCTCGGTGCCGACCTGGTGGGCTTCCAGGTGCCGGGCGGCGCCCAGAACTTCCTGCGGCTCGTGCGCCAGCGCACCACCCACCGTGTGGAACGCGACCGGGTGCGCGTCTCGGGATCGCACGTGTGCACCGCCCGCGCCTACCCGATCTCCATCGACACAGAGGGCTTCGAGGCCCTGGCCCAGACGCCTGAGGTCATCGCCGAATCCGAGGCCCTGCTGGAGGAACTGGGACATCCCAAGCGCATCTTCCTCGGCGTGGACCGGCTCGACTACACGAAGGGTCTGCGGCAGCGCATCCGCGCCATGGGCGAACTCTTCGAGGAGGGCCAACTCGACCCGGCAGACACGGTGTTCCTCCAGGTGGCCACCCCGTCGCGCGAGCGCGTCGAGGAATACAAGCGGCTGCGGGACGACATCGACCTCCTGGTGGGGCGGATCAACTCGGAGGTGGGTGGGGTCGGCCGCCCGGCCATCTCGTATCTGCACGCCGGCTTCCCGCGGACGACGATGGCGGCGATGTACCGCATCGCCGACGTCATGGTCGTCACCCCGCTGCGCGACGGCATGAACTTGGTGGCCAAGGAGTACGTGGCATGCCGCCCCGACACCAACGGCGCTTTGGTCCTCAGCGAGTTCGCCGGCGCGGCGCAGGAGCTCAAGCAGGCCTACCTGGTCAATCCGTACGACCTCAACGCGATGAAGGAGGTCGTCATGCAGGCGGCGACGGACCCGGCCCGGGAACGCCAGCGCCGCATGCGGGCGCTCAAAAAGCAGGTGCGCGGCAACACCATCGAGCACTGGGCCGACAATTTCCTGGGTGACCTCCAGAACACCGACGGCTGAAGCGGGTCAGTTCAGCGCCTCGAACTTGCGTGACCAGGCGGAGCGGATCGGGTTCGCGTCGGCCACGAGGGCGTCGAAGCGGCGGTCGGCGATGTTGGCCACCTCGCCCACGGTCTTGTGCAGTTCGCGTTCCGGTGAGGCCTCCACGCGCACCCAGCTCTCCTCCACCACGGAGTCGAGCGTGGTGGTCGCGTTCAGCGACACCACGAGCGGGAAGCCGAACTTGTCCTGGTACGCGCGCGACACGGCCATGAGGTTCTCGCGGTCGTGGTCGTCCATCCGGTCGGCCGCCAGCGACCCGGTCTCGGTGAACGCGGCGATGTCCGACGGCGTGTGACCGGGATCCTCGTCGAGGAGCAGGTCGGCGATGTCGCGGTACCTGTGGATCAGCGTGTGCTGCTCATCCGAGGTGCCGCTCATCAGCGAGTTCTGGAAAGCCGCCCGCAGTTCGGCCGTCGAGTGGAAGGGCCGCGACTGGAAGGCTGCGCGGATGGGCCAGGTCTCCTCCGGGTAGAGGGCGCGGAAGGTCTCCACGAAGCTGTCCTCGTCCATGGCGTTGATCTGTTCGAGGTTGAGCGGGTCCCGCCCCGACGTCGCCACATCCGGCCCACGACGGCGACCGACGTGGAAGAACAGCAGGTTGAGGATGATCGCGGTGATGGCGCCGATGGTGACGCCGGAACCGAAGAAGATCTGGAGCCAGCCGGGCACCGCCTGGGCGATGGAGGGCTGCAGCGTGACGAGCATCGCCAGCGCCAGCGACGTGGAGACGATGACCTGGTTGCGGTTGTCGTGCAAGTCGGCCTTGCCGAGCGTCTGGATGCCGACGAAGGCCACGTTGGCGAACATGGCCAGGGAGGCGCCGCCCAGGACCGGTCCGGGGATCGCCGCGACGATGGCGCCGGCCTTGGGAAGGAGCCCGAGGATGATCATGAACGCGCCCGCCATGGCCACCACCCAACGTGACTTGACCCGCGTGAGCCGGACGAGGCCCACGTTCTGCGCGAAGCACGTGTAGGGGAAGGAGTTGAGCACGCCGCCGAGGGCGGTGGAGAGCCCGTCAGCGCGCAGCGCCCCGGCAATGTGCTTCGGAGTGATGCGCTTGCCGACCACCTCACCGGTGGCGAAGACGTCGCCGGTGGTCTCGACGGCCGTGATGGCCATCACGATCAGCATGGACACGATCGCGGCGAAGGTGAACTTGGGCATCCCGAACCAGAACGGGGTGGTCACGCCCACCCAGGAGGCGTCGGCCACGTGGGTGAATGAGGTGTCGCCCAGGATGACGGCGACGGCCGTGCCCAGGACCAGTCCCATGAGGACGGCGACGGTGGCCATGAAGCCCTTGAAGAAGCGCTGCATCAGCACGATCACGCCGAGCGTCGCCAGCGCGTACGCAAGGTTCCGCGTCAGTTCCGCACCCGCGGCGTTCTCGCCGCCGGCGCCGCGGACGATGTCGCTGGCCGCCACACCGATCAGCGTCGCGCCCATCACCGTGAGGAGGGTCCCGGTGACCACCGGCGGGAAGAAGCGGATGAGCTTGGAGAAGTAGGGGGCGACGAAGAACGTGGCCAGACCCGCGACGATGATCGAGCCGTAGATCTCCGGCAGGCCCTCCCTGCCACCGCCTGCCGCCAGGCCGATGGCGATGATCGGCGACACTGCGGTGAACGTCACACCCTGGATGAGGGGCAGTCGTACGCCCACCTTCCAGAAGCCGACGGACTGGATGATCGTCGCGATGCCACACGTGAACAGGTCGGCGTTGATCAGGTGGATGAGGTCCTGGGTGGACAGGTCCAGCGCGCCCGCGATCACGATGGGGACGATCACGGCGCCGGCATAGAAGGCCAGGACGTGCTGCAGCCCGAGGACGGTCAGCTTGGGCACCGGCGGTACCTGGTCAACGGGGTGAACGCGGCGCTCCAGCGTGGCGGCGGACATGGGCTGCTCCTGTCACGAAAAATCGACTGGCTAAAGCTACCCCCAGCACCTCCGATTCGCCATCCGGCAGAATCATCTGCTAACGTTCTTCATCGCGTGGTCATCCACTGACCACCGGTCCCTGGTAGCTCAATTGGCAGAGCATCTGACTGTTAATCAGAGGGTTACTGGTTCGAGTCCAGTCCGGGGAGCTAGAGCAAACAAGCTCTGACAAGCTGAACGGCCCTTCCAAGCTCCATTGGAGGGGCCGTTCTTTGTTGACGAGGTCGGTTGCTGCGGCCCTCACCCCACTATCTCTGCCGACCTCCCTTAGGCTTCGTGCCATGGCCAAGAAGCAGCACGGCGGCACGGGCACGCCCGCCACCAGCGCCCTGGACCAATCGAAAGTGCCCTACACCATCCACACCTACGACCACGATCCCGCCTCACCCTCCTACGGTCTCGAAGCAGCGGAGGCGCTGGGCAGGCCTGCGGAGGAAGTGTTCAAGACGCTGCTCGTCGATACCGGCGCGGGGCTCGCCGTCGGAGTGGTCCCGGTCCATCTGCAACTGGACCTGAAGGCGCTCGCGGGCGCCCTGGGGGTCAAGCGCCTCACCATGGCCGCTCCTCCCGCGGCCGAACGCTCCAGCGGGATGGTGGTCGGGGGCATCTCCCCCATCGGTCAGCGCAAGCCGCTGCCCACGGTGCTCGACGCGTCGATGCAGGACAGGCCGACGGTGCTGGTCAGCGGCGGACGACGCGGCCTCGACGTCGAACTCGCCCCTGCTGACCTGGCGCGCCTCACCGCGGCCACCTTCGCTGCCATCGCCAGGTGAGCCACCCGGCCCGGCCGCTAGCCTGTCCACCATGGCCTGGTCAGACATCTTCCCCTTCATGGGTGTGTCCATCCGCTGCGGTGACCTCACGCTCAGCGCGATGACGCCCGACGACGTCTCGGCGCTGCTCGCCGTCGCGGGCCGCGGCATCGTGCCGGACGGTTCCGGCTACCCGTTCCTCACCGACTGGGCGCTGCTCCCGAAGGACCAGCGGGAGCTGAGCTCCACGCAGTTCTACTTCTCGAGCTGGAGCGCCGCCCGCCCCGAGCGTTTCGAGCTCCTCATGGTGGCGCGTCAGGGAGACAGGGTGCTGGGCGCCCAGGACCTGCGGGCGGCCGACTTCGCGGTGCGCCGGACGGGCTTCACCGGGTCCTGGCTGGGCCGGGAGTTCCATGGCAGCGGCATCGGCACCCGCATGCGTCAGATGATCTGCGCCTTCGCCTTCGACGAACTGGGCGCCATCGAGATGCGCACCGAGGCCTATGCCGACAACCCGGCATCGAACAGGGTGAGCCAGAAGACCGGCTACCGGGAGTTCGATCGCGCCCGCGTCAACCGCTTGGGAGAGGCCGCCACCGAGGTGCGCTACAAGCTCACCCGGGAGCAGCTGACCAGGCCGGAGGAGCCGATCAGCTACGACGGCGGCCAGGCCCTGCGCCGATTCCTCGGCATCTCCTGGGTCAGCCCCCGATGAGGCGTTCGTAGTCCTCGCGCATCTCGCCGGGCGGAACCTCGTTCCATACGACGGCCAGCTTGCGGTCCTCGCCGAAGCCGAGGATGTAGCTGCCGTGATCCACCTCATAGCCACCGGACGGCAACTGCTTGCCCTCAGCGATGTCGATGCCGAGGCTCAGCGCGGCAGGCTTGATCAGGTCGAGGCTGCCGGTGAGCCCGATGAAGGACTCGTCCACCCGGCGCAGGTACTCCTTCAGCGCCTCGGGGGTGTCACGGGCCGGGTCCGTCGTCACGACGATGAGCGTGATGTCATCGACTATCTCAGGCGGGAGCCGGCGCTTGGCCGTGGCCATGTCCGCCATGATGCCGGGGCACACGTCGGGGCAGTTGGTGTACCCGAAGAAGAGGGCCAGGGCCTTGGTGGTGACGTCCGTGGCCAGGTTGAACGGGTTGCCGTCCTGGTCCGTCAGGGTCACGTCAGGAACGGGGTTGCCCCCGCCGGACAGGTGCGTGCCGTGCCACTCGCCCGCCCCGTCGATCTCGGCCGCAGGCCCGTTCGCACCGGGGCTACAGGCGGCCAGCAGGGCAGTGGCACCGGCGCCGAGGAAGAGACGCCGTCCTATCACCGGCGAGCCCGCTCGACGCCCGCCGCCAGGTCGTCGGCCAGCGCCCGGAGCTTCTGCAGGTCCCCGTGCATGTCCAGCCCGTCCGACGACATGCACTTCACCAGTGCCGAACCGACGATCACCAGATCCGCGAAGCTGCCGATCTCGGCCGCCTGGTCCCCATCGCTGACGCCCAGGCCGATGCCGATGGGCAGCGACGGATCAACGGCGCGGGCGCGCTCGACGATCACCGGGGCTGCGTCGGAGGTCTGGCTCCGCACGCCGGTCACGCCCATGACGGACGACGCGTAGACCCAGCCGCGGCAGGACTCCATGGTGAGCGCGATCCGCTCGTCGGTGGATGAGGGGGCGATCAGGAAGACCCTGTCGACGTCGTGCGCGTCCGAGGCCTCGAACCACTCCGGGCAGTCGTCCGGCGGCAGGTCCGGCGTGATGACGCCCGCTCCGCCGGCCGCCGACAGGTCCCGGGCGAACGCGTCCACCCCATAGGCCTCAACGAGGTTCCAGTAGGTCATGACCATCGGCGTGGCGCCGGCCGATGCCACGGCTTCGACGGCGAGGAAGGCGTCCCTGGTGCGGACGCCGCGCGCGCGGGCCTTGGTGGTGGCGTGCTGGATGACCAGCCCGTCCATCAACGGATCCGAGTACGGGATGCCGATCTCGACGATGTCGGCGCCACGGCCCTGCGTCCCCTCGACGATGGCCTTCACCACCGACAACGAATCCGGCACCGTGGGGTAGCCCACCGGGTAGTAGCCCACCAGCGCTGGGCGTCCCTCATCGAGACAACGGGCGACGGTGGCACCGGATTTACCGAGGCGTTTGGGGTCTGTGAACTGGCTCATTCGAACGCTCCCACCGTGACATCCGGCTTACCGGACAGGCCGAAATACTCGAACGCGGTGGCCACATCCTTGTCGCCGCGCCCGGAAAGGCACACGAGGATCGACGGCGTCGCGGACGGATCCTGCTGCGCCAACTGCCGGCCCAGCCGCAGCGCCCCGGCCAGGGCGTGCGCCGACTCGATGGCCGGGATGATGCCCTCCGTGCGGGTCAGCAACTTGAAGGCTTCCATGGCCTCCGCGTCGGTGACCGGCTGGTAAACGGCGCGGCCCGTGTCTGCCAGGTGGGCGTGCTCGGGGCCGACACCCGGGTAGTCGAGGCCTGCGGAGATCGAGTGCGACTCGATGGTCTGCCCGTCCCCGTCCTGAAGCAGGAAGGTGCGTGCACCATGCAGCACTCCGGGGGTGCCGGCGGTGATGGTTGCGGCGTGACGTCCGGTCTCGATGCCGTCGCCCTCTGCCTCGAAGCCGTACAGGCCGACGCCCTCGTCGCCGATGAACTCGTAGAACATGCCGATGGCGTTGGAGCCGCCACCGACGCAGGCCGCCACGTAGTCCGGCAGGCCGCCGTGGTCGTCGAGCATCTGCTGGCGTGCCTCGACGGAGATGATGCGCTGCAGTTCACGCACCAGGTACGGGAACGGGTGCGGACCGCCGACGGTGCCGATGAGGTAGTGCGTGTGGTCCACCGTCGTCACCCAGTCGCGCATGGCCTCATTCATCGCGTCCTTGAGCGTGCGCGAGCCCGCCGCGACCGCGTAGACCTCGGCACCGAGCAGCTGCATGCGGGCCACGTTCAGCGCCTGGCGCTGCGTGTCCACCTCACCCATGTAGACGCGGCACTCGAGCCCCAGCAGCGCCGCCGCGGTGGCGGTGGCCACCCCGTGCTGGCCTGCGCCCGTCTCTGCGATCACGCGGGTCTTGCCCATGCGCTTGGTCAGCAGCGCCTGCCCCAGGACGTTGTTGATCTTGTGGGCGCCGGTGTGGTTCAGGTCCTCGCGCTTGAGCAGGATGCGGGCGTTGCCCGCGTGCTTCGAGAACTCGTCGGCGACCGTGATCGGCGTGGGCCGGCCGGCGTAGTCGCGCTGCAACCTGGCCAGTTCGGCGTGGAACGTCGGGTCCGCCCAGGCCTCGTCGAACGCGACGATCAGTTCGTTCAGCGCCGCTTGGAGTGCTTCGGGCACGAAACGGCCACCGAAGCGGCCGAAGTGTCCCCGGGAATCGGGAAGGCTCATCAGTGCATTGCCCTTTCTGCAGCGGCCATGAAGCCGCCGATGGCGTGGGTGGGGTCGCCGTGCTTGACGAGCGCCTCGCCCACGAGGATGACGTCGGCCCCCTCGGCCGCGACGCGAGCGACGTCGTCGGCGGACAGGATCCCCGACTCCGCCACCTTCACGGCGGCATCGCCGATGCGTTCAGCCAGGCCGCCGAAGGTGGCCAGGTCGACATCGAGGGTCTTCAGGTTCCGGTTGTTGACGCCGATGAGGCCGGCCCCGACGGCGAGCGCCCGGTCCACCTCCTCGGCGGTGTGGGTTTCGACCAGCGCGGTCATGCCGAGCTCTGCGGTCAGCCCCAGGAAGCGGGTGAGTTCCTCGTCGGTGAGCGACGCGACGATCAGCAGCACCAGGTCTGCACCGTGCGCGCGGGCCTCGTGGAACTGGTACTCCTCCACCATGAAGTCTTTGCGCAGCACCGGGATGCGCACGCGCTCACGCACGGCGTCGAGATCTGCCAGCGAACCGTTGAACCGGTGCTTCTCCGTGAGCACGGAGATGGCAGCGGCGCCGCCCGCCTCGTAGGAGGCGGCGAGCGCGGCGGGATCCGTGATCACGGCGAGGTCGCCCTTGGACGGCGACTTGCGCTTGACCTCGGAGATCACGGCGAGTTCCGGCGCGCGGAAGCGGGGCATCGGGTCGAGTGCCGGCGCTGCCTGCTGGGCGGCGCGAATGATCTCGTCGATGGAGGTGCGGGCCTTGCGTTCCTCGAGGTCTCGCCGGACTCCGGCGATGATGTCGTCGAGGACGGTCACGGCTGACCCAGACCCATGGCCTTCATGATCATGGTGGTCAGTGCCCCGACGAGAATCACGGCTGCACCGACGATGACCCAGAGCCACGCCGGGCCCAGCATGGCGGCCACGCAGGCGATGGTGAAACCGACAGCGGTCAGCACCGATCCGGTCCAGGCGGCAGGGCTCCGGCCGTGGTGGTAGTACTTCGGGGTACGTGCCATGTGCGCGACCTTTCTCTGAACGAGGGGGGTTCAGCCCCCGAGCCTACCCTCTATCAGTCGGGTCGGCACCGTCGTCCATCGCCTTCCAGAGGTCCTCCGGCTGCTCCGGCGACTGCACTTTCGGGCGGCGCCGGGGCTTCCAGAACCAGAAGAGCAGCGCGCCCGAGGCCAGCACCCCGAGGATGGGCCAGATGACCTCGGTCATGCCGTCGCCATGGCCTCTGCTCGCCCGATCGCCGCGATGACGGCGCGCGCCTTGTGGGAGCACTCGGCGTCCTCCGTCTCCGGTACCGAATCCGCCACGACGCCGGCGCCGGCCTGGACATAGGCGACACCGTCGGCCAGCACCGCGGTACGGATGGCGATGGCCACGTCCGAGTTGCCGGCGAAGTCGAAGTAGCCCACCACTCCCCCGTACAGGCCCCGCCGCGAGACCTCCAGCCGGTCGATGATCTCCATGGCCCGCACCTTGGGCGCGCCCGACAACGTGCCGGCCGGGAAGCAGGCCAGCGTCGCGTCGAGGGCGGTGCGGCCAGCCTCGACCCGGCCGGAAACCGCGGCCTCCAGGTGCATGATGTGGCTGTAGCGGCGCACGTT
This sequence comes from Tessaracoccus sp. ZS01, assembly GCF_022342445.1. Classification (NCBI taxonomy): domain Bacteria; kingdom Bacillati; phylum Actinomycetota; class Actinomycetes; order Propionibacteriales; family Propionibacteriaceae; genus Tessaracoccus; species Tessaracoccus sp. ZS01. The sequence continues at coordinate 360,912 of NZ_PQFE01000001.1, read as the reverse complement.
CATGAACTCGTGGACGGTGACCGAACCGGCTTCGCAGATGCGACCCAGGTCGTTGCGGCCCAGGTCCACGAGCATCAGGTGCTCCGCCTTCTCCTTGGGGTCCGCCAGCAGCTCCTCCGCCATCAGGCGGTCCTCCTCCGGTGTCCGGCCCCGGGGCCGCGAACCGGCGATTGGCCGCGTGGTGGCCACGCCGTCCTGCACCGTGACGAGTGCCTCCGGGCTGGAGCCGACGATGTCGAAGCCCGGCAGGCGCATCAGATACAGGTAAGGGCTGGGGTTGGTGAGGCGCAGCGCGCGGTACACCTCGAAAGCATCGGCGGTGGTGGGGATGTCGAAGCGCTGCGACACGACGATCTGGAAGGCCTCGCCCGCACGGATCTCGCCCTTGACCTCGTCCACCATCGAGCGGAACTCCTCCGGCGTGCGCTGGCGATTGACCTCGGGCGTGCGGGGCTCACCCTCCTGGCACACCAGCGCGACGCGGGGCTGGCGCACCTGCTCCGCCATGGTCTCGACGGCGGCCACGGCGTCGTAGTAGGCGCGCTCCGCGCCCTCCGGCGTGCCGTCGTAGTTGATGGCGTTGGCGATGAGCCAGAGTTCGCCGCGGTGGTGGTCCAGCACGGCCAGTTCGGAGCTGAGCATCATGACCAGCTCCGGCAGTTCAAGTTCGTCGACGGTGGTCTCGGGCAGCTTCTCGAGCCGGCGCACCACGTCGTAGCCCAGGTAGCCCACCATGCCCGCGTGGAACGGCGGCAGGCCGGGGGTCGCCGGGGTGGCCAGCTCCGCCAGGGTTTCGCGGAGGACGACGAGCGGGTCGCCGTCGGCGGGGATGCCCACCAGCTCGCGGCCGATCCAGGCCGCCTGGCCGTCGCGCTCGGTGAGCATGGCTGCGGAACGCACGCCCACGAAGGAGTAGCGCGACCAGACACCAGCGTCTGCGGATTCGAACAGGAACGTTCCCTCCCGGGCGCCGCACAGCGCCTGATAGAGCGCGACGGGGGTGAGGTCGTCTGCGAGCAGCTTGGCGTGCACGCTGATGACGCGACGATGGTTGGCGAGTTCGACGAACTCGTCGAGCGTGGGAGAGACGATCACTGGGCAGTGTCCTGAGCGGTCAGAGGGGTGAAGAAGCAGGTGCGGTTGCCGGTGTGGCAGGCGGCGCCGGTCTGGCGCACCCTGAGCAGGATGGTGTCGCCGTCGCAGTCGACGCTCACGCTCTCGATGGCCTGGTGGTGGCCGGAGGTCTCCCCCTTGACCCAGAATTCCTGCCTGGACCTCGACCAGTAGGTGGCCTTGCCGGTGGTGAGGGTGCGGCGCAGCGCCTCCTCATTCATCCAGGCCATCATCAGGACCTCGCGGGTCTCTGCGTCCTGGGCGATGGCGGGCACCAGCCCGTCGGAGTTGTAGGTCACAGTCGGCATGAGCATCATTGTGCCGCACCTGTGCGAACCGCCTCCTAGACTGCCCACATGAAGTTCGTCCACCGCCAGCGCGCCGCCCTTGCAGACCTGCTCGAAGAACTGGGGCCGTTCGCCCCCACCATGTGTGAGGGCTGGCAGACCCAGGACCTGGCCGCCCACCTGTACGTACGTGAACACCGCCTGGACGCCCTGCCCGGCATCGGCTCCGAGCGTTTCGCCGGCCACACCGAGCGGGTCCAGAACCTCGAGCTGCACCGCCGCGGGTTCCTGCCGCTGGTGGAGGCCGTCCGCAGGCCCGGCTGGATCATGCGGCCGCTGGATCAGCTGGTGAACTCCTCAGAGTTCTTCATCCACCACGAGGATGTCCTGCGGGCCAACGGCCGCTCGCAGACGCTCACCGCCGAGGAGCAGGAGCACCTGTGGCCGTTGGCGAAGGTCCTGGCCAGGCGTGCCCAGATGCGGTTCGGCGGGCGGCTGCTCATGACCCGCACGGACACAGGCTACGAACACCAGATCGGTCAGGGGGACCGCACCGTGCACCTCGCCGGGCTGCCGTCGGAACTGCTCCTGCACCTGAGCCAGCGCGAGGGCGACGTCACGCTCACGGGCGAGACGGCCGCCATCGACGCGTGGCGTACCGCGATCAGTCCGTTGTGAGCTTCGCGAGGATCAGTTCGCGCACCTTGGCTGCATCGGCCTGGCCGCGCATGGCCTTCATGATCTGACCGATCAGCGCACCGGCCGCCTGGACCTTGCCGCCGCGGATACGCTCGGCGATGTCCGGGTTGGCGGCGATCGCCTCGTCGACGGCGGCACCCAGGGCGCCTTCATCGGAGACGACGGCGAGGCCACGCTTCTCGAGGACCACGGCGGGTTCCCCTTCGCCGGCGAGCACCCCGTCGATGACCTGACGGGCGAGCTGGTCGTTGACCTTGCCCTCGTCCACCAGCGCCTGCACCGCAGCCACCTGAACGGGAGTGATGGCGAGGTCCTCCAGCTCGATTCCGGTTTCGTTGGCCCTGCGGGAGAGGTCTGAGACCCACCACTTACGGGCGGCGGCCGGCGAGGCACCTGCGGCGACGGTGTCCTCCACCAGCGCCAGGGCACCGGCGTTGACGATGCCGCTGAAGTCGGTGTCGTTGAAGCCCCACTCGCCCTGGAGGCGGCGACGGTGTTCCGTCGGCGGTTCCGGCAGTGTGGCGCGCAGTTCCTCCACCCAGGCGCGCGACGGCGCGATCGGCATCAGGTCCGGCTCCGCGAAGTAGCGGTAGTCCTCCGCGTCGGACTTCACGCGGCCGGCCGAGGTGGTGCCGTCGGCCTCATGCCAGTGGCGGGTCTCCTGCACGATCGAGCCACCGGCGTCGAGGATGGCAGCCTGCCGGGTCATCTCGTAGCGCACCGCGCGCTCGATGGAGCGCAGGGAGTTGACGTTCTTCGTCTCGGTGCGGGTGCCGAGCTTGTCGCTCCCGACGGGGGCGATGGACACGTTCGCGTCGCAGCGCAGCGAGCCCTGCTCCATCCGCACGTCGGACACGCCGAGGGCCTTGAGCAGGTCTCGCAGCTGCGCCACGTAGGCGCGTGCCACCTGGGGCGCCTTGTCACCGGCGCCCAGGATGGGCCGGGTGACGATCTCGATGAGGGGCACGCCTGCACGGTTGTAGTCGATGAGCGAATAGTCCGCCCCCTGGATGCGGCCGGAGCCGCCCACGTGCGTCGCCTTGCCTGCGTCCTCCTCCATGTGCGCGCGCTCGATCTCAACGCGGTAGGTCTCGCCGTCGACCTCGACCTCGACCCAGCCGTCGAAGGCGATGGGTTCGTCGTACTGGGAGGTCTGGAAGTTCTTGGTCATGTCCGGGTAGAAGTAGTTCTTCCGGGCCATGCGGCACCACTCGGCGATCTGGCAGTTCAGGGCCAGACCGATGCGGATGGCGGACTCGACGGCCTTGCCGTTGATCACCGGGAGCGAGCCGGGCAGGCCCAGGCACACGGGGCACACGTGGGTGTTCGGGTCGCCGCCGAATTCGTTGGCGCAACCGCAGAACATCTTGGTGTTGGTGTTCAGTTCGACGTGGGTCTCGAGACCCAGCGCAGGCTCATACCGGGTGAGGAGATCGTCGTAATCGACCAGTTCAGTCATCAGTAAACCGCCTTCGATCCCTCGAGCTGAGTCATTTCGCGCCACATCGGGCCGCCCCACTGCGCTTCCAGCGCCCGCTCCAGCACTGCACCGACCCGGTAGACGCGGGCGTCCTCCATGGGCGGGGCCATGACCTGCAGGCCGGTGGGCAGGCCGTCGCTGAGGCCCGATGGGAACGAGCCGGAGGCGTTGCCCGCCATGTTCGACGGGATGGTGCAGAGGTCTGCCATGTACATGCTCATGGGGTCTGTCATCCGTTCCCCCACCTTGAACGCGGTGGTGGGCGTGGTGGGCGAGACCAGCACGTCGACCACCTCGAAGGCGCGGTCGAAATCCGCCTGGATGAGCGAGCGGACCTTCTGCGCCGAGCCGTAGTAGGCGTCGTAGTAGCCCGCGGAGAGTGCGTAGGTGCCGATGATGATGCGGCGCTTGCCCTCGCGGCCGAAGCCGGCCTCGCGGGTGAGGTTCATGACCTCTTCCGCGGAGCGGGAGCCGTCGTCGCCGGCGCGCAGGCCGTAGCGCATGCCGTCGAAGCGGGCCAGGTTCGAGCTGAGCTCCGCCGGCTGGATGAGGTAGTACGCGGGCAGCGCGTAGGTGAATGCCGGGCAGGACACCTCGACCACCTCGGCCCCGGCCTGACGCAGCAGTTCCACCGCCTCGTGGAAGCGCTCGAGCACGCCCTCCTCGTAGCCGTCGCCCCTGAACTCGGTGACGATGCCCACCTTCATGCCCTTGAGGTCGGTGGCCTGCGCCGCCGCCACGAGTTGGGGTACGGGCTGGTCGAGCGACGCGGAGTCCTTCGGGTCGTGGCCGCTGATGATCTCCTGCAGCAGGGCCGCGTCCTCGGCGGTGCGGGCGCAGGGCCCGGGCTGGTCGAGGCTGGAGGCCATGGCCACCAGCCCGAAGCGCGACGAGCCTCCGTAGGTGGCCTTCACCCCGACGGTGCCGGTGACGGCACCCGGCTGGCGGATCGAGCCGCCGGTGTCGGAGCCGATCGCCAACGGCACCATGAACGCCGCGACGGCCGCTGCCGAACCGCCGCCGGAACCGCCGGGCACCCTGTCGGTGTCCCACGGGTTGCGGCTGGGGCCGAAAGCGGAGGTCTCCGTCGAGGAGCCCATCGCGAATTCGTCCATGTTGGTCTTGCCGATGATGACCAGGCCGGCATCGCGCAGGCGAGCCACGACGGTGGCGTCGTAGGGCGGCACCCAGCCTTCGAGCATGCGGGAGCCGCACGTCGTCGGGAAGTCGGTGGTGCAGTAGTTGTCCTTGACCCCCACGGGCACGCCGGCCAGTGGACCCAGTTCCTCGCCGGCTGCGCGGCGTTGGTCCACGGCGCGTGCCTGCTCGAGCGCGTGCTCAGCGTCGACGGCCAGGAACGCGTTCAGGGCGGGGTTGAGCGCCTCGATCTGCTCGAGGCAGGCGCGGGTGAGTTCCTCGGAGGTCAGTTCCCGGGCGGCCATCAGCCGGCCCAGTTCAGCGGCGGACTTCGTGATCATCTGGCTCAGTCCTCGCTCAGGATCTGGGGCACGCGGAAGCGGCCGTCCTCGTGGTCCGGCGCGCCGGAGAGTGCCTGCTCCTGCGTGAGGCCGGGGGTGACCACGTCGTCGCGGAACACGTTGCTGACAGGGAGGGCGTGGGTTGCCGTCGGCACGTCGGGGCCCGCGACCTCCGACACGCTGCGGACGGATTCCAGGATGACGTCCAGCTCGGGGGCAAGCTCCGCGCACTCCTGCTCGGTGAGCTGGATGCGGGCCAGAGCGCCCAGCCGGGCCACGTCGTCGGCGGTGAGACCCACGTCGATACTCCCTCGGTTGGTGCGGTGCCGCAGGATGCGGCCTGCCCCATCTTAGGGGTAGACGGCGGGGGTCATCCCCCGGTGAGGATGAGGTAGAACATGCGCCCCAGGAAGAACAGCCCGGTGGCGATGGCCAAGGTGATAACCGGCACGATGATGCGCTGGAACTTCTTCCACCGCGTGCCGGGGACGCCACGGGCGCCCCACGAGCCACGGGCCGGCTGCACCCGGGTGGGCGTCTGGCCGTCGAGGTTCAGGTTGGAGAACATGCGCACCTGCCCAGCTTAGGCGCTGGCGGCGCACTGCCCATCCCCTCAGCCCTGGCCGAGGAGTTCCTCGGTGAGGGAGGCAGCGCGGGCGAGGGCGTCGAACTGCGGCACGACGTCCGTCTGCCGCCACCCGGCCAGCCCGCAGGCAGTGCCGAGCAGCAGGTGGTCGCCGCCCTCTGCCTGGATCGCCCGGAGCACGCGCAGGGCTTCGTTCACCAGGGCATCCACCCCCTGCGGTTGCCCCAGGCCAGTGTCGACGACGCCCAGCACCAGGGTGCGGCGTTCGTCGGCCCACTGCGCCAACTCATCCAGATCCGCCAGGCGGGAATCGACGGCGGCCCCGGCGAACCCGGCGCGCCGGGCCAGTTCCAGCCAGCGGCCGGGCGCGCAGTTGTGCAGGAGGGCACCGTCGGCGAAGGGCTTCAGGGCCTCGACCGCATCAGCCTCCGAGACACTCCGGTGCCTGCTGAAACCGCTAGCGGTGGGGATGTCGCCCCCGACGACGGCGCCGAGCGCCGGTTCGTCCACCTGCACCAGCACGGTCGCGTCGGGCAGGCGCCGGCCGAACTCACCCCGGAGCACGGCCACCGCCTCGACGAGGGCCTCAGCCAACTCCCGACGCGCCCCGTGATCTGCCAGCAGCCGGTCGCCGGTGGGACGCTCGACAGACGAGGCCAGCGTCCACGGCCCTGTGACGGCGACCTTCAGGGTGCCCGCGAAACCCTGCAGGAGTTCTTCCGCATCGTCCAGGTCGTGGCGCCACTGTGCCCTCGCGCGCCGATGTTCGGCGTCCGGGTGGTGGGTGAGCCGCCACCCGGCGGGCTGCAGGTCGAACGCAAGCCCGCCGATGAGGCCCAGCGTGCGCCCGATCATCGCCGAGGCCACTCCCCTGGCGGGCAATTCCGGCAGCGGCAGCACGTCGGGCAGCGCCTCTGCCATCGAGGAGAGGGCGCCACGGAAATCCGTGCCGGGCAGCGACCCGGCAGCGGTGATCCGCATCAACGCGCCTCGGCGATGACGGCCGAGCCCACCACGCGGCTGCCGTCGTAGACGACGACGGTCTGGCCTGGGGCCACTCCGGAGGCGGGCTCGTCGAGCGCCACCACCAGGTCGCCGTCGAGAAGGGAGATCGTGGCGTCCTGCGGGATGCCGTGCGCCCGGTACTGGGCGTGACCGCGCCAGCGACCCTCGATGGGCGACTCCGTCCAGGTGGGACGGATGCCGCGCAGGGAACGCACCGCGAGATCCTCGCGGGCACCCACGACGACGGTGTTGCTCACCGGCTCGATGCTCAGCACGTAGCGTGGTTCGCCCGTGGGGGCGGGGACGCGCAGGTCGAGGCCCTTGCGCTGGCCGACGGTGTAGCGGTGGTGGCCCTGGTGTTCGCCGAGCACCTGCCCGTCGGCGTCGATGATCGGGCCCGGCCTGTCGTCGAGGTAGCGCGAGAGGAAGCCCTGGGTGTCGCCGTCGGCGATGAAACAGATGTCGTGGCTGTCGGGCTTCTTCGCCACGCCGAAACCGAGCGCGGCCGCCTCCTGGCGCACCACGGGCTTCTCCACGTCGTGCAGCGGGAACAGGCAGCGGCTCAACTGCTCCTGGTTCAACATGCCCAGCACGTAGGACTGGTCTTTGGCGGCGTCAGCAGCGCGGTGCAGTGACACCGACCCGTCGTCGTGGCGCTGCAGGTCCGCGTAATGCCCCGTGGCGACGGCGTCGAAGCCCAGCGCAACACCCCTGTCGAGCACGGCGGCGAACTTGATCTTCTCGTTGCACCGCAGACAGGGGTTGGGGGTGCGGCCGGCCTGGTACTCGGCGATGAAGTCCTCGACGACCGCCTCGTGGAACTCCTCAGCAAAGTCCCACACGTAGAAGGGGATGTCCAGCTTGTCGGCCACGCGGCGGGCGTCGTGCGAGTCCTCCAGCGAGCAACAGCCGCGGGCTCCGGAGCGGTACGACGCGGGGTTCTTCGAGAGCGCCAGGTGCACGCCCGTCACATCGTGGCCCTCGGCCACGAGGCGCGCGGCGGCGACGGCGGAGTCCACTCCGCCTGACATGGCAACCAGAACCCGCATGGCCCTCCTTGGGTGATCGGCACCCAAGTCTAGGCGCCCATCGCCGTGGCCAGAAAAAGGGCGGCGGGGCCCGTGGGTTCGGACGGCCCCAGCCAGACGGCGTGCAGGTCACGCTCGATGTTGCCGCCGACGATCGGCACCGCCAACAGCCTGCCGGCGACCAACCCGCTGAGGACCGCGTGGATGGAGAGGACGGCGGGCCCCAGCCCGGCCGCCACGGCAGCGACCACCGCGCCGTTGCTCGGGAGCTCCACGAGGGGGGCCGCCCGGCGGCCGGGTACCGCCTGATCCAGGAACGACCTGGTGCCCGAGCCGCGTTCCCGTTCCACCAGTGCCGTGAGGGCCAGTTCCTCGACGGTGACGCCCCCTCGCCTGTCCCCCCAGGGATGCTCCGGAGCGACCACCACGACGAGCCGGTCGGTGCCGACGCGGACCCGCTGCAGGTCGCCGGGCACTTCCGGGCCCTCCACGAACCCGAGGCCCACCCGTCCGCGGCGCACGTCGTCGACCACGTCGGCCGAGTTGTGGATCACCATGCTGGCCGCGACCCCGGGATGGTCGCGCCGCATGGCGGCCAGCCAACTGGGCGCGAGGTACTCGGCGATCGTCATGCTGGCGGAGACCACCAGGTCGCGGCCCTCGTACTGCAGCGCGGCGACCCCCTGCAGCAGGCGGTCCATCGCCACCACCACGCTGCGCGCCCATTCGACGGTGAGCTCCCCGTCGGCGGTCAACGTGGAACCGGCGGCACTCCGGGTGACCAGCGTGAGCCCGAGCCGCTGCTCCAGGCCGGCCAGGGTCCGGCTGGCGTTCGACTGGGCCATCCCCACAGCCCGGGCACCGGCACCCAGACCGCCCTCGTCGGCGACCGCAATCAACAGGCGCAGGGCGGCGACGCCGGGCTCATGGGGCAGAGACATATCAGGAGCATATGCCCTCATGTCCGAAGCGGGTTACCGCGCCCGGCCCGGCATTCCCCACACTCTTCCTGTGACCACAGCAACAGCCGCCAGAACGAGCGCCTCCGTCCTGCCAGGGCTCGCCGCAGCCTTCGCCGCAGCCCTGCTCGCCGTCGCCATCGCCCAGGTGGTCCCCACCCTCAGCCCGCTGCTGGTGGCGATCATCCTCGGCGTCCTCTGGCGGAACCTCGCCGGGCAACCGGCCTCATGGGCACCGGGTGTCGCCGTCGCGGGCAAGCGCGTGCTGCGGATCGGCATCGTGCTGCTGGGCTTCCAGGTATCGCTCGTCGAAGTGTTCGGGCTCGGCGCCGGCACGCTCCTGCTGGTGGTGGCCGCCGTCGGCGTCACCTTCTTCACGACGCGACTCCTGGGCAGGCGGCTCGGGTTGTCCATGGCGCAGAGCACCCTGATCGCCGCCGGCTTCTCGATCTGCGGTGCCGCCGCCGTGGTGGGGGTCGAGCCGGTCACCGACGCCGACGAGAACGACACTGCCACCGCCGTCGCCCTGGTGGTGGTGTTCGGCACCCTCCTGATCCCGCTGCTGCCCCTCGCGGTGGCTGCCCTGAACCTCGGCGCCCAGGCGGGCGGCATGTGGGTGGGCGCCTCGACGCACGAGGTGGCGCAGGTGGTGGCCGCCGCCGGCCTGATCGGCCAAGAGGCGCTGCCCGTGGCGGTCACGGTGAAGCTGGCCCGCGTCCTGTGCCTCGCACCCATGGTCGCCCTGCTGGCCATGGGGCGCCGCCGCCGCGCGACCGCCGACGCCACCTCCGCGCTGCCGCCGATCGTGCCGCTGTTCATCGCCGGCTTCGTCATCGCCATGCTCGTGCGCACCGTCGGCATCCTGCCGGGGCCCCCGCTGGGCGCGATCGCGGTGGGGCAGAAGCTGCTCCTCGCCGCCGCGATGTTCGCGCTCGGGCTGGGGGTGCACGTGAAGTCCATGCTGAAGGTGGGCGGCAAGCCGTTCATCCTTGCCACCATCGCCACCGGCATCATCACCTCGATCGGGCTCGCCGGCGCCCTGGTCCTGGCCTAGAACGCCGCCCGCGCCTGCTGCAGCGCCTCAGGGAGCACCTGGCACAAGCCGTCGATGTCGGCATCCGTCGTCGACCAGCCCACCGAGAACCGCAGCGACTGGGTCGCCTCGTCGGGGGTACGGCCCATCGCCAGCAACACGTCGCTGGGCTGGTGCACCCCGGCCCTGCAGGCAGACCCGACGGAGGCGTGCACACCTCGCTGGTCCAGCAGGAACAGGAGGTCGTCGGCCCTGATGCCGTCGAAGGTCACGTTGACGATGTGCGGTGCGCCGTCGTCACGGCTGTTGAGCCGGCCACCGGCGCCAACCGCCGCCGCTGCGATCCGTCGGCTGAGGCCGCACAGCCGTCCAGCCTCCACAGGCAGCGACCCGACGGCGGTGCTCGCGGCCCGCGCGAAGGCCGCCGCCAGGATCACCGGCACCGTCCCCGAGCGCACCTCCCGCTCCTGGCCGCCGCCCAGGCCGGTGGCCCGCGGCACCACCTCGCGCCTGGCGAGGAGCGCACCGATGCCCACCGGCCCGCCGATCTTGTGGGCGGACAGCGACATCAGGTCCGCGCCGCTGGCCGCGAAGTCGACGGGCAGGTGCCCGAGCGCCTGCACCGCGTCCACGTGCAGCCACGCGCCCACCCGCTCGGCCAGGCCGCGGATGTCGTCGACCGGCTGCACGATCCCCGTTTCATTGTTGGCCGCCATCACCGAGACGACGCCGGCCCGCTCGTCGATCAAGTGTGCAGCCTCCGCGACGTCCACCCACCCCTCCGACGTGACCGGGATGGTTTCCGCGCCCCACTGGACGGCGCCCAGGACGGCCGGATGCTCGACGGCGGACACCAGGCATCGGTCCCGTCCCTCGTCGCGTCGCTTCGCCCACCCCCCGAGCACGGCGATGCTGTCCGCCTCGGAACCCCCCGACGTGAAGACGACCTCTGTCGGATGGGCGCCCACTGCCACCGCCAGTTCCTCGCGCGCCTCCTCCAGGATCGCGCGCGCCCGCTGGCCCGGCCGGTGCAGTGAGGAGGGGTTCCCCACGAGGGAAGCGAGCTCCGTGAACACCGTTATACTGTCCCCGCGCATGGGGGACGAAGCGGCGTGATCGAGGTAGACCGACATAACCTCAGCCTAGAGGCGCGGCGCGCAGACCAATTAGCCCAAACCCGGCCCCGGTGGCAGAATGAACCGCCGTTCCATCCTCTGATGAAAGACAGCATGATCCCCCAACCGGCACCTGACAGCCGCTTCCTCGGAGCCCACATCACTGACGCCGGAGTTCGCTTCGGGTTGTGGGCACCCCGCGCGACGGCAGTCGAGCTGGTGCTGGTGGATCAGACCAACCATCAGTTCAACCACCACATGGCTGCCGATGACCAGGGGATCTGGACCGTCGAGATCCCGGGCATCGGCGCCGGCCAGGCTTACGGCTACCGGGTGCACGGCCCGTGGGACCCGAGTGCGGGCAGCCGCTTCAATCCGGCCCGCCTCCTGCTGGACCCCTACGCCCGCGCCATCAGCGGCGGCGTCGACTTCCGTGGCCCCATCCTCGACCACGTGCCGGGCGACCCCTTCACCATCTCCACCTGGGATTCCTTCGGAGCCGTGCCGCTGTCGGTGGTGGTGCGCGACACCCCGCCACCCAAGGCCATCGAGAAGCGCCGGCCGATGTCGGAGACGATCATCTACGAGACGCACCTGCGGGGCTTCACCAAGATGCACCCCAGCGTGCCGGAGCACCTGCGCGGTTCCTACCTCGGCATGGCGGACCCGGCGGTCATCGCCTACCTCAAGGACCTGGGCGTCACCGCGGTCGAGTTCCTCCCGCTGCACCACTTCGTCTCCGAGCCGTTCATCGTGGCCAAGGGCCTGCGCAACTACTGGGGCTACAACACGCTCGGCTTCTTCGCCCCGCACGCCTTCTACGCGCCGCGCGGCACCGTCGGCGACCAGGTGTCCCAGTTCAAGGCCATGGTCTCCGCTCTGCACGAGGCCGACATCGAGGTGCTGCTCGACGTGGTCTACAACCACACCGGAGAGGGTGGCCACCAGGGCCCCACCCTGTCCATGCGGGGCATCGACCACGACGCGTACTACCGCCTCACCAACGACCGCCGCGACGACTACGACGTCACGGGCACCGGCAATTCCGTCAACACCGCCCACCCCATGGCCCTGCAACTGGTGATGGATTCGATGCGCTACTGGGTCACGGAGATGGGCGTCGACGGCTTCCGCTTCGATCTGGCCACCACCATGATCCGCGACGCCCAGCACCACGTCGACCAGAACCACGCCTTCAAGCAACTCGTGGCGGCGGACCCCACCTTCGACGGCATCAAGATGATCGCCGAACCGTGGGACGTCGGCCCCTACGGCTACCAGGTGGGCGCGTACGGTCCCGGCTGGTACGAGTGGAACGACCGGTTCCGCGACCACGTGCGCGACTACTGGCGCGGCGCCGTACACGGGGTCCAGGAGCTGGCCACCCGGCTGGCCGGTTCGCCGGACATCTTCGACCAGCCCGGCCGCAACCCCCAGGCGAGCATCAACTTCGTCACCGCGCACGACGGCTTCACGATGCTGGATCTGGTCAGCTACGACGTCAAGCACAACCTGGACAACGGCGAGGCCAACCGCGACGGCAGCGACAACAACCGCTCCTGGAACCACGGCTGGGAGGGAGAGACGCCTGACCCCGAGATCAACGCGCTGCGTCGCCGCCAGGTGCTCAACTTGATGGCCACCCAGCTGCTGGCCGCCGGCACGCCCATGCTGACGGCCGGAGACGAATTCGGCCGCACGCAGAAGGGCAACAACAACGCCTACTGCCAGGACTCCCCCACGTCCTGGGTGAACTGGGACATCGCCCCCGAATGGCAGGCCGTGCGCGACCGCATCCGTGACCTCATCGCCATCCGGCAGCGGCACTGCGCGTTCCGGCCGGTTGATTACGCCTACCACACCGAGATCATCAACCAGCACGGCGAGAACCTGCAGCGCGTCGACCTCACCTGGATGGACGGCCGCTACGGCGAGATGAGCCAGGACGCCTGGCACGACGGCGCCCGCCGCCTGCTGGGGATGTATGTCTCCAACGACCACGAGGGCTTCCTCACCTGGTTCAACTCGGACCCGGAACCGCAGCGCATCGTGTTGCCCACCATGCCCTGGGGCCACGCCTACGAGGTCATCTGGCATTCCGGCGACGACGGCGAACTGCCGGAGGGTGAGCTGCCCGCGCTCGGCGAATTCGACATCCCCGGTCGCACCGTCGCCCTCATGCGGGTCAGAGTGCCGCTCACCTCCAAGGAACTGCTCGCGCTCCAGGCCGAGTCGGAGCCCTCGTCGTACGACCTCATTCCGGGCGGCACGTCCAACAGCTAGGCTGGCGGCGTGACTGAGGACATCTCGCCCCGTATCAGCAAGCGCATCGTCCGGACAGACGGAGGCTTCGGCCGCATCCCCGTCACCGGCGTCACTCCCGTCATCGAGGGCGGGGCCTACCCCGTCAAGGCCGTGGTCCATGAACGCATCCTGATCCAGGCCTCCGTCTTCCGTGAGGGCCACGACGCGGTCAACGCATCGGTCATCCTCACCTCCCCCGGCGGCACCCAGCGCCGCGTCGACATGAAGCAGGTCGAGCCGATGGGCCTCGACATCTGGCAGGCGCACGTGCGCATGGCCGCGGAGGGAGACTGGACCTACCGCATCGAGGGCTGGTCAGATCCCTGGGGCACCTGGCGCCACGCCGCGGAGAAGAAGCTCCCGGTCGGGGTCGACGTCGAGCTGGTCTGCATGGAGGGCCGTGGCCTCCTAGAGCGGGCCGCCCAGCACGCGGACCAGCTGCGGGTCGCCGGCGCCGCCCACCTCCTGCGCGGCGCGGCCGAGACGATCACGCCGGAGACGGACATCGAGGAGATCCTCGAGCTGGTCACTTCCGGGCCCATCCAGCGGGCCATGGCCCGCTTCGGGCCTCGCGACATGGTCTCCCCCACGCCTGACTTCCCCATCCGGGTCGAGCGTCGACGCGCGCTGTACTCGTCCTGGTACGAGTTCTTCCCCCGCTCGCAGGGCGCCCATGTGGACGAGCACGGCACCTGGCACTCGGGCACGTTCGATTCCTCGTACGAGCGCCTGGAGGCTGCCGCCGCCATGGGCTTCCACGTGGTCTACCTGCCGCCCATCCACCCCATCGGCACCGCCTTCCGCAAGGGGAAGAACAACTCCCTGGACCCCAGCCCGCAGGATCCCGGTTCCCCTTGGGCGATCGGCTCCCCGGACGGCGGGCACGACGCGATCCACCCGGATCTCGGCGACTTCGAGGACTTCGACAGGTTCGTCGCGAAGGCCCGTTCGTTGGGCCTCGAGGTGGCGCTCGACCTGGCGCTGCAGGCCTCGCCGGACCACCCCTGGGTGCAGGACCACCCGGAATGGTTCACCACCCGGCTGGACGGCACCATCGCCTACGCCGAGAATCCCCCGAAGAAGTACCAGGACATCTACCCCGTCAACTTCGACCTCGACCCGGTGGGCATCTACCACGAGGTGCTGCGGATCGTGCGGTTCTGGATCGACCGCGGCGTGAGCATCTTCCGCGTCGACAACCCGCACACCAAACCCGTCGAGTTCTGGGACTGGCTCATGAGCCGGGTCTACGAGACGAACCCCGAGGTGATCTTCCTCGCAGAGGCGTTCACCAAGCCCCAGATGATGGCCGCGCTCGGGAAGGTGGGCTTCCACCAGAGCTACACCTACTTCACCTGGCGCAACGCGAAGTGGGAACTCGAGGAGTACCTCACCGAACTGTCGTCGGAGATGGCCTCCTTCTACCGGCCCAACTTCTTCGTCAACACCCCGGACATCAACCCGCTCTACCTGCAGTCGGGAAACCCGGCCGCCTTCTCGATCCGCGCGATCCTGGCCGCCACCATGTCCCCCACCTGGGGCGTCTACTCCGGCTTCGAACTCTTCGAGCATGAGCCGCTGGCAGAAGGCCGTGAGGAATACCTCAACTCGGAGAAGTACGAGTACCGGCCCCGTGACTACAATTCGCAGCCCAACCTCAACCTCCTGTTGGGCCGGCTCAACGAGATCCGCGAGCAGCACCCCTCGCTGCAGCAGTTGCGCGACATCCACCTCCACCATGCCGCGCACGATCAGGTCATCGTCTACTCCAAGCACGATGCCGACGACGTGATCCTGGTCGTGTGCTCCCTGGACCAGCACGCCACGGTGGAGTCGCCCGTCATGCTCGACTTCGACGCGCTCGGCTTCCCGAACCGCGCCACGGTCAAGGTGCACGACCTGCTGACCGGCGAGGAATACCAGTGGGGCCGGGAGTCCTTCGTCCGGCTCTACCCCGGCAAGCCCGCCCACATCTTCCATGTGACGGCCGAATGACCGGCACGGACGCTCTCTGGAACCTCGCGCTCACGCAGCGGTGGTTCTCCGGGCGCGAGGGGCGCCCCGTCGACGTCGAGTACGGCGATTGGCTCCCCTCGGAAGACGCCGAGGTCCGTCTCCGGCCCGCGGTGCTCGTCGTCGAGTTCGACGGCGGACGCCGGGAACGCTTCCTCATTCCGCTGCTGTACCGCGGCGGGGAGGACCCCGTTGACGCCTGCGACGACGGCGCGGTCCTGCTGGACCTGCTCCGCACCGAGGCCCCTGGCTTTGAACGGCTGCGCGACGTGCCCGAGGGCCTACCCGCCCACCGCTACACGGGCGAGCAGTCCAATACGAGCATCTTCTACGGCACGCAGCTACTGGCGAAGGTGTTCCGCCGCCTCGAGCCTGGCGTCAACGCGGATGTGGAGGTGCACCGGGCGCTGGCCGGCAGCGGCGTGGTGGCCGAACTCTATGGCTCTTGGCGGGTCGACGGCACTGACTACGCCGTTTTCCTGGAGGCGCTGAAGGCCCCGCAGGACGGCTACGTGCTGGCCTGCGAATTCGCTTCCGAGGGCCGTGGGTTCGCCGGCCACGCGGAGGCGCTGGGCGTCGCGCTGGCCACCGTGCACCACCGCCTCGCGGCCCATTTCCCGATGTCGACCACCGACGGCACCCGGCTGGCGGACGACTTCAGGCGGCGTTTCCGCACCGTCGTGGCAGAGGTGGGCGCCGTCGAGCCGTATCAGCCCGCCGCCGAGGCCGTGTTCGCCCAGGTCGCGGACCACCAGGTGCCCACGCAACGCGTGCACGGCGACTGCCACCTCGGCCAGGTCCTCCTCAGCGAGGGCCGGTGGATCTACGTCGACTTCGAGGGTGAACCCCTGAAGTCGATCGAGGAGCGCCGCCTGCCGGATTCGCCGTTGCGCGACGTCGCCGGCATGCTGCGTTCCTTCGCCTACGCCGCCGCGGCGGGCGGGGCCGACGACGCCTGGCTGACCGAATCCCGGTCCGCCTTCCTGCACGGCTACGGGCAGGACGACATCGACGCGTCCCTGCTGGCCGCCTACGAGATCGACAAGGCGGGTTACGAGGCGACCTACGAGTCGCGCTACCGCCCCCACCTGCTCGGCGTCCCCCTGGGCTACCTCGACACGCTGGGCTGAAGCGCCCCCGCCACTGCCAACCGGTGCCTCACGAGCACGGCGCGCAGCAACTGGTCGAAACGGGTACGGTCCAGAGCCGGCGCCCCCTGGAGCGGTCGAATCCCGCCGCCCCTGCTCAGCCGGGCCTTGACCGTGTGGATGCCCACCACCTGGTGCACCGCGATCTGCTCGTAGGTCAATCCACAGATGTCGCGCAGCACCAACGCCTCCCTGATGACCACAGGCAGAGACTCCAGCACCCCCCGCAGCCGCAGCTCGACGGGATCCGTGCACACGGGCACCGGAAGTGCCGCCTGTCGGGGCGGCTCAGGGCTCCGTTGCCGGTGCCAGGCGACGGCTCGAGAAGTCCCCGCCGCCACGAGGCTCAGCCAGTGGCCGAACGCCACCAGCCCGCTGTAGTCAGTGATCGCCCTCCTCGCATTGCCGAACGTGTGCGCCAGTGCATCCATCGCGTCGCGCGGGTCGTTGGTGATCCTCAGGCAGACGGACCACAGCGTGTGACGGTGCGGCTCGAGTAGCGTCCCGAACGCCCGCTCATCCCCCGCGCGGGCCGCGTCGATGGCAAAGGTCCTTGCCGCTATGTCGCCTACCGACGTGATCGTCATGTTGTCCCCCCTGAAATCAACGGTGACCTGAGCCATATCTTCGTCCCGCGGCTTAAGGGATTCTTAAAACTTCCTTACCGGATGGGCTTTGGGAACCCCTCGGGCGTGCAACCATGTGTCGATGGAGAAGGCTTGCCGGATTCGCCTTCTCGGCCCCGCCCGGGTGCTGGGTGCCGACGGCGCCGGCCCTGTGATGATGAGCGGCACGCGGCAGCGGGTCCTGCTGGCTGCGCTCGCCCTGAGGCCGGGCCGCCCGGTCCCCGTGCCAGACCTGGTCTCCGCACTCTGGGGCGACGAGCCCCCGGACAGCGTGCACAACGCCCTCCAGGTCCATATCTCCGGGCTACGCAAGGTTGTCGAACCGCTCGGTTTCCCCATCGTCCGGGACGGGGCCACCTACACCCTGGCCTGCGGGATCTCCGACGTCGACGTGGCCATGTTCGAAGCCCTCGTCACCCGCGCGCAGTCCCTCCTCCGTAGCGCCGCGCCGGACCAGGCGCTGGAGGTGTTGGAACGGGCCTTCACGCTCGCCTCGGGCCCGCTGCTGGCGGGGCTGGACCTGACGGCCTGGTTGGAGCAGACCCGCCGGGCGATCGCCGAGCGGCACGTCGCCGCCCGCCGCGACCACGTCATCGCCCTCTTCCGCAGCGGCCGTGCGGAGCGCGCGGTGGAGGAAGCGCGGTCGCTGGTGGCCGACGATCCCCTCGACGAGGCGTCCTGGTCTCGACTGATGGCCGCCCAGTACCACGCGGGCCAGCCCGGTGCCGCACTGGAGACGTTCCACCAGGCCCGCCGCACGCTGCTCGACGAGCTCGGCGTGGAGCCGTCACCCGAGCTCACGGCGCTGCAGCGCGACATCCTCAACCACAAGCTGCCGTCCCCGGTCACTCCGCCGACGTTGCAGGGAGCCTCGCTGCCGACGGCCGACCTCGTCGGGCGCGGCGACCTCGTCGAGCGCGTGCTTTCGGCGGTGGGCTCGCACCGGCTCGTGACGCTCCACGGCCTCGGAGGGGTGGGCAAGTCCGCCCTCTGCATCGCCGTGGTGGACAGGCTGAAGGCGGCGGGCCGCCGGGTGGCCACGACGGAGTTCATGCAGGTGTCCACGCCCAGGGACGCGCTGGAATCCTGGTGCCGAGCCCTCCAGTTGCCGATCGGGGACGGGGATCCGACGCAGACGATCGCGAGGGCCGGGCCGTGCGTCCTCGTTGCCGACAACGCGGAGCAGTTCGACGGTTTCGCAGATCTCGCGCTCGCCCTGCTGTCTGCCGCGCCTGAGGCCACGGTGCTCGTGACCGCCCGTCAGGCGGTCGGCATCGGCCCGGAGGCGGCGATCGTCGTGCCCCCGCTCCCGTCGGATCCCAGCGGCCCGTCGGCAGCCGAGGAGTTGTTCGTCCGGCATTGCCGCCGCGCCAGGCCCGGCATCGATATGGAAGATTCCGCGGCCGACATCCGCGAATTGTGCCGGCTGAGCGGTGGCCTGCCGCTGGCGATCGAGCTCCTCGCCGCGCGGATCAGGGTGTCGTCCCCCGCGCGGCTGGTCGAGCAGTTGCACCGGTCCCCTGAGGCGCTCGCAGCCCTGACGACGGACCGCGATCCCCGGCGCAGCATCCCCGCCGTCGTCGAGTGGGCGGCCAACGGCTGCTCGCCGGAGGCGCGGATGCTGCTGCGCGCCATGGCCGAGGCGGCTGGACTCGTCAGTGGGCACCTCGTCGACTCGCTGAGTCGCAGCCCCCAGGCGCTGATGGAACTCGTGGACGCGGGCCTCGTCACCGGACCCACGGATTCGGACCATTTCCTCGTCCTGCCCCCGGTGGCGCAGGCCCTCGGCGACTCCGACGGCCCCACCCGGGACGCGCTGCTCGACGCCGTGACGGACCTGGTGCGGCCCCCGGACGGGTCGCAGCCCTCGGTCCGGGCGCTCCTGGACGACCAGTCCGCCGTGTTGCGGGCCGTGACGCTCTCCTGCGAGGCGGGGCACCCGGGGGTCCTGCTGCCGTGGCTCGAACCGTTCTGGCTCGCCACCGCCCGCGTGCGCGAGGGCATCCGCGTCCTGAATGGTGCGCTGGAGAGCGCGCATCCCGACGACAGGGTGGCCCTGCAGGTCGCGCTGGGGCTGTTGGTGGTCCTGACCGGTGAAGGCGACCCCGACGCCTTGGAGGCGTCCCTCCGTGCGGCGGAAACCACGCCCTGGTACCACAGCCGGCTCGTCGTCGAGGGCTGGTGCAGCGTCGGGTGCCTCCACGCCGCCGCCCTCCGGCCGGAGGAGGTGACGCGGTGCGCGCAGGAGGCGACCACGGCGGCCGGCCACGACCCGGTGCTGCGCGCCCTGGCGCTGGGCTGCTCCGCGGCCGCCGCCGACGCGGCAGGTGACACTGAGCACGCCGTCGACCTCGGCTTCCGGAGCGTCGCCGAGCTCCGAGGCCACGGGGACCCCCAGGATCTGGTCGCGGCGCTGGGGCGGCTGGTGGAGCCCCTCGTCCGCCTGGGCCGGGTGGCACAGGCGCGGGTCAACGTCGACGAGATGTTGGAGTTGTCGGCCCGGCACCCCATGGGGATGGGAGCTGTGGCGGTCGCGGCCGAGGCAGCCGTCGTCGAACTCGCGGAGGGCGGGGCCGCCGCCTCGATCGGCATGGCCACCACGGTGCTGGCCAAGCTCGACGAGGTGGGGTGCCGCACGCGCCACGAGGTGGTGGCGCTGCGCTGCATCGCGCTCGCGCACCAGCAACTCGGCCGCCCGGGCCTCGGGGCGCGCTTCCTCGGCGCGGCTGACGAGGTCGCCCACCGGGCAGGCCTGCATCCCGACGAACCGTGGGCACTGTTGTTCGAACCGACGCTGGCCGCGCTGCGGGCGGCCCCCGAGTTCGCGGAGAACCGCCTCATCGGCCGATCCGATCCCGACGGTGTGGTCCAGCGCTGGCTGGCAGCCGTCGCCAACGCCTGAAACCAGGCACGTAGCCACGGGGTCCGCCAGCGGCGCACCCCTGGGCACGCTAGATTGGCGCGCAGACCTGCACGATGGGAGCAAGACATGGCGCATGACCAGTTCGGCGGACTGACCGGGTGGGACTTCGAGGGTTTCCACAGCGGCGGCGACACAGAACTGTGGCGGCGTCTCGGAAGCAAGGTGGTCAGCGTCAACGACGACGGCCGGGAGGTCACCGGCGTCCGCTTCGCCGTCTGGGCGCCCAACGCGCGCTCGGTCCAGGTGATCGGCGACTTCAACTGGTGGACCGGCGACCAGCTGCACCTCGTGCCCGGCACCGGCGTGTGGGCCGCCTTCGTCCCCGGCCTCGACGAGGGCACCCTCTACAAGTTCCGGATCGAGACGGCCGACGGCCAGTGGCTCGAGAAGGTGGACCCCATGGCCCGGTTCTCCGAGCAGGCACCGGCCAACGCGTCGATCGTCTACGAGTCGAAGTACCTCTGGGCCGACGACGAGTGGATCGCCAAGCGGCGCGCCGCGCAGGCCCACGCCGAGCCGATGAGCATCTACGAGGTACACCTCGGTGGCTGGCGCAAGGGCAAGAGCTACCTGGACCTGGCCGAAGAACTGGTCAGCTACGTCAAGTGGCAGGGCTACACGCATGTCGAGCTGATGCCTGTGGCGGAGCACCCCTTCGAGCCCAGCTGGGGATACCAGGTCACCGGCTACTTCTCCCCCACGTCGCGCTTCGGCAAGCCTGATGACCTGCGCTACCTCATCGACCGCCTGCACCAGGCGGGCATCGGCGTGATCATGGACTGGGTGCCCGGCCACTTCCCGAAGGACGCGTGGGCGCTGGGCCGCTTCGACGGCACCGCGCTCTACGAGCACGCTGACCCCCGGCAGGGCGAGCATCAGGACTGGGGCACCTACATCTTCAACTACGGCCGCAACGAGGTGAAGAGCTTCCTGGTGTCCAACGCGCTGTACTGGATCCAGGAGTTCCACGTCGACGGGCTGCGCGTCGACGCCGTGGCCTCGATGCTCTACCTGGACTACTCCCGTGAGGAGGGCCAGTGGGTGCCCAACCAGCACGGCGGACGCGAGAACCTCGAGGCGATCGACTTCCTGCGCTACGTCAACCGCCACCTCTACGAGCGCGAGCCCGGCGTCCTGATGATCGCTGAGGAGTCGACGAGCTTCGCCGGCGTCACCAAGCCGGTGCACGAGGGCGGGCTGGGCTTCGGCTTCAAGTGGAACATGGGCTGGATGAACGACACGCTGCGCTACCTGCAGCTGGACCCGGTCTACCGCCAGCACGAGCACAACCTGCTCACCTTCGCGATGGTCTACCAGTACTCGGAGAACTTCATCCTGCCGATCAGCCACGACGAGGTCGTGCACGGCAAGGGCTCCATGATCAACAAGGTCCCCCAAGACGACTGGCGCAAGTTCGCGACGCTGCGCGCCTACTACTCCTTCATGTGGAGCTTCCCCGGCAAGCAGCTGGTGTTCATGGGTTGCGAGTTCGGCCAGCGCCCGGAGTTCAACGAATCCGTCTCGCTCGAGTGGTGGGTCAGCGAGCTGTGGGGGCACGGTGGCCTGCAGCGCCTCTTCCGCGACCTGAATCTCATCTACCGCGCCAACCCCGCGCTCTACGAGCTGGACAGCTCCCCTGACGGCTTCAGCTGGATCAATGCGGACGACCCCGGGCACAACGCGCTGTCCTGGGTCCGCCACGACTCGCAGGGCAACCATGTCGCCTGCATCGTGAACTTCTCCCCCGTGCCGCTCCAGGACTACGAGATCGGCCTGCCCGTGGACGGCAGCTGGGAGGAGATCCTCAACACCGACGCGCCCATCTACGACGGTTCAGGCGAGTTCGGCAACCTCGGCGAGGTGCACGCGATCGACGAGCCGTGGGGCCACTGGCCGGCGCGCGCCAACGTCACGGTGCCCCCGCTCGGATCGGTCTGGTTGCGCAGGGCAGCAGGTCAGTGAGCGAGTTCCATGTCTCCGTCGACATCACCGGCGGCGTCGGCACACTCCGCTGGGAGGAGCAACAGGTCGACGTCGACACGCTGAAGCGGGCCATCTCGCTCGCCGCTGACGACGCCATCCTCGCCCACAACCTGCGCAGGCTCCAGGTGGAGCTGCCGGAGTGGGACACGGCGGCGCGGGTCTCGCTGCACCGCGCCGGCTTCCGGCTCGAGGGGCGCCTGCGCTCCGTGCTGGAGCCCCAGCCGGGCGTCTTCCGCGACATCCTCGTGTACTCGCGCCTCGCCATCGATCCCGTCTACGGCGAGGTGGGTTTCTCGGGCGTGCTGGATTCGATCCTGCCCACCAAACGCCTGATCGCCCATGCGTTGTTCCGCGACGCGGAGGGCCGGGTGCTGCTGCTGGAGACGTCCTACAAGGACGACTGGGAGCTGCCCGGCGGTGTCGTCGAGCCCGGGGAGTCGCCCCGCGTCGGCGGCGAACGCGAGTGCCTGGAGGAGCTCGGCATCGAGGTGCGGTTCGGCCAGCCACTGCTCGTCGACTGGATGCCGCCGTACCTCGGCTGGTCGGATGCGCTGGAGCTCATCTTCGACGGCGGGGTGCTCGACGACGACACCATCTCGCGGCTGGGCACCGACGACCCCGAGATCGTCGCCATCCACTGGGTGGCACCGGAGGACGTCGAACCCCACGTCATGGACCTGTCCGCCCGCCGGATCCGTCTGATGCTGGACGGCTACACCGGGCTCACCGAGAACGGCTACCCGGTCCCCGACGCCGGCTGAGCCCCGCGGTCCGCGCGAGGGTTCAGAGGGTGACACCGAACATCTGTGCGGTGGCGCGAGCTGAGGGCTGACCCGCTTCGGGATCTGCCCCCGCCTCCAGCAGCGCCGCGATCACGGCCTGTTCCTGTTTGAACACGGCCCCGGCCAATGGGGACTGGCCCCGGTTGTTCAGGGCGTCCGGATCAGCACCCAGTGCCGCCAGGGCGCGCACGGTTCCGGCATGGCCGTGGTAGGCGGCCAACATGAGCAGTGTGTTGCCGTCGGCATCCGTGAGGTCGACGGGCGCGCCCGCCTCGATGTAGGCGCTCAACCGCTGCGTCTCGCCCTGCCGTGCTCGATCGAAGAGCCAGTCGGCCAGCGCCGCAGGGTCCGAACCGTCAGGAATTTCACTCATGGATGGAACCCTAGCCCGCCTATGCTGGAACGCATGGCACGGTCCGCATCCGCCCTTCCCACCTCCACTTACCGCCTTCAGCTGAACGCGGACTTCACCTTCGAGGACGCCACCAGGCAGCTGCCCTATCTGGCTTCACTGGGCGTCACCCACATCTTCTGCTCCCCCATCCTCCAGGCCGCCCCGGGCTCCATGCACGGCTACGACGTGGTGGACCACTCGCGGATCTCCGTGGAGTGCGGCGGCGAGGACGGGTTCCGCAGGATGGTGGCGGCCGCGCGGGAACTGGAGCTCGGCATCATCGTCGACGTCGTGCCCAACCACATGGCGGTCCCCACCCCGCTGTGGCTCAACCACGCGCTGTGGGACGTGCTGCGCTCGGGCGCTGACTCGGAGTTCGCCGGCTGGTTCGACATCGACCTCACCCGTTCCCGCGCCATCCTCATGCCGGTGCTCGGCCGGCGCATCGGGGACGAACTGGCAGACAACACGATCCGGCTGGAGAACCGGATGTTCCCCGGCGGCGGCGAGCCGGTCATCGTCTACCACGACCACGTCTTCCCGGTCCGCCCGGGCACTGAGCACCTGCCGCTCATCGAACTCCTCGAGCAGCAGTGGTACCGCCTGGCCTACTGGAAGGTCGGCAACGAGGAACTCAACTACCGGCGCTTCTTCGACGTCGACACGCTCGCGGCCATCCGCGTGGAGGACCCGGAGGTCTTCGAGACGAGCCACGCCAAGCTCATCGAGCTGTTCGACGAGGGGCTGATCGACGGCTTCCGCATCGACCATCCGGACGGCCTGGCCACCCCGCGCGGCTACCTCCAGATGCTGCAGCGCGCCACCGGGGGTTGCTGGGTGGTGGTGGAGAAGATCCTGGAGCCGCACGAGCAGTTGCCGGAGGGCTCCCGGTGCGCGGGCACCACGGGCTACGACGCCCTGCTGCGGGTCAACGGTCTGTTCCACGATTCCAGCCAGTTGGCCAGGTTGAACGACCTGTGGGAGCGCACTGCGGACACGTCCGAGGGCTGGTTCGGCCAGGTGCTCCAGCAGGCCAAGGAGGAACTGGTCAGGACGATGCTGTTCACGGAGGTGAACCGGCTTACCTCCATCGCCGTGGCCGTCTGCGGCTCAGACCTGAGGCTGCGCGACCACACCCGTCGCGACCTCGAGCGGGCGATCCGGAGCCTGCTCGTCCACATGGACCGCTACAGGGCCTATCTCGAACCCGGGCTGCCCGCCAACGACGCAGAGCTCGCCGTCGTGCACGAGGCGGCAGACCGGGCACGCCCGGAGCTGGACGACGACGAGCAGGCCACGCTCGACTTCATCGTGGCCCTCGTCTCGGGCGAGGACCCCACCGGTGAGGGTGGCGGCGCGGAGACCCTGCCCTCGGTGACCGCGCACCCCGTCACCACCGAGCTGCCGGATTCGCGGCCTGATGTGGCTGCCCTCCGCGCGGAGTTCATGATCCGCTTCGCCCAGACCTGCGGGCCGGTGATGGCCAAGGCCAAGGAGGACACCGCCTTCTACCGCTGGAACCGCTTCGTTGGTGTCAACGAGGTGGGCAGCGAACCCACCATCGTCGGGATCTCGCCTGATGCCTTCCATGATTTCTGCGAGCAGCTGAACCAGCAGTGGCCGGCCACCATGACCACCCTGTCCACGCACGACACCAAGCGCTCCGAGGACGTCCGGGCCCGGCTGTCCGCGCTGCTGGAGCACGCCAAGGCCTGGGAGGCGTGCCTGGCAGAACTGCGCGCCGCCACTGAGGAGATCCGCTCGCCGCTGGTCGACGGCGCCACCGAACTGCTCGTGTGGCAGACCCTGGCGGCCGTGCGTCCCATCACCGAGGAACGGCTCGACAGGTACCTGACCAAGGCGATGCGCGAGGCGAAGCGGCACACCACCTGGACCGCCCCGGAAGCCGCCTACGAGTCGGCGGTGCTGGACCTCGCGCACGCGGGGCTGAGGAACGACCGGTGCGCCGCGGCCCTGGCGGAGTTCGACGACGTGACCGCGGACACCGTCCGCTGCAACGTGCTGGGCGCGAAGCTGATCCAACTGACCATGCCCGGGGTGCCGGACGTGTACCAGGGCTGCGAGATCGTCAACGTCTCGCTCGTCGACCCCGACAACCGCCGGCCGGTGGATTTCGTCAGGCGCGCCAAGCTGCTCGCCGAACTCGACGCCATCACCGCACCGGGCTCCCTGGACGCCGAGAAGCTGCTGGTCACCAGCCGCGCCCTGCGGCTACGGCGCCAGAACGCCGACGCCTTCCGCGGCCCGGGGGCCACCTACGCGCCGGTCCCCACCACCTCCGGTCACGCAGTGGCCTTCGCACGGGGCACCGAAGGCGGCGGCGTGAAAGCGGTCACCGTCGCCACCAGGCTCCCCTCCGCACTGGCTGAGCGGGGAGGCTGGGGCGAGCACCTGATCATCCTCCCGGAGGGCCGGTACCGCTGCATGTTCACCGGTCTGGAGATCGAGGGCGGCGCGCAACCGCTGGCGAGCCTCCTCACAGAGCTCCCCGTCGCGCTGCTGATGGCGGTGGACGCCTGATGCGCCCAGAGGTCTGGGCGCCCCTGCCCACCGTCGTCGAACTGCAGCTGGGCACCAGCCGCCACCCCATGCGGCCGGACCCCCTCAGGCCCGGATGGTGGGTCGCGGACCATGAGTTCGACGCCGGAAGCCGCTACGGCTTCGTCCTGGACGGCGAGGGCCCCTTCCCGGACCCGCGTTCGTTCAGCCTCCCGGACGGGGTACACGGCCTGAGCCGCGCTGTGGCTCTGCCCAAGCAACGCCCAACGGGATATCTCGGGACGCCCCTGCGCGGCAAGGTCCTCTACGAACTGCACGTCGGCACGTTCACGGACGAGGGCACCCTCGACGCCGCCGCCGGTCGTCTCGCCGACCTCCTCGAGCTCGGGGTCGAGGCCGTCGAACTGATGCCGCTCAGCGCTTTCGCCGGTGACCGGGGGTGGGGCTACGACGGTGTCGCGCCCTGGTCCGTGCACGCGGCCTACGGCGACCAGGAGGCGCTCGTGCGCTTCGTCGACGCGGCCCATGAACACGGGTTGGCCGTGCTCCTCGACGTGGTGCACAACCACCTCGGCCCCGAGGGGAACTACCTGTCGAAGTTCGGCCCGTACTTCACCGAGCGCCACACCACGCCCTGGGGACCGGCCGTCAACCTGGACGATGTGGGGGCCGCGGAAGTGCGCCGCTATCTGATCGGGTCGGCCCGCCATTTCCTCGTCGACATCGGGATGGACGGGCTGCGCCTCGACGCCGTGCACGCTCTCCGGGACGACTCGGCGCGGCATTTCCTCGCGGAACTCTCCGACGAGGTGGCCGGCTGGGAGGCCGAGACCGGCCGCCCGCTCACCCTGTTCGCGGAGTCAGACCTGAACCGCGCCGAGATGGTCTCCCCCGTCGGCACGTCCCCCGGAGCCAAGGGCATGGACGGGCAGTGGGCCGACGACATCCACCACGCGCTGCACTCATTCTTCGGCAGAGAGACGCAGGGCTACTACGTCGACTACGGCACCCCCGAGATCCTCGTCAAGGCCCTCACCCGGGTGTTCGTGCGCGACGGGGGCATCTCCGCCTTCCGGGGCACGCCGTGGGGCGCGCCCGTGGACCCGACAACCCCCCACTACGACGGGCACTCATTCGTGGCCTCGCTGCAGAACCACGATCAGGTGGGCAACCGAGCCGTGGGCGATCGCTTCCACATGCATGCCGGTCACGCCGCCCAGTCGGCCGCCGCAGCGCTGTACCTCCTGGGACCCTTCACTCCGATGATCTTCATGGGAGAGGAGTGGGCCGCGTCCAGCCCATTCCCCTACTTCAGCCGGCTCGGACCTGAACTCGGGCCGTTGGTGACCGAGGGCCGGGCCCGGGAATTCGCCGCCATGGGGTGGCAGCAACAAACCCCTGACCCCCAGGCTGAGGAGACCTTCCTCAGCGCGAAGCTGCACTGGGAGGAGCGCTCAGAGGGGAACCACGCCGAGATGCTCGAGTGGTACCGCGCCCTGCTCCGCCTGCGCCGCGAACACCCCGAGTTCCGCAGCCCGGACCTCGCCGCCGTCGGTGCCGAGGTGCTCGACGCAGACACCGTGGCGCTGCACCGGGGACCGTTCACGATCCTCGCCTCCCGCGTGCCGGACCGGGTGAGAGCCCCCCGCGGCGAGGTGCTCGCATCGACCGGCGGCTGCATCGTCGTGCGGCGCGGGTGAGCCTGGCAAGATGGAACCCATGACTGATGCGAACTTCACGCGCCCGGGCGCCGTTGACCTGTCCTCACTGACGGATGCCGCGCCGACGGGTGGCAGCTACGTCACCTCGGTGACCGAGGCCAGCTTCAACGACCTTGCCGGCAAATCGATGCAGCACCCGGTCGTCGTCGAGTTCTTCTCCCCCCGGGACCCCAACGGCCAGCAGGTCTCCGCAGCGCTGGCCGAGCTGATCAACGCCGCGCAGGGTCGCTTCCTGCTGGGCCGCGTCGATGTGGATGCCGAACCGCGGCTGGCCCAGGCGCTGGGCGTGCAGGCCGTGCCCACCGTCGTCGCCCTCATCGGGGGCCAGATGGCCCCCCTGTTCCAGGGCACCAAGTCCCGCGAGGAGATCTCGGCGGTGCTCGACCAGATCGCGCAGCTCGCCGTCGGCAACGGCATGACCGGCCGGGCGCAGCCCGTGGGTGGTGCCCCCGCCGGCAACGGCGACGCTGAGCAGCAGCCCGTCGCCAACCCGCGCTTCGCGAAGGCCGACGCCGCGCTGCAGGCGGGCGACTTCGCACAGGCCGTCCGGGAATTCGACGAACTGCTCAAGGAGACCCCGCACGACGCCGAGGTCGTCGCCGGCCGCGCCCAGAGCGCCCTGCTGGAGCGCTCCGCCACCTTCAACCCCGCGGAGATCGTGGAGCGGGCCGCCGCCCAGCCAGACGATGTCGCCGCCCAACTCGACGCGGCAGACCTCGAGGTCATCAACGGCCGCTACGAGGAGGCGTTCGACAGGCTGCTCGGCCTTGCCGCCGAGAGCGACGAGGAGCAGCGCGACGCCATCCGCGTGCGCCTGCTGG
Organism: Tessaracoccus sp. ZS01; assembly: GCF_022342445.1. Taxonomy (NCBI): domain Bacteria; kingdom Bacillati; phylum Actinomycetota; class Actinomycetes; order Propionibacteriales; family Propionibacteriaceae; genus Tessaracoccus; species Tessaracoccus sp. ZS01. The sequence continues at coordinate 332,894 of NZ_PQFE01000001.1, read as the reverse complement.
AGCTCTTCGAGGTCGTCGGCCGCGCTGAGAAGGTCGTCCTCAAGGCACGCCGCCGGCTCGCGTCCGTCCTGTTCTGAATAGGATGACTGGCATGGCACATGAGCGCGCCGGCCTGCCGGCCCAGGAATCAGATCTCATCAACGTCGACGAACTCCTCGCCGCCTACTACGACCGCACACCGGATCCGTCCAACCCGGACGAGATGGTCGTCTTCGGCACGTCGGGGCACCGTGGTTCCTCCCTCGACACCGCCTTCAACGAGGCGCACATCGCCGCCACCACCCAGGCGATCGTCGAGTACCGCGCCGCGCAGGGCACCACGGGGCCGCTGTTCATCGGCAAGGACACCCACGCCCTGTCGCTGCCCGCCTGGAAGACGGCGCTCGAGGTGCTGCACGCCAACGGCGTGAAGGTGCTGGCGGAGCGCGAGGACGAGTACACGCCCACGCCCGCCGTCTCGCGCGCCATCATCCGGTACAACAACAACGGCGGCGCGGCGCAGGCAGACGGCATCGTCGTGACCCCGTCACACAACCCGCCGCGCGACGGCGGCTTCAAGTACAACCCCCCGACGGGGGGCCCCGCAGACAGCGACGCCACCAAGGTGATCGCCGCCCGCGCCAACGAACTGCTCTCGGACATGGGCGCCGTCCGGCGCACGCCCTACGAGAAGATCGCCACGGACATCGAGCGCTACGACTACCGCTCCCCCTACTGCGCGGAGCTGGCCCAGGCGCTCAACTTCCCCGCCATCATGTCGGCCGGCCTCACGCACGGCGCTGATCCCATGGGCGGCGCGTCCGTCCAGTACTGGCAGTACCTCGCCGAGCAGGGCCTCCCCATCGAGGTCGTCAACCCGGAGGTGGACCCCACCTGGCGGTTCATGACGCTCGACACCGACGGCAAGATCCGCATGGACTGCTCCTCCCCCAACGCGATGGCCTCCCTCGTCGCCCAGCGCGACAGGTACACCGTCGCCACCGGCAACGACGCGGATTCGGACCGCCACGGGATCGTCACGCCGGACGCCGGCCTGATGAACCCCAACGCCTACCTGGCCGTGGCGATCAACTACCTGTTCGCCCACCGTTCCGGTTGGTCGTCCGCCGCCGGCATCGGCAAGACGCTGGTGTCGAGCTCGTTGATCGACAAGGTGGCCACCAAGCTCGGTCGTCGCCTCGTGGAGGTTCCGGTCGGCTTCAAGTGGTTCGTGCCCGGCCTCATGGACGGCTCCATCGGCTTCGGCGGTGAGGAATCCGCAGGCGCGTCCTTCTTGACCCTGGACGGCCGCACGTGGACCACGGACAAGGACGGCATCCTCCTGGCGCTGTTGGCGTCCGAGATCATCGCCGTCACCGGCAAGACCCCCAGCGAGCACTACGCGGAGCTCGAGGCCGAATTCGGGAGGTCCTACTACGCACGCGTGGACGCCGACGCCAACCGCGAGCAGAAGGCGCGCCTCGGCAGCCTCGGCCGCGCCGACGTGACCGTCGACGAGTTGGCCGGGGAGCCCATCCGCACGGTGCTGTCGCACGCCCCCGGCAACGACGCGCCCATCGGCGGCATCAAGGTGACCACGGACAACGCCTGGTTCGCGGCGCGCCCGTCCGGCACCGAGGACAAGTACAAGATCTACGCCGAATCGCTGCGCTCCGAGGAGCATCTCGCGGAGGTGCAGGTGGCCGCCAAGGCGCTCGTCGACGCCGCTCTCGAGAACTGAGTCCGAGGGCCACCCCGCCGCCGGCGGCCGCACCCCCTATGGAAAACTAGGAGCCATGGAAAACTCTGATCTGTTCATCTGCATCGATCACGTCGGCCTGGCCGTCCCGGACCTCGATGAGGCCGTCAAGTTCCACACGGAGGTCTTCGGCTGGCGCGAACTGCACCGCGAGGTCAACGAGGAGCAAGGCGTTGCCGAGGCCATGATGGGAACCGGCGAGCAGGGCGAGGAGAACGCCAAGATCCAGCTCCTGGCCCCGCTGAACGAGAACTCGACCATCGCCAAGTTCATCGACCGCAACGGTGCCGGCATGCAGCAACTCGCCTACCGCGTGGCGGACCTGGACAAGGTCAGCGAAACCCTCAAGGAGCGCGGCATGCGCCTCCTGTTCCCGGAGGCCAAGCGCGGCACCGGCGGCTCCCGCATCAACTTCGTGCACCCCAAGGACGCACGCGGTGTGCTCCTCGAGCTCGTTGAACTCCCCAAGGAGCCCGCAGCGCACTGACGTTGCATGCTTTCCCGGCACAGAGGGGGCGGGGCGGTCATCCGCCCCGCCCCCTTCGTGTCGGTTCCGGTGATCCGGCGCGGGCACCGACTAGGCTCTGGAAGAGCGAGATGGAAGGACTGCACGGTGACTGAACCCCAGGACCTCGAAACCGAGGAGACCGGACTCAACCTGTTCGACGACAGGGCCTCGGCGGTGGGCAGCTTCCCCAATTCGATGCTCGGCTACGACAAGCATTCCGTCGACAGCTACGTGCGGGAGCTGGAGAACCGCGTCGCCGAGCTCAAGATGCAGGTACGTGAGCAGGCCCGCGAAACCCGCTACGTCCGCGACACCGTCGGCGACACGGATTTCAGCCGGCTGGGCGCCCACGCCGCCGGCCTCCTCAGGTCTGCCGAAGCGCAGGCGGGTGACCTGATCGACCGCGCCCAGCACGAAGCAGAACGGATCAAGACGGAGGCGCGCCGCACCGCGGCCGCGCTGCGCGAGTCCGCACAGCAGGAAGCAGACGACGTGCGCCTCACCGGCCTCGCGGGGCTGCGCCAACTCCGCCAGGAGCAGGCACAGGCAGGCAAGGCAACGCTCGAAACTGCCCGCCGCGACGCGGACCTCATCCTCGAAGACGCCCGCATCCGGGCCAAGGCACTGCTCGACGGCGCAACCGCGCGCTCCGAGAGCCTCCTCGAAGCCGGCCGGGCAGAAGCGAACCGGGTGCTCAAGGAGGCGGAGCGCCGGGCCATCGAGCTCAAGCTCGAAACCGAGCGCGCCGCGGAGAAGTCGGCCACGGAACTCGCCGCCCACGCGAAAGCCACGGATGACGCCATCGCTGAGCGGCTCGCACAAGCGGACAAGGGCGCTTCGGCGGCGGCGGACCGGGCCATGAAGGCCCGCGACGAGGCCCAGGCCATCCGCGCCGAGGCTGTCAAGGCCGCGGAAGAGATCCGGCTGACCGCCACCCGCCAGAGCGAGGAGACGCTCACCGTCCTCCGCGAGCGCGTTTCGCGCGCAGAGGCGGAGCTCGAGGAGAAGGTCGCCTGGCGCAAAGAACAGCTGGAGCGCGAGATCGCCTCGCTGGAAGCCCGCCGCGCGAACGCGCTCGGGCAACTGAGCAACCTGCGCGCCCTGGCCGAGGAATCCGGCGAGCAGTACGCCGAGAACACCACCACGGTCATCCCGACCGCAGACCCGGACAGCGAGACCACCATCATCCGAAACAGCAACGAGCAACCGTGAGCCACCCCAACGAGGCGGCGGCCGACGCCGCCCCCGGGGCCGCCCCCGCTTCCGAGGCGCCCAGCGCCACCCCCGACACGGCAGTCACGCCCAGGCACGTCGGGGCCGGCCGCGCGCGGCTGCCCCGCGTCGTCGGCCGCTTCTTCGGCACGACGGCGCGCGGCGCCCGCAAGATGCTCACGCCGTTGCCTGAAGCCATCGTCGAGCCGGTGCCCCCCACTCCCCACGCCGTCGAGGAGCGCCGCTACTCGGCCTTCGGCATGGGCTTCATGGGCGCCATCGGTGTGCTCGTCGCCCTGGCGCTGGCCCAGGCCGTCCTCACCGTGCAGAGCGTGCTCATCCTCGCCGTCCTGGCGCTCTTCCTGGCGCTGGGGCTCAACCCGGCCGTCGAGTTCCTGACCCGCCTGCGCGTACCCCGCGGCATCGGGGTGGCGCTGGTGACCCTCATGCTCCTCGGCGTGCTGGCCCTGGGCGTGGTGGCGCTGGTGCCCATCTTCACCGAGCAGACCACCGCCCTCACCACGCAGTTGCCGGAGATGTTGCAGACGCTCCTGAACCATCCGCTCCTGGCGGAGTGGGAACAGCGCGACGAAGTGCTGGCGCGGGCGCAGGAGTTCATCACCTCCGGCGCGCTGCTCCAGAACCTCTTCGGTGGGCTGATGGGCGCGGGCCGCCTGGTGGCCAACCTCGTCTTCTCCGTGATCGTCACGTTGGTGCTCACGGTGTACTTCCTGGCGTCCCTCCCCACCATCAAGGAGACCATCTACGCCCTCGCCCCCGCCAGCCGGCGCCCCCGTGCGCGCTACCTGGCCGACGGCATCTTCGGCGGCGTCTCCGGCTACATCACCGGCATGTTCGTGATCGTCAGCATCGCGTCGGTGTCTGCGTTGATCTTCATGAACATCGCCGGGCTGGGCGACTACTCCCTGGCGCTGGCCTTCGTCGTCGCGATCTTCTGCTTCATCCCGTTGGTCGGCTCCAGCTTGGCCATGATCACGGTCGCCATCGTCGGTTTCGCGGTGGATCCGGCCATCGGCATCGCCACCATCATCTACTTCGTGATCTACCAGCAGTTCGACGCCTACATCCTCTACCCGAACGTGATGAAGCGCACCGTGAAGGTGCCGGGCGCATTGGTGGTGCTCTCGGCGATCATCGGCGGCATGCTGTTCGGTGTGATCGGGGCCGTCATCGCCATTCCCACCACCGCCGCGGTGCTGCTGCTGTACCGCGAGATCATCCAGCCGGCGCTCGACGCCTCCTGATCCACGGAGCAAGCCTGCTAGGTTGGTCGGGTGCGTTTGGTCATTGCGAGGTGCCAGGTTGATTACGTGGGCAGGCTGACCGCCCACCTTCCCCTGGCCACCCGGCTCATCCTGGTCAAGGCTGACGGGTCGGTCTCGATCCACGCGGATGACCGCGCCTACAAGCCGCTCAACTGGATGAGCCCTCCCTGCACCCTGAAGATCACGCAGCCGGATCCGGAGGCCTCCGAACGCCTCGGGATCACCGAAGTGTGGCAGGTGCGAGCCAAGGACGGCGACACCCTGCACATCTCTATCGCGGACGTCCTGCACGATTCGGCCCACGAACTCGGCATCGACCCCGGCCTGCAGAAGGACGGTGTGGAGGAGAATCTCCAGGCCCTCCTCGCTGAGCACCCCGGCACGCTGGGCGAAGGCCTCAAGCTGGTGCAGCGCGAATACCTCACCCCCATCGGCCCGGTGGACCTCCTCCTGCGGGAAGGCACCGGCTACGTCGCCGTCGAGGTGAAACGCCGAGGCGAGATCGACGGTGTGGAACAGCTCACCCGCTACCTCGAACTGATGAACCGCGACCCCCAACTATCCCCCGTGCGCGGCATCTTCGCCGCCCAGCAGATCAAGCCGCAGGCCCGGACGCTCGCCACCGACAGGGGTATCGAGTGCCGCCTGATCGACTACGACGCACTGCGGGGTCTCGACAACGTCGACGAGCGGCTCTTCTGATGGGCCGGCGCCCCTCCAAGCACCTGCGGGCGCCGCGCCCGCTGCTCTCCGGCGGCTCACAGCGCAGGGTGAGGAGGGGGGGCATCAGCTACATCGTGCGCGACGTCCCCGCACACCGGGCGGAGAAGGAGTACCGCTGTCCCGGCTGCCAGCAGACGGTCGCCTCCGGCACCGCGCATGTCGTCGCCTGGCCGGAGAACGGCGCCTACGGCATCGACACCGGCATCGAGGCCCGACGACATTGGCACACACACTGCTGGGGACAGGCATGACGAACCAACTGCACCACCTCACCATCGGCTCCAGGGAACACACCGCCGTGTTCCTGCACGGGCTCTTCGGCCAAGGCAAGAACTTCGGCTCCATCGCCACCGGGCTGACAGACGTCGCCACCAGCTACCTGGTGGATCTGCCCAACCACGGCCGCTCGCCGTGGACGGAGACGTTCTCGCTGGACAACCAGGCCGCCGAGGTCGCCGAATGGCTCCACCAGTCGTTCGACGAGCCCATCGCACTCATCGGCCACTCGCTGGGCGGCAAGATCGCCATGCGCGTCGCCCTCCAGGCGCCGGAACTGGTCGAGAAGCTGATGGTGGTGGACATCTCGCCCGCCCGCAACGTGGAGGCGGCCCAGTTCGTCAACCTGGTGGCCGCGCTGCGCTCACTCGACCTGGCAGAGGTGCACAGCCGCACCCAGGCCGAGGAGGCCCTCGAGGAACTCATCCCGGACCAGACGGTGCGCCGCTTCCTGCTGCAGAACCTCCACCACAAGGACCACGTGTGGTTCTGGCTGGCGAACCTGGACCTGCTGGCAGATTCACTCCACGCGGTGGGCGGCTGGCCCCACATCGAGGGCGAGTTCGACGGGCCGGTGTTGTGGGTGACCGGAGGCCGCTCCCCCTACTGTCTGCCTGAGCATGAGGCGCCCATGCAGGCGCTCTTCCCGCGGGTGCGTCAGGTGACGGTGAAGAACGCCGGGCATTGGGTGCACGCCGATGACCCGGAGACCTTCACCAGCATCACCCGGATGTTCCTGACCCAGAACTGAGGAGCGGCGGCACTTCCTGGCTGAGCACGAAGATGCCCATCACCAGCACGAAGATGCCGAAACCCTTGCGCAGCGCCTTTTCCGGAACCATCCGGGTCAGGCGGGCACCGAGGAGCGCGCCGACCATGGCCGTGGCGGTCACTCCCAGCACGAGCGGCCAGTCGATGCTCACCGTCGTCAGGTAGCCGGCTAGGCCTGCGAACGACTTCATCGAAATCACCAGCAGCGACGTGCCCACGGCCACGGACATGCGCAACCCTCCGAGCAGCGCGAGCGCCGGAACGACGAGGAACCCACCGCCGGCGCCCACCAGACCGGTGACGGCGCCGACGACGAGCCCTTCGACCACGATCTTCGCCACGGGGAGATGGTCGCGCTCCTTCGTCGTCCCTGCTTTGCGGCCGCGGATCATGGCCACCGAGGTGGCGATCATCATCAACGCGAAGAGCAGCATCAGCACGAAGCCCGGGATGTGGCCCCCGACCAGACCACCGGCGAACGCGCCGGCCATGCTGGCCGCGCCGAAGACCAGGCCGGTGCGCCACTGCACGTTACCGGTGCGCGCGTGCGCGAAGAGGCTCAGCGCCGAGGTGGCACCCACGATGAACAGCGAGGAGGCGATCGCCTCCTTGGGCCCCATGCCAGCGACGTAGGTCAGTAGCGGCACGGTGAGGATGGACCCGCCGCCGCCGAGGAGGCCCAGTGAGAGCCCGACGGCGACGGCGAGGACCAGTACCAGGACTGTGGTCGCCACCTACTTGGCGGCTTCCTGGTAGTCGAGCCACCCCAGCCAGCTACCGTCCAGTTCGGCCACGTCGTAGCCCTTCCGACGCAGGGCCGAGGCGGCCACGGAGTTGCGGACCCCGCTGCGGCAGTAGGAGACGATCCTGCCGTCGCGGGGCAGCTCGTCAAGATGCCACAGGACGCGACCGCCGCTCAACTGGTACGAACCGTCGATGGCCCCCTCGGCGTGCTCGGTCTTGTTGCGGACGTCCAGCAGCATGTCGCGCTCGTAGGACGCGAGCTCGGCCGGCTGGATCACCATCGGGGTGTACATGGGCAGCCCGTCGAGGCTCGTGGTGTAACCGCCGACCTGGTCGATCCCGACGCGCATGAGGTGCTGCCGGTAGGCGTTGGCCTCGTCGCGGTCCGACGCAAGCAGGACCAGGGACGCTGTGTCGGTCTCGGGATCGTAGACCCAGGAGCCGTAGGTGGCGGACTTCTCCAGGCCGGGCACGTTCACGGAGCCCTTCACCGTCCCGCCATGGACCTCGTCGTGCGGACGCGTGTCGACGAGGATGACCTCGCCGTCGCCGATCTGCGCCGCCAGGGACACGTTGTCCAGTTCGGGGAGTTCGGCGAGGGGGTGGCCCAGCACGGCCGGTCCGCTCCGGTTCTGACGCTTCATCCGCCCGAAGTAGGCGTGGGCGTCGGGCTGGCCGTCGAGCAGCTCATAGACGAAGCCCTGCTCGTCGTCGGAGGCCAGGAAGGGTGCCCACCAGGCGTAGGTGCGCTCGTAGCCCACCGTGGTGGACGGCAGCGCGCCGAGCGCCTTGCCGCAGGCGCTGCCCGCGCCGTGGGCCGGGTAGACCTGCACGTGGTCAGGGAGCTGGAGGAAGACGTTCTTGAGACTGGCGAAGAGCTGCCTGGCGCCACCGAAGCGGGTGTCGACTCCACCGGCGGCCTCGTCGAGCAGGTCGGGGCGGCCGAGGTCGCCGGAGAAGACGAAGTCGCCGGACAGCAGGTAGCCGGGGTCGCTGGCGAAGGCGCCGTCGGTGACGAGGAATGACAGGTGTTCGGGGGTGTGGCCCGGGGTGTGACGGGCCTCGATCGTGATGTTGCCGATGGTGATGGTGTCGCGGTCGTAGAGACGCTCACCCTCGAAGTCGTATTGCCAGTCCTCGCCGCCCTCACCTGAGACGTAGATCGTGGCGCCCGTGGCTGCGGCGAGTTCGCGGGTGCCGGACAGGTAGTCGGCGTGGATGTGGGTCTCGGTGACGGCCACGATCAACATGTCGTGGTGGGCGGCCAGCTTGAGGTACTCGTCGATGTCGCGTCGGGGGTCGACGACGACGGCGGTGTTCTCCGCCTGGCATCCGATCAGGTAGCTGGCCTGAGCGAGATCTTCGTCGTAGAAGCGATGCAGCAGCATGGTGATCTTCTCCTCGTGGGTCTGTGATGACACCACCATAACAGATACCCCCGGGGGTATCCACGAGACCGACGAAGACCGTTGTCAGGTCACTGAAGAGTGAATCAGCCGAGCGTGACGGCGGTGATCTTCGCCTCCGCGATGGGCGAGGTCTGGTCCCCCGCGTCCACGCCCTGGGCCGCGATGCCGCCCACCACATCGATGCCGGCCTGGTCCATGGCGCCGAAGACGGTGTAGTCCGGCGCCAACTGCGAATCCGCATAGACCAGGAAGAACTGCGAACCGTTGGTGTCCGGGCCCGCATTGGCCATAGCGACGGTTCCCGTCGGGTAGGCCGCCTGACCCAGGTCCTTGATGGGCTCGAGTTCGTCGGCGTAGCTGTAGCCCGGCCCACCCATGCCCGTGGCCGACGGGTCCCCGCACTGCAGCACGAAGATGCCGTAGTCCGTGAGGCGGTGGCACACGGTGTCGTCGAAGTACCCCTGCTCCGCGAGCGAGACGAACGAGTTGACGGTGCACGGGGCCTTGGCCCGGTCCATCGTGATGGTGACGTCACCTGCCGTCAGCTCGAGCGTGGCGGTCACCTCGCCCTGCGTCGGCACCCCTGTGGTGGCTGGCGCGTCGACGGCCTTCGCGGGTTCCCCCGCGCTGGGGTACTCGCAGGTGGTGGTGTTCTCGCCCGAGACCGGACCTGTGTTGGTCTGGTTCGCGTCGGTACAGGCGGACAGGGACACGAGCGCGGCCGCGCTCAACATGGCAAGGGCTCGAATACGCACGGCTTCACTGTGGCATAGATTGGGACCATGGTCACACTCTCGAAGATCTATACCCGCACCGGCGACGCGGGCACCACCCGCCTGTCAGACAACTCCGAAGTCCGCAAGACCGATCTGCGCGTCGAGGCCTACGGGCACACGGACGAGGCGAATTCCGTCATCGGTGTGGCCGTCGCCCTCGGAGGGTTGCCGGAGCGGGTGGTCGAGATGCTGGCCCTCGTCCGCAACGAGCTGTTCGACGTGGGCGCGGACATCTCCAACCCGCTGGACCCGGACCCCAAGTGGCCCCCGCTGCGCATCGAGCAGCCCTCAATCGACCGCCTCGAGGCGTATTGCGACGAGCTCCAGGAGGACCTGCCGGTCCTGCGCAGCTTCATCCTCCCCGGTGGGAGCCCCTCGGGCGCGCAGCTCCATGTGGCCCGCACGGTGGCCCGCCGCGCCGAGCGGGCAGCGTGGGCCTGCGCCGAGGAGTACGGGTTGGACGCTGATGGCGGGGTGAACTCGCTGGCGATCAAGTACCTCAACCGCCTCTCGGATCTGCTGTTCATCATGAGCCGCGCCGCCAACGGCGCGGAGCATGAAGTCCTCTGGGTGCCGGGCACTGACCGCGAGAAGCCGACGCGAGCCTGACGGTGACCGCTTCCGCGGGGCCCCGGAAAATCAGAGGGGCGAGTCAGCCGAGGTGGGCAGATAGTTGGAGCCGGGCGGGGCGGACTCGAGCCAGCTCATGAGGGCCAGCACCTCGTCGCGTGCCATGGACAGCGACGACGTCGACCCGGTGAACCGGTCGCGCACCGTGACGATCATGGAGTCCTCGAACAGCGCGATGGCCTCCAGGCCCGCCGGCTGACGCTGGTGCACGTATGCCGTGGCGACGCGCGGGAAGACCCGTTTGGGGCGCAGGTTCAGCGAGAAGGCCCGGAACCATTCGAGGTTCTCGCCCCGGAATCTCGCCATGCCCAGCACCCAGCCGGAACCGGGGGTCTTCTCGTTGATCTGGTAGGCGCAGTCAAAAAGACCGCCCTGGCCAGTGAGCCAGCGGCGGCGGAGGTAGAGCAGCGCGAAAGGGAGCAGGACAAGAGCGATCACCATCAACGTTGTCCATACGATCTCCCACATCTGCCGGTCTCCTTTCCGCTGCGGGACTTCCCAAGTATGCACTCAGGGCAGCCCCCCGATGGAGGGCCGCCCTGAGTGGTGGGTGCTTCTAGTTGCTGGCCGCTCGTTCGCCTGCGCGAACCTGGGCCTTGAGCATCTTGAGCCGGTGGATCTCGGCGTCGTCGGCCTGGCCCTGCTGGGCCTTCAGGACGAGCGGCGCGAGTTCCTTACGGGCCTCCTCCAGACTCACCTCGTGACCGAGCGTGGCGAACTGCGCCAGCACCGACACGTGGCCGTGTGCCACCGAGATGAACCCGCCGTCGACCATCAGCGACTCGCTGGCGCCCTCTGCGGTCACGATCTCGACCATGGACGGCTCGAGGACCGCCAGCAGCGGTTCGTGACCGGGCAGGATGCCGATGTCGCCCTCGACCGTGCGCGCGATGATGTTCACGGCGTCGCCGGACCAGACCACGCGGTCTGCCGAGACGACCTCGACATGCAGCGGTGCGTGCTCCATGGACTCAGCTTTCCTTCTGCATGCGGTCCCAGTTGGCCATGACGTCATCCATGCCACCGACGTTGAAGAACGCCTGCTCAGCGATGTGGTCGACGTCACCGTTGCAGATCATCTGGAACGACTCGATCGTGTCGGCCAGCGGCACCGAGGAGCCCGGGATGTTCGTGAACTTCTCGGCCATGTAGGTGTTCTGCGACAGGAACTGCTGGATGCGACGCGCACGGTTCACGATGATCTTGTCCTCTTCGGACAGCTCGTCGATACCGAGGATGGCGATGATGTCCTGCAGTTCCTTGTTGCGCTGCAGGATCTGCTTCACGCGCACCGCGGTGTCGTAGTGCTCCTGGCCGATGTACTGCGGGTCAAGGATGCGCGACGACGAGCTGAGCGGGTCCACGGCAGGGTACAGACCACGCGAGGCGATCTCACGGGAGAGTTCCGTGGTGGCGTCCAGGTGGGCGAACGTGGTAGCCGGGGCCGGGTCGGTGTAGTCATCGGCAGGCACATAGATGGCCTGCATCGACGTGATGGAGTGACCCTTCGTCGAGGTGATGCGCTCCTGGAGCTGCCCCATCTCGTCGGCGAGGTTCGGCTGGTAACCCACCGCGGAGGGCATGCGCCCCAGCAGCGTGGAGACCTCGGAACCGGCCTGGGTGAAGCGGAAGATGTTGTCGATGAACAACAGCACGTCCTGGTTCTGCACATCGCGGAAGTACTCCGCCATGGTCAGGGCCGACAGGGCGACGCGCAGGCGGGTGCCCGGCGGCTCGTCCATCTGGCCGAAGACGAGCGCGGTGTCCTTGAGGACGCCCGCCTCTTCCATTTCATTGATCAGGTCGTTGCCCTCACGGGTGCGCTCCCCCACACCGGCGAACACCGAGGTGCCACCGAAGTTGTGGGCGATGCGGTAGATCATCTCCTGGATGAGGACCGTCTTGCCGACGCCCGCACCACCGAAGAGGCCGATCTTGCCGCCCTTCACGTACGGGGTGAGGAGGTCGAGGACCTTGATGCCCGTCTCGAGCATCTCGGTGCGGGACTCCAGCGCGTCGAACGCGGGGGCCGCGCGGTGGATGGGCCAGCGCTCGGTGATCTCGATCGACGCGGGGTCGACGTTGAGCACGTCACCGGTCACGTTCCAGACGTGGCCCTTGGTCACGTCGCCCACGGGCACCGTGATGGCGTCGCCGGTGTCGGTGACCTCGGCCCCACGGCGCATGCCGTCGGTGGGCTTCAGTGCGATGGCGCGCACCACGTTGTCGCCGACGTGGAGGGCAGTTTCCATGGTCATGGTGCGCTTCTCGCCCATGACCTCGGTCTCAACGGTCAGCGCATTGCCGATGGGCGGGATCTGGTCAGCCGCGAACTCGACGTCCACGACGGGGCCGATGACGCGGGTAACGCGGCCGACACCACCGGTGGTGGCCGGCTGCGGGTCGCTCACAGTGGCAGTCATTTGTTACCTCATTCGTTTCCGGCTGATTCCGCCAGCGCCGAAGCGCCGCCGACGATCTCAGTGATTTCCTGTGTGATGCCCGCCTGGCGAGCCTGGTTCTCGGCGCGGGTCAGCTTCTCGATGAGCTCCTGCGCATTGTCGGTGGCCGACTTCATGGCGCGCTGGCGGTTCGCCAGCTCGGATGCGGCCGACTGGAGGAGCGCCGTGTGGACACGGTTGGCGACGAACAGCGGCAGGAGCCTGTCGAGCACTGTGCGTGCATCGGGCTCGAACTCGTAGAACGGGTGGGTCTCCTCCGCGCTGTCGACGTAGCCGCTGGGGGCGTCCTCGACGACCAACGGAAGTAGTCGCACCGCAACGGCCGTCTGCGTCATCATCGAGACGAAACGCGTGCCGACGATGTGCAACTGGTCGACGCCGCCCTCTTCGTAGGGGCGCAGGAAACGCTCGATGAGGACATCGGCGATCTCCTTGGCGTTGGCGTACGTGGGCCGATCCGAGAAACCGGTCCACGACTGCTCGATGTGACGGTTGCGGAAATCGAAGTACGCCACACCCTTGTTGCCGGTGATGTACTGGACGTTCTCCTGGCCCTCCTGGATGATCTTCGCGTGCAACTGCTCAGCCGCCTTGATGGCATTGGTCGAGTAGGCGCCTGCGAGACCACGGTCAGAGGTGATCAGCAGCATCGCGGAACGACGAGGCTTCTCCACATCGCGCAGCAACGGGTGATCGAGATCCTCCACGCTTGCCAGGGCCGAGACGGCCTGGGTCAGTTCGCGGGTGTACGGGGCCGCGGCTCTCGCCGCCTGCTGCGCCTTGACGACGCGGGAGGCGGCGATGAGCTCCATGGCTCGGGTGATCTTCTTGGTCGTCGATACGGATCGACGACGCTGGCGAAGCTCACGCAGACTGGATGCCATGCTCTATCAGCCCCGCTTCTGGCGCACGATCGTCGTCTGGGCGATGTCCTCGTCCTCGAGCGGCTTGTGCTCCTCGCGGCCGACGAGCAGCTTGCCCTCGGACGTGCGGAAGAGCTTCTTGAACTCGCCGATCGCCTGGACGGTGGCCGCCTTGCGGTCGTCGCCGAACTGGAAGTCGCCGGCGATGTCCGTCAGCACCGACGTGTTGTGGCGCAGGTAGTCGATCAGTTCCTGCTCGAACCGCAGCACGTCATCGACCGGTACGTCATCGAAGTGACCCTCGATGCCGGACCACACGGAGATGATCTGGTCCTCCACCGGGTACGGCGCGTACTGTCCCTGACGCAGCAGCTCGGTGAGGCGGGCGCCCCGGTCGAGCTGGCGACGGGTGGTGGCGTCGAGGTCCGAGGCGAACATGGCGAACGCCTGCATGTCGCGGTACTGGGCCAGGCTCAGCTTCAGCGAACCGGACACCTGCTTCATGGCCTTCACCTGGGCAGCGCCACCGACTCGCGACACCGACACGCCGACGTCGACGGCCGGGCGCTGGTTGGCGTTGAAGAGGTCCGACTGGAGGAAGATCTGGCCGTCGGTGATGGAGATCACGTTGGTCGGGATGTAGGCCGACACGTCGTTGGCCTTCGTCTCGATGATCGGCAGACCGGTCATCGAGCCGCCACCGAGCTCATTCGACAGCTTCGCGCAACGCTCCAGCAGACGGGAGTGGAGGTAGAAGACGTCGCCGGGGTACGCCTCGCGGCCCGGGGGACGACGCAGCAGCAGCGACATCGCACGGTAGGCCTCGGCCTGCTTGGTGAGGTCGTCGAACACGATCAGGACGTGGGCGCCCTGGTACATCCAGTGCTGGCCGATGGCCGACCCGGCGTAGGGGGCGATGTACTTGTAGCCTGCGGGATCCGACGCGGGCGCGTGGACGATGGTGGTGTACTCCATCGCGCCGGCGGCCTCGAGCGTGCCCCTGACCTCGGCGATCGTCGAGCCCTTCTGGCCGATGGCGACGTAGATGCAGCGGACCTGCTTCTTCTTGTCACCGGATTCCCAGTTGGCCTTCTGGTTGATGATCGTGTCGATCGCGATGGCGGTCTTGCCCGTCTTGCGGTCGCCGATGATCAACTGACGCTGGCCACGGCCGATCGGGATCATCGCGTCGATCGACTTCAGACCGGTCTGCAGCGGCTCGCGCACCTCCTGACGGTCCATGACGCCTGCGGCCTGCAGTTCGAGAGCGCGGCGTCCCTCGAGGCCGCTGATCTCGCCGAGACCGTCGATGGGGTTGCCCATGGCGTCCACGACGCGGCCCAGGTAGCCGTCGCCGACCGGGACCGAGAGGACGTCGCCTGTGCCGTGCACGGTCGAGCCTTCGTTGATGCCTTCGGAATCGCCCAGGACGACGACGCCGATCTCACGCTCGTCCAGGTTGAGGGCGATGCCGAGGGTGCCGTTCTCGAAGCGCAGCAGCTCGTTGGCCATGGCCGAGGGCAGGCCCTCGACGCGGGCGATGCCGTCGCCCGAGGAGACGACAGTGCCGACCTCGGTGCGGCCGGCGGCCTTGGGCTCGTACGCCTGCACGAAATCGTCCAGGGCGTTGCGGATCTCGTCCGGACTGATGGTGAGTTCAGCCATGTCGTCCTACTCTTTCTTAGGATTCAGAAGTTGGTGAGCTGCCTGCGGGCATCTTCGAGCCGTGCAGCAACGGTTGATTCGATTACGTCATCGCCGATGACCACGCTCATGCCGCCGAGCACAGCGGGGTCGACCTCGATCTGCAGGTTGACGGGACCGCCGACCTGCTTCTCCAGTGCGGACTTCAGGCGGGAGACACGTTGGGGGTCGAGCGGCCGTGCGACCGTGACCAGGGCCATCTCTTCGCCTGCGATCTCGGCACCCATCTCCACGTACGACTTCGCCGTGAGGGCGAAGGTGCGCTGGCGGGCCTTCGCCGCGCGCGATGCGAGCATCGCGGTTGCGGGGTGGACCTTGCCCGAGACGAGCCGGTTGATGAGGTCGCGTTTGCCTTCCAGCGGATACTGCGCGTTGCGCAGGGCTCCTGCCAGTTCGCGGTTCGCGTCCACGGTCACGGCCAGCTGGTAAAGATCACCCGTGACGTCGTCGATGCGACCCTCGCGGTGCGCGCTGCGCAGCACCAGGCGGATGCCCTGCCGCTCCAGAGCGCGGACCAGCCTGTTGCCGCTGTTCCACGAGTGCTTGACGATCGCCACGACGACGTCGAGCGCCGCCTGCGAGATCTTCCCGCCGAGCAACCGCTCGGCGAGCTGTGCACGGTTGGCCTCGGAGGCCGAAGGATCCGAAAGGCTTCGACGCAGCGTCGGCTGACCGTCGAGCAGATCGACGACGGCGAACAACTCTTCCGCGGTACCGGCATCAGTGCTGATGCCGGCCACCTCGGAGTCGAGCGCAGCGTAGGCAACGTCGCGGGCCGTCATCGATCCGATCCTGCCGTCTCGAGCTCAGCCAGGAAACGATCGATGGTGCGCATGGCACGCTCGTCGTCCGTGAGGGACTCACCGACGATCTTGCCGGCGAGAACGGTGGCCAGGCCGCCGACCTCACCGCGAAGATCCTGAACCAGCTGCGAACGCTCCGCCTCGAGCTGCGCACGGCCCGACTGCAGAATCCGCTGGGATTCCTTGCCTGCCTTGTCGCGAGCCTCGGCGAGGATCGTGGCGGACTGGTTCTTCGCATCCTCACGGATACGGGCGGCTTCCTCACGAGCAGCATTGAGCTGGTCGTTGTACTCAGCGAGCGCAGCTTCGGCCTTAGCCTCTGCGGCTGCAGCGCGTTGCATGCCACCTTCGATCTTGTTCGAGCGCTCTTCGTACATCTTCTCGAATGCCGGAACGACGACCTTCCACATGATGAGGAAGATGATCAGCATCAGGCCGATGCCCGCGAACACCTCCGACCAGTGGTGGGGTGCAAGGGGCCCAAGGATGTCTTGCGCCCCTTCCAAGGGGACCACAGGATGCCTCAGAGAACGAACGCGAGAGCGATGGCGATGATGGCGAGAGCCTCAACAACGGCGAAGCCGATGAAGGCGGTGCTCATCATGGCGCCACGGGCCTCGGGCTGACGGGCGGTGCCGTTGATGACCGACGCGAAGATCCAGGCAACGCCGAGGGCCGGGGCGATCGTGGCGATCGCGTAACCGATCATGTTCAGGTTGCCGGTGATTTCGAGGAGGGACATGTGTTTCCTTTCGGATGACTACCCAGGCGGTCGACCTGGGGAGGATTATCGGTGCTTTAGTGCGCCTCGGCGATCGAGGTCGACACGTACTGGGCGGTGAGGACGGTGAAGATGTAGGCCTGCAGGGCTCCGATGAACAGCTCCAGCAGCATGATGATGAGGCTGAAGAGGATCGAGACGCCGCCGGAGATGTTGTAGAACAGGTTGTCCTGCTGCGTGAGCAGCCAGCCGCCACCGACCACGAACACCATGACCACGAGGTGGCCGGCAAACAGGTTGGCGAAGAGACGCAGGGCCAGCGTGATGGGGCGCGTGATGAACGTGGCCAGGAACTCCAGCGGGATGACCAGCGGCAGCAGGTACACGGGCACGCCGTCGGGGACGAGCGCCCTCTTGAGGAAGCCGCCGAAGCCCCACTTGGCGAAGCCTGCGCCGACGTAGACCAACCAGGAGAGGATGGCCAGGCCGTAGGCGTAGCCGACGTTGGAGAACGCCGGGTACATGAAGTAGAAGAACTGGCCGAACCAGTTGTTCACCAGCAGGAACGTGAAGAGGCCGAGGAGATACGGCAGGAACTTGCGGAAGTCGGAATGGAGGATGTCGCGCGCGATGCCGTTGCGGACGAACTCGTAGAGATACTCCGCGAAGAACTGACCCTTGGTGGGCCGCACCTTCAGCTTGCGGGACGCAATCACCCACAGGGTGATGACCAGCAGGGCGCCGATGACCGCCTGGATGAGGGGCTTGTTGACCCAGTCGGGGAGGACGCCCGGCATGATGGATCCCCAGAGGAAGTCCTCGGTGCCAGGTGGCTCGTAGTCGCCGCCGGTCTCCAGCGGAAGAAGGCCCAGAGTCACGTACCACTCCCATATCGTTTGATGATCAGATACAAGCTACTGACAAGTCCTACGATGAGTCCGAGTGGCAGTAACCATGTTGTCTCGAGGAAATGATCACCGACCCACCCGAGGCCCCCGTAGAAAATCAACCCTGCGAGGATGTAGGCGAGAACGGCCATGCCGTCCTCATGCCCGGTGGGGCCAGAACGCTCTGACCCGTCGCCTGGCGTAGGTGAAGTGCCCATAACGTGGTTGAGCCTAGCGGAAAGAGCAGGTTGTTACACATCGGCGACGTCCTGTCCCAAAAACCTCTGCGGTCAGCCAGCGGACGGCGGCTCGTACTCGTGGTCGTAGACCGGCACCCGCTGGCGGGAGGCCACGAACACGACGCCGAACACCCAGGCCAGAACCGTGCCCGCCACGCTCAGGAGCAGCCATCCCTTGGAGACATGCGGTGCGACGGACGACAGGCTCAGCAGCGCCCACAGCCCGGCCGCGATGCCCACCACCCGGACGCCGTAACTCACGAGGACCAGGCTGAGCCCTTGGAAGGGTTCGAGTTCGGAGGCGACCACCTCGAGCGCCTGCCCGATCGAGTAGAAGATGACGACGGCGGCGAAACCCAGGGCGGCCGTCAGGGCGGCGCTCGGGCCGTCGATGGCCAGGGCGAGGCCGAGGATGGTGAGGCCCACGACATGACCGGCGACGACACCGCCGATCATCATTTCCCTGGCCCGCCGGGTGGCTCCGGTCACCTTGCGGCGCGCTTCAGTCATCGACGCTCTTCCTGTCGACGACCTCGGCCTCGCGGCCGCCGATGAAGCTCGGCGCGGTGCGCACTGGCCAGAGCGTGAGCACGAGCACGGTCACCAGGCTTCCCGCCACCAGCCACACCGCGGTGGAGCGGTTGGTGAGGGCGATCAGCACCAGCCCCACCGAGACGACGGCGGACCAGCCGTACATGAGGAGCACGGCCCCCCAGTGGGAGTGCCCCCGGGCCAGCAGGCGGTGATGCAGGTGCTGTTTGTCCGCCTGGAAAGGGTGCTGGCCGTTCCAGGCCCGCCGCACCCAGGCGAGCATCAGGTCGAGGAGCGGCAGCGCCAGCGCCGCCACCGGCAGCAGGATGGGCAGGATGGCGGGCAGCACGTCGCTGCCCTGCGCCAGCGCGCTGGGGTCGAGCTGGCCCGTGAAGGAGATGGCGCTCATGGCCATCAGCAGGCCGAGCAGCATCGCGCCGGAGTCGCCCATGAACATCTTCGCGGGGTGCCAGTTGTGGAACAGGAACCCCACGGCGATGCCGCAGGTGGCCACCGTGATGAGGCTCGCCGTCGTGGCGCGGGCGAGTTCCTGTTCGTAGGCCAGCACGTACGTGTAGCTGAAGAAGGCGCCGGACCCGATGGCCACCACGCCGGCCGCCAGGCCGTCGAGGCCGTCGACGAAGTTCACGGCGTTGACACAGATGGCGATGATCAGGACGGTCACCATGATGCTGGTGGTGTCGTCGAGCCCGACGATCCGGTTCGGCAGCGGGATCCAGTAGATGCGCACGCCCTGCATGACGGCGACGCCGGCGGCCAGCACCTGGCCGCCCAACTTTACCAACGCCGGCATGTCGTACTTGTCGTCGAGCACGCCGACGATGCAGATGACCAGGCCCGCCCACAGCACGGCGGAGGCATCGTGCTCCACGGTGGTGTACCGGCCGAGGAACGGCATCTGGACGGCGAGCAGCATGGCGATGACCAGGCCACCGAACATCGCCATGCCGCCGAAGTACGGGATGGGATGGGTGTGGACGTCACGGTTGCGGACCGTGGCGAGGGCTCCCGTGCGCACCGCGATGTTCCGGGCCAACCCCGACAGGAGGTAGGTGGCACCGGCTGCGACGAACAGCACCAGGAGGTATTCGCGCACTAGTGACCCGGTTCCTCGGGTTCACCCTCGGCCGAGACGTCGGACTCCGGCTCGGGCTCGGGCGCAGGTTCGGGTTCGGGTCCGGGCTCCGGATCATGTTCCGGTTCGGGCTCCGTCGGTAGGCCGATGACCTGGGGTGCGAACTCGTGCAGCTGCGCCAGGCTCAGCGCGCCTTCCCTGAGGACACGGCCCTCAGGCGAGGAGGCGAAGTCGACGATGGTGGACGCCACTCCCCCGGCGGCGGGCCCGGCGTCGAGGTAGACGGCGACGCGGTCGCCCAGCTGGTCGACCGCCTCCTGGGCCGTCACCGCGGCGGGCCGACCGTGGACGTTGGCGGAGCTCACAGCGAGCGGGCCGGTGTGGCGCAGCAGGGCGCGCGCGCCCTCATGGTCCGGCACCCGGACGGCGACCGTGCCGCCGGTGTCCCCCAGTTGCATGCCGGAGCGGGGCTGGGCGCGCAGGATCAGGGTGAGCGCACCGGGCCAGAAGGCTTTCGCCAGCGCTGCGGCACCCTCGGGCACCTCGTCGGCGACCGCGCGCAGCATGGACGGCTCCGCCACCAGCACGGGCGGGGGCATGTCGCGGCCGCGCTCCTTGGCGTTGAGCAGCCGCTGTACGGCGTCAGCGTCGAAGGCATCTGCCCCGATGCCGTAGACGGTGTCTGTGGGCAGCACGATGCACTGGCCCTCGCGGACGGCCGCGGCGGCCTCGCGGAGGCCGGTGTCGCCGTCGGCGTCGAGGTTGAAGACGCGTGGGGATTGAGTCACAGCCCAATCCTGCCATCATCCGGCGGTGCGGCGGCAGTGACGAACCGTGGGCGGCCCGTCAGATCGTTGCGTGGGGTCACGTCGGCGAAACCGGCCTCCTCGAAGAGGCGCACGACGGCGGGCGCATGGGAGTCGTCGTGTTCCGTGGCGAGGAGCCCACCGGGACGCAGCAGCCGCGTGGCGACCTGAGCGACGACCCGCAGGGCGTCGAGGCCGTCCCGGCCAGAGAAGAGCGCCATCTCGGGGTCCTGCAACACGTCGGCGGGCAGCAGTTGCCTGTGCGGCTCCGGGATGTACGGAGGGTTGACGATCACGAGATCAACGGTGCCGTCGAGTTCGTGGAAAGCCTCCGCCATGTCGCCGAGCACGACGTCGACGGCCAGCCCGTCCAGGTTGCGCACGAGATACGCGTGCGCGTCGGGCGAGAGTTCGACGGCGTGGAGCTCCACCTGGCCCAGTTCGTGCCCGATGGCCGCCGTGATGGCACCCGAGCCAGCGCACAGCTCCACGACACGGCGCCGCCCGACGGGCCGCGCAGCCAGTTGCTTCAACGCCCAGGTGACCATCTCCTCGGTCTCCGGACGCGGGACGAACACGCCGGGGCCGACCTCGAGGGTCTCGTACCGGAAGTAGGCCACGCCGGTCAGGTGCTGCAGCGGCGCACCTTCGGCGCGGAGGTCGACGAGCTGGTCGACGACGGCGCGCTGCCCGGGCGAGACGCTCGCCACCAGCAACTGTGCCGGCTCGATGCCGAGCACATGCGCCACCAGGGTGCGCGCCTCCGGGCCGGGGCTGGGCGAGCCGGAGCGGCTCAGGCGTTCGGCGACCTCGTGGGCGACTTCACTGGCCCTCACCCGCCCACTCCGGCGAGGCGCTCGGCGAGATCCTGCTCGGCCAGCGCGTCGAGTAGCGGGGCGAGCGCCCCCTCGAGCACGGCGTCGAGGTTGTGGGCCTTGAAGCCGATCCGGTGGTCGGTGATCCGGTTCTCCGGGAAGTTGTAGGTGCGGATGCGCTCCGAACGGTCCACGGTGCGCACCTGCGACTTGCGGGCGTCAGAGGCGGCCGCAGCGGCCTCCGCCTCCGCGCGCTGGGTGAGCCGGGCGCGCAGCATCCGCATGGCGGATTCGCGGTTCTGCAGCTGGGAGCGCTCGTTCTGGCAGCTCACCACCACGCCCGTCGGGAGGTGCGTGATGCGCACGGCGGAGTCCGTGGTGTTGACGCCCTGGCCGCCGGGGCCGGAGGAGCGGTACACGTCGATGCGGAGGTCGTCGTCGTTGATCTCCACCTCGTCGGCCTCCACGTCCGGCATCACCAGGACGCCTGCGGCCGAGGTGTGGATGCGGCCCTGCGATTCCGTGACCGGCACCCGCTGGACGCGGTGCACGCCACCCTCGAACTTGAGCCGGCCGTAGGGCCCGAACCCCAGGCTGCTGCCGCCCTTGACCGCGACGGTGACCGACTTGTACCCGCCCAGGTCTGTGTCCTGCGCATCGAGGATCTCGATCTTCCAACCGAGGTCCTCGGCGTAGCGGGTGTACATGCGCAACAGGTCACCGGCGAACAGGGCCGACTCGTCGCCGCCCTCGCCGGACTTGATCTCGACGAGGGCGTCGGCGTCGTCGTTGGGGTCGCGCGGGGCGAGCAGCCGGGTGAGCTTGGCCGTGGCCGTCTCGATCTGGGCGTCCAGTTCCGCGACCTCGTCGGCGAACGCCGGATCGTCGGCCGCCAACTCAGCAGCCGCCCCACGGTCGCCGGTCAGCCTGCGGTACTCCTCGATGCCCTCGACGACGGGACGCAGCGCGGCGTAGCGACGCCCGACCCTGCGGGAGCGGGCCATGTCGGAGTGCAGTTCGGGGTCTGATAGCTGCTTCTCCAGATCGCGGAACTCGTCGATCAGAGGCTGTGCGTTGTCGAACATGGCTGGCTCCTGGGCACGGTGGATCGAGGGCAAAAAGAAACGAACGCCGGTCCGGGCACTGCCCGGATCACGGCGTTCGTCTGCTTGGCTACTTCTTGGCGTAACGCTTCGCGAAGCGCGCCACGCGGCCACCGGTGTCAAGAATCTTCTGCTTGCCGGTGTAGAACGGGTGGCATTCGGCGCACACGTCGGCGTTCAGCGTTGCCTTGGTGCTGTGGGTGGTGTACGTGTTGCCGCAGGTGCAGGTGACCTGGGCCTCGACGTAGTCAGGGTGAATTCCCTGCTTCATGATGAGCTCCTAGGGGTGTGGGTTTCGGCCGGGTCGCCTGGAGGCGGCGTGAACCGGCACATCTACGTATTATGCCACGCGCAACCGTTGCGGCCTAACCGTCCTGAGCCGGGGTGGTCTTGAGCACGCTGAGCAGGAAGTCGTGGTTGCTGGCGGTCTTCGTCATCCGCGACTTCAGCGTCTCCAGCGCGGCCTGGTTGTCCAGACCGGAGAGCGCGCGACGCAGCTTCCAGATGATCTGCAGCTCGTCGCGGTTGAGGAGGAGGTCTTCGCGACGGGTACCCGAGGCGTCGACGTCGATGGCCGGGAAGATGCGCTTGTCCGCGAGTTCGCGGCGCAGCCGCAGTTCCATGTTGCCCGTGCCCTTGAACTCCTCGAAGATGACCTCGTCCATCTTGGAACCGGTCTCGATGAGGGCGGTGGCCAGGATGGTCAGCGAGCCACCGTTCTCGATGTTGCGGGCGGCGCCGAAGAACTTCTTCGGCGGGTACAGCGCCGCCGAGTCCACGCCACCGGACAGGATGCGGCCCGACGCGGGGGCGGCCAGGTTGTAGGCACGCCCCAGACGCGTGATGCCGTCCAGCAGCACGACGACGTCGTGGCCCAGCTCCACCAGGCGCTTGGCGCGCTCGATGGCCAGCTCCGAGATCATGGTGTGGTCCTCGGCGGGGCGGTCGAACGTCGAGGCGATGACCTCGCCGGAGACCGTGCGCTGGAAGTCGGTGACCTCTTCAGGCCGCTCGTCGACCAGGACGACCATGAGGTGCACCTCAGGGTTGTTCGCGGCGATCGCGTTGGCGATGGACTGCATGATCATCGTCTTGCCGGCCTTCGGCGGCGACACGATGAGGCCGCGCTGGCCCTTGCCGATGGGCGAGACCATGTCGATGATGCGGCCGGTGAGGTTGTTCTGCACCGTCTCGAGGCGCAGGCGCTCCTGCGGGTACAGGGGGGTGAGCTTCTGGAACTCGGGACGGCCCTTGGCCTTCTCCGGGTCGTCGCCGTTCACCGAGTCGATGCGCACGAGCGGCTGGAACTTGTCCTTGCGCTCCCCCTCGCGGGCGACGCGCACGGCTCCGCTGATCACATCGCCGCGACGCAGGCCGTAGCGGCGGACGGTGGCCATGGACAGGTAGGCGTCCGCCGGGCCGGGCAGGTAGCCCGTCGTCCGGACGAAGGCGTAGTTGTCGTTGATGTCGACGATGCCGGAGATGTTGGCCAGTTCGTCGTCGTCTGTGACGGTGACCTCGGCGTCCATGCGGTCCATGCCCTGGCCGCCACGGGTGGGGCGGCGCTGGTTGCGGTCTCGGTCACGGCTACGGCGACGGCGACCGCGGCGGGAACCACCCTGGTCGTCGTCATAGCTGGCGGGCTCGACGTTCACGGAGCGGGACTGGGCCGGCTGCTGCTCGCGCTGCTGTTGCTGCGGCTGCTGCTGGCCGCCGGCTGCCGGCTGCGCGCCGCCCATGGCGGCCTCCAGGAGTTCGCCCACCACTTCGATGGTCTCCGGGTTGGGCTGACGCTCGCGGTCTCGGCCGCGGCGACGCCGGGTGCGGGTGCCGTCGCCCTGCTGCTGGTCGCCACGCTGCTGGTCGCCACGCGACTGCTGATCGCGCTGCGGCTGCTGATCGCGCTGCTGGCGCTGTTCGCGGGGCTGCTGGTCACGCTGTTCGCGGGGCTGCTGGTCGCGGGACGACTCGCCATCGCGCGGCTGCTCCGGGGCGGAGGATCCGTTCTTCGGCTGCGCCGCGGTGAGGAGCTCCGCCTGCGCGGGACGCTCGGCGCTGCGCTGGCGCGCTGGCCTGCCGCCTCCCTGGTTCTGGATGGCGGAGACCAGATCGGCCTTCCGCATGGCGGAGATGCCCTTGATGCCCAGCCCTGTGGCCACCTGCTTCAGGTCGACCAGTTTCATGCTGGACAGGTCAGCGGATTCGCTCAACGAGATTCCTTCCCAAGAGCCGACGCGCCGAAAATGGATTCAGGAGGCGCCGTCGGCGTCAGAATGATGGGACCCACTCAGCAGCTGAAGAACTGCGGCAGATTCGCCGCGAACAGCGCCTTCTTCGGTGGGCCACTCATCAGGTTAGCAATGACCCGGCCCAGATACCAAAGTTTCGGGCTAAAACAGTTCCACGCCCCCGGCGGGACGCAGGTGGCGCACGGTGAAACCCGTGACATCGACGGCGTCCACACCGGCCAGCTGCTCGTCAAGGCCGACGGCGATCACCGTCGGCCCCGCCCCGGAGATCGCGGCCGGCGCCCCGGCTCCGCGGAGGCGCAGCATCAGGTCGTGGCTCGACGGCATCATCGGCGCGCGGTACTGCTGGTGCAGCCGGTCCGACGTCGCGTCGAAGAGCAGGTCAGGTCGTTTCGTGAGAGCCAGCGGCAAGGCGGCCGCCGCGATGGCCTGCGCGACGGCGTCGGCGCGCGTCACGGTGTCCGGCAGCACGGCGCGCGCGTCGTCGGTCTTCGACTCGAAGTCCGGCACGAAGGCCACTGCGCGGAAACCTTCTGCCAGCGGCAACTGCACCAGTGAGACCCTCTCGTCGCGGGCCCACGCCAGGATCGCCCCGCCCCAGACCGCGGCACCGGCGTTGTCGGGATGGCCCTCGGCTTCGTGAGCCAGCCGGGTGATGGCGGAACGGTCCATGGGTTCGCCGGGGCGTGCGATCCCCCACGCCAGCGCCAGCCCGGCCACGATGGCGGCCGCCGAGGAGCCCAGGCCCCGGGAGTGCGGAATGGTGTTGTGCGCCGTCAGACGGAACCCGGGCGCCTCAGCGCCCCACGCCGCCAGGCCACGGTGGATGGACCGCACCACGAGATGGCTCTCGTCCGTCGGCACCTGGTGGGCGCCCTCCCCCGTCACCGCAACCTCCAGGCCGGGCGCCTCCCACAGGTCGAGCGTCAGCTCGTCGTACCAGTCGAAGGCCATGCCGACGCAGTCGAACCCGGAGCCCAGGTTCGCCGTCGTGGCCGGCACCCGCACAGTCAGGCGTCGGGCCACCTCAGAAGCCTACGACGCGCATGACGCGCACCTCGGAGCCCACGAAATCAGATTCGCACAGTTGCTCGACGACGGCCGCCAGCGACGACTCCTGCGTGATGTGCGTCATGACGCCGAGGCGGGCCGGGAAGCCCTCCACGTGCACCTCGTCCTCAAGATAGGACTGCTGCACCACGCGCAGCGACACGTTGTGGTCGCCGAACACAGCGGCGCACCTGGCGAGCACGCCTGGGCGGTCCTCCACCTCGAAGCTGACGTAGAACTGCGTCCAGGATTCGCCGACGGGCGCCACCTGGCGGCGGGTGTAGCCCGAGCCGATGTGCGCGGCGGTGCCGCGGTGGCGGTTGCGGCCCACGGTGACGACGTCGCCCATCACCGCGCTGGCCGTCGGGGCCCCGCCCGCACCGGCGCCGAGGAACATCAGTTCGCCGGCCTCACGCGAGTTCACGAAGATGGCGTTGTAGGCGCCACGCACCGCCGCCAGCGGGTGCTTGTTGGCCACCATGGCCGGGTGCACCTTGACGATGATGCGGTCGTCTTCGGTCAGCTTGGCTACCGCGAGGAGCTTGACGGTGCAGTCCATCGACTCGGCCGCGGCGATGTCGGCCTCGGTCACGCCGGTGATGCCCTCGGTGAAGACCTCCTGGCCCTTGACCTCGGTGTGGAAGGCCAGCCCGGCGAGGATGGCGGCCTTCGCCGCCGCATCGTGGCCGCCGACGTCGGCGGTGGGATCGGCTTCGGCGTAACCCAGTTGCTGGGCTTCGGCGAGCGCCGAGTCGAAGCTGACACCGTCTGTGACCATCTTGTCCAGGATGAAATTGGTGGTGCCGTTGACGATGCCCATCACCTCGGTGATGTCGTCGCCCACCAACGACTCGCGCAGCGGCCGGATGATCGGGATGGCGCCCGCGACGGCGGCCTCGTAGTAGAGGTCGACGCCCTTCTCCTCAGCGATGCGGGACAGCTCGCCCAGGTCCTCCGCCAGGAGGGCCTTGTTGGCGGAGATCACCGAGGCGCCCTTCTGGAGGGCCGTGCGCACCAGTTCCCGGGCGGGGTCGAGGCCGCCGATGAGTTCGATGACGATGTCGAGGTCGTCGCGGGCGACGAGGGACTCGAGGTCAGTGGTCAGCAGCGCCGGGTCGATGCCGGGCCGCTCGACGTCCATGCGCCGCACACCGATGCCCACGAGTTCGAGGCGGCGGCCGATGCGGGCCTCGAGGGTGTCACCCTCGTTGAGGATGATGCGTGCCACCTGGCTACCGACGACGCCGGCCCCCAACAGCACAACCTTCAGCGGCTTGCTCACTTACCCACGTCCAATCTCATGAGGTCATCCAGCGTTTCACGGCGCAGCATCACGTCGGTGACACCGTCCTTCGCGCTGACGACAGGGGGCTTCGGGATCTGATTGTAGTTATTGGCCATGCTGCGCGCGTAGGCGCCGGATCCCGGGACGGCGATGAGGTCGCCGATGCGCACGTCCGCGGGGAGGAAGACGTCGCGGATGAGGATGTCGCCACCCTCGCAGTGCTTGCCCACGACGCGGCACAGGACGGGCTGCGCCTCGGAAGTGCGGTTGGCGATGGCGCCGGAATACTCGGCGGCGTACAGGGCCGGGCGGATGTTGTCGCTCATGCCGCCGTCGACGCTGACGTACATCCGCGAGCGGCCACCCTCGAGTTCGACCTGCTTGACGGTGCCGACCTCGTAGACGGCTACGCCGGACGGGCCACAGATGGCGCGGCCGGGCTCGATGCTCAGGTGCGGGCGGTTGATGCCGAACGCGCGGCACTCATGGTCGATCATCTCTTCGAAGGAGGACGCGAGTTCCGTGGTCGTCGACGGCGTGTCGGCCGCGGTGTAGGCGATACCGAAGCCACCGCCGAGGTCCAGCTCCGGTAGTTCGACACCGGTGGCTTGGCGGAACTGTGAGGCCAGCTTCATCGTGCGGCGGATGGCCACCTCGAAGCCGTGCGTCTCGAAGATCTGGGAGCCGATGTGGCTGTGGATGCCGCGCAGCTCGAGGAACCGCGACGAGTGGCAGCGCACCAGCGCGGTCAACGCCGCGCCACCCATGATGCTGAGGCCGAACTTCTGGTCCTCGTGCGCGGTGGCGATGTACTCGTGGGTGTGCGCCTCGACGCCGGTGGTGACGCGGATCAGGACGTTGGCGGTGTGACCGCCGTCGGCGCACGCCCGCTCCAGTCGGTTGATCTCGTCGAAGGAGTCCACGATGATCCGCCCCACGCCCTGCTCGAGGGCGAACGCGATCTCGGCGTCGGATTTGTTGTTGCCATGCAGACCGAGCCGCTCGGCCGGCATCCCGCCGGCCAGCGCGATGCGCATCTCACCCATGGTGGTGACGTCGAGGTTGAGGCCCTCCTCGGCCGCCCAACGTGCAACCCGCCGCGTCAGCAGCGCCTTGCCCGCGTAGTAGACCGACCAGCCGGGGAAGGCCGTGATGAAGTCACGGGCCCTGGAGCGGAAGTCGTCCTCGTCGATCAGGTAGACGGGCGTACCGTGCTCAGCGGCTGCGTCGGTCAGCGCCACACCGGCAACGACGATGCGGCCCTGGTCGTCGCGGTGGGTGCCGCGGGGCCAGAGCTTGAGGTCGAGCTCGTTGAGGTCGTCGGGCACGGTGAGCCACTGGGGCCCGCCCTGCACGGCGTCCGCGTGGATCGAGCCGGCGATGTGCATGTGCGTCATGGGGCCAAGCCTGCCAGAGCACGGTTGGCAATCGTTATTTCGCTCAGCTGGTGGCCACGACCCGGATCTCCCTGGCGTCCCGCAGGAGCACCTGGGTGGGATCACCGTCGACGGGCTCGCCGTCGACGCGGACCTCGACCGAGCCGCAGGCCGCACCGAGGCAGCCGTCGTCGAACCTGACGCCCCACAGGGAGAAGAAGTGACCCAGGGTGGATTCCCGGTTCGATTCCCCCTCCAGCCACACCTCGCCGCCGGCATCGTGCGTGTGCACCGGCGCCTGGATGGCTCGCGGCCGGTCGATCCCGATGTAGGCCGGAATCTCGACGGGGGCGCCGTCCACCGTGACCGCCAGGTCCAGTATCCACGGGTCTGCGTCGTCGCCCAGGCTCAGTTCAGGCAGTCCGGCCGCACGGATGAAGGAGACTGCGTCGCGTGGCGCATCCCAGGGCGGAGCGGTGTCGCGCTGCACGGCAGGTGCGGGCTCCGGGCGCGAGACGCACCCCACGAGCAGCACCGCACTGACCACGAAGACGAGCAACCTACGCACGCGGCAACCATAGCGGCAGGCGGTGGTGGTGTTGACGACCGTTTCGAGGTGCTACCCTTTCACCGGTCGCCTTCGGGCAACAGGCCCCCGTAGCTCAGGGGATAGAGCACCGCCCTCCGGAGGCGGGAGCCGAGGTTCGAATCCTCGCGGGGGCGCAAGCCGTTCACAGGGGAGGCCAGAAGATGACCGGAGCCGGGCGCGCGCCACGTGGCCTGACTTTCCGAGACATTCTCGTTCCCGTGCTGTTGGTGGCACTGTTCGCCGCCACCCGGTATCTCATCCTGCTGTCGCTCAAGCTCGAGCAGGTGGCGTTCATCGCCAACGACGTGAGCTACTACGCGTTCTACCTCAACAAGCTGGACATGGGCGAGACGGGCATCATGCTCGAGTACCCCGTCCCCGCCGTGTGGCTCCTGCAGCTGATCTACACCCTGGGCGGGGGTTGGGAGACCTGGACCCCGGTGTACGTCGGCTGCTTCCTCGCGCTCGACGCCCTGGTGGCGATCCTCATGTACCGACGCGGCAATGCTGCCGGGACACTCTTCTGGATCCTGTTCACCGGCGCGCAGGGGGCGGTGCTCTGGTACCGCTTCGACCTCATTCCCGCGGCCCTGGTCGCAGTCGCCTGCGTGTACGCGCTGAGGTTCCCGAAGATCGCCGGCGGCGCCATCGGGCTGGGCGCGGCCGTGAAGCTGTGGCCGGCGCTGCTGATCGGGCCCCTGTTGGCGCCCGACCCGTTACGCAAGGGGGGCGCCCGCTCGCGACTCATCGGCTTCATCGTGGTGGGCTTCGGCCTGGCTGCCGCGTCGCTGATCACGAGCGGTTGGACCCGTTCGGCCTCTCCGCTGACGTGGCAGAGCGACCGCGGCCTGCAGATCGAATCCGTGCCGGCCACTCCCCTGATGTTCCTGCGCACGTTCACCCACAACGAGAGCTGGCTCATCGAGTTGTCGCAGTACAACGCGCTCGAGATCGTCACCGGCCCGGGCATCAGCCAGCTGCTGACGGTGTCGACTGTGCTGACCGCCGCGTCGGTGCTGCTGACCATCTGGCTGAGCTACCGCCTCATCCGGCTCTTCCGCGAACAGGACCATCGCCTCCACGAGGCCATGCTGCTGGCTGTGCTGGCGATCGTGCTGGCCACGGTGATCGCCAACAAGACGCTGTCGCCGCAGTACATCGTGTGGCTCGGCGGCCCCGTCGCCGCCCTGCTGGTGGTGCAGCGCAGCGAGTGGCTGCGGCGCCACGCCACGGTGATCGCCGTGGCGTTGGTGATCGCCGGTGGCCTCACCCAGTTCACCTACCCGTGGGGCGCATACGGGATCATGGCGATCCCCCAGGGTGCCGGCCCGGAGACCTCCGTGCTCATCCTGCGCAACCTCGTGCTCGTGGCACTGACGATCTACTCCGTCGTGCTGACTGTGAAGGCGACCCGACGCTCCACGTCCTGAGAGTGGTCGGGACGGCTGCCCATTATTGGGTAAGCTCAGTGAAGCAGCCGCAGACGTCTGCGGCCTCCGTCCAAATAGAGGGGAAAGTGGCTTCTGCCACGGAACATGTCAGCACCTGACTCGAATGACCTTTTCGGTGCCAACTCCTGGCTGATCGACGAGAAGCGGGAGGCGTATGACGCAGACCCGCAGTCAGTGGACGCCACCTGGCGTGAGTTCTTCGCTGCCGAGGGTGCACCTCCGCAGCCCGCAGCGGTGGAGTCCGCCGCGCCGCCGACGAGTCGTGCCGCCGAGAAACCGCAGGCCATGCCCCGGGCCGAGACGAAGCCGGCCCCGAAGCCCGAGACGAAGCCGGAAGCCAAGTCGGAGCGCCCGAAGTCGCCCGAGGCGAAGCAGCGCGAAGCGGCCTCCGGCCTGTCGGACGCGCCCGCCCCCAAGCCGGCTGCGGCCAAGACTGAGAGCAAGCCCACCGTCGAAAAGGTGACCACGGGCCGCAACGCGCCGCACAACCCCGGCACCGGTGCCGGCCTCAGCGCCAACACCCCCAACCCGAACGTCCGTCCCGAGCCGACGGGTGCCCAGCCCAAGTACACGGTCCTGCGCGGTGCCCCCATGCGCACGGCCAAGAACATGGACACCTCCCTCACCGTGCCCACGGCCACGTCCGTGCGCTCGGTGCCGATGAAGCTGGTCATCGACCAGCGCGTGCTGATCAACAACTTCCTGCGCCAGTCAAAGGGCGGCAAGGTCTCGTTCACCCACCTCATCGGCTACGCCATGGTGCAGGCTCTCAAGGCCATGCCGGAGATGAACAACGCCTACGACATGGTGGACGGCAAGCCCAACCTGATCGAGAACCCCTCGATCAACCTCGGCATCGCCATCGACATCCAGAAGGGCGACACCCGCCAACTCCTGGTGCCCAACATCAAGGGCTGCGAGAACTTCAACTTCTTCCAGTTCTGGTCCGCCTACGAGCAGGTGGTGCGCAAGACCCGCGCCGGTGATCTGCAGGTGTCGGACTTCGCCGGCACGACGGCGTCGCTCACCAACCCGGGCGGCATCGGCACCAACCACTCGGTGCCCCGCCTGATGACCGGCCAGGGCATGATCCTCGGCGTCGGCAACATCGACTACCCGGCCGAGTTCCAGGGCATGAGCGAGTCCAAGATGACAGACCTCGCGGTGTCCAAGGTCACCACCCTGACCTCCACCTATGACCACCGCGTGATCCAGGGCGCCACCTCCGGAGAGTTCCTGAAGACGATGCACGGGCTGCTGCTCGGCGAGAACGGCTTCTACGACGAGATCTTCGAAGCGCTGCGGATCCCCTACGAGCCCCTCCGGTGGGCCGGTGACATCTCCGCGCACCGCGACAACCAGGTCTCCAAGACCGCCCGGGTGCTGGAGCTGATCAACTCCTACCGCGCGTTCGGCCACCTGGTCGCCGACACGGACCCGCTGGAGTACCGCCAGCGCTCCCATGAGGACCTGCGCCTCGAGACGCACGGGCTCTCCATCTGGGACCTGGACCGCCAGTTCGCGGTGGGCACCTTCGGTGGCTCCGAGCGAACCTACCTGCCGCTGCGCGACATCATCTCCACGTTGCAGGATTCGTACTGCCGCACCGTCGGCATCGAGTACATGCACATCCCGGATCCGCGGCAACGCCGCTGGTTCCAGCAGCGCATGGAGAAGCAGCACCAGGCGCTGACGCACGACGAGCACATGCACGCCCTGGACAAGCTCAACGAGGCGGAGATCTTCGAGACGTTCCTGCAGACGAAGTTCGTCGGCCAGAAGCGCTTCTCCCTCGAGGGCGGCGAGTCCGTCATCGTGCTGCTCGACGAGATCGCACAGCAGGCGGCCAACGACTCCGTCGACGAGGTGTGCATCGGCATGCCACACCGTGGACGCCTCAACGTGCTGGCCAACATCGTCGGCAAGAGCTACGGCCAGATCTTCCGCGAGTTCGACGGCCAGGTCGACAGGTCGGGCACGGGTGACGTGAAGTACCACCTGGGCGCGGAGGGTACCTTCGTCGCCTCGAACGGTGCCACCGTCAAGACGTCCGTGGCCGCCAACCCGTCGCACCTGGAGGCCGTGAACCCGGTGCTCCAGGGCATCGCCCGCGCCAAGCAGGACATGCTGCGCCAGAGCGACTACCCGGTGCTCCCCCTCACCATGCACGGCGACGCGTCGTTCGCCGGCCAGGGCGTGGTCTTCGAGACGCTGCAGATGTCGCAGCTGCGCGGCTACAAGACCGGTGGCACGATCCACGTCGTGGTCAACAACCAGGTGGGCTTCACCACGGCGCCCACCGAGTCGCGTTCTTCGACGTACTCCACCGACGTGGCCAAGTCCATCTCCGCCCCCGTGCTGCACGTCAATGGCGATGACCCGGATTCGTGCATCCGCGCGGCCCGCATCGCGTTCGAGTACCGGCAGACGTTCCACAAGGACGTCGTCATCGACATGGTCTGCTACCGGCGTCGTGGCCACAACGAGGGTGATGACCCGAGCTTCACGCAGCCGAACATGTACGACCTCATCGAGCAGAAGCGCTCCACGCGCCGGCTCTACACCGAGTCGCTGATCGGCCGTGGTGACATCTCCATGGCCGACGCCGAGGACGTCATGAACCGCTTCCGCGCCCGCCTCGAGAACGTGTTCCGCGAGGTGCGCGACTCCAAGGGCGCGCCGGACGAGTACCGCAAGGTGCCGTACTACCCCACCAAGCCGGAAGAGCGGCTCACTGAGATCACCACGGAGATGCTGCAGCGGATCGCCAACGTGCACACGCAGTTCCCGGAGGGGTTCGCCGTGCACCCGAAGGTCCAGCCGCAGCTCGAGCGCCGCGCCGAGGCGATCATGAACGGCCCCATCGACTGGGCGACCGCTGAGATGATCGCCATCGGGTCGCTGCTCATCGAGGGTCGCCCGGTGCGCATGGCCGGCCAGGATTCGAGGCGGGGCACGTTCTCGCAGCGTTTCGCCGCCATCGTGGACCGGGTCACCAACGAGGCGTGGGTGCCTCTGAAGCACCTCACCGAGGACCAGGCCACCTTCGAGGTGTGGGATTCGCTGCTGAGCGAATATGCCGCCCTCGGCTTCGAGTACGGCTACTCGGTGGCCCGTCCCGACGCGTTGGTGCTGTGGGAGGCGCAGTTCGGCGACTTCGTCAACGGCGCCCAGATCATCTCGGACGAGTTCGTCGCCTCGGGCAACGCCAAGTGGGGCCAGAAGTCGGGCGTGTGCCTGCTGCTCCCCCACGGCTATGAGGGACAGGGGCCGGACCACTCGTCGGCCCGCATCGAACGCTGGCTGCAGCTCTGCGCCGAAGGCGCGCTCGCGGTGTGCCAGCCGTCGACTCCCGCGAACCACTTCCACCTGTTGCGCCAGCACGCGTACGTCAACTGGCACCGCCCCGTCGTGATCGCCACCCCGAAGTCGATGCTGCGCAACAAGCTGGCGACGTCGACGCCGGAGGAGTTCACCTCCGGCCGCTGGCACCCCGCTCTGGACGATCCCACCATCAAGGACCCGTCGAAGGTGGAACGCATCGTCCTGTGCTCCGGCAAGGTCCGTTGGGATCTGGTGGCCCGCCGCGAGAAGAACGGTCATGACGGGAAGATCGCGATCATCGCCCTGGAGCGCCTCTACCCGCTTCCGGCCGAGGAACTCGTGTCCATCCTGCGTCGGTACTCGCACGTCAGCGACATCCGCTTCGTGCAGGACGAGCCGGAGAACCAGGGGGCGTGGCCGTTCATGTCGGTGCACCTGCCCGGTGCCGTCAAGGAACTGTTCCCCGAATTCGACATGAAGATGACCCGGGTGACCCGTCCGTGGTCGTCGGCGCCGTCGGTGGGTTCGATGGCGGTGCACAAGCAGCAGGAGGAGGACCTGCTGCGCGCCGCCCTGGGCTGAGGCCCTAAGCTTTCGGTCATGTATTTCACTGACCGCGGGCTGGAAGAGCTGGTTGATCGGCGCGGCCACGAGGAGGTCTCCTTCGAGTGGCTCGCCGAACAACTACGCACCTTCGTCGACCTCAACTCCGAATTCGAAACCCCCGTGGAGCGTCTGGCCTCGTGGCTCGCGCGTCTCGACGACGACGAGGAGGACTGATGCTGGATCTCGATGCGTTGAGAGACCGTTACCGCGCTGTGGTGGGCAGTGAACCCGAGGGCCTGTGGTTCGCTCCGGGTCGGGTGAATCTCATCGGTGAGCACACCGACTACAACGACGGGTTCGTCCTGCCGTTCGCCCTCGACAAGAAGGCGGTCATCGCGGGCGGTCGCCGCGACGACGACGAGCTCGTGATGGTCTCGCTCGAACTCGACGACGAGGTGCGCCTGGGGATCGAGGACCTGTCCCCCGGCACCGAGGGCTGGTCCTCGTACCTCGCCGGTGTCGTCTGGGCGCTGCGCGAGGCCGGCCACGCCGTGGGTGGGGCCAACCTGGTGATGAGTTCGGACGTGCCCCTCGGTGCGGGCCTGTCGAGCTCCGCCGCCATCGAATGCGCCACCGTCGCGGTACTCGCAGACCTGTACGGGCTCGACATCGAGCCCATCGACCGCGCCAAGCTCGCCCGCGTGGCCGAGAACGCCTATGTGGGAGCACCCACGGGCCTGCTGGACCAGGCCGCCAGCACCCTGTGCGAGGCCGAGCACGGCCTGTTCCTGGACTGCCGCACGCTGGAGACAGAGCAGGTTCCCCTGCCGATGGCCGAGCAGGGCTACGAGATGCTGGTGCTCGACACGAAGACCCCGCACAGCCACGTCGACGGCGAATACGGCACCCGCCGGGCCTCCTGCGAGCAGGCGGCCGCCATCCTGGGCATCCCTGCGCTGCGCGACGTCACTGACCTGGACGAGGCCATCAAGAAACTCGAGGACCCCACCATGGTGAAGCGGGTGCGGCACGTGGTCACGGAGAATGAGCGAGTCCTGAAGGCTTTCGAGGTGGCGCGATCCGCAGATCTCGCGGAGTTGGCACCGCTGCTGGATGCGTCGCACGCCTCGATGCGCGACGACTACGAGATCACGGTGCCCACCGTCGACCTCGCCGTGGACACGGCCAAGCGGGCCGGCGCCCTGGGTGCGCGCATGACTGGCGGCGGTTTCGGCGG
The DNA here is from genome assembly GCF_022342445.1 of Tessaracoccus sp. ZS01. Lineage (NCBI taxonomy): Bacteria > Bacillati > Actinomycetota > Actinomycetes > Propionibacteriales > Propionibacteriaceae > Tessaracoccus > Tessaracoccus sp. ZS01. The sequence goes on along the minus strand of NZ_PQFE01000001.1, from coordinate 297,684 downwards.
CTGCATCATCGCGCTGACAAAGGCCGGCGAGGCGGACCGGATCGGTCAGGCCATCGCCACCGCCTTCGCCGACGCGGGCTTCGGTGCCCCGGAGTGGTTCACCGCCACGCCGGCCGCCGGAGCAGGGCGGCTCGTCTAGAGCTGCTCCAGCTCGCCGCGACCCACCGCCACCACAGAGGTGACGACCGTCGCGAGGATGAAGGGGGCCACGACGAGGGCACCGATGAACTGCGCGCGGTCATCGGTGCCCAGCAGGCTGTAGACGACCATGGCGTGCAGCAGGGACGAAGCGACGATCAGGCCCAGCGCCCACCGCTGGCCGCGCACCACCAGCCAGGCGAAGGCGATCAGGGCGATGCCGTAGACCGAGAGCATCGCCGCCACCCCGATGCCGAACATCCTGCTGTTGGCCACCAGCGTGCCGAAGGCGACGCCCAGGATGGCCAGACCGATCAGGGCGGTCAGGATCACAGGGATCGCCAGCAGTGGGCGTCGCAGCACAGCAGTCACCCGATCAGCGTGCCCCAGCCAGCAATTCTCAGCAAGTCTGCAGCCGATCGGCGCGGTATACAACACGCAGCCACTGCTATTGCTTATCGTTGCCGGCAAGGGTAATCTGCATGAGCTTGCGGAGAATTCCGCAGCGGATATTCCCCCCCGACAGAAGGAGTACAACTATGGATTGGCGCCACCGGGCTGCCTGCCTCACTGAGGATCCGGAGTTGTTCTTTCCCGTCGGCAACACGGGGCCGGCCTTGGCTCAAATCGAAGAGGCCAAGAAGATCTGCGCCCGTTGTGTCGTCAAGGACCAGTGCCTCTCGTGGGCACTCGAAGCCGGTCAGGACCACGGCGTCTGGGGCGGTCTGAGCGAAGACGAGCGTCGCGCGATCAAGCGCCGCGCCGCCCGCTCCCGCCTCCGCAACAACTGACCCGACCCGCCGTTGTGAGCCCTCTCGGGGGCCAACTCTGCGCGTCCTGAGTTGTCAGGGAACGGGCAGCACGATGTGGGCCACGGCGCCCTCGCCGTCCTCTCTGTTCCTCAGCGTGAAGGTGCCGTCGAGGTCGTGGATCAGCGTCGAGATGATCGACAGCCCCAACGACTTCTGCGATCCCATCCGGAATCCGTCGGGGAGACCGTTGCCGCCGTCGAGGATGTCGATGGTCAGCGTGCCACCGTCGCGGTGGGGCCGCACCTCCACGAGCCCTGAGGCGCTGTCCAGGCCGTGCTCGACGGCGTTCTGGCAGAGCTCGGTGATCACCATCGACAGCGACGTGGCCATCTCCGCCGGGATCACTCCGAACGTGCCGCGCCGCGTGGCCCGTACCGTGCCGGCTGAGGCGGCCAGGTCGCCCACCATCTCGAGGATCTTGTCGCAGACGCCGTCGAAGGCCACCTCCTCCACCAGCGAGTAGCTGAGGGTCTCGTGGACCATGGCGATCGACGACACGCGGCGCATGGCGTCGCGCAGGGCCTCGCGGCCCTCCTCGGACTTCAACCGCCGCGATTGCATGCGCAGCAGCGCGGCCACCGTCTGCAGGTTGTTCTTCACCCGGTGGTGGATCTCGCGGATGGTGGCGTCCTTGGTCACCAGCATCCGGTCGCGGCGCCGCAGGTCTGTGGTGTCGCGGCACAGGACGAGCATGCCGGCGGTGGTGAACTCCAGCCACAGCGGCAACACCACGAAGCGCATGGACGCGCCCCGGGCCTCGACGTCGAACTCCAGGGTGAGCCTGCCGTCGATGTCCGCGTTGACCGTCTGCCCCATCGACTCGACACCCTGCCTGAGTTGGCGGGTGAGTTCCCTGAACCGCTCCCCCTCGATGTCGCCGATGGCCCCCAACCTGCGGTAGCCGGTGATGGCGTTGGGGCTGGCGTACGAGATGACGCCGTCGGGCTGCACCCTGAGCACGCCGTCGGCGACTCGCGGCATGAGCGCCTTGTCCGACGGGGGCACCAATGGGAACTCGCCGCGCATCAGCATCTGGGTGAGGATCTCTGCGGCTTCGAGGTAGTTCTCCTCGAGGGCACCGGTGGCGCGCATGCCCATCTGGTTGGTGTGGCGCTCGATCACCGCGACCGGGCGGTCGTGCCTCAGAACCGGGATGGCCCAGACGTCGACGGGGATGCCGGCGGAGATCGCGTTGTCCGTGGTTTCCGCGATTTCGTGCGTCATGAAGGCAACTGTGACCTGATGGTCCGGCTCATACTCGATGAGTTCCCCCACGATGTCCTCCTCGAGGGCTGTGGGGCCCGTCACCGGCCTCACCTGGGCGGTACAGGCGAAGATGTCGCCTTCTTCGGTGAGGGGTTTCCAGAGGACCAGGTCAGAGAAACTCAGGTCTGCCAGCATCTGCCAGCCGGACACGAACGCGTCCAGCCACTCGTCGTCGCTCATCAGGTCTACGTCACGGGTCACAGGCTCCACTCTGCCACGGACACCCTTTTCCGTGCAGCCGGGTCCTTCTGGCAGAATGGGGCGTCACCTGAATAGACATAAGCAGACCTAAGGAGGCCCAACATGGGTAAGCGTGGCCGTAAGCGTAAGGCTCGTCGTAAGAACGGCGCCAACCACGGTAAGCGTCCCAACGCCTGACCGGAGAAACCACAAAGCCCCCGCCTGGTGCGGGGGCTTGTTGTTTCTCTGACCTTTCGGCTGGTCCTCAGCCGGTCCGGGAGATGCGCATGGTCTGGATGCGGGCCGTCAACGTCGACGGTGCCGTCTTCTGCGGCAGGCTGCGCTGGATCATCTCGGTGATGGTGGATTCGATTTCGAAGTTCTCCATACATCGTTCACAGGCGTGGAGGTGGTGACGGATCATGTCCGCGTCGGCGTCGAGGAGCTCGTTGTGCAGGAACGCGTGCACCCTGGCGAGGGCCTGGACGCATTCGTCCATCTCGTCGTGCGCATGGGAGAACATGTCGCTTTCACTCATCACCGACCCCCCGCCTTCCGGCCGATGCCCCGCTCGAGGGCGTAGTCGGCGAGCAGCTCGCGCAGTTGGGCGCGGCCGCGGTTCAGTCTGCTCATCACGGTGCCCAGCGGGGTGTCCATGATCTCTGCGATCTCCTTGTAGGAGAACCCTTCGACATCTGCGAGGAGAACTGCCATGCGGAAATTCTCCGGGAGTGCCGCAATCGCGTTGGCGACGGCTGCATCCGGCGTCTGGTCGAGCGCTTCCATCTCTGCGCTGCGCAGGCCGGTGGAGTCGTGTGAGGCGGCGCGGGCCAGCTGCCAGTCCGTGACGTCCTCGTCGCCGCTGGTCTGCGGGGAGCGCTGCGCCTTGCGGTAGGCGTTGATGTAGGTGTTGGTGAGGATGCGGTACAGCCAGGCCTTGAGGTTGGTACCGGGCTGGAACGTGTGCCGCGAGGCGAAGGCCCGCGCGTAGGCGTCCTGGACGACATCCTCGGCGTCTGCCGGGTTGCGCGTCATGCGCAGCGCCGCGGCGTAGAGGCGGTCGAGGTGGCTCAGCGCTTCCTCCTCGAACGCCGCGGCGGCCGCGTCGTCGAGTTCGGCGTCAGTTGACGCATCGAGAAGTTCCTTGTCCATCACGACAGAGAATAGCGCGAGAAGCACGATGGCCCGCACTGAGCCCACCGGCAACGCGGTGGCGCTGCGCGTCATGGCTGGCATCGTGGTCATGTGCTGTGTAACGCTGCGCATCGGCGAGTTATTCCCACGGAAGGACTTTGCTCCGCGGGCACCTGTTGCCGCCTCCCCTGCAATGGCGCGGAAGACAGAGACGCCCCGGTCCCTGACGGGCCGGGGCGTCTCTGCGTGGCGGATCAGTTGCCGACGGGCTGCAGCTCCCGCGTCTCAGCAGCGACACCGGCCGAACGGCCGAGGATCATCGCATCGACGGAGTAGCGACCGGCACCGGCGACGCCGACCGCGAGCGCGGCCGCGGCGATCACGCCGACGAGTTCCCACCCGTTGGCGGCGACGAACACCCCGCCGGACAGGTGCACGATGACGGCGGCGCCGGCCATCTCGAGGGCGACGATGAGGCCGGCGATCGCAGAGAAGGCACCCACGAGCAGCAGGATGCCGCCCACGAGCTCAATGAACGCCGCGACGGTGGCCGACAGTTGCGGGGCGGGGACGCCCATCTGCGCGAACGCGGCGCCGGTGCCGGCAAGGGTCCACTCGCTGAACTTCTGGACGCCGTGCGCGATGAGCACCGTGCCGAGGATGACGCGGGCGATGAGCAGGGCGACATTCCGGGCCGCGGCGGGGAAGGCGATGAGGCTCTTCATGAGAGAAACTCCTGGTTTCAGACGTCGAGGCGGCATCGGTCGACCCACCTGGTTGAGTTTTCAACCCTACAGATTGGTTGAAACTTCCACAACCTGGGTCACCGATCCCGGGGACAGCAGAAGGGGGCCTGCCCCGGGCAGGCCCCCCTTCGTGCGAGGAGTGGTGCGAACTCAGCCGGCGGTGCGCACCGGGAGGGTCTTCGGCTTGAACGACGGACGGGTCGCCTCGTAGGCCGAGATGGTGTCCGCGTCCTGCAGGGTCAACGAGATGTCGTCGAGGCCGTTGAGCAGACGGTGCTTCGTGTACTCGTCGATGTCGAACTTCACGGTGAGGTCACCGCGCACGATCGTCTGCGACTCGAGGTCCACCGTCGTCTCGACGTTGGGGTCCGCCTCGATGGCGGCCCACAGCAGGTCGCGGTCCGCGTCGGAGACGAGCGCCACGAGCAGGCCGGCCTTGCCGGAGTTCGAGCGGAAGATGTCGCCGAAGCGGGTACCGATGACCACGCGGAAACCGTAGTTCTGCAGGGCCCACACAGCGTGTTCACGCGAGGAGCCGGTGCCGAAGTCGGGGCCGGGGATCAGGATGGTGCCGGAGGCGAACGGCTCCTTGTTCAGGACGAACTCCGGATCGTTGCGCCATGCGGAGAACAGGCCGTCCTCGAAACCGGTGCGGGTGATGCGCTTGAGGTACACCGCAGGGATGATCTGGTCGGTGTCGACGTTCGAGCGCTGCAGCGGAACGGCGATGCCGGTGTGGCTCTTGAAGGGTTCCATTGGTCAGGCTCCAATCAGGTCTGCAGGGGCGGCCAGGTGGCCGACGATGGCGGTGGCGGCAGCGACGGCCGGCGACACGAGGTGGGTGCGCCCACCCTTGCCCTGGCGTCCTTCGAAGTTGCGGTTCGAGGTGGACGCGGCGCGCTCCCCCGGGGCGAGCTGGTCCGGGTTCATGCCGAGGCACATCGAGCAGCCGGCGGCGCGCCACTCGGCGCCGAAGTCGAGGAAGACCTGGTGCAGGCCCTCGGTCTCGGCCTGGATGCGGACGCGCGCCGAGCCCGGCACGACCAGCATGCGGACGCCTTCGGCGATGTGCTGACCCTGCAGCACGGAGGCGGCGAGGCGCAGGTCCTCGATGCGGCCGTTCGTGCAGGAGCCCAGGAAGACGGTGTCGACGGTGATGTCGCGCATGGGGGTGCCGGGCACCAGGTCCATGTATTCGAGGGCGCGCTTGGCGGTGGCCTGCTCGACCTCGGACTCGAAGTCCTCGGGGGCCGGCACGACGCCGCCCAGCGGGACGCCATGACCCGGGTTGGTGCCCCAGGTGACGAACGGGGTCAGCTGCGTGGCGTCGATGTCCACCTCGACGTCGAACGTGGCGTCGTCGTCGGTGCGGAGGGTCTTCCAGTACTCGACGGCGGCGTCCCACTCCTCGCCCTCGGGCGCGTGCGGGCGACCCTTCAGGTAGGCGAACGTGGTCTCGTCCGGCGCCATCATGCCGGCCTTGGCTCCCCACTCGATGGACATGTTGCAAATCGTCATCCGGCCTTCCATCGAGAGGTTCTCGATGGTGGAGCCGCGGTACTCGACGATGTGGCCCTGGCCGCCGCCGGTGCCGACCTTGGCGATCAGCGCCAGGACGACGTCCTTGGCGGTGACGCCGTCAGGCAGTTCGCCGTTGATGTTGACGGCCATGGTCTTGGGCTTGGCCTGGTTCAGCGTCTGCGTGGCGAGCACGTGCTCGACCTCGGAGGTGCCGATACCGAACGCGAGGGCGCCGAAGGCGCCGTGCGTGGAGGTGTGCGAGTCGCCGCAGACGATCGTCATGCCCGGCTGGGTGACACCCAACTGGGGGCCGATGATGTGCACGACGCCCTGGTCCTTGTCGCCCAGCGAGTGGATGCGGATCCCGAAGGCCGCCGCGTTCTCGCGCAGGGTGTCCACCTGCTTGCGCGAGACCGGATCAGCGATCGGCGCAAGGATGTTCAGGGTGGGGGTGTTGTGGTCCTCGGTCGCGAGCGTGAGGTCCGGGCGACGGACGGGACGGCCGGCGAGGCGCAGGCCCTCGAAGGCCTGGGGGCTGGTCACCTCGTGGACGAGATGGAGGTCAATGTAGAGCAGGTCCGGCTCTCCCTCGGCGGCGCGGACGACGTGTGCGTCCCATACCTTTTCGCTCAGGGTCTTACCCATGGCTCCTCGCTTCGCAAACATTGGATCGTTCGTGTGTGAACTCCCCGTAAGTATGCAGGAATTGCCGCAACCTCCCCGTTTGCTTGTCCAGCATGTGGATTGATAATCTCACCATATGGACGACACATCTGGCGTTGGAGTACTCGACAAAGCGAGCCTCGTGCTGGCCGCTCTCGAGCGCAACCCCCTCACCCTCGCGGGCCTGGTCACGGCTACCGGACTGGCCCGACCGACCGCCCACCGCCTCGCGGTGGCACTGGAACATCACCGGTTCGTGGGGCGCGACCTCCAGGGCCGCTTCGTGCTGGGCCCCCGCCTGATCGAGCTCGCCGAGTCCGCCGGCGAAGACCCCCTCCTGGCCACGGCCGGTCCCATCCTGCAGCGCCTCCGCGACATCACGGGCGAATCCGTCCAGTTCTTCCGCCGCCAGGGCGACGTCCGCGTGTGCGTGGCCTCAGTGGAACGCCCCACCGGTCTGCGCGACACCGTCCCCGTCGGCGCGCAGTTGTCGATGTCCGCCGGCTCTGCCGCCCAGGTGCTGCTGGCCTGGGAAGAGCCGGACAAGCTGGACAAGCTGCTCGACGCGGCGTCGTTCACCATGGCCACGCTGCAGACCGTGCGCCGTCGTGGCTGGTCCCAGTCTGTGGCGGAGCGCGAGGCCGGCGTCGCGTCCGTCTCTGCCCCGGTGCTGGCACCGTCCGGCAAACTCATCGCGGCAGTGTCGGTCTCCGGGCCCATCGAGCGGCTGACCCGCTCCCCCGGTCGTCTCCACGCGCCCGCGGTGCTGGCGGCGGCCGAGCGCCTGAGCGAGGTTCTCCGTAGGAGCGGCGCCCCCGAATGAGACCACCAGAAACATCCCCCGGCACACCGCCGGGGGATGTTTTTTGTCGCCTAAAGGCCGGCCAACGCCCTGAAGACCTGCTTGACGCGCGGTTCGGTCTGTACCCGGTTGGTCACCTCGGCCCACGCCCTGTAGTGGTCGGTCTGCTTGTGGGCGTCCAGCGCACCCTCATCGACGTAGGCCTCGGCGAGTGTGAACCTCGTAGGGTCGTCGTCGTGCTGGAGAACGTCGAACCGGAGGCAGCCCGGTTCCTGGAGTGAGGCGGCGCTGTTGGCCACCGTCACGGCGGCGAACTCCTCCTCGGCTTCTGGATGGATGGTCACGACTACCTGGAAGACGTACATGGGCATCAACATAGCTCCCCCGGGGTGGCTCGGGAGGCCGGGACCCGGGCACCGGCAGGGTCCGGTCCGGGCTGATCCGGATACCCTCGGCGCCGCTGCCTCCCTACCCTTGAAACATGACCTCCCACTATTCCGACGCCCCGGCCGCGCGGAGCGACGAACGCTCCATGGCGGTCCTCGCCCACCTCTCCGCGATCATCGCCATGGTGCTCAGCGCCGGCTGGCTGAGCTTCGCCGGGCCCCTGATCGTCTGGTTCCTCTACAAGGACCGCAGCGGCTACGTCCGCCGTGCGGCCGCCGGTTCGTTCAACTTCAACATCTGGGCCTGGCTGATGAACGCCATCGCCTGGGTCTGCCTGTTCACGGTGGTCCTGATCCCGGTGTCGATCGTGCTCTGGGCGATCGCCGGCATCATGACGCTCGGGTGCCACATCCACGGAGCGGTCCGCGCCTCCGACGGCCGTCCCTACGACTACCCGGCGTCCGTCCGCATCCTCAGCTGACCGCCCGTCGCCCAGCCCTGGGCACACAAAAAAAGCAGCCTGGTCAACAGATGTTGACCAGGCTGCTCGCTTGGTAGCCCCGACGGGATTCGAACCCGCGCTACCGCCTTGAGAGGGCGACGTGCTAGGCCGCTACACAACGGGGCCCCTAACGCGTGGGAGAGCTTAACACTCTCTCCTGCTGGATGGCTAATCGCCATCCGCAGGGGTACCAGGACTCGAACCTAGACTAACGGAACCAGAAACCGTCGGGCTGCCAATTACCCCATACCCCTAGTTACTCGGCTACCCGAGCACGAGAAGAAACACTACACCACCCTCAGCCAGCTCCACAAATTCAGTGCGCGCGCCGGTTCAAGGCGTGGTGGTCGCGAGATTGAGGCGCCGGGCCAGCCACCAGGCCGCGAGCCCGAAGAGCACGAACGCCAGGATGTTCCAGCCGGCCTCCGCCCACGTGATGCCCGTGGTGGCCCGCAGTTCCTCGAGCCCGATGCTGAAGAGCGCGTAGACATAGCTCAGGATGTTGTTCACGATGTGCGCCCCGATGGCGGCCTCGAGGCCCCCGGTCACCAGCACGAGCGAACCGGCCACCAGACCGAACACCAGGCGGTGCGCGAACAGCGCCGGGTTCTGCAGCCCGTGCATGAGCGCGAACAGCAGCGCTGAGCCGAGGACGCCCACCCAGGCGCGGCCCGTCGCCGAGCCGATGGCCTGCAGCAGGTAGCCCCGGAAGAAGAACTCCTCAGCGGCCGCCTGTAACGGCGAAGAGAGCACGATCAGCAGCAGGAAACCCTGCCACCCCGGCTGCCCCTCGGCGAACGGGGGCAACTGCCCGAGCGCCCACTGCGCCCACACGACGGCGTTGAGGAGCACGGCGGCCACCACCAGCGTCATCAGCAGGTAGCGCCAGCGCATCCCCGGCTGGACGGAGGCGAGCCAGCGGGGTTTCACGCCGTGCACGTAGCGCATCAGCAGCAACGAGATGGGGATGAGCAGAGCGAGCGCCAACTGCCCCGCCACGGGGCCGTCGGGGAGCCGGTAACTGACCGCATCCGCCACATAGGCCGACCAGTTGCCGCCCCCGCGCACCAGGAACCCGAGGCCCAGGAAGGCCTGGTTCGCCAGCGGGATCAGCAGCGCGTAGGCCGAGAAGCCCAGCAGAATCCCGAGGGTCACGGTCATGCCCAGGAACGGGACCTTGGGCAGCACCCTCGGGTACGGCATCCCCGGCGGCGGGTCCACCGCCTCCCCTGGATGGAACAGCGCGAGCGGCGTGGGGGGCTGGCTCACGCGTCGACGACGGGGTTGCTGAGCGTGCCGAGGCCGTCGATGCTGACGTGCACCTCGTCGCCGGGCTGCATCTCACCCACTCCGGCGGGGGTGCCGGTGAGGATGAGATCACCCGGGAGCAGGGTGATGGACTGCGAGATGTAGCTCACCAGCTCAGCGATGCCGCGCACCATCTGGGAGGTGTTGCCGCTCTGGCGTACCTCCTCGCCCAGCCGGGTCTCGATGGGCAGGTGGCCTGCCTCGTCGAGGGTGAGATGCGTGTTCATCCACGGCCCCAGGGGGAGGAATGTGTCCGCACCCTTGGCGCGGGCCCACTGGCCGTCCGAAGCCTGCCAGTCACGCGCGGTGACGTCATTGGCGATGGTGTACCCGAAGATCACCTCGGGCACCCGCTCGACGGGCACCTGCTTGCAGATCCGGCCGATCACGAGGGCGAGCTCGCCCTCGAAATGCAGCGACTCCACCCCGGCGGGCCGGATGATCGATTCGTTGGGTCCGATCACCGAGGTGTTCGGCTTCAGGAACAGCAGCGGCGCCGGCGGCACCTCCCCGCCCATCTCCTTGGCGTGGTCCGCGTAGTTCTTCCCGACGCCGACCACCTTGGAGCGCGGGATGACCGGCGACAGCAGCCGCACGTCGTCGAGCTCGTGCCGCTCCCCCGTGTAGTTGACGGGGACGCCGGCGAGCGGATCTCCGGTCAGCGTGGCGATGGTGTCGGGGTGGTCACCCCCGTCGACAGCGAGTTCGATGACCCCGTAGGCGGGATCCTGTCCGGCGGTGGCGAAACGTGCGATGCGCATGAGGCACAGAGTAGTGGACCCCGGCGCGGCGCTACTCCGCGTAGGTCATGAGTCCGTAGGCCAGCGCGTCGCGCAGCGCCTCCCACGAGGCCTCGATGACGTTGGTGCCCACGCCCACCGTCGTCCATGCGTAGCCGTTGTACGCCGTGTCGATCAGGGTGCGGACGGTGGCGTCGGTGCCGTGGCCCTCGTCGAGGATGCGGACGCGGTAGTCCGTGAGCTCGAACTGGGCCACCTGCGGGAACGTCGAGTGCAGCGCCGAGCGCAATGCGTGGTCCAGGGCGTTGACCGGCCCGTTGCCCTCGCCGACGACCATGAAACGGCCGCCGTTGGCGGTGAGCTTCACGGTGGCCTCGGAGAGGTCCTCGCCGGCGCGCTCCTCGGTGAAGACGCGCCAGCTCTGTACCTGGAACGGCAGTTCGAGGATGCCGAGTTCGTCGCGCAGCAGCATCTCGAAGCTGGCGTCGGCCGACTCATAGGAGTAGCCCTCGGCCTCGCGCTTCTTGACGCGCTCCGTGACCCGCGCAGCCAGTTCGCGGTCGTTCAGGTCGAAGCCGAGCTGCTCACCCTTGATCTGGATGTTGGCGCGGCCAGCCATGTCCGAGACCAGCATGCGCATGTCGTTGCCCACCAGGCTGGGGTCGATGTGCTGATAGAGGTTCTCGTCCACCTTGATGGCCGAGGCGTGGAGACCAGCCTTGTGCGCGAACGACGACTGACCGACGTAGGGCTGGCGACCCACCAGCGGCTGATGCGCCACCAGCGCGATGGCGTGCGCGACCCGGGTGAGTTCCGCCAGGTTCTCGGCCGGCAGCACGTCCCAGCCGTACTTGAGTTGGAGGTTGGGGATGACGGCGGAGAGATCCGCGTTGCCGGTGCGCTCCCCGTAACCGTTGAACGTGCCCTGCACGTGCATCACGCCCGCCTCGACGGCAGCCATGGTGTTGGCGACGGCGCAGGCCGTGTCGTTGTGGCAGTGGATGCCCAGGTTCGCGCCGGTCGACGCGGCAGCCTTAACGGTTTCGGCCATCCAGCTGGGCAGCATGCCGCCGTTGGTGTCGCACAGGACCACGACGTCGGCGCCGGCCTCGTGGGCGGTGCGCACCACCTGGAGCGCGTACTCGGGATTGGCGCGGTAACCGTCGAAGAAGTGCTCGCAGTCGACGAAGACACGCTTGCCCTGGCTGCAGAGGTACTCGACGGTGTCGCGGACCATCTCGAGGTTCTCCTCGAGTGTGGTGCGCAGCGCACGGAAGACGTGCTCGTCATGCGACTTGGCCACGATGCAGATGTAATCAGTGCCGGCGTCGACGAGGGCCTTCGTCAGCGCGTCCTCAGAGGCGGTGGCGCCGGCCTTGCGGGTGGCACCGAAGGCGACCAGCCGGGAGCGCTGCAGGTCGAGTTCCGTGGCGGCGCGCCGGAAGAACTCCGTGTCGTTGGGGTTGGCTCCCGGCCAACCGCCCTCGATGAAGTGCACCCCCAGTTCGTCAAGGTAACCCGCGATCTTCAACTTGTCGTTGACGGACAGGTGCATGCCCTCCTGCTGCGCTCCGTCGCGCAGGGAGGTGTCGAAGACGTGGAACTCGGCGGGCTGCACCGGCACGGTCGGCATGGTCTCTCCAGTCGGTTGGGGAATCTGGGGGAACAATACGCTGTCCAGCGCCTGCCCGGACGTCTCAGCCAGTGGACGGACACCTGAGACGCGCACCGCCACCGGAGACGCCTCGCGTAGGGTTTCCGCCATGACTTCAGCCAAGATCGCCGTAATCGGCGGAGACGGTATCGGCCCCGAGGTGACCACGGAGGCGCTCAAGGCGCTGACCGCCGCGGCCGGACCGGACACTTTCGAGTTCGTCGACTACGACCTGGGCGCCGAGCGCTGGCAGCGCACCGGCGAGGTGCTGCCGGACTCCGTCCTCGAAGAACTGAAATCCGTCGATGCCATCGTGCTCGGCGCCGTTGGCGCCGCCCCCGGTTCGAAGGCCATCCCCAGCGGCCTCCTCGAGCGCGGCCTGCTGCTGAAGCTGCGCTTCGCCTTCGACCACGCCGTCAACCTCCGCCCCTCCAAGCTCTACCCGGGCGTCCCCACTCCCCTGGCCCCGCACATCGTCGAGGGCCGCACCGTCGACTTCGTCGTGGTGCGCGAAGGCACCGAGGGCCTCTACTGCGGCAACGGCGGCTCCGTCCGCACCGGCACCCCGCAGGAGCTGGCCACCGAGGTCTCCGTCAACACCGCCTACGGCGTGGAGCGGGTCGTGCGTGACGCCTACCGTCGCGCCCAGGCGCGTCGTGGCCACCTCACGCTGCTGCACAAGCACAACGTGCTGGTCAACGCCGGCAGCCTCTGGAACCGCGTCTTCACCGAGGTCGGCCGGGAGTTCCCGGACGTCGAGACGAAGTACCTGCACATCGACGCGGCGATGATCGCCATGGTCGTGGACCCCGCGCAGTTCGACGTCATCGTCACCGACAACCTCTTCGGCGACATCGTCACGGACCTCGCCGCTGCGGTCACCGGCGGCATCGGGCTGGCGGCCTCGGCCAACATCAACCCCACGGGCGAATTCCCGTCGATGTTCGAGCCCGTGCACGGCTCCGCCCCCGACATCGCCGGCAAGGGCATCGCGGACCCGACGGCGGCCATCTCGTCGATGGCGCTGCTGCTCGACCACCTGGGCAGGCCGGAACTGGCGCAGAAGATCGACGACGCCGTCACCGCAGACATCGAGGCCCGCGGCGCGGAGAAGTTCTCGACCACCGAGATCGGCGACCGGATCGCGGCAAAGCTCGCCTGACCAGGCACAACGCAGGAACCCGTGACCCCGGCACCGCCGCCGGGGTCACGCCCACCGCGGATCACACGCCGAGGACTGCCTTGGCGATCAGGAAGTAGATGATAAGGCCCGTGGCATCCACCAGCGTCGTGACCAGCGGCGCCGACACCACGGCCGGGTCGATCCCCATCTTCCGTGCCAGCAGAGGCATGGCGCCGCCGATCGTGGCCGCCCACGCACAGATGAGCACGAGCGAGATGGCCACCACCAGTGCGATGCCGGGGCCGACGAAGAAGGTGCCGACCACGAGCCCGAGGATCGCCAGCATCAGGCCCAGCAACAGGCCCACGCGCAACTCGCGCCAGGCGACAGTGGGCAGGTCGCGGAACCTCAACTCGCCGATGGCCAACGCCCGCACGGAGGCGGTCGCGGCCTGGGCCCCGGCGTTGCCGCCGGCACCGATCAGCATGGGGATGAACAACGCGAGGGCGGCCACCTGCTCCAGCGTCGCCTCGAAGGCCTGGGTCACCGAGACCGTCAGCGTCGCGGCCACCAGCAACAGCGACAGCCACAGCGCCCGGTAGCGGGCCAGCCGGAACACTCCGACAGCCATGTAGTGGCCGGCCCACGGCACCGAGCCGGACTGGAGGGCCGTGTCCTCGTTGTCAGCCTCCTCGATGACCTCGATGGCGTCGTCGAGCGACAGCATGCCTACCAGGCGACCCTCGCTGTCGACCACCAGCATGTTGTAGGCGTTGGTCTCGCGCATCAACCGCGAGGCGTCCTCAGCGCTCTCGGTGGCCAGCACGACGACGGCGTCCGGGTCCAGCAGTTCCCCCACGCGGGTCCCGGGCGCAGAAAGCACCAGCGTTCCGAGCTCCAGGACGCCCACGAGATGACGCGTCGCGTCCACTGCGGCCAGGGTGTAGACGTTCTCCGCCTGCGGCCCCTTCCGCTGCACGGTCAGGAGCGCCTCCCCCGCCGTCGCCCCGGCCGGCACTGTGAGCACCTCGGGCGTCATCACGCGTCCGACGGAGCCCTTGGGGTATCCGAGCAGGGTGGCGGTCATGGCGCGCTCAGTGGGGCTCAGACCGCCCAGGACGCGCCGCACGACCTTGGCCGGGGCCTCATTCAGCATCCGGGCGCGGTCGTCCGGGTCCATCCCCTCGACAACCTCCTGGAAGGCCTCATCACGCAGCGACTCGAGCAGCCGCTGTTGGTCGAACGGCTCGAGCTCCTCGAACACCTCGATGCCCGTGTCCTTGGGGAGCAGGCGGAACGCGATGGCCATCGGCACGTCGTCGAGCCGGGCCAGTTCACCGGCGATGACGTGGTCCGGCTGCTCGCCCAGCAACCTGGCGGCCTCAGGCAACCGCATCTCGTCGATCAGCTTCGTCAGTTCCCGGGCGTAGTCCTGGGTCGCCGTCCCATCGTCGCGCGCCATCTCACCCCTCACCCTTGGTAACCGACCGAAGTCTAGCCGGGCATCTGTCACGGGCTGTGGCGACAAACGGGTAGCGTCGAGCGTGATGACCCACAGGAAGGTTGTGACCATGACCTACATCAAGACCTATCTTCGGGACCACCACGGCGGAGCCGCCGCCGGCGTCGACGCCTTTCACCGCGTCGCGGAGGGCCACGGCGAGCAGAGCGTGCGCGACGCCGTCGCCCGCATCGCCGTCGACATCGAGGCGGCGCACGAGGAACTGCAGCAGATCATGGAGCGCTTCGGAGCGCAGCCGAACAGCGCGAAGGACTTCGTCGCGAAGATGGCCGAGAAAGCGAGCCGGCTGAAGCTGAACCGCGAGGTGGTGCGCCGCTCCCCGCTCTCAGATTTGGTCGAGCTCGAGGCGTTGCTGGACGCCGTGCACGCACAGTCCAGGATGTGGCAGATCCTGCTGCAGCTCGACGACACCCGCCTCGACCGTCGGCAGCTCACCGATCTCTTCTCCCGGGCCCGGCAAAACGAGAGCGAGCTCGAGGAGCTCTGGCTGAAGCAGGCCCCCAAGTTGCTCGAACGCGACGACCAGCCCGGGTGAGACGAAAGGCCCCCAGTGACCGGTGCGGTCACTGGGGGCCCTCTCAGGCCGGCCCTGATCAGCGGGCGGCGGTGCCTTCGGTGTAGTCGGCATCGTCCGAGGCGACCCAGCTCATGAGCTTGCGCAGCTCACGGCCGGTGGCCTCGATGGGGTGCGCCTCGCCCTTGGCGCGCAGTTCCTTGAACTCCGGCGCGCCGGCGTCCTGGTCGTCGATGAAGCGCTTGGCGAAGTTGCCGTTCTGGATGTCCGCGAGGACGCCCTTCATGTTCTCCTTGACGCGCTCGTCGATGACGCGGGGGCCCGACACGTAGTCGCCGTACTCGGCGGTGTCGGAGACGCTCCAACGCTGCTTGGCAATGCCGCCCTCGTACATGAGGTCGACGATGAGCTTCAGCTCGTGAAGGCACTCGAAGTAGGCGACCTCAGGCTGGTAGCCGGCCTCGGTCAGCACCTCGAAGCCGGCCTGCACCAGCGCCGACGCGCCGCCGCACAGCACGGCCTGCTCGCCGAACAGATCAGTCTCGGTCTCCTCGGTGAAGGTGGTCTTGATGCCGCCGGCGCGCAGCGAGCCGATCCCCTTGGCGTAGCTCAGCGCGAGCTCCCAGGCCTTGCCGGACTCGTCCTTCTCCACGGCGATGATCGCGGGCACGCCACGGCCGTCCGCGTATTCGCGACGCACGAGGTGCCCGGGGCCCTTGGGAGCCACCATGCACACGTCGACGCCCTGCGGCGGCGTGATGTAGCCGTAGCGGATGTTGAAGCCGTGCGCGAAGAACAGCGCGTCGCCCTCGGCGAGGTGCGGCTCGATCTCCTCCTTGTAGAGGGTGCGCTGCGCCTGGTCCGGCGCCAGGATCATGATGAGGTCAGCCTCTTCGACAGCCTCGGCCACGGACACGACGCGCAGGCCCTCGGCCTCCGCCTTCGCACGCGACGGCGAGCCTTCGCGCAGGCCGACCCGCACGTCGACGCCGGAGTCACGCAGCGAAAGGGCGTGCGCGTGGCCCTGCGAGCCGTAGCCGATGACGGCGACGTGACGACCCTGGATGATCGACAGGTCGGCGTCTTTGTCGTAGAACATCTCTGCCATGGGAATCCTTCTCTGATGTAGCGATGTGGGGGTGAGTCTATTGGTTACTTGGCTTTGCTCTGCGAGAGCGTCTTAGCACCGCGGCCCAGCGCGACCTGGCCCGACTGGACCAGCTCGATGATGCCGTGCGGAGTCAGCATCTCCAGCAGTGCGGCGAGCTTCTCGTCGCTGCCGGTGGCCTCGACCGTGATCGATTCAGCCGACACGTCCACTGCCTTGCCGCGGAACAGGCTGACCACGTCGATGACCTGGCTGCGGGTGTTCACGTCTGCGCGCACCTTCACCAGCATCATCTCGCGACGCACCGCCGAGACACTGAGTTCGAGCACCTTGCGCACCTCGATCAGCTTGTTGAGCTGCTTGACGATCTGCTCGAGCGCGGCCTCGTCGTCGACCTGCGCCACGACGGTCATGCGCGACAGGTCCTCGGACTCGGTGGGACCGACGGCCAGGGACTGGATGTTGAAGCCACGGCGCGAGAACAACGCGGCGACGCGCGTCAGGACGCCGGGACGGTTGTCGACCAGGATGGACAGGGTCTGGGTCTTCACAGGACTTCCTCTTCCCACTCGGGAGCCATGTCGCGGGCGACGCGGATCTCATCGTTGCTGACACCGGCGGGCACCATCGGCCAGACCATGGCGTCCTTGTGCACGACGAATTCGATGACCACGGGGCGGTCGTTGATCTCCAGCGCCTGCTGGATGGCGGCCTCCGCCTCCACCTCGTTGGTGGCGCGCAGCCCGACGCAGCCCATCGATTCCGCGAGCATCGGGAAATTGGGTAGCGACTCGGTCATCAGGTCGGTGTTGGAGTAGCGGCCCTCGTAGAACAGGGACTGCCACTGGCGCACCATGCCGAGGGCGTGGTTGTTGATGATCGCGATCTTGATCGGGATGTTGTTGAGCGCGCAGGTGACGAGTTCCTGGTTGGTCATCTGGAAGCAGCCGTCGCCGTCGATCCCCCACACCGTGGTGTCCGGGTTGGCGACCTTGGCTCCCATCGCCGCAGGGACACAGAAACCCATGGTGCCGGCGCCGCCGGAGTTGAGCCACGAGTTCGGCTTCTCGTGCGGCAGGAAGTGCGCTGCCCACATCTGGTGCTGGCCGACGCCCACAGCGTAGATGCTGTCTGCGGGGCTCAGCTGGCCGATGCGTTGGATGACCTCCTGCGGGGAGAGCTGCCCGTCAGGAGCGGCATCCCACCGTGGCTGGTAACGCGCCTTCATCGTGCCCAGCTGACGGCGCCACGCGTCGATCTGGGGCATCTCATAGGCCTCGATGGCCTCGTTGAGCTGGACGAGCGTCTGCTTGACGTCGCCCACGATCGGGATGTCAACCGGCTTGTTCTTGCCGATCTCTGCCGGGTCCACGTCTGCGTGGATGATCTTGGCCCCCATGGCGAAGCTGTCCAGCTTGCCGGTGACGCGGTCGTCGAACCGGGTCCCCAGCGCGATGAGGAGATCGGCCTTCTGCAGCGCGCCCACGGCTGCGACGGTGCCGTGCATGCCGGGCATCCCCATGTTGAGCTCGTGCGAATCCGGCAACGCACCACGCGCCATCAACGTGGTCACCACGGGGATGCGGGTCTTCTCGACGAACTCGGCCAGTTGCTCGTGCGCCCGGGAAAGGGTGACGCCGCCACCGATGTAGAGCACGGGGCGCTTGGCCTCGGAGATCATCTTCGCCGCCGCCCGGATCTGCCGCGAATGCGGACGGATCGTCGGCTTGTAGCCGGGCAGGTCGAGCGTCTCCGGCCAGATGAACGGCGCCGAGTTGGTCAGCGCGTCCTTGGCGATGTCGACGAGCACCGGGCCCGGACGGCCCGTGGCGGCGATGTGGAAGGCCTCCTGGATCGCGCGCGGGATCCCGCCGACCTCCTTGACGAGGTAGCTATGCTTCGTGATCGGCATCGTGATGCCGCGGATGTCAGCTTCCTGGAAGGCGTCGGTGCCGATGGAGTGGCTGTTGACCTGTCCGGTGATCGCCACGATCGGCGTCGAATCCATGTACGCGTTGGCGATGGGGGTCACGAGGTTCGTGGCGCCAGGTCCGGACGTCGCGATGCAGACGCCGACGCGGCCGGACGACATCGCGTAGCCCTCGGCCGCGTGGCCGGCGCCCTGCTCGTGCCGCACCAGGATGTGGCGGATCTTGGAGTCGTAGAGCGGGTCGTACGCAGGCAGAATGGCGCCGCCGGGAATACCGAAAGCTACATCGACACCCATTCGTTCGAGTGACTCAACGAGAGCCTGGGCCCCCGTCATGAGCTGACCGTCTGTCTGCGCCATTGCCTCTCCCTTCTCATGTGCAGTGGCTCGTGAGTACTTCGTCTTCCAAGAAAAAACCCCCGCTGCCCACTGGGGCACACGAGGGAGCGCTTCAGATCTGAGATCGGTAAGCGCTAGAAGTCAATTACGAGCCAGCTTGCGTTGGGCATGGGTCAACCCTCGCGTTTGGCGGCGTCACTGTCAAGCGACACAGCTACATGTTCCGAAATGTGGGACGGCGGGCCGGGAAAACCCGGCCCGCCGTCTCACGAGCGTTCAGAGGTGCG
Organism: Tessaracoccus sp. ZS01; assembly: GCF_022342445.1. Classification (NCBI taxonomy): domain Bacteria; kingdom Bacillati; phylum Actinomycetota; class Actinomycetes; order Propionibacteriales; family Propionibacteriaceae; genus Tessaracoccus; species Tessaracoccus sp. ZS01. The sequence goes on along the minus strand of NZ_PQFE01000001.1, from coordinate 279,008 downwards.
TAATCACGCCTCGACGCGGCCAACCACCGACGGGCGGATGGTGGTGAGTGCCCAACCGATGAGGGCGAACAGGATGCCGAGACCGATCACCAGGGCGGCGACGCCGAAGGCGACGACCGAGGTGAACAGCGAGGCACGGAGGAAGGAACCGTTCATGACGGTGTTGCGCTGCTTGTTGAACTCCTCAGCGGCGGCGGTGTCGCCGGCGGCCTCGGCCTCACGGGCGAGCGAGCCGAGCTCGGCGTAGGTCTTGCCCTCGGAGCCGGCCAGGGCGTGCATGTTGATCGTGTCTGCCTGGGCGAACGCGCTCAGCGGGCCGGTGACTTCCTTGCCCGCGTAGGCGCCGTTCATGAACGTCGAATCGCCCGGCACGGTGATGTTCTCAGCCTTGAGCTGCGACGACACCTGCGTCCAGGTGACGGCGCCGGCGACGATGAGGACAACGCCGGCGATGATCGACAGGATGCCGACAATTTTGGTGGCCTTCATGGAAGCCCTCTTTCTATCTGTCTGGGTGCGCTTGCACCCTGGGACTGTGTCTCGGGACCCACTGGAGAGAGGGCTCCGGCCGTTACCTTACGGGGGTTCGGTATTTACGACAATTGGTAGTATGCACCCCTGTGGTTAGCCTGTCCTAATCGGGGTCACTTAAGGCTTCAGTGCCGAGTGGACATCGTCCAGATCAACGTCGATCACGCCCCGCATGTTACCGATTCCGGGGTTGTCGGCATAGCGCGGGATCACGTGCACATGGGTGTGGAACACCTCCTGGCCCGACACGCCCCCGACGTTGGCGAGCACGTTGAAACCGTCCGCCCCCAGGCGCTCCTTGAGGAGCCGACCGACCCGAGCCACGGCGTGCCCGATCTCCGCGAGCACGTCGTCGTCCTCCAGGATGTCGACGGTGTGCCGCTTGGGCACCACGAGGCTGTGACCCTTCTGCCAGGGTGAGATGTCGAGGAACGCGAAGGCCACGTCGTCCTCATAGATCTTCTTCGAGGGGATGTCGCCGTTGATGATCTTGCAGAACAGGCAGTCCATGAAGAGCTCCTTCGGTTGTCAGCGGACTTCGAGCCCGGCCTCGCGGAGGCCGGCCTTCACTTGGTCGACGGTGAGGGCACCGTAGTGGAACACGCTCGCCGCGAGCACCGCGTCGGCGCCGGCACGGGCTGCGTCGACGAAATGCTGCACCGTGCCCGCCCCTCCGGAGGCGATGAGGGGCACGTCGACGGTCTCTCGCACGGCGCGCAACATCTCGAGGTCGAAACCGTCCGTGGTGCCGTCGGCGTCCATCGAGTTGAGCAGGATCTCTCCCACGCCGCGGTTGCAGGCCTCCCTGGCCCACGCCAGCGCGTCGACCCCCGCCGACTTCTTCCCCCCGTGGGTGGTGACCCCGTAGCCCGACGGCATCCCCTCTTCGCGGCGGGCGTCCACTGAGAGCACGAGCACCTGGTTGCCGAAGGTTCTGGCGATCTCGTCGATCACCCCGGGGCGGGCCAGCGCACCGGTGTTGATGCCCACCTTGTCGGCACCTGAGCGCAACAACGCGTCGACGTCGGCGACCGAGCGCACTCCCCCGCCCACCGTCAGCGGGATGAACACCGTCTCGGCGCAGCGGGCGACCATCTCACGGGTGGTCGCCCGGCCCTCGACAGAGGCGGAGATGTCCAGGAAGGTGAGTTCGTCCGCCCCCTGCGCGGAATACTTCGCAGCCAGTTCGACGGGGTCGCCCGCGTCGCGGAGGTTCTGGAAGTTGACCCCCTTGACCACGCGTCCGTCGTGAACGTCGAGGCAGGGAATGACACGCAGGGCTACTGACACGGGGGAATCCTACTGGTCTCTCGATGGACGCACGCTCACTCCGTACCGACGCCGGGGACGCAATCAGTCCTCTGTCAGGTCCGTGGCCACGACGCCGCGGCGCATCGAATCCGCAACGGCGTGGCAGGTGCGACGCAGGTCACCGGGACCGACGGCGGTGGCCAACTGGCCCGCAAGATCCACCACCTGCCGCACCCAGCGCACGAAGTCGCCGGCCGAGAGGCTGGTGGTGGCGAGCACCTTCGACAGGTCCTGGCCGGACGACCAACGCCACGCGGCCTCGGCGAACCCGATGTCGGGCTCCCTGCCACGGTCACGCTTGTGCTGGCGCTCCAACCTGCCAACCTCACGCCACACGTCACGCAGCGCGGACTGCGCCCGCTCCGACTCTGCGTCCGGCATGCGAGGCAGCACGGCGTCGCGCGTGGGGCGCGACTCGTAGACCAGCGTTGACAGCACCGCTGCCAACTGGGGAGGGGTGAGCCCGGCGAAGACGTCGCGGTGGATGCATTCCGCCGCGACGAGATCGAGTTCGTTGTAGATGCGGCGCAGCATCCGTCCGGCATCCGTCAGCGTGTCGTCGTCGAGGTAACCCAGTTCGTCAAGCACCGCCAGCACGCGCTCGAACTGCACGGCCAGAGAATTGGCTCTGCCGGTGATCTGAGACTCGACCCGCTCCGCCTCACGCTCCAGCCGGATGACGCGCGCGGCCTCGACCGCGTGGATCTCCCGGTCAGGGCACTCGTGGCAGGGGTGGGCCTTGAGTTCGCCGCGCAACTGCCGGATCTCGCGCTGCACCTGGTCGTCGGACGGCGGCGCGGTGTCCGGGATCTGGGGGTCTGCGGAAGCGATCTTGCTGCTCATGGCCGACAGCAACGAACGCCTGTCCGCCCGGTCCCGCACCGAGAAATTACGAGGCACCCGCACCCGGCCGACCGGTTCGATGGGCCCCCGGAGGTCGTGCGCCTGCAGCTTGAGCACAGTGTGGTCGCCGGAGATGATCTGCGCCCAGGGCTCGGCCTGCCGCCCCTGCTGGCCCACACGCAGTACCACGGCCCACCCCTGGCGCGGTACGTGCACGATATCCCCGGGCATCAGCGTGGTCAGGGAGTGCCCGACGAGCTCCGACTGCTCAGCCTTGCGGGCCTTAGAGGACACCGCCTCCAACCTGGAGATCTCGTCGCGCAGCCGCGCATAGCTCATGAAGTCGCCCAAGTGGCACTCCACCGCCTCGCGTGCGACGGCGAGATCAGCGCGCGTCGAGCGGGAGGTGCGGGTGGCCTTCACCACCGACTTGTCAGTCTGGAACTGCGCGAACGACTGGTTGAGCAGTTCGCTGGCCCGCTCGCGGCCCAGCGTGGCCATCAGGTTGACGGCCATGTTGTAGGTGGGGGCGAAGCTGGACACCAGTGGATACGTGCGCCTCGAGGCGAGGCCGGCGACCGCACGGGGATCCATACCTGACTGCCACAGCACGACGGCGTGCCCCTCGACGTCGATGCCGCGTCGGCCGGCACGCCCGGTCAGCTGGGTGTACTCCCCCGGCGTGATGTCGACGTGCGACTCGCCGTTGTACTTGACCAACTTCTCAATGATGACGGTGCGCGCCGGCATGTTGATGCCCAGCGCGAGCGTCTCCGTGGCGAAGACCAGCTTGAGTGCACCCGTGGCGAAACCCTCTTCGACGATCGCCTTGTAGGCGGGCAACTGGCCGGCATGGTGCGCGGCCACCCCCGCCATCAGCGCCTCCCGGAACCGGTCGTAGCCCAGCGCGTCGAGATCCGCCCACGACAGCCCCTTGACGTGCTTGTCGGCGATGTCGCCGAGCAGCGCCGCCTCGGACCGGTTCGTGAGCGTGATGCCGGCGTCGTACACCTGGCCGACCGCCGCGTCGCAGCCGACCCTGGAGAAGATGAAGTAGATGGCGGGCAGCAGCTGCGCCCTGTCCAGCACGACGGCGACCTCGCCGCGGCTCGTGCGGTTCTCGCGGAAGCGCTCGTGTGCGGCGCCACCGTACCTGCCGGAACCCTGCGTCACCTCACGCTTGCCGCGCCCGGACCTGCCGCGCGGCCTGCGGGCGTCGTCGCGCACCTTGGTGGCCTCACCCTTCGAGACCCTCAGCAGCTCACGGTTGACCTTCGACGCGCGCGCCTCCGGCAGTTCCTGTGCCGTGGGAGCCACCCCTTCGAACAGGTCCATCAGCTTGCGGCCCACCAACACGTGCTGGAACAGCGGGACCGGCCGCCGTTCGGACACGACGATGGAGAACTCGCCGCGCACGGTGCGTAGCCACTCGCCGAAGTCCTCCACGTTGCTCACCGTGGCCGACAGCGCCACGATCTGCACCGAATCCGACAGGCCGAGGATGACCTCTTCCCACACCGCGCCGCGGAACCGGTCCGCCAGGTAGTGCACCTCGTCCATCACGACGAAGCCGAGGTTGGCCAAGGTTGGGGAGCCCGCGTAGATCATGTTGCGCAGCACCTCGGTGGTCATCACCACGATCTGCGCCTCGGAGTTGATGGAGGTGTCGCCCGTCAGGAGACCCACCCGGTCTGACCCGTAGCGCTCCACCAGGTCGTGGTACTTCTGGTTCGAGAGCGCCTTGATGGGCGTGGTGTAGAAGCACTTGCGGGAGGTCTCCACCGCGAGGAAGACCGCGAACTCGCCCACGACGGTCTTGCCGGCGCCGGTGGGGGCGGCCACGAGCACCCCGCGGCCCTCCGCCAGCTCGCGGCATCCGTCGAGTTGGTAGTCGTCGAGCTGGTACGGGTAGAGCGCACTGAACTCGGAGAGTTGGTCGAGAACGTTGTCCGTCATTTGCGGATCACGTTACCGCACGCGTTTGGCCAGGGTGGGGACCTCGGGGGCGCGGAGCCTCAGCCCGCGTCCCCGACGATGACCTTCAGGCAGCCAGGGACGCAGGTGACGGTGGCGGGCACGTCACCCATCTCCTCGCCGTCGCCCATCAGGAACAGACCGTCACCGTCCACCTCGACGGTCTGCGCACGGAGGCGCTCCACCACCGGGTCCGTGACGAAACCACCCGTGTAGACCGAGGGCAGGAGGCGCAACAGCTTGCCGCGTGAGGCCTCATGGATGATCGTGACATCGAGCAGGCCGTCGGCGACGTCCGCGTCCGGCGCGATCTGCATGCCACCGCCGAACACCGCGGTGTTCGCGACCGCCACCATCATGGCCCGCAGTTCGCGGGGCTGGCCGTCGATGACCAGGCGGTACTCCAGGGGCGCGAAGGAGGCCAGCTCCCGCAGCGCGATCCAGCCGTAGCTCAGCGCCCCGAAGCGCAGCCGGATGTCGTTGGTGGCACGGTTGACCCGCGCGTCGTAGCCGCTGGAGACGACCGCGCCGACGAAACGCGCGCCGGAGTCGTTGGTGAGCTTGCTGAGGTCCATCACGCGGACGACGCCGGCTACCACGGCCTCCACGGACTGCCGGATGGATTTGGGAATGCCCGCGCCGCGGGCGAAATCGTTGCCGGTGCCGGCGGGGATGACCGCGAGCGTCGCATCGGTTTCGGCGCAGGCGTTGAGACCCAGATGGGCCATGCCGTCGCCACCCATGACCGCCACCACGTCGCCGGGACGGGCCTGCAGGGCGAGCGAACGCGTCAGGTCCCGGGCCTGCTCGTAGGACGTGGAGGTGACGATGTGCAGGTCTGCGCCGGTGAGGCCGTCGCGCAACTGGCGGGCGACGCCGGGAAGGGCACGGCCGGCACGACCGCCGCCGGAGGCTTCGTTGCACACGACGCTGACGAGGCGGCGTTTGGCAACCTCACCGGTCACTTGCCGTCTTCCAGGTCGATCGCGTATTCGGCGACCGTTTCCTCGGTGATGCCCTTGCGCTTGTCTGAAATCCGGCAGATCAGCTCCGCGATCAGGAACATGCCGGACACCGGCAGCGCCAGCGACAGCATCGAGAAGGGATCTGTGGTGGGCGTGGCCACGGCCGCGAGCACGACGCTGCCGAACATCACGAACTTGCGGGCTCTCTTGAGCTGGTAGCCCCGCACGACGTTGGCCATGTTCAGCGCCACGACGACCACGGGCAGCAGGAAGCTCAGGCCGAAGACCAGAATGATCTGGATCTCCATCTTGAGGAACTCCGCCATGTCCTGCATGTTGGTGATGCCCATGTCCTGTGGCGTGAAGCTCAACAGCACCTCAATGCCCTTGGGCCAGATGTAGTAACCGAGTGCGCACCCGCCGAGGAACAGCGGAGTGGCAGCGGCGATGAACCCGATCGCGTACTTCTTCTCCTTGGCCACCAGGCCGGGGGCTACGAAGGCCCACAGCTGGTAGACCCAGATGGGGGTGGACAGGATGATGCCGGCCACCACGCACAGCACCACGGCGAAGGTGAAGGAACTGGTCACGCCGTTGTTGACCACCATGAGGCTGGCTCCGGGCCGGGCCTCTTCGAGGGCGGTGCGGGCCCGGTTCCAGGGCGCCATGATCAGCAGTACCAGCTGCTTGTAGAAGATGATCGAGAAGGAACCGGCGAGGACGATCGCGATGGCGGCAATGGTGACCCGGTAGCGGAGTTCCCGCAGGTGGTCCCAGATCGACATCGTCCCGCCGGGGCCACCCTTCGGTGGCCGCAGCCAGGCGAACCGGCCCTCGGTGGCTGGCTCAGCAGTTGCGGCCGACATGATCAGCTTTCGCGCGGCTTCCGGTCGTGATCGATCTCAGGCTGGACGATCTCGGCGTCGACGACCTCGTCGTGACGCGTTGCACCACCCTCGCCCTCGACACCCTTGACCTCTTCCTTGAATTCGCGGATGGAGCGTCCCATGCCCTTACCGACACCGGCAAGACGCGAGCCGCCGAAAAGCAGCAGCGCGACAACGAGAATGATCACCCATTCCCAGCCGCCCATGAACAACAAAGTAGGCATTGGTCCCTTTCTTAGGCGACGGGAGCGTCGCCTGTTCTGCCCTCACAGTCTAGTCGCGCTGTGCAGGGGTTCTCTCAAGCTGACCGAGCAGCGTGCGCAGTTCGGCGCGCCGCTCGTTCAACACGGTGATCTCGGCCTTGACGTCTGCGGCCTTGTGGCCCAGCGACACGGCGTGGATGACCAGCGCCACCACACCTGCAAGGGCGAGCGCGCCGACAACAACAACCCAGATCACGGGCGAAATGCTACCGGACGACCTCGGGATATCCAGCAAGGGCCCTGCCTGCCTTCACCTTGGCCGCCTGGGCGACCCTGTCGTCGGACACGTCCAGCACCGCGCCGCCGAGGCGCAGGATGAGCGAAACGGCCCAGTCGTGCGAGGCGACGGGGAACGTGACGGCCACCCTGTCGCCCAGGTCCTCGACGCCCACGGTCGGGAAGTACTCCGCGATCCAGCGCGCCGAGGGCTGCACCGTCAGCGTGAGCCGGTCCGGCACGTCGTCGAACCAGCCGTCCGGGGGTGCCCCGTGGTCGCCGGCCACCTCGTCGAGCACCTCGACGGCGACGACCCGGTCCAGCCGGTAGCTGCGCCAGGCCTCGCGTGACCTGCTCCACGCGTCGAGATAGGTGTAGCCGTCCACCAGGTTCAGCCTGGCGGGCTCGACCACGGCGGTGGTGGTCCCCTGCCTGCCGGTGGTGCGGTACTCCAGTTGCACTGCGCGTCGCTGTTCGACGGCCCGGCTCAGCGCCGCGCGCCGCTGCGGATCGGTCGACTCCACCGCCACGCTGACGTAGGCGTCGGCCTCCCCCACGGCCGCTTCCAGCTTCTTCAGCGCGCTCGCTGCCGCGTCGGACCTGCCCGCGACGTCGACGACGAGCCGCAGTGCGGCCAGCAGGCCCGCGGCCTCCGCCGGGCGCAACCGCAGCGGCCGGGCCAGGACGTCGGCGTTGCGGAAGTCGATGTGTCCCTCCTCGCGCACCACGTCGATGTCGACGTCGAAGAGGTCGTCGAAGTACCCGCCCGGGAGGCCGCAGAACTGCAGCACCTCGAGGTCCCTGATCACCTGGCGTGGCGTCACGCCGAATTCCTCAGCCACCTTCGCCACCTCGATACCGGGGTGGGAGGACAGGTACGGCACCAACCGCAGGAGCCGCGCAAGCTGTTCCTCGGACCTCACGATGCCACCGCCCGCAGTCGCTCGATCACAGCGGCGCGGAGCTCCGGAGGGTCGAGGAGGATCATGTCTGGGCCCGCCGCGGCCACCTCGCCGACGATCGCGTCATCGGTGGAGAGGCTGACCCGGTAGGCGGTGTAGCCCTCGGGGACTCCCGCGTGGGCCACGGCCTCCGGGTGGGGGAAGTCGTGCGGGGCGCCTTCGCGCACTGCGACGACGGCGGTGCTGGCGCCGGGCGGCGCGAGCCGTTGGGCGCGCTCCCCCACGTCATCAGGGACGGTGTAGGCACCCGCCTTGCCGTGGGCCACGGCCTCGCCGGTGAAGCGCGACAATTTGAAGAAGCGGTCCGCCTGACGGTCCGGATCGAACCCGAACACGTACCAGTGGCCGCGGCGCTGCAGCATCTTCCAGGGCTGCAGCCGACGCTCCTCCCCGGCATAGCCGAACGTCACCTCGACGCGACGCAGGATGGCGTCGTAGAGCACGTCGAAGCTCGGCTCTGCCACGGCCAGGAGCGGGCGCATCCGGGGCACCAGGGTGGGGTCCGGTGCCGCGCCGCCGGCACGCAGCGCCTCGAAGGCCTGGGCCGTGTGGTCCGCCGCCACCGTGTCCTGCCAGACCTGACCGGCGAGGCCGAGCGCGGAGAGTTCCTCGGGCGTGAAATCCAGCGGCGGGAGTTCGAACTCTGACCGGTTGATCCGGTACCCCTCCTCGTCGTCGAAGAACGGATCGTTGGAGCCGGTTTCGATCAGCACCCCGATGTTGCGCAGTTCTTCCTTGTCACGCTCGAACTGGCGTTCGAAGGCGCTGTCGCTCGCGGAGAGCCGATAGCCCTCGACCGTCTCACGTAGTTCCTGTTTCGTCAGGAACCGACGGGTGCTGAGCAGCGCTATGAGCAGGTTGACAAGCCGCTCCGATTTCCTCGCTGACATGCGGCTCAGGGTACCGGGTGCGGAGGCGGCATCATGGACCCCATGCCACATATCGACCGATACGCGCCGAGCCCCACCTCGGACCTCCACCTGGGGAACCTGCGCACCGCCCTGGCCGGGTGGCTTCTCGCCCGTTCTGCGGGCGGCCGGTGGCTGATGCGCGTCGAGGACCTGGATGCCGAGCGGGTGCGGGCCGCCGACGCCGCGGAGGCGCGGAACCTGGCAGACCTGCTGGCCCTGGGGTTGGAGTGGGACGGCGAGGTGGTGCGCCAGTCTGAGCGGCTGGGCCTGTACCGCGACGCCGTGCGCAGCCTCCCCACCTACGAGTGTTTCTGCAGCCGCCTGGAGATCGCGGAGGCCGCCTCCGCACCACACGACGGGTACCGGGCCTACCCCGGCACCTGCCGGCGGTTGACGGCCTCGGAACGAGCCGAGCGCCGCGCCACCCGGAGGCCCGCCCTGCGGGTGGATTCCGGGGGCGCCACGTTCGCCGTCGAGGATGTGCACGCAGGGCGGGTGGAGGGCGTCGTCGACGACTTCGTGCTGGTGCGCGGTGACGGCGCCTTCGCCTACAACCTGGCGGTGGTGGTCGACGACATCGGGATGGGCGTCACCCACATCACCAGGGGCGACGACCTCCTCAGCTCGGCGCCGCGACAGGCGTGGCTCACCCGGCAACTCGGCGGCACCCCTGCCACGTACGCGCACATCGGGTTGGTGGTCAACGAGGAGGGGCAACGGCTCGCCAAACGCGACGGTGCGGTCACCCTCGCCGACCTCGCCCCGCTCCCACCTGCCGACGTCCTGGCGCAGCTCAGCAGTTCGCTCGGACTGGGCCCGTGCCGGACAACAGAAGAAGCGCTGGCCGCCATGCCGGGCGATCAGCGCTTCTTCTCGGGTGCCGTGTGGCGGTCCTCCGACCGGGCGTTGGTGCCCGGAGAGGTCCTTGCGGACTAGTTCTGCACGTCCAGGATGTCGATCACGTAGACCAGCGTCTGGCCGGCCTCGAGCGGCGGGGTGGCCTCCGGCAGACCGTCGGGGAACGCCAGCGCGGGCGGCACGACGAGCAGCACGCGGGAGCCGGCCGTCTTGCCGACCAGGCCCTGCTTCCAGCCCTCGATGAGGCTGGAGAGCTTGCCCGACTGCGGCGCCCAGGCGTCCTGCCAGATGGTGCCGTCGGCGTAGTTGAACGCGCGGTACTGGACCTGGACGGTCGACTCTGCGGTGATGGCGGCACCCGGGCCCGTGATCAGCGGCTGGGCGCGCAGCTCTGTGGGAGCCGCAACTCCGGCCGGGACGACGATCTCGGGCTTGCCGTCCTTCATCGTGACGGTGGGCATGCCCTCGGCCGGGGGAACCTCTTCGCCCACGGCCTCGGAGAAGTTCGACGAGATGATGTCGACGAGGAAGACCAACGACGTGCCTGCTTCGATGCCGGCGCCGGGGTTGCCCTCGCCGTAGCCGTCCTCGGGAACCATGCCGATCAGCACGCGGGAGCCGACCTTCTGGCCGGAGAGCCCCTTCTGGAACCCGGGCACGACCTGCTCGAGCGAGAAGGTGGCGGGCTCGCCGCGCTCATAGGAGCTGTCGAACACCTCACCGGTGGTGCCGTTGACGCCCATGTAGTTGATGGTGACCACTGAGGTGTCGGTGAGCGTCTGCGCGCTCTCACCCTCCTTCAGCACGTCCGCCTGGGTCTTCTCGATGCCCCACGGGGCGGGGATCTTGACCTCCGGCACATCGCCGTCGACGACCTCGACGGCGCTCAGGTCCGCGGAGGGGGTGATGGTGGGCTGGGGACTCTCTTCGGCGCTCGGTGAGGCCTCGACGCTCGGCGACGCCTCCGCACTCGGCTCAGCGGAGACCGACGCCGAGGGCGACACCTCCGGCTCGGTGGTGGGGTCGTCGGAGCCACAGGCGGACAGGGTGATCAGCGAGGCGATACCGACGGCGGCCAGCATGCGACGCAGCGTTTTGGCGGAGAAAGTCACGGGGGAATCGTAGCCGACCCCGACAAGACCGCTGCAACCACGGTGAAGCCTGGGCGTAGTCTTCTGCGCATGTGGGCGGCGCTGCAGGGATTCACGACGATCGGCATCGTCGTCGCCGTCGGATATCTGCTGGCCCGCACCCGGGTCACCGGCCGCTCGGCGCAGAAGGCGCTGGGTGACGTGGCGTTCTACGTGGGCCAGCCCGCCCTGGTGTTGGTGGCCGTGGCGGGGGCGGATCTCGACCTGCTGATCGGCCCCCACGTGCTGGCCTTCGGGCTGGCCTGTGTCCTCACCGGCCTGGCCTTCTCCATCACGATGGTGCGACGGTGGGGCGCCACCCGTGCGGAGGGTGCCGTCGCATATCTGGCCACGAGCTACGTCAACGCCGGCAACCTGGGCATCTCCATCGCCGCCTACGTGCTGGGCGACGCAGCGTGGGCCGCACCCGCGATGCTGCTCCAGGTGCTGATCCTGCAACCCACTGCGGTGGCGGTGCTCGAGTCGACGCCGGCGGGCCGTGGCCGTTCGGTGGTCCGCAGCTTCCTCACCCATCCCCTCGTACTGGGGGGAGTCATCGGCCTGGCGCTGAACCTCAGTGCGTGGCAACCACCCATCGTCCTCTGGGATCCCCTGGTGCTGATGGCTGAGCTGGGTATTCCCGCCATGCTGCTGGCCTTCGGCATGTCGTTCCACTCCACTCCCCTGCCCGCCCTGAACAGGCTGCCCCGGCTGACCGTGGCCGCCATCGCGACGAAGTCTTTCGTGGTGCCGGGAGTGGCACTCGGCCTGTCCCTGCTGTTCGGCCTCACCGGCACGCCGCTACGCGCCGCCGTCGTCCTGGCAGCGCTACCCACGGCCCAGGTCGTCTTCGTGCACGCCATGCGGTACCGCACCGCCCTCCCGCTGGTGCAGGCGACGACCCTGTGGACCACTCTGCTGAGCGTGCCGGTGATCGTGGCCGCCGGTGCCTTCCTCACCTGAACAGATACACTGGCGGAGCCCCATCCCCCTCGCAGCACCAGGAGAGCCGTGTTTGATCCCACCACCTGGGACGCCCCGTTCGCGGTCGTGGTGGTGGCGCTCTTCGGGATCGTGATGCTGCGGGCCAACGCCACCTACTGGTTGGGGCGCGGCATCGCCGCAGGGGCCCGGCGGACGCGGCTCGTCAAGCTGATGGAGTCGCGGCACTACGCCACGGGGGCCCGCTGGCTGAACCGGTGGGGCGCTCCCGCGGTGTCCATCTCGTTCCTCACCATCGGGATCCAGACCATGGTCAACCTGGCCGCGGGTGTCACGCGGATGCCGTTGCGTCGCTACCTGCCCGCCGTCACCCTCGGCTGCATCATGTGGGCCTTCCTGTACGGCACCATCGGCATGATCGGCTTCAAGGCGATCGGGATCCTCTGGACCCGTTCCCCCTGGCTCGTGCTGGCCGTGGCTCTCGTGGCCGCCGCGCTGGTCACCTGGATCGTGCGTCGACGCGACGTGGCCCCCGACGCTGCGACACACTAGGGGCCATGACCCAGCCGCGCCCCACCTCGATCGTCGATGCCGGCTTCTACGTCGACGGGCGGCGGATCGCGTCGCCCACCACGTTCGACCAGAGCTTCAACCTGCTCGACGAGCACGCCCACGGTTTCGTGTGGATCGGCCTGTACCGGCCCACCCACGCTGAGATGGCGCTGTTGGCCGAGGAGTTCAAGCTGAGCCCCCTGCTGGTCGAAGACACCATCACCGCACATCAGCGGCCCAAGTTCGAGCGATACGGCGACACACTGTTCCTCGTGCTCCACGCCGCGAGGTACGTGGACCGCACCGAGACGGTGGACTTCGGCGAGGTGCACGCCATCGCCGGCGACCGCTTCGTCATCACGGTGCGCCACTCGGAGACACCTGACCTCACAGTTGTCCGGCGCGACCTCGAATCGGCGCCGGAGACCCTGGGGATCGGGCCCAGCGTGGTGCTGGAGCAGCTCCTCGACAACATCGTCGACGATTACGGTCCGGTGGTGCTCGGCATCGAGAACGACATCGATGAGATCGAAACCCAGGTGTTCAGCGGGTCGGCCCGGGTGTCGCGGCGCATCTACCAGTTGTCACGCGAGGTGATGGACCTCCAGCGCGCGGTACGCCCCCTGAAACCCATCCTCGACTCCGTGCGCCGCGACAGGGTGTTCCTGATGGCCGGCGAGCACCGCCGGCAGGAACTGCGCGACATCGAGGATCACGCCATCCATATCACCGAGCACGTCGAGGTGCTCCGCGAGACGCTGAAGGGCACCCTGGACCTCAACATATCGCTGCAGACGCAGCGGCAGAACGAGGAGGCCAGGAACATGACCTCGGCCAGCCTGAAGCAGACAGAGGACTCACGACGCATCGCGGCATGGGCCGGTGTGCTGTTCGTGCCCAGCCTGGTGACGGGCACCTACGGGATGAACTTCCACACCATGCCCGAACTGGACTGGCCGTTCGGCTACCCGTTCGCCCTGCTCCTCATGGTGGGCACGGGCGTCGCGATGTACCTGGTCTTCAAGTCCAAGAAGTGGCTATAAGGCCTGGTTGAGCTTGCGCGCTGCGCCCTTGTCGGCCGACTGCGCGAGCATCCCGTAGATCTTCAAGGCCGTCGACACCGCACGCCGGCGCTGTTCCGCCGGCTGCCACCCCTTCGCGTCACGCGCGGCGCGCCGGGCGGCGAGGGTCTCGTCGTCGACCTCGAGGTGCAGCGAGCGGTCCGGGATGGAGATGGTGATCTTGTCGCCGTCCTCGATCAGCCCGATGGCGCCGCCGCTGGCGGCCTCCGGCGACACGTGCCCGATGGAGAGGCCCGAGGATCCGCCGGAGAAGCGGCCGTCGGTGATCAGCGCACACTCCTGGCCGAGGCCGAGCGCCTTGAGGTAGGACGTGGGGTACAGCATCTCCTGCATGCCGGGACCGCCCTTGGGTCCTTCGTAGCGGACGATGACGATGTCGCCGGGCTTGACCACCTTGCCGAGGATGGCCTCCACAGCCGCGTCCTGCGACTCCGTGACCACCGCGGTGCCGGTGAAGTGCCACTGCGATTCCGGCACGCCGGCGGTCTTGACGATGGCACCGTCGGGCGCGAGGTTGCCGGTGAGCACCGCCAGTCCGCCGTCGACCGTGTAGGGGTTGGCGGTGGAGCGGATGCACCCGTTGTCGGAATCGGTGTCCAGGCTCTCCCACCGGTTGGTGCTGGAGAACGCCTCGGTGGTGCGGACCCCGCCGGGAGCCGCGTGGAACAGCTCGATGGCCTCCGGCTTCGTCTTGCCGCTGCGGATGTCCCAGTCGTCGAGCCACTGCTGGAGCGTCGGGCTGTGCACGGAGGTGACCGCTTCGTTGAGCTTGCCGCCGCGGTGCAGTTCGCCCAGGATCGCCGGCACGCCGCCGGCGCGGTGCACGTCCTCCATGTAGTAGCGCTCGGAGTTGGGCGCCACCTTGGCCAGGCACGGGGTGACCCGCGAGATCGCGTCGATGTCGGCCATGGTGAAGTCGACGTCGCCCTCCTGGGCCGCGGCGAGCAGGTGCAGCACGGTGTTGGTGGAGCCGCCCATGGCGACGTCGAGCTTGATGGCGTTCTCGAACGCGGGCTTCTGGGCGATGGACCTGGGCAGCACCGAGTCGTCGTCGTCCCCGTAGTACCGCTGGCACAGGTCGACGATGAGGCGCCCGGCCTCCTGGAACAGGCCCTTGCGCGCCGCCGCGGTGGCCAGCGTGGAGCCGTTGCCCGGCAGCGCCAGGCCGATGGCCTCGAGCAGGCAGTTCATCGAGTTGGCCGTGAACATGCCGGAGCAGGAGCCACATGTGGGGCAGGCGTTCTCTTCGATCCGGCCCAGTTCGGCGTCGCTGACGTTGGGGTCCACCGCAGCGACCATGGCGTTGACCAGGTCCAGCGAGCTCTCGACGGTACCGCCGTCCTTGATGACGGCCTTGCCGGCTTCCATGGGGCCACCGGAGACGAACACTGTGGGGATGTTCAACCGCAGGGCGGCCAGGAACATGCCGGGCGTGATCTTGTCGCAGTTGGAGATGCACACCATGGCGTCGGCGCAGTGCGCATTGACCATGTACTCGACGGAGTCGGCGATCAGCTCGCGGCTCGGCAGCGAGTAGAGCATGCCGTCGTGGCCCATGGCGATGCCGTCGTCGACGGCGATGGTGTTGAACTCGCGGCCCACGCCGCCCGCTTCCGCGATGGACTCGGAGACGAGCTTGCCCATGTCCCGCAGGTGCACGTGGCCCGGCACGAACTGGGTGAACGAGTTGACCACCGCGATGATCGGCTTGCCCCAGTCGTTGTCCGTGACGCCGGTGGCACGCCAGAGCGCGCGGGCGCCTGCCATGTTGCGGCCGTGGGTGGTGGTGCGGGAGCGGAGCGCCGGCATGGTGTGGATACCTCCAAGGGATTTGTGCTCACAACACAATAGCGGCCCGCTCCGCTGGCTCAGCTTGCGGTACGTACCGTGAGCACTTGGATGGGGTCGTCGGGCGACACGCCGAGAAAACGGCTCGGAACCACGTGACCCCATCCACTTGCTCATGATCCACTCAGGCGAGGTCGATCCAGCGCGACTCCATCGGCTCGAGGTCCAACTGCAGCGCAGTGATGTCGCCGTCGGAGACAAGGCCACCCACGCGGCCGGACACCGCTGTCGACGTCGCGACGGTGAGGTTGTTCATGACGAAGGCCCTGCCGGCGTCGGGGAACACCGCAATCTCGACCCCGGGGTTCGACGGGATCCAGTGGGCGTCGAAGTCGTTCTCGCGGCCGGCGGCCCAGTAGATGGCGCGGTGCAGCAACCGGGCGTTGTCGTGGCTGTAGGGCAGCCCAGCGGCGTAGACGGCCCGGCCGTTGCCGGTCTCCTTGGCCGCCAGGTCGACGGACTTGTCGGTGAGGCGCAGGATCCGGGTGTCGTCGTTCAGGGCAAAGATGTCGCCGGCCCCTTCGCCCACGTCGACCTTGGTGGAGTCGTCGAGGTGGGCCGTGATGAAGTGCTGGGGCTTCTCCACCGGGTAGCGGTCCGTCGACTGGCTGAGCCCCAGTTCCTTGTCGACGCCGAAAACGTCGGACAGTTGGAAGAAGGCCCCGTTGGCCAGCACCGCGGTCGGTTCACCCACTCCGATGAGGCCGCCGCCCTGGTGGACGAACCGGCGCAGCGCCACGGCCAGCGATTCGTCGAGCCATTCGCTGCCGCCCGAGAACGCCGTCTCCGCGGCGCCGACGTTCAGCACCACGTCGAGGTCGGCCAGCTTGCCGTCGCGGGCCTCATCGAAGCTGACGAACTTCAGGTCGAACGGGAGCCCGGCGAGGGCCTCCATGACGCCGAGGTAGGAGTAGATCTGCTTGTACCAGAGCGCGTGCGCCACCATGTGCGTCTGCCAGGTGCGCAGGCTCCCCCAGGCGTTGAGCACGCCGATGCGGATGGGCGCGTTCTCAGGACGCTTGCCCTGGCCCTCGTCGTGGATGGAGCGGAACTCGTCGCAGATCTGTTCGACCCGCGCCATGAAGTCGGGGAACTGCACAGCCAGCGACAGGTAGCCGCCGTACCCGATGCGGTCGAGCGGCGTGCGGGCGATGGCGCGGCGGGCCAGGAGCCAACTCTCGTTCGCCTCGCCGAGGGGGTCGCCGCCGGGGCGGAACACGTCGGGGAAGAAGTATGGGAGGAACCGGCCCTCGGTGAACTTCACGCCGGGGATGTCCGAGATCATGCGGCACGTGACAGAGGATCCGACGGAGCCCACGACACCGTCGATCCCGGTGCCGGCGAACAGTTCACCGTAGGGCTCGGTGCCCATCCAGTTGTCGCCGAGGAACATGAGGGCTTCCTTGCCGTACTCGTGCACGATGTCGACGAGTTCCTTGACGCGGGAGCAGACGAAGCGGGTGGTGAACTCGATCCAATCGCGGAACACCTTCGACGGCACCCGGAAGGATGAGTTGTAGTAGCCCTGATCCACGAAGTCCTCGGCGCGCAACCGGTAGCCGTACTCCTCCTCGAAGGCCTCCATGGCGAGCGGGTTGACGGAGGTGGAGTAGCCGAACCAGTCGACGTACTTCTCCTTGCCGAGGTCGTTGAAGACGAGCGTGAAGTGATAGAAGAACGTGGTGAAACGCACCACGTCGACCTCCGTGCGCTCTTCACACCACTTGCGCAGGGACGACTTCATGAACTCCCACGCGACGGGGTGCCGGGCGTCGTAGCCGACCTCCCGCACGCGTGACTCGTCGTCCCACCAGTTGTTGGTGATGTAGTTGTACATCTGCGTGGAGTCCCAGACCTGCCAGGCCAGGAAGTTCACCGTGTACACGTGGAAGGGCACAGGCTCAGCGACGGTGACGGACACGTCGGCGCCTGAGCCCTCGACCGTCCAGCCCTCCACCGGCACGACCTCGCCGGTGGTGCGGTCGATGACCTCCCACCAGCGCTGCACGTCGCCCTGGTCCGGCTCGACCTGGAGCTCGTAGTAGCCCTTCATGATCTCGATGGACAGCGGGCCCTCGGCGGGAGCGGCCACGCGCTCACTCATCAGATAGAAGCGTGGGCGGGCGTCGAGGTTGGCTTCGGCAAACGCCTGCTGACCGCGCGCCGGGAAATACGTCTCGTAGACCTTCACCCCCAACTGGGGTGTGATTTCAGGCAGCCAGGTCCCGTCCGAGTTGCGCACGGCGTCGGCGCCGAGCCGTGCCAGGATGCCGGGCAACTGGTCGTCCATGCCCTGTTCGATCGGGAGGGTCACTCGGCCCTTTGCGTTCATGCAGAGTCCTTCGCAGGTGTGTTGGTAAAGCGGTGTAGGTCAGAGACGAGTCTGGCACCCACGTGAGCGGTTCCGCACGTTGCGTGCAGACGCGCCGTCCACTCTGCGCGATTGCTCACTCCCCGACGGCGACGGGCCTCTCGGTGCCGCTGTACTGCGACCATGAACCCGGGTAGAGGCGGCCCCGTCCGAGTCCCGCGTACTCCATCGCAATGAGGTTGTGACAGGCGGTGATGCCGGACCCGCAATAGGAGATGGTCTTCGCCGCATCGTCGATCCCGCGGAAGCGTTCGCGCAACTCCACCGGGCTCAGGAAGTGGCCATCCTCCGTGAGGTTGTCCGTGAGCGGAAAGCTACGCGCACCGGGAATGTGTCCGGCCTTCGCGTCGATCGGCTCGGTCTCGCCACGGAAACGCTCAGCGCCACGGGCATCGATGACGATGCACCCGCGCGCGGCCTCCTCGATGGTGGCCAGCGCCTCGTCCGGCCACGGCGTGACGGTGAAGGTGGCAGGAGCCGGGTCAGGGACCACCGTGGTGAGTTCCCCGTCATAGGCGGTCATTCCGCCGTCGAGCAGGGCTGCGTCGCGGCCCAGCATGCGCAGGAGCCACACAAGGCGTCCGGCCATCGAGCCCCCCGCGTCGTCATAGGCCACGACGGTGGAGTCGTCGCCGATCCCGACGGCGGCGAGCCCGTCGGCGAAGCGCTGCGGGGTGGGCAGCGGATGGCGACCAAACTCAGCCGTGGGGGGATCCGCCAGCACCTCGTCCATCGGGACATGGACGGCGCCGGGAAGATGCCCGTGCTCATAGGCCCGGGCGCCGGAGCGACCGTCGAGGTAGTGCCGCACATCCGCGAGCACCACGTGGGGATGGGCCTGGAGCCAGGCCAGGTCGACTACTGGAGGAATCACCCGTCCAGCGTAACGTGGCTGAAGTCTGGCAACATTCCGTTCTCCAGCCCCCACCGCACCGCCTGGGAACGCCGTTCGACGCCGATCTTGCGATAGGCGGAGCGGATGTAGGACTTCACCGAGTTGATGCTCAGGTAGCTGCGGCTCGCGATGTCCTGGTTGGTCAGGCCGCGGGTGATGAGCGCCAGGACCTCCGATTCCCGCGCCGTGAGGCCGAAGTGGGCCCCCGGCCAGGCAAGGTCCTCAGGCGAGGTGAGGGTGTGCCCGTCGTGGTCCGCGGCCGGCTCTGAGATCACCACTTCACCTCGAGCGATGGCCTCGAGCGACTCCACCAGCTGGGCGGCGGACATCGACTTGTCGAGGTACCCCCGGCACCCTCTGGCGACGGCCTGCGCCGCGAGGTCGGGGTGCATGGTCCAGGTGTAGATCACCAACGCCCCCGTCCCCCGCGTGCCGATCAGGGCCTGAATGTCGGGGTCATCTTCGTGGTTCTGGCTGAACGTGTCGTAGAGGGTGACATCCACCGGTTCCTCCACGTGTGCACGGGGACCCATGTCGACGATCTCGACCCGATCCTCGTAGGGCGCGAGCATGCTACGGAGGCCATGCACGACCACTTCATAGTCGTTGAGGATTGCGATACGCAGTCGCTTGTCAGTCACGAGGGTCAATATACGCAGCAAACTGTGCAAAAGGCGGTGAAGGCGGAGAAACTCGCCCTGACTACCATTTTTGCCTCATCCCAAAGGGTGAGGCGGGGGGTCCGGCTGCCCTCACAGGGACCAGCCTAAGCCCGACCCACACGCGGACAGGGCCGCCCCGGACGTGTCCGGGGCGGCCCTGGGGTCAGCATCGTGTTGGTCAGCTGCAACCGCTGGTGGAGCCGCAGCCCTCGCAGACGTAGCAGCTGCCCGACGGGCGCATCTTGGTGCCGCAGGTCATGCACAGCGGCGCGTCGATCGCCGCGACACCCATAGCCTCCATCAACTCCGCCGTCGTGTGCGCGTCGATCAGCGAAGGCTGACGGGCGCCGTCCACGTTGAAGTCGTCGAACTCGTCGTTGCGGAGCTGCTCGGCCTCGGGCATCCGGGCCTCATCCTCCTCCGACAGGTAGCTGCCGGTCTCGACGTAGCGGGCGCGCTCACCGGCGGTGTAGATGCCGAGCTCGGCGCGGTCGTCGAACGTGAGGTAGTCCAGGGCCAGGCGGCGGAAGATGTAGTCCATGAAGGACTGCGCGATGCGGATGTCGGGGTCGTCCGTCATGCCGGCGGGCTCGAACTTCAGGTTGGTGAACTTCTGCACGAAGCTCTCCAGCGGCACGCCGTACTGCAGGCCGATCGACACCGCGATGGAGAACGCGTCCATCACGCCGGACAGGGTGGAGCCCTGCTTGCCGAGCTTGAGGAACACCTCGCCCAGGCGGCCGTCGTCGTAGGCACCCGACGTCATGTAGCCCTCGGCACCGCTCACAGAGAAACTCGTGGTGCGCGAAGCACGCGACTTGGGCAGGCGGCGGCGCTTCGGACGGTACTCGATGCGCACCTCGGGCTGCGGGGCTTCCTTCGCCTCGTCGACGGTCTTCTTCTTGCCGTCGGAGAGGGGCTGGCCGACCTTGCAGTTGTCGCGGTAGACCGCGAGCGCCTTGAGACCGAGCTTCCAGCCCTGCAGGTAGACGTCCGCGATCTCCTCAACAGTGGCGTCCTCCGGGAGGTTGACCGTCTTGGAGATGGCGCCGGAGAGGAAGGGCTGCACGGCAGCCATCATGCGCACGTGACCCATGGGCCTGATGGCCCGGGTCCCCATGGCGGTGTCGAAGACCTCGTAGTGCTCGGCGGCCAGACCGGGCGCCCCGATCACGTGACCGTGGGTGCCGATGAACTCGACGATGGCGTCGATGTCCTCCGACTTGTAGCCGAGGCGCTTGAGCGCGCGCGGGACCGTCTGGTTGACGATCTGCATCGAGCCGCCGCCGACGAGCTTCTTGAACTTCACGAGCGAGAAGTCCGGCTCGACGCCGGTGGTGTCGCAGTCCATCATGAAGCCGATGGTGCCGGTGGGCGCCAGCACGGAGGCCTGCGCGTTGCGGAAGCCGTTCTTGGCGCCCAACGAGACCACGTGGTCCCACTCGCGGGTGGCGACGGCATGCAGCTGGCGGTCGTCTGCCAGCACGCGCAGGTCGTCGTTGGCAGCCTGGTGCTTGCGCATCACGCGCTGGTGGGCCTCCGCGTTGACGGCGTAGCCGTTGTACGGGCCGACGATGGCGGCCAACTCAGCCGAGCGGCGGTACGAGGTGCCCGTCATGACCGACGTGATCGCGGCGGCGGTGGAGCGCCCACCATCCGTGTCATAACCCTTGCCCATGGCCATCAGCAGTGCGCCCAGGTTGGCATAGCCGATGCCCAGCTGGCGGAAGTTGCGGGTGGTCTCGCCGATGGACTCGGTGGGGAAATCAGCGAAACAGATCGAGATGTCCATCGCGGTGATGATCAGCTCGACCGCCTTGACGAACGTCTCCGCGTCGAAGGTGCCGTCGGGCTTGAGGAACTTCAGCAGGTTGAGCGAGGCCAGGTTGCACGACGAGTTGTCGAGGCTCATGTACTCGGAGCAGGGGTTCGACGCCGTGATGGGGCCGGTCACCGGGTTGGTGTGCCAGTCATTGATGGTGTCGTTGTACTGGATGCCGGGATCCGCACACTCCCAGGCCGCCTTCGCCATCTTCTGGAACAGGTCGTTCGCGTCGACCTCCTCGATCACGGACCCGTCGCTGCGGGACCGCAGCCCGAAGGTGCCACCGTCCTCGACGGCGGTCATGAACTCGTCGCTCACGCGGACGGAGTTGTTGGCGTTCTGGTACTGCACAGAGGTGATGTCCTTGCCGCCGAGGTCCATGTCGAACCCGGCGTCACGCAGGGCGCGGATCTTGTCCTCTTCGCGCGCCTTGGTCTCGATGAACTCCACGATGTCCGGGTGGTCCACGTCGAGCACGACCATCTTGGCGGCCCTACGGGTGGCGCCACCGGACTTGATGGTGCCGGCCGACGCGTCGGCGCCGCGCATGAAGGACACCGGGCCGGAGGCGGTGCCGCCGGAGCTCAGGAGTTCCTTGGACGAACGGATGCGGGAGAGATTGAGACCGGCGCCGGAGCCGCCCTTGAAGATGAAGCCCTCTTCCCGGTACCAGTTGAGGATGGACTCCATGGAGTCGTCGACCGAGAGGATGAAGCAGGCGCTGACCTGCTGCGGCGAGGGGGTGCCGACGTTGAACCACACGGGCGAGTTGAAGGAGAAGTACTGGTTGAGCAGCATCCACGTGAGTTCGTGGCCGAAGATCTCCGCGTCGGCGTCCGTGGCAAAGTAGCCGTAGTCGGCGCCGGCCTTGACGTAGCTCGTCACCACCCGGTCGATGAGGGTGCGCAGCGAGTCTTCCCGCTCGGGGGTGCCGACGGCGCCACGGAAGTACTTCGTGGTGACGATGGTGGAGGCGTTGACGCTCCAGGACGACGGGAACTCCACGCCGTGCTGCTCGAAGACGGTCTCACCGGTTCGCCAGTTCGTCTGCACCACGTCGCGGCGGTCCCACTCAACTTCGTCGTACGGATGCACGCCCGGCTTGGTGAAGACGCGGTCGATGACGAGACCCTTGGCCTCTGTGTCCGAGGACTTGCGGCGGGAGGCCCGCGCTGCGGTCGCTGTCATGGTCAAAACCCCTCTGATTCTCTTGCTGCGTTTGATTGGATGTGAAGCTGATGTGTTGCTCAGCCGAGGAGCGGCTCTTGGGCGGTGAGCTGCTGGAAGGCAGCTCCGCCCTCGGGTGCCGGCTTCCTGGTGGTTGCGCTGAGGCGCAGGGCGTCGATCTCGCGCTGGAAATCGTCGACCGACTCGTAGTTCTTGTAGACGCTGGCGAAGCGGAGGTAAGCGACGGAGTCGAGTTCCTCCAGTGGGCCGAGGATGGCCACGCCGATCTGTTCCGAAGGGATCTCCGCCTGGCCGGAGGCCCGGAGGGACTCCTCCACACGCTGGGCGAGAGCGGCCAACTGCGCCGGTGTGACGGGACGGCCCTTACAGGCCTTCGATACGCCGCGCATGACCTTCTCGCGGCTGAACGATTCGACGACGCCGGACCGCTTCACCACCGTCAGGATGATCTGTTCGATCGTGGTGAACTTGCGCTCGCACATGGGGCACATGCGACGGCGCCGGATGGCGGAGCCGTCGTCGGTCGCGCGCGAATCCGACACCTTGGTGTCGCAGTGGCGGCAGAACGGGCAGTGCACTGTGCGGGCCTTCCTCAAGCGATGGAGCGAGTGGACAACAGTGCCACACGGGAGCGGTTCCTCACAAGTGGCGAATCACGTTCGAATCACAACTTGTAGGGGAATCACATCAGTGCAACCACTAGATGTAGGGATCACACTAGGCGCGGCCCATCACGAAGGCAAGAGACACGCCGAGGGGAATTCGGCGTGTCCGACAAGAGGATTCAGGGCTGCGTGACGTGGGCCCATGCGGGGTCACCGGCGACGTACGCCACCGCCGGATCCGGCGACACGAAGCCGTCCACCAACTGAGCGGCGGAGACGGCGCCGCCGGCCAGTGCCAACAGCGACACCACCGCGACCTTGACCGCGAGCCACGGGGAACGGCGCTCCGGGCTCACGACGCGGCACGAGGCAGCGGCGCCCGTGCGGCCGGGTCCCACCGGGCGGGCAGGACTGAGGCGGGGCAGATGGAGATCAGGGCGGCCGGCCGGGGACACGGTGACGACCCGACGACCGGGCGTGCCGACGATCTGGAAGCGAACTGCGCTCGACGTGGTCATGACTGACCTCTTTCATTCCTAGAACAAGTGTTCGATTGAAACGCTACCCCATGTGCGGATCAGATTCAAACATTCGTTCGAAGCGTGTTGTGTGACACGGGATTTCGTGACGTGAACCACTCAACACGTCCCCTCTGACAAAATTCGTCGACCATCGACACGCCTACGCATTTCGAACAGGTGTTCCAGCTAATGGCTACCATGGGGGCCATGGCTGACAAGACGAACCGCCCGCGCCGTGGCCGCCCGAGCAACGCAGAGATCGAGGCACAGCTCGCAGGCTTCCCCATTCCCGACGGACCGGATTACGGGCTCTCCCGCAGGCAACTGGCGCTGGTGCACGTGATCAAGGACGCCATCGAGGACCTCGGCTACCCGCCCAGCATCCGCGAGGTGGCGGACAGGGCCGGGCTGGCGTCGACGTCATCGGTGACCTACCAGTTGCGCATGCTGGAGCAGAAGGGCTTCATCCGCCGCGACCCGAACCGGCCGCGTGCCGTCGTGCTGACCCTGCCGGACGTGCCCAAGCTCCCCGAGGAACTGGATTCGGCGCAGGGATGGGATGCGCGTCCCTCGGCGGTTGCCGCCCCCGTGTTGGGCCGGATCGCGGCCGGAGGGCCGATTCTGGCCGAGGAGCACATCGAGGACGTGTTCGCGCTGCCGAAGCAGATCGTCGGCGACGGCCAGCTCTTCCTCCTGGAGGTCAAGGGCGACTCCATGATCGATGCGGCGATCTGCGACGGTGACTGGGTGGTGGTACGCCAACAGAAGGACGCCACCAACGGCGACATCGTCGCCGCGCTGCTCGACGACGAGGCCACCGTCAAGACCTACAAGCTGCAGCAGGGCAAGGTGTGGCTGCTGCCGCACAACGAGCGCTACTCCCCCATCGACGGAACGCACGCCAGCATCATGGGCAAGGTCGTGGCGCTGCTCCGCAAGGTGTGATTCTGCGGTAGGTCACTCAACGTCGCCGCGGAGGCGGCGGAGTGCCGACACTGCCACATCGCCATCCGTGGTGGCCCAGAAATCCGGTAACGACGCGGTGAGGAAGGATCCGTACCGCGCGGTGGCCAACCGTGGGTCGAGCATGGCCACCACTCCCCTGTCCTCGGAGCGCCGGATCAGCCTCCCGGCCCCCTGGGCCAGCAGCAGTGCGGCATGGGTGGCGGCCACACTCATGAAACCGTTGCCCCCCGCGTCGTCGACCGCCTTCTTCCTGGCCTGCATCAGCGGGTCGTCCGGCCTCGGGAACGGGATCTTGTCGATGATGACGAGCTGGCACGACTCTCCGGGGACGTCGACGCCCTGCCACAGCGACATGGTGCCGAACAGGGCGGTGGTGGGCTCGTCGAGGAAGCGTCTGGTGAGCTCCGACAGTTGGGCGTCGCCCTGCGCCAGGATGGTCAGGTCCGGTAGTTCCCGCCTGCAGTAGTCGGCGGCCTGGTCAGCCGCCCTGCGTGAAGCGAACAGCCCCAGCGCCCTGCCCTCCGCCGCCCAGACCAGCTGCGCGATCTCCGCGAGGGTCTTTTCGTGCATCCCGTCACGGCCCGGCGGCGGCAGCCGGCGGGCCACGTACAGGATGCCCTGTGTGCGGTAGTCGAACGGCGAGCCGACGTCGATGCCGCGCCACGCGAACTCGTTGTCCCCCTCGCCCTCGGCCTCAAGCCGGTCTGCCGCGCGCAGCCCGACGGCGCCCGCAGCGGGTTCGAACGCCCCGCCCAACGTGAGCGTGGCAGAGGTCAGCACGGTTGGCCCTTGGCGGAAGACCTGGTCCCTGAGGAGGCCCGACACGTTGAGCGGCGCCACGTACGCGGCGCGCCCCATGATGTCGGACTCTGTCACCCAGACGACGTCCTGGGGTTTCAGAGCGGCGATGCGCTCCGCGATGTCGAAGATCTCCCTGACCGAGGACGTGGCCTGTTGACGGTCCGGGTCGTCGGTCACCTTGCCGAGCGCGCTCACCACGCGACGGGACACGTCGCGCAGCGCTGCCGCAGCGTACGGCAGTGGCGCGGAGGACTCCGTGATGCGGGTGAGTTCTGATTCGTCCAGGGCCTCGCGCAACGTGTCCACCTGGTCGAGGAAATCCACGCCGAGGTCGTCGTCGAGCCAGGTGAGTGCCCGCCGTGCGGCGCGATCCACGATGCCGGGGGTCAGCTCATCCGTCGCCGCCGTCGTGATCCGGCTGACCAGTTCGTGGGCCTCATCCACCACGAGGGCTGCGTGTTCCGGCAGCGCGGTGCCGCCGTGCATGGCGTTGATGGCCAGCAGCGCATGGTTCGTGACGATGAGGTCCGCCTCGCGGGCGACTTCACGGGACTTCTCGACGAAGCACTCCGCCCCGAACGGGCAGGCCGACACCCCCAGACACTCCCTCGTGGGGATGGACACCTGCGACCAGCCGCGGGCGGTGTGGGTGGGCGCGTCGTCGCGGTCTGCCAGGCCGCCGCTCTCGGCCTGGCCCTCGATCCACTCGCGCAGCGCCAGCACCTCGGCGCCGAGCCTGCTCACATCGTCGGCCTTCGACTTGGCCGCTGCCTCCGCCATGGCTGAGGCGCCGATCAGGGAATCCTGGTCCAGGTCTGATCCCTGACGGGCCCGGTAGAGGCAGGCGTAGTTGGTGCGGCCCTTCAGGATGGCCGCCTTGGGCCGCTGGCCCGTGACCTCCTCCACGGCGTCGAGCGCCGTGGGGATGTCCTTGGTCGCCAGTTGGGCCTGGAGCGCCAGGGTTGCCGTGGCCACGACGACGACCTCGCCGGTGTTCACGCTCCGGGCGAGCGCGGGTGCGAGATAGCCGAGCGACTTGCCGGTACCTGTCCCCGCCTGCACGAGGAGGTGGGTGTCATCCTCGAACGCCGCCGCCACTGCGTCTGCCATGGCCTGCTGACCGGGGCGCGCCTCGCCCCCGATGTCGCCGACCGCAGCCGCCAGAATGGCTACGTGATCAGTCACGGACGAACTCGGCCAGCTCATCGGCAAGATCAGGGCGCACCCGCGCGCTGATCAGCGTGCCGTCGCCGGTGTGTTCGAGCGAATCGATCACGGCCGTCTTGTGGACCTTGTCCACCAGGTCTCCGCGGTTGTAGGGCACCAGAGCGGTGAGCGCGACCTCCGGACGCGGGAGCCGCTCCTCGAGCGCCTCTCGCAGCGCCTCGAGGCCGCGGCCCGTCCGCGCCGAGATGACGACGGCTTCCGGGTGCTTGGCGCGCAACGCCATGATACTGGCGGCATCCGCGACGTCCGCCTTGTTGAGGACCAGCAGCTCCGGCACCGAGGCTGCGCCGATCTCCGACAACACGGTGCGGACGGCCCTGATCTGCCCCTCGGGATCCGGGTCTGCCGCGTCCACCACGTGGAGCAACAGATCCGCCTGGGCCGACTCCTCCAAGGTGGAGCGGAACGCCTCGACGAGGTCGTGCGGGAGGTGGCGGACGAAGCCGACGGTGTCAGTGAGGGTGAACACGCGGCCGTCGTCGGTCTCCGAGCGACGGGTGGTGGGGTCCAGGGTGGCGAACAATGCGTTCTCCACCAGCACCCCCGCCCCCGTGAGCCGGTTGAGCAACGACGACTTGCCGGCGTTGGTGTACCCGACGATGGCCACCGAAGGCACCTGGTGACGACGCCGCTCCGCCCGCTTGGATTCCCGGGTGGCGTCCATTTCGCGGAGCTTGCGGCGCAACTGCGAGATCCGGGTGTGGATGCGGCGGCGGTCTGTCTCGATGCGGGTCTCACCGGGGCCTCGGCCACCGATACCTGCACCGCCGGCGACGCGGCCACCCGCCTGGCGCGACAGGTTGCCGCCCCAGCCGCGGAGGCGCTGCTTGAGGTACTGCAGCTGGGCCAGTTCGACCTGGGCCTTACCTTCGGCGCTCTTGGCGTGCTGGGCGAAGATGTCGAGGATCAGTGCTGTGCGGTCCACCACCTTGACCTTGATCCGGTCTTCGAGGTTTCGCAGCTGCGCGGGTTCGAGCTCGCCGTCGCAGATGACGGTGTCTGCGCCAGTGGCGCGCACCACCTCAGCGACCTCCAGCACCTTGCCGCGGCCGATGTAGGTTGCCGGGTCCGGGTGGGAGCGACGCTGGACCAGCGCGTCGAGCACCTCTGAGCCGGCGGTCTCCGCCAGCAGCTTGAGCTCGTCCATCGCGTTGTCGGCGTCTTCCTGGGAACCGGTGGTCCAGACGCTGACCAGCACCACGCGCTCCAGCCGCAGTTCGCGGTACTCGACCTCGGTGATGTCCTCGAGTTCGGTGCGCAGGCCGGCGACGCGGCGCAGCGAATGGCGGGCGGCCAGGTCCTCCTGTTCGCCGTCGTAGTCAGGCTCCAGCTCGTCGTCGTCGTAGCCGAGCAGGTCGTCGTCAGAATTAGTCATCGTCTGCTCATTCTTCCAGCCCAGCGCCTGACAACCAAGGGACGGGCACGGGCTGTGGATAAGTCAGATCCAGAATTCCCCGCGCCCGATGATCACCGCAGGCCCGGTCAGGCGGGCCGCGTCGCCGGCGAAATCGACCGTGAGGTCGCCGCCCGGGACCGTCACGTCGACGCTGCCGTCATGCTGGGCGCGCTTGCGATAGGCAGCTGCGGTGGCCACGACTCCGGTGCCGCAGCTCTGTGTCTCCCCCACGCCTCGCTCGAAGACGCGCATGGACAGCTTGCCCGGCTCGTCGACCCGGACGAACTCGACGTTGACGCCCTCGGGGAAGGCGGCGGCGGGTTCCCACGTGGGGGCATCGTGCAGGTTGAGGGAGTCGAGGTCCTCGTTCCGGAGGAACACCACGGCGTGGGGGTTGCCGACATCCACCTTCATCGCCGGCCACTCGCGCCCGCCGAGCCGGACGGTGACGTCCTCGTCGGACACGGTGGCGTCCCCCATGGTGGTGCGGATCAGGCCGTGCCTGGCCACTTCCACCCGACGGAGACCCGCCCGGGTGGCGACGTCGAACTCGCCGTTGTCCACCAGTTGCTCGTTGATCAGGTGGCGGGCGAAGACGCGCAACCCGTTGCCGCACATCTCGGCGATGGATCCGTCGGCGTTGTAGTAGTCCATGAACCAGAGCGAGCTGTCGCCCTCCCAGCCGCGGATGCTCGACGCCCGGACCACGCGGATCACGCCGTCGGCGCCGATGCCGCTGTGCCGGTCACAGACCATCTGGATGAAGTCGGGATGCATCTCGTGCATGCCGTAGGAGTCATCCAGGATGATGAAGTCGTTGCGGGTGCCGTGACCCTTGTGGAAACTGAACCGACGCATCACGCCCTCCTGAGTTTCACAAGTCTATCCCTGTGAGCACGCTTTGGACCGCGGCAGGGGAGGTTGCGTCCAGCCACGTGATGCGGGGATCGCGCCGGTACCAACCCAGTTGGCGCCGGAAGAACCGTCTGGTGGCCCGCTGTACCTCGGCGCGGGCCTCCGCTTCGGTGAGTTCGCCGTCGAGGAAGGCGACCACCTGTCGGTAGCCGATCGCACGGATCGCTGTGACGCCGTCGCGCAGGCCGCGCTCCAGGAGGGCCGAGACCTCCTTCACGAGGCCCTGTTCCCACATCTGTTCGACGCGCAGGTCGATCCGCCGGTCCAGCTCCGCCCGGTCCAGGTTCAGCCCGAACTGGTGCACGTCCTCCAGTTCGTAGGTCCATTCGGGGATGACAGGGGCATGGCCCCCCGTCAGTTCGAGAACCTCGAGGGCCCGGACGATGCGGCGGCCGTTGGCGGGCTCGATGGCGGCCGCCGACTCAGGCGCCAGTTCGGCGAGCCGACTGTGCAGCGCGTACGGCCCGACCCGGTCGAGTTCCTGCTCCCAGCGGGCCCGGACGTCCACGTCGGAAGCCGGGAACTCGAAGCGGTCGGTGATCGCACGGGTGTAGAGCGCCGAGCCACCCACCAGGATCGGGATGACCCCCCTGGCGCGGAGGTCGGCGATCGTGGCGCGGGCGAGCCGCTGGAAGTCTGCCACCGACGCCCGTTCGGTGACCTCCGCGATGTCGATGAGGTGATGGGGCACCTCCCGCCGCTCCTCGACGGTGGGTTTGGCCGTGCCGATGTCCATCCCCCGGTAGACGAGCATCGAGTCTGCGTTGACCACTTCGGCGGGATGCCCGCGCTCTGCCAACGCCAGCGCGAGATCGACGGCGAGGCCTGATTTGCCTGTGGCCGTCGGGCCGACGAGAACGATCAAGGGAAGGGACACGCCCCCAGTCTGCCAAAAGCCTGACGCGCGGGTCTCCGGGGTGTGCATGATGGGGACCTCACCCCACCACCCGAAGGACATGACATGGGACTCTTCGACAACCTCGATGACCTGGCCAAGCAGCACGAGACGCAGATCGAGGAGGGCATCGAGCGTGTCGGCGACTTCGTCGACGACAAGACCGACGGCAAGTACGCCGGTCACGTGGACAAGGCGCAGGACTTCGGCAACGACCAGCTCGACAAGCTCACGGGCGACCAGCCCAGGCGCCCGGCCGACCAGCCCAGGCGCCCAGCCGACCAGCCCTGATCAGTTGCAGCCGGTGGCGGCGGGCAGTGGCGCGGGCTTCTCCAACGTGGGCATGCCCAGCCCGACGCCCGCCGGCCTGGCCCCTCCCTGCGCCGCCTCCCACGCGTCCCCTCCGCGGGTACGCCTGAGGTTGGTGGGCAGGAGGTCCGAGTTCAGGTGGTGCGGCGCCGCATGCGTGATCGACACCGTGGCGATGTCGCCCGGCCGGGGCCGCAGCGCCGGGTCCTCCGGGACCGCCACGTGGACCAGGCGGTTGTCCCGCGCCCGGCCGCTCATGCGGTGGGTCTCGGCATCCTTGCGGCCCTCACCGGTGGCGAACATGACCTCGATCTCCTGGCCGGCGAACGTCTTGTTCTCCTCCCAGGCCAGGTCGTTGACCAGGTCGACGAGGCGCAGGTAGCGCTCCTGCACGATCTCCTTCGGCACCTGGTCAGGCATGGTGGCCGCAGGGGTGCCGGGGCGGATGGAGTACTGGAAGGTGAACGCGGCGGAGAACCGCGAGCGACGCACGACGTCCATCGTCGCCTGGAAGTCCTCTTCGGTCTCGCCGGGGAATCCCACGATGATGTCGGTGGTGATGGCGGCGTGCGGCATGGCCGTCCTCACCCGGTCGAGGATGCCCAGGTAGCGCTCCGCCCGGTAGGAGCGGCGCATCGACTTGAGGATCCTGTCCGAGCCGGACTGCAGCGGCATGTGGAGCTGGGGCATCACGTTGTGGGTCTCGGCCATGGCCTCGATCACGTCGTCGGTGAAGTCCTTGGGGTGGGGTGAGGTGAAGCGCACGCGCTCCAGGCCCTCGACGGTGCCGCAGGCCCGCAGCAATTTCGCGAAGGCCTGCCTGTCGCCGAATTCCACGCCGTAGGCATTGACGTTCTGCCCGAGCAGGGTGATCTCCTGGACGCCCTGGCTGACCAGCATCTCGATCTCGCCGAGGATGTCGCCCGGGCGGCGGTCGGTCTCCTTGCCGCGCAGGGCCGGCACGATGCAGAAGGTGCAGGTGTTGTTACAGCCCACGGAGACCGATACCCAGGCCGAGTAGGGCGATTCGCGGCGCGTCGGGAGGTTGCTGGGGAACGTCTCGAGGGCTTCCTTGATCTCGATCTGCGCCTCGCGCTCCACCCGGGCCCGCTCCAGCAGCCTGGGGAGGGAACCGACGTTGTGCGTACCGAAGACGACGTCCACCCACGGCGCCTTCTTCAGGATGGTGTCGCGGTCCTTCTGCGCCATGCAGCCGCCCACGGCGATCTGCAGCCCGGGGTGGACGGCTTTGATGCTGGCCATGTGGCCGAGGTTGCCGTAGAGGCGGTTGTCGGCGTTCTCGCGCACGGCGCACGTGTTGAAGACCACGACGTCGGCACCGGCGCCCAGCGCGTCGTTGCCCGGCGCGGCGCGGTGCATCCCGGCCTCTTCGAGCAGGCCGCTGATGCGTTCGGAGTCGTGGACGTTCATCTGACACCCGTAGGTGATGACGTGATATGTGCGCGGATCAGTCATAGCCCGACCATGTTACCCATTAGGGTTCGAGACATGAACATCCTGCCTACCGGCCAACAATTCCTCATCGAGTCCGGGCCGTACACCGCGGTCGTGACCGAGGTGGGCTCGACGCTGCGCAGCCTCACCCGCGACGGCGTGGAGTTGCTGCACACGTTCCCTGAGGACGGGTCGCCCAGTTCCTCCATGGGACGCCAGCTGGTGCCGTGGCCGAACCGCATCCGCGACGGCCGCTACACGTTCAACGGTGTGGATCAGCAGCTCCCGATCAGCGAGGTGCCGCGGAACAACGCCATCCACGGCCTGGGCTCTGACCACGCGTGGCGGCTCGTGAGCCACGACCCTGACGAGGTGGTGCTGACCACCGTCATCTACCCGCAGACCGGATGGGACGGCGTGCTGGAGGTCGAGATCAGTCACGCGCTGGACGACGGCGGGCTCACCGTCACGGTGACGGCGCGCAATGCGGGGCAGAAGGCGCTCCCCTACGGCTACGGCACCCACCCGTACCTGGCCGTCGACACCACCGCCGTGCTCACCTCGCCGTTCCCCTATGAACTGGCCGTCGACGACCGGCTGCTCCCCGTGGAACTGACCGACGTGACCGCTGAGCACGACTTCCGGGAGCCCCGGGAGATCGGCAGCACGGAGTTCGACAGCGCGTTCCGGATCGACGAGGGCCCGTGGGAACTGACGGTGGCCGACGGCACCCGCACGATTGCCATGTGGGCCGACGCGACGCTTCCGTGGTGCCAGATCTACGTGCCGCCGACGCGCAATGCGATCGCCGTGGAGCCCATGACCTGCGCCGCCGACGCGTTCAACGAAGGCCCCACCCACGAATCGCTCATCGTGTTGCAGCCCGGCGCCGAGACGTCGTCGCGCTGGGGCATCCGGGTGGACGCCGTCGAGAACTGATCAGTGGGCGGTCTCCGTGGCGCGGGACTCCCGCACCACGGTGATCCGGATCTGTCCCGGGTAACTCAGCGTCTTCTCGACCTCTGCGGCGATGTCGCGGGCCAGCGCGTGCGCCCCCGCGTCGTCGATATGGTCCGGTGAGACCATGACGCGAACCTCGCGCCCGGCCTGCATGGCGTAGGCGCGCACCACACCTTCGTGCTTCGTGGCGATGTGCTCGAGGTTCTCCATCCGCTCCACGTACGCTTCGAGCGATTCACGCCGGGCACCCGGGCGGGAGCCGGAGATGGCGTCTGCTGCCTGCGTGAGCACCGCTTCAACGGTGCGCGGCTCGACCTCGTTGTGGTGTGCCTCCACCGCATGAGCGATGTCCTCGTGCTCGCCGTACTTGCGCAGCAACTCCGCCCCGATGATGGCGTGCGGACCCTCCACCTCATGGGTGAGCGCCTTGCCGATGTCGTGCAGGAAGGCGGCCCGCTTGCACACCGTCACGTTGAGGCCCAGCTCCGCTGCCATCACGCCGGCGAGGTGCGCGCACTCGACGAGGTGGCGCAAGACGTTCTGCCCATAGGAGGTGCGGAAGGCCAGTGCCCCGACGATGGGCACCAGGTCCGGGTGCAGGTCCACGATGCCCACCTCCGCCAACGCGTCCTCGCCGGCGCGCAGCACGCGGTCGTTGATGCGGCGCAGGCTGCGCTCGTGCACCTCTTCGATGCGGGCCGGATGGATCCGCCCATCGGCGATGAGGTCGACGAGCGTGAGGCGCGCGGTTTCGCGGCGCACCGGGTCGAAGCTGCTGAGCAGGACGGATTCGGGGGTGTCGTCGATGAGGACGTTGACCCCCGTGATCTGTTCGAAGGCACGGATGTTGCGCCCTTCGCGGCCGATGATGCGGCCCTTCATGTCGTCGCTGGGCAGGTCCACCGTGCTCACCACGGACTCCGACGTCTGTTCTGAGGCGACCCGCTGGATGGCGGTGGTGATGACGCGGCGGGCGATCTGGTCCGCTTCGCGCTTCGCCGTCGCCTCGATGTCGCGGGCGATGGAGGTGGCGGTCAGTTTGGCCTGCTTCTCTGCTGCTGCAAGGACCTCCTTGCGGGCCTCCTCGACCGACAACCGGGCGACGCGTTCGAGTTCGAGGGCCAGCCGCTCCTCCTGCGCCTGGAGTTCCTCCCGCTGCTCACGCAGCTGGATGCGCTGGGCATCGAGCCTCTCAGCGCGGGCGACGAGTCCCTCGGCCTCAGCGGAGAGGCGGTCCTCGCGTTCGTGGAGGCGGGATTCACGACGTTCCTGTGCCGCCCTCGTCTCGCGCAACTCCTGGCGTTGCCCGGCGAGCACGGCTTCCATCTCGCCTCGACGTCGCTCGGCGTCCTCCAAGGCTTCGCGGGCGCGTTCCTCGACGGCGCTGGCCGCCGCCTGGGCGGTGGCCCGCACAGAGGCCACATCATCCTTGGACCGGCGTTCCCAGGTGAGGCGCTCCGCGATGGCTTCGGCCGTCCGGCGCCGCAGGAGGAGGCCCAACACGATGAGTCCGACCAACGCGGCCACTGCAATGATCCAACCGAGCTCGGGCACGGCGCCTCCTCATATCCGGACAGTCCGGCCACAAGCACCGCACAAGGTGGTTGGCAACAATGTCGATAGGGACGACAAGCCCCTGCGGCCAGAAGGCCGCAGCGGCACAGGTGAATGTCTTCTGTCTAGGTGTTGTCAGTGAAGTTTCAGGTTTCAATGCCCCAACCGAAGCCGGGGCGGTTCATGCGGGGCCAAGGGCCTTGCCGACGAGCCTATTGCTCACCTGTGGAAAACTCAACCGGTTCATCGTCCCACCCGTTGCCCAGCACCTCTTCGAGCACGCCGCTGACGATGCCACCCGAGAAACCCCTGCGGGCCAGCACACCGGCCAGCCGGCGGCGCGCGACGTGCCGTTCAAGGCCTGTGAGCGAGCGCACGCGACGGCGGGCCAACGTCAGCGCAGCCTCTCGCTCGTCCTCCGGATCCAGGTGGGCCAGTACCTCGTCGGCGATCTCGCGGTCAATGCCCTTGGCCTGGAGTTCCTGCCGGATGCGGACCCTCCCCCGCAGCCCGAACTCTGCGCGCGTCGAGGTGAGCGACTGAGCGAAGGCCGCGTCGTCGATGAGCCCCACCTCGGTGAACCGCTCGATGATCTCATCTGCGACGTCTGCAGGGACGTTGCGCCGCTTCATGACGGTACGCAACTCCTGCTCCGAGCGTGCCCGCGTGGCCAACTGATCCAGCGCGATCTTGCGAGCCACCTCCACCTGGGTGACCCGCTCCTCCGCGCTGCGATCAGAAGTCAACTTCTCCGGTCTCCGGGTTCACGCCCTCCGGCACGGCCTCCTTGTCGATACCGAGGTGGACGCGGATGCGACGCTCGATGTCGTTGGCGACCTCGGGGTTGTTCTTCAGGAAGGTTCGGGCGTTCTCCTTGCCCTGGCCCAGCTGATCCGACTCGTAGGTGAACCAGGCGCCGGCCTTGCGCACGATGCCGGCGTCCACGCCCATGTCGATCAGCGAGCCCTCGCGGGAGATACCCTGGCCGTAGATGATGTCGAACTCGGCCTGCTTGAAGGGCGGGGCCACCTTGTTCTTGACCACCTTGACGCGGGTGCGGTTGCCCACCATCTCCGTGCCGTCCTTCAGCGTCTCGATGCGGCGCACGTCCAGGCGGACCGAGGAGTAGAACTTCAGCGCGCGGCCACCGGTGGTGGTTTCGGGGCTGCCGAACATCACGCCGATCTTCTCGCGGAGCTGGTTGATGAAGATGGCCGTGGTGTTGGAGGTCTTGAGCGCACCCGTCATCTTGCGCAGCGCCTGCGACATGAGGCGGGCCTGGAGACCGACGTGCGAATCGCCCATCTCGCCCTCGATCTCGGCGCGGGGTGTCAGCGCGGCGACGGAGTCGATGACGACGAGGGAGAGGGCGCCCGAGCGCACCAGCGTGTCGGCGATCTCCAGGGCCTGTTCGCCGTTGTCCGGCTGCGAGACCAGCAGCTCGTCGGTGTCGACCCCGAGCTTCTGGGCGTAATCCGGGTCCAGCGCGTGCTCGGCGTCGATGAAGGCGCAGATCCCGCCGTCGCGCTGGGCGTTGGCGATGGCGTGCAGCGCGACGGTGGTCTTGCCGCTCGACTCCGGGCCGTAGATCTCGACGACGCGACCACGGGGCAGCCCGCCGATGCCGAGCGCCACATCCAGCGCCACGGAGCCCGTGGGGATCACGTCGATGGGCTGGCGATTGTCCTCGCCCAGCTTCATGACGGAGCCCTTGCCGTGGGCCTTCTCGATCTGGGCGAGCGCCGCCTCCAGCGCCTTGTTACGGTCCGATGAGGCCATCAGGATTTCCTTCCAGGAACCGGCTGATGCCGGAGGTTTCGATGTCACTGTCACTGTAGGTAGCGGGCCCGACAATTTTCGATGAGCCGGTTCCGCTGTGGACAACCGCCGAATTCAACATAGGCGAACAGACGTTCTAATGCGAACCGACACGCCGCCGATTCAGCGCAGTCTCGTGGGCAGTTCCAGTTGTCTCCAGACAGCGCGCCAGATGGCCTTGCACGGGATCCCTGCACCGAGCGCTTCGCGGACCGTGCGACCCCCCAGGTCCTCGAGAACGACGGATTCCGCCCAACTCGCGGCATATCCAGCGGGCAGAGCCTCGTTCATTCGTTCCCAGAGTTCAGCTTCGCGCACGCGCCAACGGTACACGCCGCGCGATGATGGGCATTCGCGCAGATCTTTGTGTCAAAACTGGGCCCCCTGCGCACTGGAAGTGAGCAAGGGCTAGAATCTCGCTCAACGTTTGTGCGTATGTTGCACAACAGGCCACTTCGGCGCAAAGGAGTCCCCACGGATGAATGCACCCGGCACGCCCTCCCATAAGCGATCGGACCGGATGGTCGCGCTTTTGGCACTCCTGACGGAGCAGGGCCAGTTGCCACTGTCCTATCTGGCGGACCAACTGGGGGCGTCGGCCGCAACGATCCGACGCGATGTCGCACTCCTGGCGGCCCAGGGCCTCCTCGAGCGGACCCATGGCGGAGCCCGCCCCATGAAGGGCAACAGGGAACTTCCGGTGCGGTTGCGCGACGGCCGGAATCAGGACGCCAAGCGCCGGATCGCCCGGACGGTGGCCGGCATCATCCCCGCGGGCAAGCA
Organism: Tessaracoccus sp. ZS01; assembly: GCF_022342445.1. NCBI lineage: Bacteria > Bacillati > Actinomycetota > Actinomycetes > Propionibacteriales > Propionibacteriaceae > Tessaracoccus > Tessaracoccus sp. ZS01. The sequence continues at coordinate 242,587 of NZ_PQFE01000001.1, read as the reverse complement.
CGCCATCGGCCTGACAGGCGGGACCACGACCGCCGAGGTGCTCCGCGCCCTCAGGCACCGCGACGACCTGACGATCATCACGAACTCACTGAGCATCGGCCTCGAGGCGGCGGAGCAGGGCCAGGCCCGCGTCCTGATCGCCGGGGGCGTGCTGCGCTCGAGCTCGCTGGAACTGGTCGGTTCGCTGGCTGAATCAACCATGAAGCTGGTCAACGTCGGCACGGCGGTGGTGGGCGCCGACGGCGTCAGCGCCACCGGGGGTCTGACGACGCACGATGAGATCGAGGCCCGCACGAACCTGGCCATGATCGAACGGGCCCAGCGGGTCATCGTCGCGATCGATTCGACGAAGATCGGTCACACCACGCTGGCCAAGGTGGCGGACATCAAGGACATTCATGTGCTGGTGACGGACGCCGGGGCCCCGGAGGCTGAACTTCAGCGGATCCGGGACGCCGGCGTCGAGGTGCACGTTGTTGAGGGGCCGCGTCACCGCTGACGGGTCAGGCGGCCACCGCCACCCGGGGCACACGCTGGGCCTCGAGGGTGGCGAGCTTGCCACTGATGGAGATCATCAGATCCGACAGGGACACGTCGAGCGCGGAGGCGATGGCGAAGAGCACTTCGCTGGAGGCTTCCTTGTGACCGCGCTCAATCTCCGAGAGGTAGCCGAGCGAAACCATGCTGGCCATGGAGACCTCTCGCAGGGTCATGCCGGCGCGCATCCGGAGTTCCCGGAGAGTCTCGCCCATCACCTTGCGAATCAGAATCGTCTTCACGGCTGTTTCCTATCTGACGACGGGCCGAGTGCCCGCTGTCGATAGGTCCAACCGCAAAGGGGGGCGGTTTGTTCCCGATCAGCGAAAAAGTTTGTCCAGGTTTCTCTAGAGAACCCGCAACAGCATCTCGAACGCATGCTCGGTGGCCGCGCGCCGGACGGCCTCCCGGTCGCCGTCGAAGGTACGCAGTTCGGTGTACTGCGGCGGGGACGACATCCCGACCCGTGGACCCACCACGGCGAACCAGACGGTGCCGACCTTGGCGCCGTCCGTCTCCGTGGGACCGGCGACCCCGGTGGTGGCGACGGCCCAGTCGGAGTTGCAGCGGCGTTGCGCCCCGAGCGCCATCTGCAGCGCGGTCAGTTCGTTGACCACACCCTCGCGCTCGATCAACTGCTCGTCGACGCCGGCCAGGCTGTGCTTCAGGTCCCGCGCATAGGTGATCAGGCCGCCGCGGTACGCCTGGGAGGCCCCGGGCACTGACGTCAGTTCGGCCCCGATGCCGCCACCGGTCACGGATTCGCACGTGGCCAGGGTGACCGAGCGGTGGGTGAGCTTCTTGATCAGTTCGGCGGCCAGCGTCATGCCCGCAAGGCTACCTGCTCACGCCTGCTGGGCGCGGCCCTTCCGGCGGATGACCCACGCGTGACGGAGGTAGTCAAAGCCGGTGACGACGGTCAGGATGAGCGCCGCCCACATCAGCAGCCAGCCGATGAACTCCACCGGCCCCGGCAGCATGTGGACGCCGAGGCTGAAGATGATCAGCGCGAAGGTCTGGGTGAGCGTCTTCAGCTTCCCGCCCTTGTTCGCGGCCATGATCCCGTACTTGGCGATGGCCGCGCGCACCCAGGTGATGCCCCATTCGCGCACGAGGATGATGATGGTGAAGTACCACGGCAGCTCGCCCAGGATGCTCAGCGAGACGAAGGCCGCGCCTGTCAACGCCTTGTCCGCCACCGGGTCCCAGAGCTTGCCGAAGTCTGTCACCAGGTTGTACTTGCGGGCGATGTGCCCGTCGGCCAGGTCCGTGAGCATCGCCACGACGAACACGACGGTGGCCCAGAGCCGCCAGGTGAAGTCCTGCGGACCGATGAAGAGGAAGGCCACGTACACCGGCACCAGGAGGATCCGGATGACCGTGAGGATGTTCGGGATGTTCCAGTTACTGGCCGCCCCGTCCGACGCCGCACGACGGGGCCGGTCGCTCACACTCTCACTCACAGTGCCTCCGCAATCAGATCGATGCCCTCAGAATCCACGACCCGGGCGCTCACGAGGCTACCGACGGGCGCCTCACGGTCCAAAGTCACCGCACCGTCCGTCTCAGGAGCCTGGTGTTCGGCCCGGCCGGTTGTCTCGCCGTCCTCGTTGCTCTCGACCAGCACGACGACGGTGTCGCCGATGCGGTCTGCCGCACGGGCCTCGGCGACGTCCACCGCCACATCGGCGAGCATGGCACGACGTTCCTCGATGACGTCGTCAGGAAGGTGGTCCGGCAGCGACACGCCCTCGGTCCCCTCCTCGTCGGAGTAGCCGAAGACGCCCAGCACGTCGAGTTGGGCGGCGATGATGAAGTCCCGCAGCGTCTGCACGTCCTCGTCGGTCTCGCCGGGGAAGCCGGCGATGACGTTGCTGCGGATGCCCGCCTCCGGGGCGATCGCGCGGATCCGGCCGATGAGGTCCAGGAAGCTGTCGGGGTCACCGAAGCGGCGCATGCGGCGCAGCACGGTGCGCGACGCGTGTTGGAAGCTCAGGTCGAAGTACGGCACCACCTTGTCGATGCTCAGCATCGACTCCACAAAGCCAGGGCGGATCTCGGCGGGCTGGAGGTAGCTGACGCGGATCCAGTCGAGGCCGTCGACCTGCGAGAGCCTGTCAAGCAACTGCTCGAGCCGCACGTCGGCGCCCATGTCCTTGCCGTAACTGGAGGTGTTCTCGGAGACCAGGAAGAGTTCCTTGGCGCCCTCCTGCACCAGCCAGCGGGCCTCCGCCTCGAGTTCGTCGATGGGGCGGGAGAGGTAGGAGCCGCGGAAGGCTGGAATCGCACAGAAGGCGCAGCGTCGGTCACAGCCGGAGGCGATCTTCAGCGAGGCGCTGGGGCCGCCCATCAGGCGACGGCGGGCCCCGGGCAACCAGACGTGGCCCGGCACCGCGACCTCGGGTGCTGCCGCAGGGCGGGCCGACGGGGTGAGCGGGAGCAGCTTGCGCCGGTCGCGGGGCACGTGCGAGATGGCCTTCTCGCCGTCAAGGATGCCGCGCAGCCGCTCCGCGATGTCGGCATAGGCGTCGAAACCCAGGACGGCGTCTGCCTCGGGCAACTCAGCGGCAAGCTCGACGCCGTAGCGCTCCGCCATGCAGCCGACCGCGACGACAGACTTGACCATGCCGCCGTCCTTGAGGTCTGCGGCGGCGAGCAGCGTGTCGATCGAGTCCTTCTTCGCCTGGGCAACGAAGCCGCAGGTGTTGACCACCACCGTCTCCGCGGTCTCCGGGTCGTCGACGAGGGTGAACCCGCCGTGTTCGAGGCGGGCGGCGAGTTCCTCGGAGTCGACGTCGTTGCGGGCGCAGCCGAGGGAGGCGATGTGGACCGAGTGGGTAGTCATGGTGGGCCTAGTATCCCACCATCAGCTGACGGAGAGGTTGGCGAGGACCTCGTCGAGGTCGTCGGGCTTGACCAGCACCTCGCGGGCCTTGGAACCTTCGGACGGTCCCACCACTCCCCTGCTCTCCAGGATGTCCATCAGTCGGCCGGCCTTCGCGAAGCCGACGCGGAGCTTGCGTTGCAGCATCGACGTGGAGCCCAGCTGCAGTTCCACCACCAGGCGGCAGGCGTCGAGGACGAGGTCCAGGTCGTCGCCGATGTCGTCGACGACCTTCTTGTCGCTCCCTGCCGCGACCGCGACATCCTCGCGGTAGTTGGGCTGGAGCTGCCGGCTGATGAAGGCCACGACGTCGCGGATCTCGGACTCGTTGACCCAGGCGCCCTGCACGCGGATGGGCTTGGAGGAGCCCATCGGCAGGAAAAGCCCGTCGCCCTTGCCGACGAGTTTCTCGGCGCCGGGCTGGTCGAGGATGACGCGGGAATCGGTCATCGACGACGTGGCGAACGCGAGCCTGGAGGGCACGTTGGCCTTGATCAGGCCGGTCACCACATCGGTGGACGGGCGCTGCGTTGCCAGCACCAGGTGGATGCCGGCAGCTCGGGCCAGCTGGGTGATACGCACGACGGAGTCTTCCACGTCACGCGGGGCCACCATCATGAGGTCGGCGAGCTCGTCGACCACGACGAGGAGGTACGGGTACGGCGTGAGCTTGCGCTCCGAACCGTCGGGTACCTTCACCTGCCCGGCGCGGACGGCCTTGTTGAAGTCGTCGACGTGGCGGAACCCGAAGGCGGCCAGGTCGTCGTAGCGCATGTCCATCTCGCGCACCACCCAGGCGAGCGCCTCGGCGGCCTTCTTCGGGCTGGTGATGATGGGGGTGACCAGGTGCGGAATGCCCTCGTACTGGTTGAGTTCCACGCGCTTGGGGTCGACCAGGAGCAGGCGAACCTCGTCCGGTGTGGCGCGCATCATCACGGACGTGATCAGCGAGTTGATGAAGCTGGACTTGCCGGAGCCGGTGGCGCCCGCCACCAGGAGGTGGGGCATCTTCGCCATGTTGGCGACCACGAACCCGCCCTCGACGTCCTTGCCGAGGCCGACCGTCATCGGGTGGTGGTCGTTCTTGGCGCGGTTGGAACGCAGGACGTCGCCCAGCGAGACGACCTCCTTGTCCAGGTTCGGGATCTCGATGCCGATCGCCGACTTGCCGGGGATGGGCGTGAGGATGCGGATCTCGTTGGAGCCGACGGCGTAGGCGATGTTGTCAGCCAGGCCGGTGACCTTGCTCACCTTGATGGCGGAACCCAGCTCGACCTCGTACCGGGTGACAGTCGGGCCGCGCGTGTAGCCGGTGACCCGGGCGTCGATCTCGAACTCGCGCAGCACGGCACCCAGTTGACGCACCACCTTGTCGGACGCCTCCGTGCGCGCCTTGGGCTTGGAGCCCGGCGCGAGCGTCTGGTCGTCCGGGAGTTGGTACATCACGTCGCCGCTCAACTGGAGCTGCTCGGCCGGGCCGGGAGGCGTGGAATGCTGCGGTGGCTCCGGTTCGAGGGCCGTGGCGTTCTTCGGGCGGCCCGGCACCTGCCGCGGCTCCGCCGGCGCAGCCGGGACCGGATCAGGCTCCGCGTAGGAGTCGCCGAGGTAGTCGAAGACCTCGGCATCGTAGGAATCCTCGACCTCGGGATCCTCCACGGGGTCGTCGATGAGGGGGCTGTCGTAGGGCACGGCCACGCCGAGCTTGAGCTTGTCCTTCGGCGTGGGGTCGCCGTCGTGTTCGACGAGCGCGCCGAAGAATCGCGAGACGCCGGCGCCCAGTTCGCGGACGGGGCGGCCGATGACCAGCAGCGCTCCCAGCAGCGTCACCATGATGAGCAGCGGCACGGAGGCCCAGACTGTGAGCAGGTCCGAGGGGATGGAGGAGGAGACATAGCCGAGTACACCGCCGGCCGCGCGCACCGCCTCCATACCGTCGGTGTTGGGGCGCGGCAGGCCGGCCCCGATGTGCACGAGCCCGAGCGAGCCGAGCGTGATGAGGAACCAGCCCAGACCGGTGCGCGGGGCCGCGTCGACGTCGTGCGGATGCCGCAGGACGCGCCACGCGCCATAGAGCAGCACCGCGGGGACGACCACCGACAGCGAGCCGAAGACGGTGCTGACGCCCGTCTGGAGCCACCGGCCGACGGGGCCGTCGAGGTAGAACCAGAAGCGGGCGGCCACCACGGCGCCGAGCATGAGGAGCACCAGCCCCCAGCCGTCGCGGCGGAGCTCGGGGGCCATGTCGTCAGAGTTGCCCCCGACGCTGCGTGCCATCCAGCCGACGCTGCCCGCGATGCCGCGGAAGATCGCGGCGATGCCCTTGCCGATCCCTCCGACGATGGTCACACCGATGCCGGGGCCCTGCTTCTGCGGCTTCGCGGGAGCGGCCTTGGTGGCTGCCGGCCTGCGGGTTTTCGCCGTCGATGTGGTGGCCCGGGTCCGTGTGGAGCCCGAGCTGGAGGTACGTTGCTTGGCACCACCGGAAGAAGACGCACGCGCCTTGGTGGTGCTTCGCGAAGGGGAAGATCCGCGAGTCGCCATGTTCGTCACCCTAGCTGACGGGGCGGACGTCGCCGTTATCCCACTCCCGCGCGCGGCGGGTTTCCCACCGGTCTCAGCCGAAGTGGTCCCAGCCCATGGAGCCCTCGTAGGGCGCCCCGTCGACGGTGATCCCGGTGCCGGCGCTGACCGCGCCCACGCGCACCCAGCCTTCCGGAAGGGTGGTGCCGGACGGGAAGGTCGCCGCGAGCGCGTGGTCCTCTCCCCCTGCCAGGATCATGCCGAGGGCGGGCTTGCCGGTGGCGGCGGCCACGCGGGCCACCGGGTCCGGGATGCTCAGCTGACCGGTCACGACGTCGATCGAGACGCCGGAGCCCTCCGAGATGTGCCCGAGGTCTGCGAGCAGCCCGTCGGAGATGTCGATCATGGCGGTGGCTCCCGCCTCAGCGGCGACCCTGCCCTGACCGTACGGGACGTGGGGTGTCTGGTGCTCCAGGACGGCGTCCTTCGGGGACCCGAAACCGCGCTGCAACGCGATCAGGCCCGCCGCGGAGAGGCCGAGGTTGCCGCGGACGGCGACGATGTCGCCCGGCTGGGCGCCGTTGCGGGTGACGGGAGCACGGCCCATGGTGTCGCCGATGGCCGTGACACAGGCGACGATGTGCTCAGAGCTGGACATGTCGCCACCGATGAGGCTCACCCCGGCGGTGCGGCACTCGGCACGCACGCCTGCCTCGAAGTCGTCGACCCACTTGGGGTCGAGGTCCTTCGGGAACGCGAGGGCCACCACGATGGCCGACGGGCGGCAGCCCATGGCCTCGAGATCCGAGACGTTGACCGCCACGGACTTGCGCCCGACCGCGTGCGCCGGGCTCCACTGCTGCTTGAAATGGACGTTCTCGATGAGGATGTCGGTGCAGACCACGGTGTCGCCCTGGAGGGAGACGACCGCGGCGTCGTCTCCGACGGAGAGTTCGACGTCGGAGTTGACCTCGAGGCCCTGGGTGACGCGGGCGATGAGTTCGAATTCGCCGATCATCGCAACCCCACCGGCCGGGACATCGCCAGGCTGATGAGGCGGTCCACGAGCTCGGGGTACGTCATGCCGCTCTCCTGCCACAGCGTGGGGTACATGGAGATCTCGGTGAAGCCGGGCATCGTGTTGACCTCGTTGATCCAGGCGCCGTCGTCCGTGACGAAGAAGTCTGCGCGGACCAGGCCCTCGGCGTCGACCGCGTGGTAGGCCCGCACGGCGAGGGCGCGGAGCCGGGCGGCGAGGTCGTCGCCGAGCTGGGCCGGCGCGTCGAGAGCGGCGCCGTCCTCGTCGAAGTACTTGGCTTCGTAGTCGTAGAAGCCGTCCTCGGCCTGCACGCGGATCTCGCCCACCACGGAGGTGCGGCAGCCGTCCGTGCCGTCGGGGTCGCCGAGGACGGCGACCTCGAGTTCGCGTGCGCCGACGAAGCCCTGCTCCACGACGATCTTCGGATCCCACTTCTGGGCCTCCGCGATGGCGTCGTCGAGCTCGGCGGGATCCGTGATGCGGACGATGCCGATGGAGGAACCGCCACGGGCCGGCTTGATGAACAGAGGGTATTCGAGTCGGTTGATCTCTTCGAGCACGGCCGCTCTGTCGTGGGTGAGGCGGTGCGCAGAGGCGACGACGTAGGGCCAGACGGGTAGCCCTGCGGCCTCGAAGGCGATTTTCATGAAGTGCTTGTCCATGCCCACCGCCGAGGCCGTGACGCCGGAACCGACGTAGCGGATCCCCATCATCTCGAACATGCCCTGGAGCGTGCCGTCCTCACCGAACGGCCCGTGCAGGAGCGCGAAGGCGACATCGATGCGGTGGATGTCGACGAGCTTCTCGCCGGACCGGGTGGCGACCTCACAGCCGTCCTCCCCCACCATCCACACCGCGTCGTGCTGCGGCTCGGCGACCTGGGGCGCCTGTCCGTCGACGATGCGGTAGGCCTCGATGACCTCGAGCGGCACCTGGGTCCAACGGCCCGTGCGGGAGATGCCGATGCCGTGGACGTCGTAGCGTCCCTTGTCGATGGCCTTCAGTACCGATGCGGCAGTCAGGCACGAAATGCCGTGTTCCGACGACTGGCCGCCGAAGATCAGTGCGACCCGGGTGCGTTCACTCACATGTCCTCCTAGTGCGTCGAGGAGTCTACGCGTCTTCCCGCTCGCATGTCCCAACGCCCCTCGGGCGGCGTCTCGCCACGCAGGTCCGCGACCATCGCGGTCAGGACGTCCAGGAAGTGGTCCGTGACCTGGTCGAGGAGTTCCTTCGGGGCCTCCCCGCCGTCGGAGTTCTGAGCGGCGAACGCGCTGAGATCGAGGGGCGCACCCGCCAAGATGTGCACGTCCCGGCGGCCACCGAACATCTTCTTCCATTCGAGGTGCTTGCGACCGAGGATCTGGTCCGCGCCCACCTGGGCGACGGGCATCACGGTGACCCCTGTCTCCAGGGCGAGTTGGGCCGCTCCGCGGCGGCCGGTCATCGGCCACGCGTCGGGATCCGAGGTGATGGTGCCCTCCGGGTAGATGATCACGCACTTGCCGCGTTCGAGCGCGCGGCGCGCATGGATGAGGGAGTCGCGGGCCTGCTCAGTGTTCCGGTAGACGGGGATCTGCTCACACTTGCGGGCGATCCAGCCCAGCACCGGCACCTTCCAGATCTCGGACTTGCCGAGGAAACGGGGCCAGCGGCCGCTGTAGATGAGGTATTCGCCCAACACGATGGGATCGAAGTTGGAGATGTGGTTCGCCACCACGAGCAGGCCGCCGTCCTGGGGGACGTGGTGTTGACCCGCCCAGTGTCGCCTGGCCACCAGCGGGATCACGAACCGGACGAACCTCAACACGAGGTGCCGGTAGACCCACGGACCGTGCTCCTGGTTGACCTGGTTCAGCGGGAGTCGCCACGGCTTGCGGCCGCGCTCGAGCGTGCTCACGGCGTCACTCTGCGCACCGGGACGGCGAGACGCAACGCGGCGGCCATGGACGCGATGAGCGCCGAGGGGAGGAAGTAGAGCCAGACGTCGCCGAGGAGGAGCAGCGCTGCGATCACTGTGACGGCGGCGGCGGTGAAGGTCGCCGACATGCCGTACGGCTGCTTCCACACCACGAGCGCCGCGCCGAGCGCGAAGGCCGGGATGAAAGCGAGCCACGTCGCGCCCTGCCCCACGGCCCAGACGGCCACGCCCATTGCCCCGAGGACAGCGAGCCCGAGAAATGCAGGAGGCAACCAGCGGTGGGACATGCCGCAACTTTAGCCGTGTCGGCGGCGGCTAGGGGCGGGGAGCCCTCCGACGGGTGACCACGACGGCGTCAGTGACGAACAACAGGACAGCGACCCAGATCAGGGCGAAACCCGCCCAGCGACTGGGTGGCATCGGCTCGCCGAAGTACAGCCAGCCCAGGAGGAACTGCCCGATCGGCGCGATGTACTGCAGGATCGCGATGGTCACCATCGAGACGCGGCGAGCCGCGGCAGCGAAGAGCAGCAGCGGGATCGCCGTCACGATGCCGGTGGTGGTCAAGAGCACGCTGTAGCCACCGGTGGCCGTCGACTGGCCGGTGACGGCGAGATAGATGAGGAAGCCGATGGCGATGGGTGCCACGGCGCCCGTCTCGATGGCGAGGCCGGGCAGGGCCCCGACGGAGCGGCCCGCGAGCTTCTTGACCAGCGAGTAGGTGCCGAAGGAGGCGGCGAGGGTCAGGGCAGCCCACGGCACCTGGCCGTAGGCGACCACCATCACCACGACCGACGCCAGGCCGAAGAACATCGCGGTCCACTGCAGCGGCCTCAGCCGCTCGCCCAGCACGAGGATGCCGAGGGCCGCCACGGCCAGCGGGTTGATGAAGTACCCCAGTGCGGTCTCGAGGGTGTGGCCCGTGAGTACCGCGAAGACGTAGGTGGACCAGTTGACGACGATCAACACGCCGGCGACGGCCAGCGACAGGACGGTGCGACGATCCGCCAACGCCTTCTTCAGGTGGCGCCACTGCCCGAGGACGGTCAGGAACACGGCGCAGAAGACCAGCGACCAAACTGCCCGGTGGGCCACCACCTCCAGCGCCCCTGAGCGCTCGAACAACACGAAGTAGAGCGGGAACAGGCCCCACAAGCCGTAGGCGGCCAGACCATAGCCCAGCCCCTTGTCGGAGTCCGTCATCTCACCTGTCCTTCAACCGGCCGCGTGCGCATCGTCGCACGCCGCCGGCCAAGGAACCGTACCGCTAGTCGAGCGTCTCCAAGAAGTCGAGGACATCCATGTTCCATTCGCGGGCATGCGAATCGTTGAGCCCGTGCGGGCCACCCTCGATGACCGCGAGCTGCGACTGGGGGATGTACTGGTGCATCCGCTCGCTCGACTTGCTGATCGGCACGTTGAGGTCGCCATCTCCATGGATGACGAGGGTGGGGACGTCGATGGCGCGGCAGTCGTCGCGCATGTCTTCCGCCCAGATCAGGATGGTCTCCACCGCCGCGTGGGGATCAGACTGCCTGGCGATCTCCAGAGCGGCCAGCCGGACGTCGTCGCCGACCTGCAGGCCACGTTCATCCGTCGAGTAGAACCAGCCGATGAACTTCTCCAGGAAGCCGTCGCGGTCCTCGCGACACTGGTCCGCCATGCCCCTGAAGCCCTCCATCGGCATGGCGCCGTCCGGGTTGTCGTCAGTGATGCAGAGCGCCGGGGTGACGGAGCCGGAGAAGATGGCACCGGCCACCCTGTCGGAGCCGTACCTGCCCAGGTAGCGGGCGACCTCTCCCCCGCCCATCGAGAAGCCCAGGAGCACGGCACCGTGGAGGTCGAGTTCGTCGAGCAGCGACCGGAGGTCGTCGGCCAGGGTGTCGTAGTCGTAGCCGTCCGCGGGCTTGTCGGACTTGCCGAAGCCGCGTCGGTCGTAGGTGATGACGCGGTGGCCCGCCTCTTCGAAGCGCGGGATGTTGCGGGCGAAGGCCTCCCCGGAGAGGGGCCAGCCGTGGATCAGCACCAGCGGCCGGCCTGCGCCGCCGGTGTCGGTGTAGTTGAGGGTGACGCCGTCGGCAGTGGTGACAGTGGGCATGTCTCGCCTCCTTGGGCTGTGGTGTGTCCTGCCGCCCAGGCTAGTCCGCGAGGGGGTTCCCGGACGGTCAGCCGCGGAAGTCATCCGGGTCGACGGTGTCCAGGAACTCGCTGAACTGCTCGACCTGGGCCTCTTCCTCGGCCTCAGACAGTTCGCCCTCGTGGATGCCGGCCTCGCGCAACACTTCCTCCGCCACGAAGATGGGCGCCCCCACCCGCAGCGCGAGCGCGATGGAATCCGACGGCCTGGCGTCGATCACCTTGGGCCCCTCAGCCGTGCCGAGGGTGATCTCCGCATAGAAGGTGCCCGCCTCGAGCCGGGTGACCGCCACCCTGTCCACCGTGGCCTCCATCGCCTCCAGGAGCCGGGACATCAGGTCGTACGACATGGGCCGGGCCAGGACCGCTCCCTCGAGCGCGACCATGATGGCCGTGGCCTCCTGTCCACCGATCCAGATGGGCAGGAACACCTTGAGGTCTTCGCGGGGCACGCTGGGCTTCAACAGCACCACCGGGAGCCCACGAGCATCGATAGCCATACTGGTGAGATCGACTTGGATCATGGCGGACCACCTCCGGGATCGGGGTCCCTCCCAAGTCTATCCGGGGCCGGGGGAACCGTTAGAGGTTGTAGCCGATGGCCCGCAACTGCTCGCGGCCGTCCTCGGTGATCATCTCGAGCGTCCACGGCGGCAGCCACACCCAGTTGATCGCCACGGAGTTCGCCAACCCGTCGAGCACGTACTTCGTGTCGTACTCGATCTTGTCGGTCAGCGGGCAGGTGGGCGACGTCAGCGTCATGTCGATGGTGACGTTGGCTTCGTCGTCGACCTGTGCGCCGTACACCAGGCCGAGGTCCACCACGTTGACCATCAGTTCGGGGTCGACGACGTCCTTCATGGCCTCGAGCACCTCGTCGACCGAGGGCACCGCGGTGCCGGTGGCCGGCTTCTCGATGTCGACGTCGGGCAGGGTGTCCTTCACCAGGTCGCTGGGCCGGGGTTCAGTCATATCGGGATCCTTTGTTGAAACGATGATCAGGCCGAGGCCTGGAGGGCAGCGTCGCGCATGGCCGACCAGCCGAGCAGCGCACACTTGACGCGGGCGGGGAACTTGGACACGCCCGCGAAGGCGATGGCGTCTTCGAAGACGTCCTCGTCGGGGACGATGGCGCCCTGGCTGTGCATGACCTCCAGGAACTGGTCGTGCATCTCCAGCGCGTGCTCGACGGGGGTGCCGATCAGCAGGTCCGTCATGATCGACACGGACGCCTGCGAGATCGAGCAGCCTTCGGCGTCGTACGAGATGTCGGTCACCTTGCCGTCGTCGATCTGCACGCGGAGCGTCAGTTCGTCGCCGCAGGACGGGTTCACGTGGTGGACCTCCGCCTGGAACGGCTCGCGCAGCCCCGCGTGGTGCTTCTCGCGGTAGTGGTCCAGGATGATCGTCTGGTACAGCTCGTCGATGTTCATGTCTCAGCCCTTCAGCTTCGGGGCGAAGTAGTTACGGGTGAAGACCAGCGCGTCCGCCAACGCGTCGATCTCCGCAGGGGTGGTGTACAGGTACGACGACGCGCGCGTCGAGCTCTGGTGGCCCAGGCGCTTGTGCAACGGGCGGGCGCAGTGGTGGCCTCCCCGGATGGCGACCCCGCGCGAGTCCAGCACCTGCATCACGTCATGCGGATGCACGTTGGCGATGTTGAACGAGATGGCGCTGCCGCGATCCTCTGCGACGGTGGGGCCGAGGATCCTCAGACCCTCGATGGCCGTCAGCTTGGCCAGCGCGTACTTGGTGATCTCGTGCTCATGCTCGGCGATGGCGTCCATGCCGACGCGCGTCAGGTAGTCGACAGCGGCCCCCAGCCCCACGGCCTGTGCGATCGGCGGGGTGCCGGCCTCGAACCGGTGCGGAGGCGCCGCGTAGGTGGAGCGCTCCATCTCGACGATCTCGATCATCTCGCCGCCGCCCAGGAACGGCGGCATGGTGGCGAGCAGCTCGTAGCGGCCCCACAGCACGCCGACACCCGTCGGGCCGAGCATCTTGTGCGCGGTGAAGGCCAACAGGTCTGCGCCCATGGTCGACACGTCGGTGACCTCGTGCGGGACCGACTGCGAACCGTCGACCACCAGCAGCGCCCCGACGGCGTGCGCCTTGTCAGCGAGGAGCGTCACCGGATTGTGGGTGCCCAGCACGTTGCTCACGGCCGTGATCGACACGATCCTGGTGCGCTCGTTGATGAGGTTGTCGCGTTCGGCGGCCTCGAGATCGAGGCGGCCCTCCTCCGTGATGTCGAACCAGCGCAGCGTGGCGCCGGAACGCTGGCAGGCCATCTGCCAGGGCACGATGTTGGAGTGGTGCTCCATGACGGAGATGACCACCTCATCGCCGGGCTTGAGCCCGGCGCCCAGCGAGTTGGCCACCAGGTTGAGCGCCTCGGACGCGTTCTTGGTGAAGACGATCTCCTCGCCACGGGACGCACCGATGAACCGGGCCACCTTCCCCCGCGCATTCTCGAACGCCTCGGTCGCCTCAGCACCCAGGAGGTGCATGGCGCGCGCCACGTTCGCGTTGTGCTGCAGGTAGTGCTCGGCCACGGCGTCGACCACCTGGCGCGGCTTCTGCGAGGTGTTCGCCGAGTCGAGGTAGGCCAACGGGGACTCCCCCACCCTGCGCCGCAGGATGGGGAAGTCGGCCCGGATCAGGTTGGTGTCCAGCATCAGGCGTTGGCAGCTTCCTTGATGTACTTCTCGTAGCCCTCGGCCTCGAGGTTCTCGGCCAGTTCCTTGCCTCCCTCGGCCACGATGCGGCCGTCGACGAAGACGTGCACGAACGTGGGCTCGATGTAGCGCAGGATGCGGGTGTAGTGGGTGATGAGGACGACGGCGCGGTCACCCTGCGCCGAGTACTTGTTCACGCCCTCGGAGACGATGCGCAGCGCGTCGATGTCGAGGCCCGAATCGGTCTCGTCGAGGATGGCCGCCTTGGGGTTGAGCAGCTGGAGCTGGGCGATCTCGTGACGCTTCTTCTCACCGCCGGAGAAGCCCTCGTTCACGGAGCGGCCGGAGAAGGACTTGTCGAGCTGCAGCTCGGTGAGCGTCTGCTCGACCTCCTTGACCCAGGTGCGGACCTTGGGGGCCTCGCCGTCGATGGCGGTCTTGGCGGTGCGCAGGAAGTTGGCGACGGACACGCCGGGCACCTCGACGGGGTACTGCATGGCGAGGAAGAGACCGGCGCGGGCGCGCTCGTCGACCGACAGAGCGGTGAGGTCCTCACCGTCGAGGGTGACGGTGCCCTGGGTGATCGTGTACTTGGGGTGACCGGCGATGGCGTAGGCCAAGGTCGACTTGCCCGAACCGTTGGGGCCCATGAGGGCGTGGATCTCACCGGGTTTGATGGTGAGGTTGACGCCCTTGAGGATCTGCTTCGGGCCGTCCTCGGTCTGGATGTCGACGTGCAGGTCGGAGATGACGAGGGTTGACATGGTTGCTGTTTCTCCTGAGTGAATCTATTGGGGGGATGTGCGGGGGCGTACCCCCCGTGTGTCAGTACTGGGTGACGGTGGCGTGGACGTCGATCAGGACGTCGTCGCCTTCGATGTGGCACGCGAACACGCGCACCGGCTCCGTGGCGGGCAGGTTGAGCGGGCGGCCGGTGGCCAGGTCGAAGACCGATCCGTGCAGGTAGCACTCGATCGTGTCATCGACGACGTCTCCCTCGGAGAGAGCCACCTTGCCGTGGCTGCACTCGTCCTCGATCGCGTAGATCTTCCCGCCGTGGCGGACGATGGCAACGGTGAGCTCATCGTCCACCTCCACGGCGAGAGGGACGTCCGTCGTCAGGTCCGTGACCTTGCAGACCGCCTGGGGGCTCACTGCTCGTCGGCCTTCGTGGTGGTCGAGCCGTGCACCAGGTCGAGCTCGCGCTCGATCGTGGTGAGCAGACGCGCCTCGATCTCCGGGATACCGACCCTGCGGATGATGTCGGCGAAGAAGCCGTGCGCCACCAGGCGACGGGCCTCCACCTCCGGGATACCGCGGGCCATCAGGTAGAACAGCTGCTCGTCGTCGAACCTGCCGGTGGACGACGAGTGGCCGGCGCCGGCGATCTCGCCGGTCTCGATCTCCAGGTTGGGGACCGAATCAGCCTGACAGCCGTCCGTCAGGACGAGGTTCTTGTTCGACTCATAGGTGTCGATGCCCTCAGCGATCTTGCGGATCAGCACGTCGCCGATCCACACCGAGTGCGCACCCTTGCCGCGCAGCGCACCGCGGTAGTCCACGTTGGACTTGGTGTGCGGCGCGTTGTGGTCCACGAACAGCCGGTGCTGGATGTGCTGGTTCTCGTCGGCGAAGTAGAGGCCGTAGGCCTCCAGTTCCCCGCCCGGGCCTTTGTAGGTCGAGTTCTCCTGGAGCCGGACGTTACCGCCCAGGGAGGCGGTGACCGTCTTGACGTGGGCGTCGCGGCCGATGGCGACGGTGCGCTGACCGCCGTGCACCGAACCGGTGTCCCAGTCCTGCAGGGTGACGAAGTTCACTTTGGCCCCGTCGCCGACGATGACGTCGGTCTTCTCGGCGTAGTTGGCCGAGCCGACGTACCGGAACACGATGGTGGCGCGGGAATTGGCACCGACGCTGACCACGACGTGGTCGCGGGCCTCGCCGCCGTTGCCCCGGCCGGTGAACACGATGGGCTCGGTGAGCTCCGTGTTGGCCGCGATCCGGATGTGCGTGCGGTGGATGGACTGGAAGGCAGCCAGGGCCGAGATCCGGTCCGTGGGCGCCTCGTTGGCGAGTGCCTGGGCCTGCTCAGCGGTGATCGACTCGACGGTCACGCTCTCGGGGAACTCGCCGCTCCACTCCAGCGAACCCAGACCCTCAGCCACAGGGTTGAGGAGGGTCTTGAACCGCTTGAGCGGGGTGAACCGCCAGATCTCCTCGCGGCCGGTGGGCAGCGGGTGATCCTCGACGTTCCACGACGGGGTGGGGTGGAGGTGCGACTCGACGGTTTCGATGGCTGCGGCCACGTTGGGGGCCTCAGTGATGGTGGTCAATTCTTCTTCCTTCAAATGGTGTGGGCGGGCGGGCTGGGACGGCATCAGCCGACCGCGCCCTCCATCTGCAGCTCGATGAGGCGGTTCAGCTCGAGGGCGTATTCCATGGGCAGCTCACGCGCGATGGGCTCCACGAAGCCGCGCACGATCATCGCCATGGCCTCGATCTCACCCATGCCACGGCTCATGAGGTAGAACAGCTGATCCTCGGAGACCTTCGACACGGTGGCCTCGTGGGCCATCGAGACGTCCTCTTCACGCACGTCGACGTAGGGGTAGGTGTCGGAACGCGAGATGGTGTCCACCAGCAGCGCGTCACACATGACCGACGACGCGGAGTGACGGGCTCCGGGATCGACCTGCACGAGGCCGCGGTACGACGAACGGCCGCCGCCGCGGGCCACCGACTTCGACACGATGGAGCTCTGCGTGTTGGGCGCGCAGTGCACCATCTTCGAACCGGCGTCCTGGTGCTGACCCTCGCCCGCGAAGGCGATCGACAGCGTCTCACCGCGGGCGTGCTCGCCCATCAGGTAGACGGCGGGGTACTTCATGGTGACTTTGGAACCGATGTTGCCGTCGATCCACTCCATCAGGGCGCCCTCTTCGCAGATGGCGCGCTTGGTGACCAGGTTGTAGACGTTGGTCGACCAGTTCTGGATGGTGGTGTAGCGGCAGCGCGCGTTCTTCTTCACGATGATCTCGACGACGGCGCTGTGCAGCGAGTCCGACGAGTAGATCGGGGCGGTGCAACCCTCGACGTAGTGCACGGAGGCGCCCTCGTCGACGATGATCAGCGTGCGCTCGAACTGGCCCATGTTCTCCGTGTTGATGCGGAAGTAGGCCTGCAGCGGGATGGTCACCTCGACGCCCTTGGGCACGTAGATGAACGAGCCACCCGACCACACGGCGGTGTTCAGCGAGGCGAACTTGTTGTCGCCCACGGGGATGACCGTGCCGAAGTACTCCTTGAAGAGCTCCGGGTGCTCCTTCAGCGCGGTGTCGGTGTCGAGGAAGATGACGCCCTGGCGCTCGAGTTCCTCGTTGATCTTGTGGTAGACGACCTCGGACTCGTACTGCGCGGCGACGCCGGCCACGAGGCGGGCCTTCTCAGCCTCCGGGATACCGAGGCGGTCATAGGTGTTCTTGATGTCTTCGGGCAGGTCTTCCCAGGTCTGGGCCTGACGCTCGGTGGAGCGCACGAAGTACTTGATGTTGTCGAAGTCGATGCCGGAGAGGTCCGCGCCCCACGTGGGCATGGGCTTCTTGTCGAACAACTTGAGCCCCTTGAGGCGGAGGTCGAGCATCCACTCGGGCTCGCTCTTCAGGCCGGAGATGTTGCGGACGACGGCCTCGCTGAGACCGCGCGCGGCGGTGGCGCCGGCGAGGTCCGAGTCGTGCCAGCCGTACTCGTACGTCGAGAGCGCCTCGAGGTGCTCGTCCTGAGTGGCTCCCAGTCCTGGTGCCTTGGGTGCGGTCTGCGTCATATCGATCGTCTCCGTCACTTTCTTTTCGGGATCTGCGGGGTGGGTAGTCGGTGGGGGACGTGCGTGGTGCACACGCCGTCGCCGTGGGCGATGGTGGCGAGCCGTTGGACATGGCTGTCCAGCAGCCGCGAGAACAGCTGGGTCTCAATCTCACAGAGGATGGGGAACTCTGCGGCCACGTGGGCGACCGGGCAGTGGTGCTGGAGGAGTTGGTCGCCCGTCCGGAGCGGGCGGGAGGAGGCGGCGTAACCGTCGAGGCCGAGCACCTCGACCAGCGCATCCAGCGGCCTCGCACCCGGGTTCTCCGCGTGCAGTTGCAGGTAGCGCTGCTCGATCTCCGCCACCCGGTCGTTGGCCAGTTCCCGCACCGCGTTGGGCCCCGCGACGGCTTGGAGGCGGCGCAGCGCGGCGATGGCCAGGTCGTCGTAGGCCTGGGTGAACTCGGCCCTGCCCGCGTCGGTCAGAACGAACACCTTCGACGGACGCCCGCGGCCCCTCGGGCCGTAGACGCGCTCCTCGCGGGACTCGAGGATCCCGTCGTCCAGCAGCGAGGCCAGATGGCGGCGCACAGCCGCGGGGGTGAGCGCGAGCCTGTCGGCGAGTTGTTTGGCGGTCTGCGGGCCGTCGGCCAGGATCAGGCCCACCACTCGCTGGCGGGTCGGTGTTTCGACGACTTCTGCTTCCATCACGTCCACCTCCCTGACCCTTCGCTCACGAATTAGCTTACAGATGTGTTTCAAAAGTCAATCCCAATCTCGTTCGGGATTCAAGCAAGGCTTGCCTAACCATCCAGATGATGAGACAGCAGGTCGCAAAGACCGGTCCGGGCACCCTGGCTCCTCTCCTATAGGCTGTCGGACGTGTCCGTCCTGACCGCCCGAGACCTCCGCCTGTCCTTCGGCAAGAAGCAGGCCCTCGCCGGGCTTTCCCTGAACGCCGAGGCCGGCAGGATCACTGCCCTGCTCGGCCCCAACGGCGCAGGAAAAACCACGTTCATCCGCTGCTGCACCGGCCTGGCCGTCCCCGACGGGGGCACGCTGTCACTGTTCGACGGCGCGCCCGGCTCTGCCGAGGTGCTGCCCCGCATCGGCCTCATGCCGCAGACCACCGGAGCCTGGTCCGGCATCACGGCCTCCCGGCTGCTGGGCTACCTGGCGCGCCTGTACGCCAACCCGCAGCCCGTTGACCAGCTCATGGAACTGCTCGGGATCGACGACTACGCCACGACGCCGTACCGTCGGCTTTCCGGCGGCCAACAGCAGGCGGTCAACCTGGCCGGCGCGCTCGTCGGCAGGCCGGATCTCGTGTTCCTGGACGAACCGTCCGCTGGGCTGGACCCCCGGAGTCGCCGTTCGATCTGGGACCTGCTGGCCCGCATCCGCGCAGACGGCGTGGGCATCCTGCTCACCACGCACGACATGCACGAGGCCGAAGCCCTGGCGGACCACGTGTTCATCGTCGACCGTGGCCGGGTCACCGCCGAAGGCACCGTGGCGGAGCTGACTGTGAACGGCTCCCTCGAGGACGCGTTCCTGACCCACACGACCGGAGACCTGCCATGACCGCCCTGAACTTCGCACCCGACGCCGGCGCTGCTCCGTTCGGGAGGCGGGTGTGGGCGCAGGCCACCACCGAGGCGAGCCTCATCCTCCGCAACGGGGAGCAGGCCATCCTCGCCATCGTGATCCCGGTCGCCGTGCTCATCGGCAGCCGGATCTTCGGCGCCGCGTTGGGCCTGGAACTCCAGCAGATGGCCCCCTCGGTCATCGGCCTGGTGATCTGGAGTTCCTGTCTCACCACGCTCGCCATCGCCACCGGCTTCGAGCGTCGCTACAACGTGCTTGAGCGCATCGCCGCCACTCCCCTGGGCAAACCCGGCATCCTGCTGGGCAAGGGGCTCGGCATCACACTGATCACGGTGGGCCAGATCCTCGTCCTGGCGGTGATCGCGCTGGCGGTGGGATGGCGTCCGTCGTTCACCGTCGCGTCGTTCCTGCTCACGGCGCTGGTCGCCCTCCTGTCGATGGGCGCGTTCACGGGGCTGGCGCTGGCCATCTCCGGCGCCCTGCGCCCGGAGGCGACGCTGGCCGTCGCCAACCTGCTCTACCTGGTGGGGATGCCGCTGGGGATCCTCCTGCCGTTGGACCGTTTCCCCGAATGGGCGGCCACCGCCATCGCGTTCCTCCCCACCGGCGCTCTCGGGGAGGCCCTGCGACAGGGCTCCCAGGGCGTGGTTCCGGGGTGGCCGCTGTTGGTGGCAGCTCTCTGGTGCGCCGCCACCCTGCTGCTGGCACGAAAGGTGTTCACGTGGACCTCGTGAAGAAACTGTTCGACGGTGACCGTGCGCTGCGCACCTGGTTGTGGATCTCACTGGTCTGCAACATGGGGATCATCGTCACCGGCGCGGTGGTGCGCCTGACCGCCTCCGGGCTGGGCTGCTCCGAGTGGCCCCGGTGCACGCCGGACACCTGGACGAACACGCCTGAGGCCGGCATCCACGGCACCATCGAGTTCGGCAACAGGCTGCTCACGTTCGTGCTCGCCGCCGCAGCCCTCGGCGCGTTCATCGCCGCCTGGCGCAACCGCGGCCGCCTGAGCCGGCTGTGGTGGTTGACGCTCGGGGTGGGCATCGGCATCCCCTTCCAGGGCGTCATCGGAGGCTTCACGGTGTGGAGCGGCCTCAACCCCTTCGTCGTGGCCCTCCACCTGCTGCTGTCGGTTCTCCTGATCGTCCTCTGCGTGTGGGCGCTCGCGCTCGGCTACCGGGTCCACCCCACTCCCCTGGCCCCCGGAGCCAGGTGGCTGGTGGTCCTGACGTTCGCCGCCACCATGGCGTCGATCTGGCTCGGTACGGTGGTCACCGGCTCCGGCCCGCACGCCGGCGACTCCACGGCCCCGCGCACGGGGTTCGACCTCGAGTTCGTCTCGCGCCTCCATGCGCTGTCGGCCTGGCTCGTCGTCGGCCTGGCCATCGTGTGTCTGGTGGTGTTCGCCCGCTCCCGCCTGGAGCAGCCACGCAAGAGCGCCCGCCTGCTGTTGGTCACCGTGGCGCTGCAGGGTGTCATCGGCTACGTCCAGTACTTCTTCGGCCTGCCCATCGGCGTCGTCGCCCTGCACATGGTGGGCCTCACCCTGCTGACCGTCGCTGCCTCCTGGCTGTTGTTCTCCACCCGCCCAGGGCATCCGGCCGCCTAGCGCGCGGGGAGGCGCCTAGGCTGTAGGCCATGTCGATCAACCCCGTGCTCACCACCGAACTGCCCTTCTCGCTGCCCGATTTCGCCAACGCCACCCCCCGCGACTACCACGTGGCCATCGAGGAGGGCATGCGCACCCAACTGGGCGCACTGGCCAAGCTGCGCGGTGACGGTTCACCCGCCACCGTCGAGAACCTGCTGGCCGAATGGGATGCAGCCCAGGACGTGCTGCTCCGGGCGATGAACGCCTTCTTCGCGGTCTACGCGTCCGACGCCACCGACGAGATGATCGCCATCGAGGAGGAGATCGCGCCGCGCCTCGCCGAGCACAGCGACGCCATCTACCTCGATCGCGACCTCTACGCCCGCCTGCAGTCCCTCGAGGCCCGGATCGCCAACGGCGAGACCGAGGCTGACGCCCAGGACCGCTACGCGCTCGACGAACTGCTGCGCTCGTTCCGCCGCGCCGGTGTCGCGCTCACCGACGACGAACAGACGCGCCTCCGTGCGATGAACAAGCGGCTCGCGGAGCTGTCCAGCCGCTTCGAGACCCTGAACCGCGAGGCCCGCGTCGCCGGCGGTTTCGCCGTGACCGAAGCGGAAATCACGGGGCTCACCGAGGACGAGAAGGCAGCGCTGAAAACCGACGACGGATACCGGATCGAGTTGGTGAACACGACCCAACAGCCGCTGGCCGCCAAGCTCGCCGACGCCGGCGTGCGCCGTCGGCTGCTGGAGGCTTCCACCACCCGCGCCCTGTCCGGCGAGTTCGACACCCGTGAGCTCGTCGTCGAGATCGCCCGCCTCCGCGCTGAGCGCGCCACACTCCTCGGGTACCCGAACCACGCGGCGATCGTCGCCGAGGCCGGTACCGCCAAGACGGTCGACGCCATCCTGGAGATGCTCGTGCCCCTGGCCCAGGCCGCTCTGGCCAAGGCCGTCGAGGAGAGCAGGGACCTCCGCGAGCGGTACGCCGAGCTGAGTCCGGGGGCCGAGTTCACGGCTGCCGACTGGACCTTCGTGGAGGCGATCGTCCGCCGCGAGCGCTTCGCCTTCGACGAGGCCGAGTTGGGCGAATACCTGCAGGTGGACAAGGTGCTCAAGGCCGTCTACGCGGCGGCCGAGGAACTCTACGGACTCACCTTCACGCTGCGCGAGGACCTGGGCGGACACGTTCCCGGCACCCAGACCTACGAGGTGCACGACGACGAGGGCATCATCGGCCTGTTCGTGATGGACTTCTGGGCCCGCCCCACGAAGAACGGCGGCGCCTGGATGAGCAACCTTGTGGACCAGTCGGACCGCACCGGCGATCTGCCGGTGGTGACGAACAACTGCAACTACACCCCGACGACCACGGCCATCTCCTGGGACGACGTGATCACCATGTTCCACGAGTTCGGCCACGCGCTGCACGGCCTGTTGGCCAGTTCCCGCTACGCGGGACGCTCGGGCGCCAACACCCCGCGCGACTTCGTCGAGTTCCCCAGCCAGGTCAACGAACACTGGGCCTGGACCCCTGGCCGCGTGCTGCCCGCCGAGTGGATCACCAAGCTGGAAGAGGCCTCCGCGTTCGGCCAGGGCTACGCCACCGCCGAGACGGAGCTCGCCTCGCTACTCGACCTGGTCTGGCACACCACCCCGCTGGAGGAACTGCCCACGTCGGCAGACGACGTGGAGGGCTTCGAGCGCCGCGCCCTCGAGAAGTACGGTCTTGTCAACGAGCTGGTTCCCCCGCGCTACCGCACGCAGTACTTCGCCCACATCTGGGGCGGCGGCTACGCGGCCAGCTACTACGGCTACGCGTGGGCGAAGGTGATGGACGCCGACGCGGTGGGCTGGTTCACGGAGAACACCGAGGGCGATTCCCCGGCCATGACGCTGCGCCAGGCCGGCGAACACTTCCGCCGCACGTTGCTGGCTCCCGGCGGCTCCGTCGATCCGATGGAGACCTACCGGAGCTTCCGCGGGCGCGACCCGGAACTCGCGCCACTGCTCGCCCGCCTCGGACTGACGATCTGAGAGGCTCCGGCATGGATATCAAGGCCGCACTGCACCGGCAGCTTCGTCTGCAGCGTGAGGCGCTCCTGTGGAAGGCGGAGGGACTGGACGAGCGCGACCTGCGCCTGCCCCGCACCCCCACCGGCACCAACCTGTTGGGGCTGATCAAGCACTGCCTGGCTGTCGAGCACGGCTATTTCGTGACCAGCATGGGGCGAGCGTCCGAGCTCAGGCTCCCGGAGATCGACTTCGAGCAGGATCCGAACGCCGACATGTACGCCACCGGGGATGAGCGCGCCGACGACCTCATCGAGCTGTACCGGGCGGTGGCGGTCGAGGTCGACCAGGCGATCGACGAGCTGGACCTCGACGCGCCCGGGAGGGTCGAATGGTGGGGCGAGCGCGGCGACACCACGCTGGGGTTCCTCCTCGCGCATGTGCTCGGCGACATCGCACGCCACGCCGGCCACGCCGACATCCTCCGCGAGGGGATCGACGGCCGGCTCGGCGTGCTGGCGCAGAACACCAACATGTGGGAGCCGGACGGCGGCTGGGACACCCACGTCCTGCGGCTCACCGGCATCGCCGAGGGCTTCAGCCAGCAGTGACCTCGTGGGTTTCTTCCTCCGGTGTGCGGAGGAAGAAGCCGGCGATCACCGCAGCCGTCCACACCGCACCCACCCCCAGGAACGCCCAGTGCGCTCCCTGCAGCATGGCCGCGGACAATCAGCCAGCCCGTGGCCGCGACACCCCTGTCACCGGGAATAGCGCAGCGGGTTCGGGAAGCAGGAGGCCTCCGTCGCGATCCTCAGGTCGGCCGCGATCAGTCCCCTCTCCCGTAGCGGGTAGAGCTCCGAGACCACCCGGTCGCGGATCGTGGCGGGGCTGAGGGTGTTCAGGTAGATCTTCGTGGCGCCCTCGAACCCGGCAAGCGTCGACACGCGCCACTTCAGCATGACCCGCCACGGCATGGCCAGGTTCACGTCGATGGGCCGGTAGTGCCACTCCTCATTCGAGGGCACCCGGGCCCCGGTGGCCGCATGCATGGCGTGGATCAGGTCGGACATCCCCCTGATCTCGTCCGGGTGCTGTTCCCAGGGGTCCGAGTGCTGTGACCGGGAATAGATCTCAACCGTCGGGTACCGGTGGCCGAACCCGGCGAACGCGACGGCGTGCTCGTTCTCCGCGATGATCAGGTTGCGCCGCGCGGCGTAGTTGGCGGCCGCGTCGTTGAAAATGTTGGGGTTCTCGCGCAGCCTGACCAGTTCCGCCTCCTGCTGGTGGCCGCGGTCGTCGATGGAGACAAGCTGCTTGTGGAGGTGGTCGAACGAGGCGCCGGCAGGTCTCAGCCAGTTCTGGAACACCGCCACGTAGCGGGCGTACCGGTTGACCTCGAACGCCATCCGCGTGCACTCGACGGTGTAGGCGATGAACTGCGCATGCTCCTCCGGGGTGAGCGTGCCTGAGGCGGCCAACTCCGAGTCGTCGGCGGCCGCATCGACGAAGTGTCGCCGGGCGATGACCAGGTCGTGGCCCCCGCCGAAGAAGCCTGACGCGGTCTGCAGCTTCTCCTCGTGGCTGAGTGCGGCCACCTCCGCGTCGGTCAGGCCACGGGCGTAAAGCTTCGCCTCCGTCACCCGCATCACGTGGTCGAGCCCCGCCGGCGATGCCAGATATGCCTCCCGCCGCTCGGCGACCGGGGCCGGCAACTCGAACCCGTAGTTCTTGTGCCAGTAGTCGTAGCTCAGGATCTCGAAGAGGTTCGGCACCCTCCGGAACTCCGCGACGGTGGTGAACAGCTCTTCAGCCGGCGTGCGGTAGAGGGTCGCCCAGGAACCGTCGTCGCGACGGACGACCCGGGACTTCTCGGGCGGGGTCTCCATGTAGCGCTGCTCGCAGAAGGGGCAGTGGCGGCCGCGCTCGTCGTCGCGGATGGGCAGCGGATGGGGAGCGATGAGGCCGAGCGGCCGGTCCCCCCGGCCGGGTACGGTCCACACCTCGGTGCCCGTGAACGGGTTGAGCTGCTTGACCGTCCCGTCGCGCAGTTCGGTGATGTACTCGGGTTCGCGCACGAGCGGTGCCATGTTCCGACATTAGCCGCGGCAGGCGTGGCAAGGTGGAAGTCATGACAGACCTCTCGCATCCCGCCACCGAGGAGCACGCTTCCCCCTGGTTCGATCTCGACGCCTACGTGTCGCTGCCCCGCCTCGGCGCCCTCAGGCTCAGCCCCGACGGCGAGACCCTGGTGTGCTCGGTCCAGGGAGTCACCGCAGACAGGACGGGATACGCCAGCGCCCTGTGGCGCGTGGACCCGCACGGCGAGCGGGCCGCCACCCGCTACACGCGCTCTGTGCAGGGCGAGTCCGCCGCAGGTTTCCTGCCCGACGGGTCCCTGCTGTTCACCTCCAAGCGCGACGTACCGGCCGTCGGCGAGGACGAGCCGAAGAAGTCGACGACCGCCCTGTGGTGCCTGCCTGCCGACGGTGGCGAGGCCTACGTGCTCGCCCGTCGCGACGGCGGCTGGGGCGACGTCCTCACCAGCCCGTTGTCCGACACCGTCGTGCTCGGAGTGCTGATGCACGCGGGAGTTGAGGACGAGGAGGCCGACGCGGCCAAGCGTGAGGCGCGCGGCAAGAGGAAGATCTCGGCGATCCTGCACGACGGCTACCCCGTGCGCTTCTGGGATAAGGACCTCGGCCCCGAGACGACGCGGCTGAAGGCCGCCACCGTCGGCGGCGACGGAGACCGCTCCTTGGAAGGCCTGCGCGATCTGACCGGTGACGTCGGCCGCTCGGTGCGGGATGCCGTGCTCTCCCGCGACGGCGCCGCGCTCGCCGTCGTCTGGGGCGTGCCACGGCCCGCGGGCGAGACCATGTCGCAGCTCGAGCTGATCGACGTGGCCAGCGGCCAGCGCCGCACCCTGGCCGCCGACGACGGGCACGAGTACGGCAGCCCCATCTTCACCGACGACGGCGCCACCGTCGCCTGCGTTCGCACGGCGCGCTCCACCGCTGAGCGCGCTCCGCGGCCCACCCTGTGGCTGATCGACGTCGCATCCGGCGAGGGACACGAGGTCGCCAGCGGCTGGGACCGGTGGGCCACCCCCGTCGCCTTCTCGCCTGACGGCCGCACCCTGTACGCGACCGCGGACGACGACGGCACCTGCCCGATCTTCGCCATCGACGTCGCCTCCGGCGAGGTGCGCCGGCTCACCGGCGACGGCTCCCACTCGTCAGTGCTGCGCAGCCCTGACGGCACCACGCTGTACGCCCTCCGGGCCTCGTACGCGAGCCCGGGCGAGATCGTCGCGGTCGAGGCCGCCTCTGGCACCGCCACAGTGCTGCGTGCCCCCGTCGAGTACCCGCCGCTCCCCGGCCGCCTCGAGCGCGTCGAGACGGAGGCGTCCGACGGCACTCGCGTCCCCGGCTGGCTCATCCTCCCCGAGGGCGCTTCGGCGGGCCAGCCCGCCCCGCTCACGCTGTGGGTGCACGGCGGCCCGCTGAATTCGTGGAACTCCTGGTCCTGGCGCTGGTGCCCCTGGCTGCTCGTCTCGAGGGGGCAGGCGGTGTTGCTGCCCGACCCTGCCCTGTCGACCGGCTACGGCCAGAGCTACATCCAGCGGGGCTGGGGTCGGTGGGGCGCCGAACCCTTCACAGACGTGATGGCGCTGACCGACGCGGCCGAGGCCCGCGACGACATCCGCAGCGATGCCTCGGTGATGATGGGCGGCTCGTTCGGTGGCTACATGGCCAACTGGATCGCCACCCAGACCGACCGGTTCACGGCGATCGTCAGTCATGCGTCGCTCTGGAACCTCGGCAACTTCGGGCCCACGACCGACGCCGCCTGGTACTGGAAGCGTGAGATGACGCCGGAGATGCAGGCGAAGTTCTCGCCCCACCAGTTCGCCGCGCAGATCACGACGCCCATGCTGGTCATCCATGGGGACAAGGACTACCGCGTCCCGATCGGCGAAGGACTCGCGCTCTGGTGGGCCCTGGCGAGCGCCTTCGACGGCGACCCCGCGGACCTGCCGCACCGGTTCCTGTACTTCCCGAACGAGAACCACTGGATCCTCACGCCCCAGCACGCCAAGGTCTGGTACGACACGGTGCTGGAGTTCGTGGCCGCACGACGCGAGGGGCGCGCGATGGGGGCCGTGGAGAACCTGTGAGGCCCCCCGGGCACGCCGTCAGAAGAGCAGCGGGTCGATCGCGACGGCGAGGAAGAGGATCGCGAGATAGGTGTTGGAGTAGTGGAAGAGCTTCATCGCCTTGAGCTGCGCCCCCTCCATGCCCGCCCGGGCGCGGCGCCACAGCTGGAGCGCCTCCCACAGGAAGATCAGGCCGGTGACCAGCGCGACGGCCGGGTACAGCCATCCCGTGGGCGTCACCGGCCACAGGAGCAGCGACATCACGACGGTGGCCACGGAGTACCAGAAGATCTGGGCCCCCACCTGCGGTGCGGTGCGCACCACGGGGAGCATGGGCACGTCGGCCGCGGCGTAATCATCCTTGTACCGGAACGCCAACGCCCACGTGTGGGGCGGGGTCCAGAGGAACACCACGCCGAACAGGATGAACGGTGCCCACGCAACGGAACCGGTCACGGCGGTCCAGCCGATGAGTGGCGGAAAGCAGCCGGCGATACCGCCCCAGACGATGTTCTGGGAGGTGCGGCGCTTGAGCCACATGGTGTAGACGAAGACATAGAAGGCGTTCGCCACCAGCGCGAGGATGGCGGAGAGCCAGTTGGCGCCGAAGCCCAGCACCAGCGTGGCCAGCACGCCCAGCACGATGCCGAAGACGAGAGCGTTGCGCGTGGAGATCTGGTGGCGCGGCACGGGACGACGGCGGGTGCGGCGCATGATCTCGTCGATGTCGGCGTCGATCACACAGTTGAAGGTGTTGGCCGAGGCTGCGGCGAACATGCCGCCGATCATCGTCCAGAGGATCAGTTCCCACGGGGGCAGCCCACCAGCTGCCAGGAACATGGCGGGCACGGTCGTCACGAGCAGCAACTCGATGATCCGGGGTTTCGTCAGTGCCACATAGGCCCGTATGACGTCGCCGAAGCGAGCCTCCGTAGGCTGGGCCTGAGCCTGGACCGCCACACGCACCCCGATTCTCGTCTTCGCGATTTCCGAAGCAGTCTACCCGCCCGCCCGCCGGGCACCTAAGCGATGATTCCCGGTGCCCGGCCAGCGGACGAGCGATTGCTTCCCCACCCCGCCGGGTGCGTCTAGTGTTGGTCCCGATGAACGCCTACACCAATCCCCTGCGCGATCCCCAGGACCGCCGCCTGCCTCGCATCGCCGGACCCTGCGTCCTGGTCATCTTCGGTGTGACGGGTGACCTGTCGCGCAAGAAGCTGATGCCCGCCGTCTACGACCTGGCCAACCGCGGCCTGTTGCCGCCCGGTTTCGCGCTGGTGGGCTTCGCGCGCCGCGACTGGGCGAACCAGGATTTCGCCCAGGTGGTGCACGACGCGGTGAAGGAGAATGCCCGCACCCCGTTCCGCGAAGAGGTCTGGGAACAACTCCTGGAGGGCATCCGGTTCGTCTCCGGTTCCTTCAACGACGACGCCTCGTTCGAGCGCCTCGGGGCAACCATCCGCGAACTGGACACCACCCGGGGCACCGGTGGCAACCACGCGTTCTACCTGTCCATCCCCCCGTCGGGCTTCGAGCCGGTCATGACGATGCTGCGCAAGCACGGCCTGACGGAGCGCGTCGCGGACGACAACTGGAACCGCGTGGTCATCGAGAAGCCCTTCGGCCACGACCTGGCCTCCGCCAAGGAACTCGACGCGGTGGTCAGTTCGCTGTTCCAGCCGCACGAGGTCTTCCGCATCGACCACTACCTGGGCAAGGAAACCGTCCAGAACATGTTGGCGCTGCGCTTCGCGAACCAGATGTTCGAGCCCATCTGGAACAACCACTACGTCAGCCATGTGGAGATCACGATGGCCGAGGACATCGGCATCGGTGGCCGCGCCGGCTACTTCGACGGCATCGGCATCGCCCGCGACGTCATGCAGAACCACCTCCTCCAACTCCTGGCGCTCACCGCCATGGAGGAACCCACCAGCTTCGAGGCCTCGCAGTTGCGCACCGAGAAGAAGAAGGTGCTCGCCGCCGCCCGCGTGCCGCAGCGCTACGACCTCCACACCGCCCGCGGCCAGTACGCGGCCGGCTGGCAGGGCGGCAAGCAGGTCATCGGTTACCTGCAGGAGGACGGTGTGGCGGAGGGCTCCGCCACGGAGACCTACGCGGCCATCCGTGTCGACATCGACAACCGACGGTGGGCCGGGGTGCCGTTCTACCTCCGCACCGCCAAGCGGATGCCCCGCCGCGTGACCGAGGTGGCGCTCAGCTTCAAGCGTGCGCCGCACCTGCCGTTCACCGCCACGGACACCGAGGAACTGGGCACCAACGCGCTGGTCATGCGGATCCAGCCGGACGAGGGCGTCACGCTGCGCTTCGGCGCCAAGGTGCCGGGCACCCAGATGGAGATCCGTGAGGTCTCGATGGACTTCGGCTACGGCGGTTCCTTCACCGAATCCTCCCCGGAGGCCTACGAGCGCCTCATCCTCGACGTCCTCCTGGGCGACCCGCCGCTCTTCCCGCAACAGGAGGAAGTGGAGCTGAGCTGGCAGATCCTGGATCCGGTCATCGAATACTGGGCGTCCCTGGACGGGCAGCCCGAACAGTACGAGTCCGGCACCTGGGGCCCCGAGTCGGGGCACGAGATGCTGGCCCGTGACGGCTTCAAGTGGCGTCGGCCGTAAGGGAGACAGAGAACTCATGATCATCGACCTGACTGATACCTCGGCCCGCGACATCGCGGCCGCCCTGATCAACGCGCGCCGCACAGTGGGCAGCGCCTCCGGCCTCGTGCTGACCCTGATCGTGGTCACAGACGACGACCACTTCGACGAGGTGCTCCGCGCCGCGCAGGCCTCGGCCACCGCGCACCCCTCGCGGGTCATCGTCGTGACCTACGTCGACGGTGACGAGCCGTTCCTGGACGCCGAGATCCAGGTGGGTGAGGGGCACCCCGGCGACCTTCTGATCCTGCGCCTGCACGGCTCGCTCCGCGAACACGGCGACTCCATCTGCCTGCCGCTGCTCTTGCCGGACTCCCCCACCATCGTGTGGTGGCCCAACACGGCGCCGGACCACTTGGCGGAGGATCCCATCGGTTCCCTGGCAGACCGCCGCATCACCGACGCCGCCGGAGATCCTGATCCGCAGCAGGCCCTGGTGCGTCGCGCCCGCAACCACGCCGACGGCGACACGGACCTCACCTGGACGCGCCTCACCCGGTGGCGCGCGCTCCTGACCGCTTCCCTGGACCAGACCCGGTCCGTCGTGACCGGCGCCTGCGTGCGTTCCGCGCCGGACAACGCACCTGCCACGCTGCTCGCGGCCTGGCTGAGCGAGCGCCTCGGCGTTGACGTCCACCGCGTCGACGGTGACCACCCGGGCGTCAACGAGGTCGTGCTCAACACGGAGAAGGGCGACATCGTCCTCAGCCGCGTCCGCGAGGGTGCCGCCCACTACCGCGTGCCCGGCGAGCCGGACCGCACCGTCGCGCTGCGCCGTCGTCCGCTGACCGACCTCATCACTGAGGAACTCCAGCGGATGGACGCCGACGACATCTTCGAGGCAGCGGTCCAACGGGTGGTCAAGGATTCGGAGGCGAGCTAGATGTACACGCGGGTGGTCCGGCTGGAGACGGCGGCGGACGTGAGCCGGGTGGTCGCGGCACAGTTGCTGGCCAAGATCATCGAGCTGCAACGCACGCAGGACACGGTGCACCTCTGCCTGACGGGGGGCAACGCGGCCAACGCCATGTATGAGCAGTTCGCCGAACTGGCCGACGGTTCAGCCCTGGATGCCTCGAAACTCCAGTTGTGGTGGGGCAACGAGCACTTCGTGCCCACCACAGACCCGGCCCGCAACTCGCTCCAGGCCATCAGCAGACTGGCCCGCACCGTCTCGATCACTTCCGCCGACACCCACATGATGGCGGCCAAGGACGGCCGCAAGGACAGCCAGGAGTCAGCGGCGGAGTACGAGGAGGAGTTGGGCGACACCCGCTTCGACATCACCCTGCTCGGCATCGGCAACGACGGCCACGTCGCGTCGATCTTCCCCGGCCACCCCAGTTTCGACCCGACGACGAGCCGCGCCGTGATCGGGGTTGAGGACAGCCCCATGGCGCCGTCGGAACGCATCTCCCTCACCATCCCCACCCTCAACCGGGGCGCGGAGATGTGGATCATGGCCACTGGCGAGGCCAAGGCGGACGCGGTGCAGCGTTCGCTCGACGGCGATGAAAGCATTCCGGCCGCGCATGTGCGCGGCCGGAATGCAACTCTGTGGTTCCTCGATGCGGGTGCCTCGGCCGGTCTCCCGGCCCAGCACACCTGCACCTTCTGAGGCCACCTCCTCAGCGGTGTCCGCTCAGTAGATGACCTCACCCGCGGCGCGGCGGGCCCGCAGTGCGGAGATCGCCTCTTCGAGGATCTGCGCTGCTTCGGCGTCGGTGCGACGCTCCTTCACATACGCGAGGTGGGTCTTGTAGGGAATGATCTTCGGAGGCGGAGGAGGATTCTCCGCATCCATGTTGGCCGGGAGGCCGCAGCGCGGGCAGTCCCACGACTCAGGAATCTGGGCTTCGGCTGCAAACGCCGGCGTGGTCACGTGACCACTGGCGCAGAAGTACGAAACGTGCATACGGGGCGCTGCTTCGCCCCGTTCTGCCTCGCCCATGGGACCGGCGCCTACACGGCTGCCGCGAATGGCGTTGCCACCTGCCACTTTGCTGTTCTCCTACTACGAGAAGTGATGGATTGAAAAGGGTATGAGGATGAGTGATCAGGCGCCGATGCGATACAGCACCAGGAGACCGACGATCGTCAACAGCCACACGACGGCGAGCACCACCGTGATCCGGTCAAGACGACGCTCAGCGGTGGACACGCCACCCATGGAGGTCGACATGCCGCCGCCGAACAGATCTGACATTCCGCCGCCACGGCCTTTGTGGAGCAGAACGGTGGCCGCAAGGAGGATGCTGAGGATCACGACGATCACTGACAGCGTGGTAATGGGCCATGAAACCAAGGGGACAATCACGCGGTACAGCCTAACCGACAGCGCCGGATAATCCACATCCGGTACCCCTGTGGTGAGCACTTTCGCCACGCATGGTTGCTCCGAAAGGAGAAACCCCCCAAAGCCCGGGCAGCATGCCCGGACGATGGGGGTCTCAGGTGGGCATGCCCTCCTGACGGGGTCAGGTGAGCGCCCGGCCAGCGATCAGAACTGGTAGAAGCGGACGATGGCCGCGAACTCCTCGGGCTGGAGGCTCGCGCCGCCGACCAGGGCGCCGTCGATGTCCGGCTGGCTCATGATCTGAGCCACGTTGCCGGACTTGACGGAGCCGCCGTACTGGATGCGCACCGACTCGGCGGTGGGTCCGTCGTACAGCTCGGCGACCTCCTTGCGGATGGCGCCACACACCTCCTGGGCGTTCTCCGGGGTGGCGACCTCGCCGGTGCCGATGGCCCAGACTGGCTCATAGGCGATCACGAGGCCGGCGACCTGCTCGGCCGTCAGGCCGGCCAGCGTGCCACGCACCTGGTTGAGGGTGTACTCGACGTGCTCCCCCGCCTTGCGGATGTCGAGGCCCTCGCCCACGCAGACGATGGGGGTCATGCCCGCGGCCAGGACCTTAGCGGCCTTGGCGTTGATGAGGGCGTCGTCCTCGCCGTAGTACTCGCGGCGCTCGGAGTGGCCGACGATGACGTACTGCACGCCGAGCTTCGACAGCATGGCCGTCGAGATCTCACCGGTGTAGGCGCCGTTGTCGTGCTGCGAGACGTTCTGGGCACCGAGGCCGAACTTCAGGCGGTCACCGTCGATGAGGGTGCGCACCGTGCGCAGGTCCGTGAAGGGGACGCAGAGCACCGCGTCGGACTTCTCCGGATCCCATTCCTTGTCGACGAGCGTGTAGTGCAGCTTCTCAACCAGGCCGGTGGCCTCGATGTGGTCGACGTTCATCTTCCAGTTGCCGGCCATGATGGGCTTGCGTGTCATCAGTTGTCCCCTTCCAGAACAGCGATACCGGGCAGTTCCTTGCCCTCCAGGAACTCGAGGGAGGCGCCGCCGCCCGTCGAGATGTGGCCGAACTCGTCGTCAGCGTGGCCGAGGACGCGCACGGCGGCCGCGGAGTCACCGCCGCCGACGACGGAGAGGCCGTCGACTTCGGTGAGGGCCTTGGCGACCGCAGCGGTGCCCTGGGCGAAAGCCGGGATCTCGAACACGCCCATGGGGCCGTTCCAGAACACCGTCTTGGCGCCCCTGATCGCCTCGGCGAACAGCACCTCGCTCTCGGGGCCGATGTCGAGGCCCATCTTGCCTGCGGGGATGGCGTCGGCAGCGACGACCTCCACCTCGCCCTTGGCTTCGCGGGCGTCGAAATCCATGCCGTCGGCGACGCGGACATCGACCGGCAGCAGGATCGTCTTGCCGGCGGCCTCAGCCTGCGCGAGGTAGTCGCGGCAGGTCTGCAGGTTGTCCTCGTCGAGCAGCGAGGAGCCGATGTTCATGCCCTGCGCCTTGAGGAAGGTGAACAGCATGCCGCCACCGATGACCAGCGTGTCTGCGACCTTCAGCAGGTTGTCGATGACCTGGAGCTTGTCGGCGACCTTGGCGCCACCCAGCACGACGACATAGGGCCGCTCGGGGCTCTCGGTCAGCTGCTTGAGGACGCCGACCTCCTTGGCGACCAGCGAACCGGCGGCGTTGGGCAGCAGCGAGGCCACGTCGTAGACCGAGGCCTGCTTACGGTGCACGACGCCGAAGCCGTCGGAGACGAAGAGGTCGCCGAACGCGGCGTACTTCTCGGCCAGCGCCTTGCGGGCGGCCTCGTCCTTGGACTCCTCGGCCGGCTCGTAGCGGACGTTCTCCAGCAGGGCGACGTCGCCGTCTGCCAGCGAGGCGACGGTGGCCTGGGCGGATTCGCCGACCACGTCGGTGGCCAGCTTGACCTCGGAGCCGAGCAGCTCGGCGAGGCGGGCCGCGACGGGGGCCAGGGAGTACTTGGGGTTGGCCTCGCCCTTCGGACGGCCGAGGTGGGCCATGATGACGACGCGGGCGCCGGCGTCGCGCAGGGCGCTCAGCGTGGGCAGCGCGGCGCGGATGCGGCCGTCGTCGGTGATGTTCTTGTCGGCGTCCAGCGGGACGTTGAAATCGCAGCGGATGAGTACCCGCTTGCCGGACAGATCGCCCAGCTCAGCAACGGACTTCACTTCGGTCCTCTTTCTTCTCAGATGTCTTCTTCGGCGACAACGGCCCTGTGGCCCCGGGCGGGGCCACAGGGCCGTTGTCTCAGACCACGTGGGTGGTGGTGTTGATCAGAGCTTCGAGCCGACCAGGACGGTCAGGTCGACGAGACGGTTGGAGTAGCCCCACTCGTTGTCGTACCAGCCGAGAACCTTGACCTGGTTGCCGATGACCTTGGTGAGCTTGGCATCGAAGACGCAGGAGGCGGGATCGGTCTCGATGTCCTTGGAGACGATCTCGTCTTCGGTGTAGACGAGGACCTTGCCGTCGGCGGCCTTCTTGATGATCTCGTTGATCTCCTCGACGGAGGTCTCGCGGGACGCCTCGAAGGTGAGGTCGGTGGCGGAACCCGTGGGAGTGGGCACGCGCATGGCGTAGCCGTCGAGCTTGCCCTTGAGCTCGGGCAGCACGAGCGAAACGGCCTTGGCGGCACCGGTGGTGGTGGGCACCATGTTCAGGGCCGCGGCGCGCGAGCGACGCAGGTCCTTGTGGGGGCCGTCCTGCAGGTTCTGGTCCTGCGTGTAGGCGTGGATGGTGGTCATGAGGCCCTTGACGATGCCGATGCCGTCGTTGAGCGCCTTGGCCATGGGGGCGAGGCAGTTGGTGGTGCACGACGCGTTCGAGATGATGTTGTGCTTCTCGGTGTCGTACAGCTCGTCGTTGACGCCCATGACGATGGTGATGTCCTCATTCTTGGCGGGAGCCGAGATGAGGACCTTCTTGGCGCCGGCCTGGATGTGGGCCTGGGCCTTGGTGGCGTCGGTGAAGAAGCCGGTGGACTCGATGACGATGTCGACGCCGAGGTCCTTCCACGGCAGGGCGGCGGGATCCTTCTCCGCGAACGCCTTGATCTCCTTGCCGTCGACGGTCAGGGCGTCATCGTCGTAGCTGACCTCGCCGGGGAAACGGCCCAGGATCGAGTCGTACTTGAGCAGATGGGCGAGGGTCTTGTTGTCGGTCAGGTCGTTGACGGCAACCACGTCGATGTCGGCCCCCGCAGCGACGAGCGCGCGGTAGAAGTTACGGCCGATGCGGCCGAAGCCGTTGATTGCAACCTTTACGGTCATGAGGAATTCGA
This sequence comes from Tessaracoccus sp. ZS01, assembly GCF_022342445.1. Classification (NCBI taxonomy): domain Bacteria; kingdom Bacillati; phylum Actinomycetota; class Actinomycetes; order Propionibacteriales; family Propionibacteriaceae; genus Tessaracoccus; species Tessaracoccus sp. ZS01. The sequence continues at coordinate 207,423 of NZ_PQFE01000001.1, read as the reverse complement.
TCCCTTTCGAGCTACCGAGCGCACGGATGCGCGGATGGACATCCTCATCCTAACGACTTGAGCATCTCGAGCAAGAGTGGGGTCGTTTTAGTGAGCGTAACCTCAGCCGTCCTGGAGGTCTGCCGGGAGGCTGGCCTCCGTCGTGGGAATCCCACGTTCTTCCGCCACCTTGTCCGCCGTGGCGAGGAGGCGTCGGATGCGTCCAGCGATGGCGTCCTTGGTCAGCGGCGGTTCGTGCAGCTGGCCCAGTTCCTCGAGGCTGGCCTGGCGGTGCTGGAGCCGCAGGTTGCCGGCTTCGCGCAGATGTTCGGGCACCTCGTCGCCGAGGATCTCCATGGCGCGCTCCACGCGGGCGCTGGCGGCGACGGCGGCCCGGGCCGAGCGGCGCAGGTTGGCGTCGTCGAAGTTGGCCAGCCGGTTCACCGAGGCGCGCACCTCGCGGCGGCGGCGGCGTTCCTCCCAGAGGATCCGCGTCTCAGGTGCCCCCATGCGGGTCAGCAGTTCCGCGATGGAGTCGCCGTCGCGGATGACCACCCGCTCCACCCCGCGCACCTCCCGGGACTTGACGGCGATGCCCAGGCGGCGGGCCGCGCCGACGAGGGCGAGGGCCGCTTCAGAGCCGGGGCACGTGATCTCCAGCGACATCGAGCGGCCCGGCTCCGTCAACGAGCCACGCGCCAGGAACGCGCCGCGCCACACGGCCACGGCGTCGGCCGCGGAACCGCCGACGACGATGGGAGGCAGGCCGCGCACGGGCCGGCGGTGCTGGTCCACCAGCCCCGTCATGCGGGCCAGTTGTTCGCCGCCCTGCACCGCGCGCACCGAGTACCGGGGGCCGCGGCGCACGCCGGAGGCGTTGATCACGAGCAGGTCTGTGTCGATGGTGTAGAGGTCGCTGATGAAGCTGCGCAGCCGCCGGGCCGCTCCCCCGGTGTCGAGTTCCGCCTCCACGACGATGCGGCCACCCACCAGGTGGAGGCCGCCGGCGAAGCGCAACATCGCCGCCACCTCGGCCCGTCGCACAGACGGATGGGGCGCGACGACGGAGGCCAGTTCGGCCTTCACCTTCTGCGTCAGAGCCATGGGGCGAAGTCTGCCATATGCGGACGGGCATGCACGGGGGTCAGGATCCTCACCCGGTGATCACTTCGCTGAACACCGACGCCAGGCGGTGCCGGTCGTGGGTGGACGACCCGTCGCGGGACGCGACGTCGGCCCGGACGAGGCGCCCTCCCATCGACTGCACGTAGCCCTCGATGTGCTCGTCGTCCGCGGTGAAGCGACTGTCCGCGATGACCACGTCGAGGCGGAGGTTCGGTGCATGCTCTGCGAGCGTCTCGATGTGGCGGGCGGCGGAGAAGCCGTCGGTCTCCGCCGCGGCGGTGATGTTGAGGACGAGGATCCGCTGCGCCTTCGTCGTGACGATGGCCTCCGCAAGCTCCGGCACGAGGAGGTGCGGAAGCACTGACGTGAACCAGGAACCCGGGCCGAGCACGACGGCGTCGGCCGCCATGATCGCCGCCACCGCCTCGGGTCGCGCTGGGGGCTGGTCCGGCACGAGCCTGACCCGCTGCACTTCCGCCCTGGTCTTGGCGACGGTGGCCTGGCCGCTCAGGGTGCACACCTCGTCGGGCGCGAACGGGTCCAGGCCCAACACGTCGGCCTCGATCTCGAGCGGCACGGAACTCATGGGCAGCACGCGTCCCCGGGTGCGCAGCAGGTCGCCGACCATGTCGAGACCTTGGACCGGGTCCTCGAACTGCTGCCAGAGGCCGGCGATCAGGAGGTTGCCGATGGCGTGCCCACCCAGCGGACCGTCGCCCGTGAACCGCGACTGCAGCACGTTCGCCCAGGTGCGGCCGGCGTGGTCGTCGGAGCAGAGCGCCGCCAGCGCCATGCGGAGGTCTCCGGGCGGGAGACAGTTGAACTCCCGGCGCAGCCGTCCAGAGGAGCCCCCGTCGTCCGCGACCGTCACGACGGCGGTGAGCTGGTCCGTGACGCGGCGCAGCGCCGTCAGGGACGCGGCGAGGCCGTGGCCGCCGCCGAGGGCGACCACCTTGGGCAGGGAGGTGATGGTCATTCCTTCCCCAGATCCCGGTGCAGCACCGTGGTCGGGAAGCCGTGCTCACGCAACCTCATGGACAGTTCTTCGCTCATGCTGGTGGAGCGGTGCTTGCCGCCGGTGCACCCGATCGCGACGGTCACCTGGCGCTTGCCCTCGTTGAGGTAGCCAGGGGCGACCGTGGCCAGGAGCTCCACCATGTGTTCCTGGAACCGCTGGGCCGCCTGCTGCTTGAGCACGTACTGCGCCACGTCCTTGCTGAGCCCGGATTTCGGCCTCAATTCGGGGATCCAGTACGGGTTGGGGAGGAAGCGCACGTCGAAGACCATGTCGGCGTCGACGGGTACCCCGTTCTTGAAGCCGAAGGAGATCAGCGCGATCTTGAGCTTGTCGGTTGCCTCGTCGCCGAAGTGGTTGGCCACGCGCTGCACCAGTTGGCGGGCGGAGAGGCGGGTGGTGTCGACGACGATGTCGGCGGTGGCGCGGATGTCTGCGAGCAGGCGGCGCTCACGGGCGATGCCCTCGATCAGCCGGTCGCCGCCCTGGAGCGGCAGCGGGCGTCGGTTGGATTCCTGGCGCTGCACGATGATGTCGTCGTCCGCCTCGAGGAAGACCGTCGTGACGCGGCCACCCGCGGCCTCCAGCGCGGCCAACGCGGCCGGCAACTGCTCGAACTGTTCGCGGCTGCGCACGTCCGCCACGACCGCCACCTTGTACACGCCGTCGTTGAGCAGCGTCTGCGCCAGCCCGGGCAACATGACGGGAGGCAGGTTGTCGACGGTGAACCAGCCGAGGTCCTCCATGGCGTGGGCTGCCGTGCGTCGCCCAGCACCGGACAGGCCGGTGATGATGGCGAACTCCTGGTGCGCGACGTCGGTCATGGCGCCCACCCTAGTGCTCTTCCGGCAGCCCCCGCGCATGGAGCGCCTCGCCTGTCCGCTGCGCGAATGACACCGCGTTGACGACGGCAGGGGTCAGCAGCAGAGCCAGGTTGCGTTCCTTCCCACGGGCGCGGGCTGCGGCGCGGGCGTCCTCGATGGACCCGGCCAGGAACGGGATGGAGCGCAGCATCAGCGCCACCATGAGGGCCACTGCATCGGGGTTGATCCGCACGTACCGCAGGACCCCGAGGCCGCGGGTGAGGGCGTCGAGCAGGTCCGCCGTCGAGGTGGTCAGGGTGAGCATCCGCGCCGCGAGCACGCCCAGCAGCATGTTGCCCGGCGTCACGAACGCGGGCTCCCAGCGCAACCCCACGAGCTGGTACGCAGCGAGCAGCGCGAGGAAGAACCAGATGTACCAGCCGAAGCCGAATATCTTGCGGAGCCCGAGCCCGGCCGTCAGCAGGGCGGCCAGCACCAGTACGACGCCGGCGGCGGTGGCCCACCACTGGAAGATGAAGATGGGCGGCACCGCCAACGCCAGCAGGAGGAGGTACTTCGTCCCCACGCGTGCCCTGAAGAGCCACCCGTCGCCGGGCTCGAAGATGCCCAGCACACTGGTGTGGGCGTTCACGCCCCCACCCTGTCCGCCATGATGCGCGTGTAGAAGTCGACCGTTTCGCCCGGCTCGCCGTCGGCGACGATGCGGCCACCGTCGACGACGATGACCCGCTCGGCGTCCAGTGCGACGTCGAGGTCGTGGGTGGAGAAGACGATCTGCTGGTCCAGCTCGGCGAAGACGCGGCGGAGCATCAGCTTGTTGCGCAGGTCCAGCAGCGTGGTGGGTTCGTCGGCCACGAGGATGGCGGGCTCGACGGCCAGCACGCTGGTGAGCGCCACGAGTTGACGCTCACCGCCGCTGAGGTCGTAGATCGACTGGTGCGCGACGTGCCCGATGCCGCGCTCCTCAAGGAGGGCGTGGGCCTGGGCGGTGCGTTCGGCGCGGTTGCTGATCAGGCTGCGCAGGCTGAGTTCGACGTCCTCCACGGGCGTCGACATCAGCAGTTGCGCCAGGGGGTCCGTGAAGATGAAGCCCACCTTCTGCCGCACCGCCTTGCCGTCGCGGTCTGCGTCGAGGCCGTCCACGAGCACCTGGCCCGAGGTGACGGTGCGCAGGCCGTTGAGCAGTCGGAGCAGCGTCGACTTTCCGGAGCCGTTGGCGCCGATGACGGCGACGCGCCGCTCGGCGAGGTCCAGTGTGACCCCCGCGAGCAATACCCGGTCCGGGTCGCCCTGCCGGGAGGCGGGGACGACCACGCGGGCGTCGCGGAGCTGGATCATCGGCCGAGCAGCCTCGGGAAGGCCTTGTGCACCGCGACGGCGATCAGCACGGCGAAGAGGCTCTTGGCTGCGTCCCAGATCCAGAATGGCATGTCGATGGTGACCATGGCGTCGAAGAAGGGCTTGTCGAGGTAGGCCGAGAGCCAGCCCACGCCGATCGGGAGGATCACGAGGTACCGCGCGGCGAGGCACCCGACGAAGAACCACACGGGCGTCATGGGCGACAGACCCTTGTGCAGCGCCCACTTCGCGACGAACCCGATGAGGACCGCGGCGACCACGAAGGAGATGAGGTAGCCGCCCGTGGCGCCGAGGAACGCGGAGAGGCCCGCCTTGCCTCCCGCGAACACGGGGAGCCCGGCCACGCCGACCACGATGTACAGCACGACGGCTGCCGAGCTGCGCCAAGGGCCGAGGACGAGCGCCGTCAGGGCGACGCCGAGGGTCTGCAGCGTGAAGGGCACCGGCCCGAGGGACACGGTGATCTGGGACAGCGCCGAGAGCAAGGCGGCGAACACGGCGATGTACGCGAGGTCGGCGGGCGCGAAGGCCTTGGTGCGTGGCGCCTCGACAGCGGTGCTGGTGGACATCGGTCACTCCTAGGGTGATGAGTGAGCACAATTTAAGCACCTTGTTTGAACACTGTTCAACTCGGGGCGTGTCTCAGGTGTCGATGACTTCGCCGGTGGTGAGGTTGATCGCCTCTCCCCCCGTGTCGGCGACGGCGGCCTTGACGGAGGCGGCCAGCCGCGGGCCGAAACCGGGCACCTGCGCGATCTCCTCCACGCTGGCCTGGCGCAGCTTCCGCATGGAACCGAAGTACTTCAACAGCGCCTTCCTGCGCAGCTCACCCAGCCCAGGGACGCCGTCGAGCACCGACTCCACCACCGTCTTCGCCCGCCTGGACCGATGATGCGTGATCGCGAAACGGTGCGCCTCGTCCCGCAACCGCTGCAGCAGGTACAGCCCCTCGGAGGCCCGCGGCAGGATCAGCGGGTACTCCTCGCCGGGGATCCACACCTCCTCGAGCCGTTTGGCCAGGCCGCAGAGCGCGATCTCGCCGTCGAAGCCGAACTCCTTCAGCACCGCCGCCGCGGCGTTCACCTGCGGCAGACCGCCGTCGACGACGATCAGCGCCGGCGCGTAGGAGAAGCGGGCCGCCTCCCCCGTCGTGGCGTCCACCTTGACGTCGGACTGGCGTTCGTCCGACAGCCTCCGGAGGCGCCGGCTGAGCACCTCGGTCATGGCGGCGATGTCGTTGGACCCCTCGAAGCTCTTGATGATGAAACGGCGGTACTCGCTCTTGCGCGGGATCCCGTCCTCGAACACCACCATGGAGCCGACGGTCTCGGTGCCCATGGTGTGCGAGATGTCGTAGCACTCGATCCGCAGCGGCGGTTCCTCCAGGCCGAGCGCCTCGGAGATCTCGTCCAGCGCCTGCGAACGGGCCGTGAGGTCCGTGGATCGGCGCAGCTTCGCCTGGTCGAGCGCCATGTCGGCGTTGCGGACGACGGTGTCGAGCAGCGCCCGCTTCTCACCCCTCAGTGGCACCCGGATGTCCACCTTGCCTCCGCGGCGCTTCGACAGGTGCGCGATGAGCGTGTCCTCCGCCTCCACGGAGCTGAGGATGTACGGCGGGATCTCCAGGTCGTCGGTGTACAACTGCTCGAGGAAGGCTTCGAGCAGTTCCGTCAGCGAACGGTCGTCGGCCCGGTCGGCGATCCAGCCTCGTTCGCCCCGGATGCGCCCGTCGACGATGTGGAACACCTGGACGGCCACCTGGTGGCCGTTGTCCGAGAGGCCCACGATGTCGGCGCGCAGGCCGTCGCTGAGCACCACAGAGTTCTTCTCCTGCACCTTGCGCAGGGCGGTCAGCGAGTCCCGGAGGACGGCCGCGCGCTCGAAGTTCAGCTCCGCCGAGGCGTCGTACATCGCGCGCTCGATGCGGCCGATGATCCCGCCGGTGTTGCCGCCCATGAAGGAGCAGAAGTCTTCGGCGATCGCACGGTGCTCCTCCGGGCTCACCTGTCCGACGCAGGGGGCGCTGCACTTGCCGATGTCGCCGAGGAGGCACGGCCTGCCGGCGGACCTGGCCCTGTTGAACACGCCCTGCGTGCAGGACCGCATGGGGAACACCCGCAGCAGCAGGTCGACGGTTTCGCGGATGGCCCACGCCTGCCCGAACGGGCCGAAGTACCGCACCCCGCGCTTCTTGGCGCCGCGCCCGACGAACACGCGCGGGAACTCCTCGTTCATGGTGACGGCCAGCCAGGGGTAGGACTTGTCGTCGCGGTACTTGACGTTGAACCGCGGGTCGAACTGCTGGATCCAGGTGTACTCGAGCTGGAGTGCCTCCAACTCGTTGGCCACCACCGTCCACTCCACCTTCGCTGCGGTGCGCACCATCGTCTGGGTGCGGAAGTGCAGGGCGGCTGGGTCCGCGAAGTACGAGTTGAGCCGCTGGCGCAGATTCTTCGCCTTGCCGACGTACAGAACATGGCCGAACGCGTCGAAGAACCGGTAAACCCCGGGATCTGTCGGGATGCTGCCCGGACGGGGGCGGTAGCTCGCGGGATCGGCCATGTCTGCAGCCTACTCAGCCGCGGAATGCGGGCTTATCCTTGAGCCATGACCACGAGTCACCGAGAGACTTCCTTGTCGGCCCGCGAGGAACTCGTCCTGCAGATGCGCGCCTGGCGCAAGCGCCGCCGCATCGCCTTCGTCGTGCAGGTGGTCACCATCATCGCGGCGCTGGCGTTGGCGGCACCCGCCGCGGCGCTGTTGCTCGGCCAGTTCACCGGCATGCGCGACGACTACGTGCCCCAACGACACGTGCCAGGCACGGACGGGTCCATCTCGATCACCTCGGCGGACTCCTACGTGCTGATCCGCCACGAGGCCGAACTGCCCCCCTGCACGATCACGGACGCGGAGGGCTACGAACTCCTGCAGGAGCCGTGGCGCTACGCGTCGGACCCGCCCACCGTCGGTACCTCGTTCTACGCCGAGCCGGGCCGCTACCAGGTCGCCTGCGAGGGCGGCCAGGACGGCGTGGTGGCCCTGAACCGCGACCAGTACATCAACTCGCTGCGGGGTCCGTGGGACCCCCGGAAGCCAGCCCTGCCGCTGTTCGGCGCGGCGCTGTTCATCTACTTCGCCGGTAGATGGTCCGCCGGGCGCATCGCGCCGGAGTCGCTGCGCCCGCTCTATCCCGCCTGATCCGGGCGGTCCCGCCGGGGTGCCGCGGGACTTCCGCTCACAGCAGCTTCTTCAGGAACTCGCCGGTGGCTGAGCCCGCCGTCGCCGCGACCTCCTCGGGAGTGCCGGTCGCGATGACGGTGCCACCGCGCGTCCCTCCGTCTGGCCCCATGTCGATCACCCAGTCCGTGCTCTTGATCACGTCGAGGTTGTGTTCGATGGTCACGACGGTGTTGCCCTGGTCGACGAGGCGCTGCAGCACGGCCAGCAGGCGGCGGATGTCCTCGAAGTGGAGACCGGTGGTCGGCTCGTCGAGGACGTAGAGAGTGCGGCCGGTGGAGCGCTTCTGCAACTCAGCCGCGAGCTTCACGCGCTGCGCCTCGCCGCCCGACAGGGTCGTGGCCGGCTGGCCCAGGCGGACGTAGCCGAGGCCCACCTCCTCCAGCGTCTTGAGGTACCGGGCGATGGACGAGATCGACTCGAAGAAGACGGCCGCCTCGCTGATGGGCATGTCGAGCACCTCGGCGATGGTCTTGCCCTTGTAGTGCACCTCGAGCGTCTCGCGGTTGTACCGGGCCCCGTGGCAGACCTCGCACGGCACGTAGACGTCCGGCAGGAAGTTCATCTCGATCTTGATGGTGCCGTCGCCCATGCAGTTTTCGCACCGGCCGCCCTTCACGTTGAAGGAGAAGCGGCCGGGCATGTAGCCGCGGACCTTCGCCTCCGGCGTCTTGGCGAACAGTGCCCGCACCTTGTCGAACACGCCGGTGTAGGTGGCCGGGTTCGACCGGGGGGTGCGTCCGATCGGCGACTGGTCCACCGAGATCACTTTGTCGAGGTGTTCGAGCCCCTCGAGCGACTTGTGCCGCCCGGGCACGGCCTTCGCGCCGTAGATGGCCTTGGCCGCGGCGGTGTACAGGATGGAGTTGACCAGCGACGACTTGCCCGAACCGGAGACCCCGGTCACGGCGATGAACTGGCCCAGGTTGAAGGTCACGTCGATGTTGCGCAGGTTGTGCTCGCGCGCCCCCTTGACGACGAGTTGCAGCCCGTTGCCCGGACGCCGCACGGCCGGTACCGGGATCTCGAGCCGGCCGGACAGGTAGGCGCCGGTCTTGGACTCGGGGTGGTTGAGCAGTTCCTCCACGGTGCCGCTGATGACGACCTCGCCGCCACCCTCGCCCGCCCCTGGGCCGATGTCGACCGCCCAGTCCGCGGCGCGGATGGTGTCCTCGTCGTGCTCGACGACGATCAGCGTGTTGCCGAGGTCGCGGAGCCGGTGCAGCGTCTCGATGAGGCGCAGGTTGTCGCGCTGGTGGAGGCCGATGCTCGGCTCGTCGAGCACGTACAGGACGCCCACGAGGCCGGACCCGATCTGGGTGGCGAGACGGATCCGCTGCGCCTCGCCGCCCGACAACGTGCCGGCGGCGCGCGAGAGCGAGAGGTAGTCGAGCCCCACGTCGAGCAGGAAGCGCAGCCGCAGGTTGATCTCCTTGATGAGCCGCTCCGCGATGGCAGCCTCCCGCTCCGACAGTTGCAGCGCGCCCAGGAACTCCGCGGCCTCACCGATCGACAGGTTGGCCAGCTGGGAGATGTTGCGCTCCGCCACGGTGACCGCGAGCGACGCGGCCTTGAGCCTGGCGCCCTCGCAGCGCGCGCAGTCGATCTCGCGCATGTAGCCGCCCCACCGGTCCCGCGCCGCGTCCGTCTCGGCCTCGTCGAACCGCCGCCGGATGAAGGGAATGACGCCCTCATACTTCTGAGAGAACGCCCGCACCCGGCCGAACCGGTTGCGGTACTTGACCACCACGTTGCCCTTGGCGCCGTGCAGCAGCAGCTTGCGGGTGGCGGCGGACAGGTCCTTCCAAGGAGTGGTCAACGAGAAGTCGTGCTCCTCCCCCAGCGACTCGAGGACGCGGGCGTAGTGCTGCTTGATCGTCGGCGTGGTCCAGGGCGCGATGGCGCCGTCCTCCACCGAGAGGTCGTCGTTGGGGATGATCAGCTCGGGGTCCGGGTCCAGCAGCGTGCCGAGGCCCGAGCACTCGGGGCAGGCCCCCCACGGGCCGTTGAACGAGAACTGCCGCGGCTCGAGTTCGTCGATGTTGACGTCGTGTTCGTTGGGGCAGCCCATCTTCTCCGAGAAGCGACGCTCGCGCTCAGGGTCCCCTTCGGGGCGGTCCACGAAGTCGATCGTGACCACGCCGCCGGCGAGGTTGAGGGCCGTCTCGATCGATTCGGTGATGCGCTGCTTGGCGTTGGGCCGCACCACCGCGCGGTCCACCACCACGTCGATGTCGTGCTTGTAGGTCTTGGCCACGGCTGGCAGTTCCGTGAGCGAATAGGTCTCGCCGTCGATGCGGACGCGGGCATACCCGTCGCCGATCAGTTGGCGGAACAGGTCCGCATGCTCGCCCTTGCGACCGCGCACCAGCGGAGCCAGGATCTGGAAGCGGGTGCCCTCCTCCTCGCCCATCATGCGGTCCACGATCTGCTGCGGGGTCTGCTTCCCGATGACGGCGCCACACACCTCGCAGTGCGGGACGCCGATGCGCGCGTAGAGCAGGCGCAGGTAGTCGTAGACCTCCGTGATGGTGCCCACCGTGGAGCGGGGGTTGCGCGACGTCGACTTCTGGTCGATCGACACCGCCGGCGAGAGCCCCTCGATGAAGTCGACATCCGGCTTGTCCATCTGGCCCAGGAACATGCGGGCATAGGCCGACAGCGACTCGACGTAGCGCCGCTGCCCCTCAGCGAAGATCGTGTCGAACGCCAACGACGATTTTCCCGATCCGCTGAGTCCGGTGAACACGATGAGTGAGTCGCGGGGCAGGTCGACGGAGACATTCTTGAGGTTGTGTACGCGTGCGCCACGCACAATGAGCCGATCATTCACGCCCGTAATGGTACGTCTTTGCTAGTTTGGGGCACATGCCGATGAACCGCCTGCCGTTCGGCGACGTGGTGAGCGCCGTGCGCGAGCACACGTCGCTGCTACTCGGGACGACCATCGGCTTCACCGACGAAGACTGGGCCGGCCCCACGAAGTTGAGCGGCTGGTCACGCAGCCACGTGGCCGCGCACCTCGCCGAGGGGGCCCGTGCGATGGTCCGGGTGATCGGCGAACTCCAGGAGGGCGTGCAGAGCGAGATGTACGGCTCACGCGGCGAAGACCACCAGGCCATCGAGCTGGGCGCCATCTCCGGCGGCCTCGCTCTGCAGATCGACCTCGACACCAGCGCCAGCGAACTCCAGGAACTCCTCCCGGAACTGGAGGGCGACCAGCGGGAGATCAGGCTCCGCGACGGCCACCACATCCCCGCCCGCCACGTCCCGCTCGCCCGGCTCAGCGAGGTGGTGCTCCACCATCTCGACCTCGACGCGCACTTCACGCCAGCCGTGCTGGCCCCCGACGTCGCGCTCGCGCTGCTGGCCTTCCAGGTGGAGCGCATCGGGCACCGCGACGATTACCCTCCGCTGCGCCTCGTGGCGGATGAGGGCTACGAGGGCACCGTGGGCCGCACGGTAGAACCGGCCACCTTCCACGGGCCGGCCGCAGACCTCCTCGCCTGGCTGATGCGTGGCGTGGAGTCGAGCCGGATCTACCGCGCCGACGACTAGCTGCTGCTCACGCAGCGCTGAGTTGTGTCTGATGGGGGCTCGCAGAACTGACGCGCTGTCTGTCAGACGCCGCGACTACGCTGTGAGTCATGCGTCCCATCGAAGAACTGCAGCGCCAGGTGGCCCCGTTGGAGGTCGTCTCGGAGTTCTCGCCGTCCGGTGACCAGCCCAGGGCCATCGCAGACCTCGAGCAGCGGATCAACGCCGGCCAGCAGGACGTCGTGCTGCTGGGCGCCACCGGTACCGGCAAAACGGCGACGGTGGCGTGGCTGGCGGAGCGCCTCCAGCGCCCCATCCTCGTGATGCAGCCCAACAAGACCCTGGCCGCGCAGTTCGCCAACGAGCTGCGCGACCTGATGCCCAACAACGCCATCGAATACTTCGTCTCCTACTACGACTACTACCAGCCCGAGGCATACCTGCCCCAGACGGACACCTACATCGAGAAGGACTCCTCGCTCAACGAGGAGGTCGAGCGGATGCGGCACGCCGCCACGTCGTCGCTCCTCACCCGCAGGGACTGCATCGTCGTGGCCACCGTGTCGGCCATCTACGGCCTGGGCACGCCGGAGGAGTACCTGAAGCAGCGGGTCACGCTGCGCGTCGGCGACGAGTACGAACGCGACACCCTCCTGCGCCATCTGGTGGACATCCAGTACGCCCGCAACGACATCGGCGGCGGACGCGGCACCTTCCGGGTGAAGGGCGACACCCTCGAGGTGTTCCCCATGTACGAGGAGAACGCGCTGCGCGTGGAGTTCTTCGGCGACGAGGTGGAGCGCATCGTCACCATGCACCCGTTGACGGGCAACGTGATCCACGAGGAGAGCGAGGCCTACATCTTCCCCGCCACCCACTATTCGGCCGGCGCGGACCGCATGGAGCGCGCCATCGCTGGCATCGAGCGCGAGCTGGAGCTGCGGCTCGCCGAGTTCGAGGCGCAGGGCAAGTTGCTCGAGGCTCAGCGCCTGCGGATGCGCACGCACTACGACATCGAGATGATGCGCCAGATCGGCACCTGCTCCGGCATCGAGAACTACTCGCGCCACATCGACGGCCGCGCCCCCGGGTCCGCCCCGTCCTGCCTGCTGGACTACTTCCCCGAAGACTTCCTACTGGTGGTCGACGAGTCCCACGTCACCATCCCCCAGATCGGCGGCATGTACGAGGGCGACGCCTCCCGCAAGCGCACCCTCGTCGAGCACGGGTTCCGGTTGCCCAGCGCCATCGACAACCGGCCGCTGAAGTTCGACGAGTTCGTGGAGCGCATCGGGCAGTCCGTCTACCTCTCGGCCACGCCCGGCCCGTACGAGATGGAACGGGCCGACGGCGTGGTGGAGCAGATCATCCGCCCCACCGGTCTGGTGGATCCGGAGGTCATCCTCAAGCCCACGCGTGGGCAGATCGACGACCTCATGGGCGAGGTGAAGCTCCGCGTGGAGCGCAACGAGCGGGTGCTCGTCACCACGCTCACCAAGAAGATGGCCGAGGACCTCACCGACTACCTGATGGACCACGGCATCCGCACCCGCTACCTGCACTCCGACATCGACACCATCCGCCGCATCGAACTCCTGCGCGAGCTGCGCCTCGGCGAGTACGACGTGCTGGTGGGCATCAACCTGCTCCGCGAAGGTCTCGACCTCCCGGAGGTGTCGCTGGTGGCCATCCTGGACGCCGACAAGGAGGGCTTCCTACGCTCCGAGCGGTCCCTGATCCAGACCATCGGCCGTGCCGCCCGAAACGTCGCCGGCCAGGTGCACATGTACGCAGACAAGATCACGCCGTCGATGGAGGCCGCCATCGGCGAGACCAACCGTCGACGCGCCGTCCAGGTGGCGTACAACACCGAGCACGGCATAGACCCGCAACCGCTGCGCAAGCGCATCGGCGACGTCTCGGAGATGCTCGCTCGCGAGGACGCGGACACCACCGAACTGCTCGAGGAGGCGGCTTCCGGTGGCCGACGTAAGGGCCGCGGCCTGGATGCCACCGCCATGGCCCAGGAGGAACTCGCGAAGCTCATCGAGGACCTCACCGCCCAGATGCACCAGGCGGCGGCGGAGTTGCAGTTCGAGGTGGCCGCCCGCCACCGCGACGAGATCGTGGACCTGAAACGGGATCTGCGCGGCATGATCGAGGCCACGCGCTGAGCCTGCGCGGATTCCCCCGTTCCGCGCACCGCGGCACTGGTGCGCAGCTAGCCTGGATGCGTTGTCCAACCGTCGGCACGCGTGCCGGGAAGGGGCCCGACGTCGATGAAGACCACGGCGCTGCATGAACTCCATACCCAGTTGGGCGCCAAGCTCGTCGACTTCGCAGGCTGGGACATGCCCGTCCAGTTCGAGGGCGGCCTGAAGGAACACCATCACACCCGCGGGGCGGCGTCGTTGTTCGACGTGTCCCACATGGGGCAGGTGCTCATCCGCCCCCGCTCAGGCGACATGGCGGACGCGGCGGCAGCGCTGGAGACCCTCATCCCGGCGAGCGTCGCGGGGCTCGAGGAGGGCCGGCAGCGCTACGGCCTGCTCACCAACGATGCCGGCGGCGTGGTGGACGACCTGATGTTCGCGCACCACGGAGACCGGTTCTTCCTGGTCCTCAACGCGTCGCGCACCGACGCGGACCTGGCGCTGCTGCGGACGCTGGAGGACGTCACCGTCGAGCACCTGACGGACAGGTCGCTGCTGGCGCTGCAGGGGCCGAAGGCCGAGGAGACGCTCGCCACCCTGGTGCCCGAAGTCCCCGCCATGCGTTTCATGGACTCCCTCGTGCTGCCTGACCCGGGACGCGTGCGCGCCGAGCTGTGGATCTCGCGCTCCGGGTACACCGGTGAGGACGGCTTCGAGATCTCCCTCCCCAACGAGCAGGTGGAGGCCTTCGCCCGCGCGCTGTTGGCGCTGGACGACGTGGCCCCGGCCGGTCTGGCCGCCCGCGACTCCCTCCGCTTGGAGGCCGGCATGTGCCTCTACGGCCACGAGCTCGCGGAAGACATCACCCCGGTCGAGGCCGGCATCGCCTGGGCCATCCCGAAGGTCCGCCGCTCCGGTGGCTCCAGGGCCGGCGGCTTCCCCGGCGCGGAGGTCATCCTCCGGCAACTCGACGAGGGCGCCGCGCGCGAGCGCGTGGGCCTGCGCCCCGAGGGCAGGGCCGTGGCCCGCGAGGGTGCTCCCCTATTCGCCGACGAGCAGGGCACCGAACAGGTCGGCGTCATCACCTCGGGCGGCTTCGGCGCGACCGCCGGCGGCCCCGTCGCCATGGGCTTGGTGCCCACCGGCGCCACGGCCGGAGCAACCTTCTACACCCAGGTCCGGGGCAAGGCCCTGCCGCTGACCGTCACGGAACTACCGTTCGTCCCCCACCAGTACAAGCGCTAGAGGAGCACCATGATCAAGTTCACCGACGAACACGAGTGGGTCGACACCGAGTCGTTCGAAGTCGGGATCACCGACCACGCCGCCTCGGAACTCGGCGACATCGTCTTCATCGACCTGCCCGATGCCGGCACCACGGTCACCGCGGGTGAGGAGATCGTGGGCATCGACTCCGCCAAGGCCGTCTCCGGCATCAACGCCCCCTACGACGGTGAGATCACCGAGGTCAACGAGTCCCTGGCGGACTCCCCTGAATCGGTGACGCCCCACTCCGCGATGCAGACCTGGTTCATCAAGATCCGCCCGTCGGATCCCGCCGCGGCGGAATCGCTGATGGACGAGGACGCCTACCGCTCGATGATCGGCTAGGGACACCGATGACCACGTGGGACCGCCCGGACGTGCAGCCGGACGACTTCGCGACGCTGCGCCACATCGGCCCGAGCCGCATCGAGATGGCCTCAATGCTGGAGGCCGTGGGCGTCGGCTCTCTCGACGAACTCATCGAGCAGACCGTCCCCCGTGGTCTCCACCAGTCGCAGCCGCTGGGCTGGGAGCCCCTCACGGAGCACCAGGTCACGCAGAAGCTCCGCGACGTGGCCGCCAAGAACACCGTGCTGACTTCGCTCATCGGCCAGGGCTACTACGGCACGGTCACCCCGCCGGTCATCCAGCGCAACGTGTTCGAGAACCCCGCCTGGTACACGGCCTACACGCCGTACCAGCCGGAGATCTCGCAGGGCCGGCTGGAGGCGCTGCTGAACTTCCAGACGATGGTGGCGGACCTCACCGGGCTCCCCCTCGCCAACGCCAGCCTCCTCGACGAGCCCACCGCCGCCGCGGAGGCGATGGCCATGGCGAAACGCACCGCCAAAGCCACCTCGCACCGGTTCTTCGCCGCCGACGACCTCCACCCCCAGACGCTCGCCGTGCTGGCCACGCGCGCCGAGCCGCTCGGCATCGACCTCGTGGTCGGCCCCGTGGGCGACTTCGTCGCAGACGGGTTCTTCGGCGCCATCTTCGCGCACCCCGGCACCTACGGGCACGTCCGCGACCTCACGGACCAGTGTCACGCCGTCAAGGACAGCGGCGGCATCGCGGTCGTCGCCACGGACCTGCTCGCCCTGTGCCTGATCAAGGACCCCGGCTCGATGGGCGCCGACATCGCCATCGGCTCCTCGCAGCGCTTCGGTGTGCCGATGGGCTTCGGCGGGCCGCACGCGGCGTTCATGTCGTGTCGCGACGAGCTCAAGCGCGCCCTGCCCGGCCGTCTGGTCGGCGTCTCCAAGGACGCCCGGGGCAACCGCGCCTACCGGCTCGCGCTCCAGACCCGGGAGCAGCACATCCGCCGCGAGAAGGCCACGTCCAACGTCTGTACCGCCCAGGCCCTGTTGGCGGTGATGGCCTCGTTCTACGCCGTCTTCCACGGGCCCACGGGCCTGCGCTCCATCGCCCAGCGAACCCACCTCACTGCCGCCACGCTTGCCGCCGCCCTCCGCGACGGCGGCGCCGCCGTCGAACCCGAGGTCTTCTTCGACACCATCACCGTCGACGTCGGCGTGGGCCAGGCGGGGATCATCGCCGCCGCCGAGCACCGCGGGATCAACCTGCGCCGCATCGGCCGGCACCGCGTCGGCATCTCCGTCGACGAGACCACGGACCTGGACATCGTCGCCCGCGTGCTCGACGCGTTCGGGATCGACGAGCGCCCCGGGCTGACCGCCGTCCCCGCGCTGCCGGACGACCTGCTCCGCACCACCGACTACCTCACCCACCCGGTGTTCCACCTCAACCGGGCCGAGTCGGAGATGATGCGCTACATGCGCCGCCTGTCGGACCGCGACCTGGCGCTCGACCGCGCCATGATCCCGCTGGGCTCCTGCACCATGAAGCTCAACGCGGCCGTCGAGATGCGGCCCCTGAGCTGGCCCGGGTTCGCCGAACTGCACCCCTACGCCCCCGCCCACCAGACGCAGGGCTACGCCGAACTGATCGCCGACCTCGAGGCCAAGCTCTGCGAGATCACGGGCTACGACGCGTTCTCGATGCAGCCCAACTCCGGCGCGCAGGGCGAGTATGCGGGCCTGCTCACCATCGCGGCCTACCACCGGGCCAACGGCGACGACCGGGACGTGTGCCTCATCCCCACCTCGGCCCATGGCACCAACCCGGCTTCCGCCCAGATGGCCGGCATGAAGGTGACGGCGGTGAAGGCGACGGCCGACGGGGAGATCGACCTCGACGACTTCCGCGCCAAGGCCGCCGAAGCCGGCAGCAGACTCGCGGCGGTGATGATCACCTACCCGTCCACCCACGGCGTATTCGAGGAGACGGTGCGCCAGGTCTGCGACATCACCCACGAGCACGGCGGCCAGGTCTACATCGACGGCGCCAACCTCAACGCCATGGTGGGTCTGGTCAGGCCGGGCGAGATCGGCGGGGATGTCAGCCACCTCAATCTGCACAAGACCTTCGCCATCCCGCACGGCGGTGGGGGGCCCGGCATGGGGCCGATCGGCGTGCAGCGCCACCTGGCACCGTTCCTCCCCTCCGATCCGCAGGCGGGCGCCCCCGGTGCCGTCTCCGGCGCCAATCACGGGTCCGCGTCGATCCTGCTGGTCTCATGGGCCTACGTGCTGCTCATGGGCGGCGCAGGCCTCACCCAGGCCACCAAGGTGGCCATCCTCTCGGCCAACTATCTCGCGAGCAGGCTCGCCGAGGCCTACCCCATCCTGTACACCGGCGCCCGCGGCCGCGTGGCCCATGAGTGCATCGTGGATCCGCGCGGCTGGACGAAGTCCGGCGTGACGGTCGACGACATCGCCAAGCGGCTCATCGACCACGGCTTCCATGCGCCCACCATGAGCTTCCCGGTGGCCGGCACGTTGATGATCGAGCCGACGGAATCGGAGCCCCTCGCTGAGCTGGACCGCTTCGTCACCGCCATGCTGGACATCGCCCGCGAGGCCCGGCAGGTGATCGACGGGGAGGTCAGCGCCGCCGAGTCGCCGCTCCGGCACGCCCCGCACACCGTCGAGGACCTCGTGGCCGACTGGGACCGCCCGTACACGCGGGAGCAGGGCTGCTTCCCGGCGGGCGCGTTCCGCGTCGACAAGTACTGGCCCGCGGTGGGACGCATCGACAACGCCTACGGCGACCGCAACCTCGTGTGCAGCTGCCCGCCCTGGGGCGAGGAGTAGGAGCGGCGCTCAGGTCGCAGAGTTGCTGAGTTTCTCCCACAACTGCTCGACCTGGCGGACGGTCGACGCCTGGTCACCGTCGTTGTCGATGACCTGGGTGGCTGCCGCGCGCCGCTCCACGCGGGAGGCCTGTGCCATGATCCGCTGGTAGGCCTCGTCGCGGCTCAGGTTGTTGCGGTGCATGAGGCGCAGTATCTGGGTGTTGACCGGCACGTCCACGACGACCACCTCGTCGAACAGGTCCTGCTGGCCGGTCTCCACCAGCAACGGGATCACGTGGACGACGACGGCGTCCGCAGGCGCCTTCTGCTCCATTTCCGCGCTCCTGGCGCGCACCAGCGGGTGGACGATGGCGTTGAGGTCCTCGCGCGCAGCGTCATCGGCGAAGATCAGCCGGCCGAGCCGTGGCCTGTCGAGCATCCCCTCAGGCGTCAGGATGTCCTCGCCGAACCGCTCGACGACGGCGGCCAGGCCCGGGGTGCCCGGCTGCACCACTTCCCGTGCGAGCAGATCCGAATCGATGATCACCGCGCCGCGGGCCTCGAGTTCGTCCGCGACGAAGGACTTCCCGGAGGCGATACCCCCTGTCAGGCCAACCCTTACCACCGCCCCCACCTCCCTGTAGGCTGAAACGAACCCGAACCTGACAACGGCATGAAAGGAAACCTCATGGCACGCATCCTGTGGATCGTTCTCGTCGTGGTGGTCATTCTATGGCTGCTCGGCTTCCTCCTGAAGGTGGGCGGCGCCTTCATCCACATTCTGCTGGTGATCGCGCTCATCGTCCTGATCGTCAACCTCGTGACCGGGCGCCGCGGCGTCTGATCAGACCGACCCAGGAAAACCACCTGGCACCGGAACCACAAGGCCCGCCCCCATTCGGGGGCGGGCCTTGTCGGTGACGCGGGATCAGTTACCGGCGAGCTTGTCGCGCAGAGCCTGCAGCGACTCGTCGGAAGCCAGCGAGCCGGCCCCGTCGGTCTCGACGTCGGTCGAGGTGTAACCGGCGGCAGCCTCGACGGTGGCATCGCGTTCGGCAGTCTCGGCGGACTCCACCTGAGCCTTGTGGGCCTCCCACAGAGCGTGCGCCTGGGCGTACTGGGCCTCCCAAGCAGCGCGCTGCTCGTCGAAGCCTTCCTTCCAGTCGTTCGTCTCGGGGTCGAAGCCCTCGGGGTAGATGTAGTTGCCCTGCTCGTCGTAGGACGCCTGCATGCCGTAGAGGGCCGGGTCGAAGTCGATTGCGGCGACGTCGATGCCCTCGTTGGCCTGCTTCAGCGACAGCGAGACGCGGCGACGCTCGAGGTCGATGTCGATGACCTTGACCATACGGTCGTCACCGACGGCGACAACCTGCTCCGGGATCTCGACGTGACGCTCAGCGAGCTCGGACACGTGGACCAGGCCCTCGATGCCCTCGCCGACGCGGACGAACGCACCGAACGGAACCAGCTTGGTGACCTTGCCGGGCACGATCTGACCGATCTGGTGCAGACGCGCGAAGGTCTGCCACGGGTCTTCCTGGGTGGCCTTGAGCGACAGGGAGACGCGCTCGCGGTCCATGTCCACCTCGAGCACCTCGACGGTGACGGCCATGCCGACCTCGACAACCTCGTTCGGGTGGTCGATGTGCTTCCAGCTGAGCTCCGAGACGTGCACGAGGCCGTCCACGCCGCCGAGATCGACGAACGCGCCGAAGTTGACGATGGAGGACACGACACCCTTGCGGATCTGGCCCTTCTGGAGCTGCGTGAGGAAGGTCTGGCGGACCTCCGACTGGGTCTGCTCGAGGTAGGCCCGACGCGACAGGACCACGTTGTTGCGGTTCTTGTCGAGTTCGATGATCTTGGCCTCGAGCTCCATGCCCACGTAGGGCTGGAGGTCGCGGACGCGACGCATCTCGACCAGCGACGCGGGCAGGAAGCCACGCAGGCCGATGTCGACGATCAGGCCGCCCTTGACAACCTCGATGACGGAGCCGGTGACAACGCCGTCCTCTTCCTTGATCTTCTCGATCGTGCCCCAGGCGCGCTCGTACTGTGCGCGCTTCTTGGACAGGATGAGGCGGCCTTCCTTGTCCTCCTTGGTCTGGACGAGGGCCTCGATCACATCACCCACCTGGACGACGTCGAAAGGATCGACGTCGTGCTTGATGGACAGCTCCTTCGAGGGGATGACGCCTTCGGTCTTGTAACCGATGTCGAGCAGGACCTCGTCCCGGTCAACCTTGACGACGGTGCCGGAGACGATGTCCCCGTCGTTGAAAGAAATGATGGTGGCGTCAACCGCAGCGAGGAAATCTTCGCGGGTGCCAATGTCATCGACTGCGACAGTCGAGGCCTCAGTGGAGGAGGTCATGTAGTAGGGCTCCGAAATAGTGGATGAAAATGGATGCACTGCGCCCGTGACGAATCACCGCTCTCTACTCCGTCCGAGAGAACGCAGGCCACAGTGCCCGCTCAGCCTACCGCTCTTCGTCGAGCAACGGCAACCTGAAGTCGAAATCGGGGCCAACCGGAGAACACTAGCGGTTATGGTCCGATCCGGCCAATGCCTATGCTTGCCCACGTGTCGCAGACCCCCGAACCCCAGCGCCGGCGCTCCGCGCGCCTCCTCGTCCTGTTGGCCGCCGTCGTCGGGGTGATCGCGCTGCTGGTCTTCGCGCTCACCCGCGGCGGTGCACCCGCGGCCGGGCCTGCGGCTCCAGCCAGTTCGTCCCCCGCCCCGGCCTCCACCACCGCGCTCCCGTCGCCGGCTCCGGCGACGCCCTCGGCGTCACCTGCCGGCCAGGCCCCGCCGTCGGGCAACCCGGCCCTCGCGGAGTGCACGGCGGTCTCGGACGGCTTCGTGCCGCAGCGGTTCACCATCGAGTCGTTGGGCGCCGACGAGCGGGTCATCGCGCTGAACCTGGACAAGGACGGCAACATCGCCGCTCCCCCGTTCGACCAGCCCCGCACCGCCTCCTGGTGGAGCGGCGGCCCCAAGCCCGGCGCCGCCCACGGCAAGGCCGTCCTGTCCATCCACACCTACAACCCCAGCCTGCCGCCCGCCCTCGGCAACGAGATGTACGAGGGCGGCAGGTCCCAGTTGGAACCCGGCGACGTGATCAAGCTGTACGGCAGCGACGGCCAGGTGCAGTGCTACGAATACACGGAGGCCGTGAAGGTGTGGGTCGAGGACTACGACCCTGATTCCGACGTGATGGTCGACTTCGAAGGCGCGCCCCAGCTGGCCATCGTGATCTGCTGGGACTACGAGGCGAGCACCAAGGCGTGGGACTCCCGGATCCTGTTCTACGCAGACCCGGTGGTCCCTGCCGCCTGAGTCCTAATGGGCGGCAGACTGCCAGCTGTCGCCCACGCCGATCGACACCTCGAGCGGCACCAGCAGCTTCGCGGCACCGCCCATTTCGCGCGCCACCAGTTCGGTGACGGTCTCTCGCTCGCCCGGGGCGATCTCGAGAACCAGTTCGTCGTGCACCTGAAGCAGCATCCGGCTGGCGAGCCCCGCGTCGTCCAGCGCGCGACCGACGTTGATCATGGCGACCTTGATCACGTCTGCGGCAGACCCCTGGATGGGCGAATTGAGCGCGGCCCGCTCCGCCATCTCCCGGCGCTGCCGGTTGGTGGTGGTGAGGTCTGGCAGGTACCGGCGACGGCCCAGCATGGTCTCGGTGTACCCGACGCGGCGGGCCTCCTCGACGATGGCGGCAAGGTACTGGCGCACGCCGCCGACGCGGGAGAAGTAGTCGTCCATGAGGTCGCGCGCCTCACCGACAGAGATCTTCAGCTGGTTGGACAGGCCGAAGGCGCTCAGCCCGTAGGCCAGGCCGTAGTTCATCGCCTTGATCTTCGCCCGCATCTCCTGCGTGACACCTCCGGGTTCGACGCCGAACACCAGGGACGCCATCTCGCCGTGGAAGTCGCGGCCCGACTCGAAGGCCTCGATCAGCCCCGGGTCCTTGCTGCCGTGCGCCATGATGCGCATCTCGATCTGCGAGTAGTCCGCCGACATCAGCGATTCGTACCCGTCCCCCGGCACGAACGCGGCCCGGATCTGGCGGCCCACCGACGTGCGGATGGGGATGTTCTGCAGGTTCGGGTCTGTCGACGACAGGCGACCCGTCGCCGCGATCGCCTGCATGTAGCTGGTGTGGATGCGGCCGTCCGGCCGCACCGTGGCCAGCAGCCCGTCGACGGTCTGGCGCAACCTGATCCGGTCGCGGTGGGCCAGCAGGTGCCCGAGGAACGGGTGCTCCGTCTTCTCGAAGAGCTGTTCGAGGGCCTCGGCGTTAGTCGTGTAGCCGGACTTGGTGCGCTTGGTCTTCGGCATCCCCAGTTCGTCGAACAGGACCCCCTGCAGCTGCGTGGGCGAACCGAGGTTGACCTCGTGCCCGAGCACGTCGAACGCGGCCTGCTGGGCGTCCTGCACGGCGCGGTCGAACTCGTCGCGCAGGGTGTGCAGGCGGTCCACGTCGACCGCGATGCCGAGCTTCTCCATGGTGGCCAGCGTCCGCTGCAGGGGCAGTTCGACCCCCGTCATGAGGGCGGCCGCGTTGCGTTCGGCGAGCTGCTCGGACAGCACCTCTGCCAGGTCGTGCACGGCCCGCGCGTGCAGCAGGGCGGATTCGACTGCGGAGTCGTCCTCCTCGCCGAAGTCCAGCGCCAGTTGCGCTTCGTCGTCGGCCTGCTGCTGCACGGCGAGGTCGCGGTGCAGGTAGCGCACCACCAGGTCTGAGAGGTCGTAGGTGCGCTGGTCAGGACGCAGCAGGTACGCGGCCAGCAGCGTGTCGAGCTGCACGCCGTCCAGGTCCCAGCCCCTGCTCCAGCACGCCAGAGTGGGGCCCTTGGCCTCGTGGATCAGCTTGGGCCGAGAGCCGTCGGCCAGCCACTCCGCGAGGGCCTTGTCGTCCTCCGGGGTGAGATCCGCCGTGTCGACGTACGCCCCCGAGTTGTCCGATGCTGCCAGCGCCAGGGCGGTCAGGTCCCCTCCACCCGCACCCCAGGTGCCGAGGAAGTGGACGGCAGTTGCCTGCTGGGCGTGCGCAGCGAGCCATGCGGCCACCTCGCCCTGCTCCAGCCGAGCCCCCTCGACGGCGAAGCTCTCGGTCGCCACCGGCTCAGCGGAGGCGGCCAACTCCAGCAGCCGCTCGCGCAGCACGCGGAACTCCAGGGCGTCGAACAGTTCGTGTACGCGCTCCCGGTCCCAGTCCACGCGGACCGTGTCCGGCAGCGCCAGGTCGATGTCGAGGTCGCAGACCAGCGCGTTGAGGCGGCGGTTGCGCACCACGTCGTCCAGGTGCGCGCGCAGCGACTCGCCGGCCTTGCCGGGGATCTGCTCGGCGCGGGCGACGATGTTGTCCAGCCCGTCGAACTGCGCGATCCACTTCGCGGCGGTCTTGGGGCCTACCCCGGGCACGCCCGGGAGGTTGTCGCTCGTCTCCCCCACCAGCGCGGCGATCTCGGGGTAGCGGGCGGGCGGCACCAGGTACTTCTCCTCCACCGCGGCCGGCGTCATCCGGGCCAGGTCCGAGACACCTCGGCGGGGGTAGAGCAGGGTGACGTGCTCGTTCACGAGCTGCATGGCGTCGCGGTCGCCGGAGACGATGTAGGTGTCGAAGCCCTCACTGGCGGCACGGGTGGAGAGCGTCGCGATCAGGTCGTCGGCCTCGTAGCCGGCCATCTCGACGAACGGGATCCGCAGCGCGTCGAGCACGTCCTTGACGAGGGCCACCTGGCCCTTGAACTCGTCCGGGGACTTCGAGCGGTTCGCCTTGTACTCCGGGTACTGCTCGGTACGGAAGGACTCGCGCGCCACGTCGAACGCGACGGCGATGTGCGTGGGCTGCTCGTCGCGCAGCACGTTGATCAGCATGGACGTGAAGCCGAAGACCGCGTTGGTGTGCTGGCCGGTGCGGGTGGCGAAACTCTCCACCGGCAGGGCGAAGAACGCCCGGTAGGCCACGGAATGTCCGTCGATCAGCAGCAGTTTCTTCACGTCAGTCACAGCTCAAGAGCCTACCGTGGCAGAGTGGGGCCCCATGAACTCCATCCCTGCCTGGCTCGCTGACCAGTTCTCCCCGCTCGACGACAAATTGGGCCTGACCATCACCGAACTGACGCCGGAACGCGTCGTGGGCTGGATCCCGGTGGAGGGCAACGAGCAGCCGTTCGGGCTCCTCCATGGCGGCGCCAGCGGGGTCGTGGTCGAGACCCTCGCGTCGATGGGGGCCATGGCACACGGCTGGCCGGACCGGGTGGGCGTGGGCGTCGATCTCAACGTCACCCACCTGAGGGCAGCGACCAGGGGCCGGGTGACCGGCACTGCGACCGCCCTGCACCTCGGCCGCAACATGGTGACCTACTCCGTCGACATCGTCGACGAACAGGGCAGGCTCACCGCTACCGGGCGGTTGACCTGCCACATGATCAACCGCCGCTGAGCCTGCCCGGCAGGGATCGCCGGCAGGCTCAGGGCGGGCGCTACTTCTTCTTGTGGGAGATGACGCCCTCGGCGACGTCGCGCATGGACTTACGCATGTCCATGGCGGTCTTCTGGATCCACCGGAACGCCTCCGGCTCCGTGAGGCCCAGGTCCTGCTGCAGGATGCCCTTGGCCTGGTCGATGATCTTGCGCGACTCGAGGCGGTCCTCGAGGCTGGCGAGCTCATCCTCGATGGCGGCGATCTCCTGGAAACGACCCATGGCGATCTCTATGGCCGGAACCACGTCGGAGGCGCCGAACGGCTTCACGACATAAGCCATGGCGCCGGCGTCACGCGCGCGCTCCACGAGGTCGCGCTGGCTGAACGCGGTGAGCATGACGATGGGCGCGATCCGCTCCTCCGCGATGATCTCTGCGGCCGTGATGCCGTCCATCTTGGGCATCTTCACGTCCATGATCACGAGGTCGGGTACGAGCTCGCGGGCGAGCTTGACGGCTTCTTCACCGTCGCCGGCTTCGCCGACCACGTCGTATCCCTCCTCGGTGAGGAGCTCGACCAGGTCGAGGCGGATGAGCGCCTCGTCCTCGGCGACAATCACAGTGGGCTTCTTCTTCGTCATATCTAGTGGCACTTTTCCCTCGCCCCGGGAGGCGAGCTTCGTCGGTCAACCTGCCCAGATACTACTCCCGTCGCGGGCAAAGTGCCCACTCAGGCCCGCAACGCATCAGGTGGGCGGTCTATGGCACAATAAGTGGGGCCCGCCCGGGTGGCGGAATGGTATACGCGGACGGCTCAAACCCGTCTGGTCGAAAGGCCGTAGGGGTTCGAGTCCCCTCCCGGGCACACACAACAAACACCCCGCCAGGATCGCTCCTGGCGGGGTGTTTCAGTTGCGGTCAGGACCGCCGACGGGTCAGTGGGACTCGCCGAGCTCCTTGATCTTGTGGACGCGCAGGTTGTTCGTCTTGCCGGGGATGCCCATGGGCGAACCCGAGACGATGACGATGCGCTCGCCGACCTCGATCATGCCGCGGTCACGCAGGTGACGGTCAACGGCCTCGACGACCTCTTCCTGGGTGTTGAACTCAGGGGTGACCTGGGTGTCAACGCCCCACGACAGGGTCATGGTCTGGCGGGTGGCCTTCTCCGGGGAGAACACCAGCATCGGGATGGGGGAACGCAGACGCGAGATGCGCCGGCCCGTGTCACCGGACTTGGTGAAGGCCACCAGGTAGCGGGCGCCGATACGCTCGGCGACCTCGGCGGCGGCCTTCGCCAGGATGCCGCCCGTGGTGTGCGGGTCCCAGTCGATGATGTGGATCTCGGCGTGGCCTTCGCGCTCGGTCTTCTCGACGATGCGGGCCATGGTGGACACGGTCTCGACCGGGAAGTCACCGACGGAGGTCTCGCCCGAGAGCATGACCGCGTCGGCGCCATCGAGGATGGCGTTGGCGACGTCGGAGGTCTCGGCCCGCGTGGGGCGCGGGTTCGAGATCATCGATTCCAGCATCTGGGTGGCGACGATCACCGGCTTGGCCCACTTGCGGGCCGCGCGGATGATCTTCTTCTGGACCAGCGGCACCTCTTCGAGGGGCAGTTCGACGCCGAGATCACCGCGGGCCACCATGAACGCGTCGAACGCGTCGATGATGTCCTGGAGGTTCGCGATCGCCTGGGGCTTCTCGAGCTTGGCGATGACGGGCAGGTGGCGCCCCTCTTCGTCCATGATCTCGTGGACACGCTTGATGTCATCGGCCGAGCGCACGAAGGACAGCGCGATCATGTCGACGTCCTGGTGCAGCGCCCACCGCAGGTCGTCCTCGTCCTTCTGGGACAGGGCCGGGACGGATACGGCGACACCGGGCAGGTTGATGCCCTTGTTGTTCGAGACGGGTCCCGGGACGGTGACCTCGCACACGACGTCGTTCTCCGTGACCTCGACGGCCCGCAGGCCGACCTTGCCGTCGTCGATGAGGATGGGGTCACCCACATTGACGTCGCCGGTCAGACCCTTGTAGGTCGTGGAACAACGCTCCTTGGTGCCGGAGATGTCGTCGATGGTGATGGTGAACCGGTCGCCCACCTCGAGATAATGCTTCTCGTCGTTCTCAAAGCGCCCAAGACGAATCTTGGGGCCCTGCAGGTCGGCGAACACGCCGACGGTCTTGCCGGTCAGCTCAGCTGCTTCGCGGACGTTCGTGATTCGGTTGCCGTGCTCGTTGTAGTCGCCGTGGCTCATATTGAGACGGGCGACGTTCATGCCGGCATTAAGGAGCTCCACCAGGCGCTCAACGGTTTCAGCGGAAGGGCCGAGGGTACATACGATCTTTGCTCTACGCACGGGCCCAAGACTACTGCAAGGGCCGCCTCAGGCGCATCGGGGTGCCCCGATGAGTCATCGCGGCTGGGAGATCCCGTCGCGCACGAGCTCCAGCGCCCGTGCCAGATCAGCTGGGTACGGAGAGGTGAAGCGCACCTCGTCACCCTTGGTGGGGTGCGTGAAGCCCAGCTCGACGGCGTGCAGCCACTGCCTGATGAGGCCGAGGCGCTCCGCCATGGTGGGGTCTGCGCCGTAGAGGGGGTCGCCCACGCAGGGATGGCCGATGGCCGCCATGTGGACCCGGATCTGGTGGGTGCGGCCGGTCTCCAGGTGCACCTCGAGGAGGGTTGCGGCACGGTGCGCTTCGAGCGTCTCGTAGTGCGTGACCGAATGACGGCCACCTTCGATGATGGCCATCTTCCAGTCGGCACCGGGGTGCCGCGCGATGGGCGCCTCGATGGTGCCCGTGAACGGGTCCGGATGGCCCTGCACGAGCGCGTGGTAGATCTTGTCGACGGTGCGGTCGCGGAAGGCCTGCTTCAGCACGCTGTAAGCGACCTCCGACTTGGCCACCACCATCAGGCCGCTGGTGCCGACGTCGAGGCGCTGCACGATACCCTGGCGCTCGGCGGCACCGGAGGTGGCCACCTGCACGCCGGCAGCGGCAAGGTGCTCCACGACGGAGGGTCCCACCCAGCCGAGGCTGGGATGCGCCGCCACACCGACGGGCTTGTCGACGACGACGAGGTCTGCGTCCTCGAACACGATGCGCACGCCGTCTGCCAACTGCGCCCGGACCTGTACGCCCACGGGGGCGGAGTCGTCGAGGTCGAGCAGTTCGCCGCCACGGACCTTCAGGGAGCCCTTCGTCACGACCGCGCCGCCCAGCCGGAGGTTGCCGTGGGCGATCAGCGTCTCGATGCGGGACCTGGAGTAGCCGGAGATGCGGGCGGCCGCGGCGTCCAGGCGTTCGCCGGCGAGGGCGTCCGGGATCAGGAAGACGCTCATGCGGCCACCTTCTGGAGGTTCCGCTCCCGCACCTCGGCCAGAACGCCGGCCACGATGATGAGACCCGCGGCCACCGTGATGCAGATGTCGGCCCAGTTGAAGATGGCGAAGTTCGGCACCTGGAACATGTCGATCACGTGGCCGTGCAGCGCCGCGGGCGGTTGGGTGATCCGGTCCACCAGGTTGCCGGTGATGCCGCCGAAGAGCAGGCCGAGCGCGACGGCGTGCCAGAGCGCGGTGATGCGTGTGAGCGCCACGAGGCAGCCGAGGGTGGCGAGGATGGCGAACACGCTGAAGACGATCGTGACCCCGGAACCCATGCCGAAGGCCGCTCCGGGGTTACGGATGAGGTTGAGGCTCAGCAGCTCCCCCACGAGGGGCACGCGTTCACCAGGGATCAGGTACGTGACGGAGGCGATCTTGATCAGTTGATCCACCGCGAGCATCGTCAGGCCGAGACCCGCGGCGAGCAGACCGACACCCCAGCGCTGCTTGTTCAGCGTCGTTCCTCGCGCTGCTTGCAGGTCACGCACATCGTGGCGCGGGGGAACACCTGGAGGCGGCCCTTGCCGATGGGCTGGCCGCAGACCTCGCAGTAGCCGTATTCACCATTGTCGAACAGGTGGAGCGCGAGGCGGGCCTGCTCTGCCATCTCGCGCACGTTCTGCACGAGCGACAGCTCCTGGTCTCGTTCGAAGTTGCTGGACCCCACGTCGACGGGATCACGTCCGGCGCCGTCGATGCCTCCACGCATCAGCGAGTCCAGTTCGGCTTCGGTCTGCTCGATGCGGCGTTCCATGCGCTGGATCTCATCGACGAGCTCGGCGCGTTGCTCCGCCACCTCTTCGGGAGTCCACTGCTCCTCGCCCTCAAGCACGGGGAGGACCACCTGGGTCTCAGGGGTCTTTTTCGTCGTCGGCATGGCTGCTCTTTCTCGCAGTGGTGTTCTGGTTGGGGAAGGCTACACCAGGATGGGCGCAACGCAACAGGCCGACCCACTTATGGATCGGCCTGTGCGCAAAGAGGTTGGTGACTACTGCTGATCCCCGCCGGCCAACGCATCGAGACGGGGGGTCTCGGAGTGGCGCTGCCGGGCGAGTTCAGGAACGTCGTGCGGCTCCGGCCGGTCCTCCTTGACGGACGACAGGAGGCGCTGCAGGGAGCCCGTTAGGTTCTCACGGTAGCTGGTCTCGAAGGAGCGCAGGGCGTCCACCTTGACCGTGAGGTCTGCCTGCTCACGCTCGAGTGAGGAGAACAGTTCGTGGCGGCGCTCGGTGGCCTGGCGGTCGACGTCGCTGGCGCGCGACTCGGCTTCCTTGGTCACCTGCTCCGCGTTGACCCGGGCCTCAGACTCGACACGCTCGGCCTTGGTGCGGGCGTCTGTCTTGATCTCGGTGGCGCGCTGCTCGGCCTCGGCGATCTTGCGCTGAGCTTCCGCCTGCGCCTCGTTGACGAGGGTGGTGGCCTGGTCTGTGGCCATCTGCAGGAGCCGCGTGACGGCGGGAGCAGCCTCTTCGGAGCTGGTCACGACGATGTTCTCGGTGCCGCCGACCTGGGTCACACGCTCGGAGCGGGCGCGGTCGTACTCGGCGCGCACCTTCTCCAACTGGCTGCGCAGCTGGTCGTTCTCGGCGGACAACTCGCGCACGCGTTCCTCGGCGGCAGCCTGGTGAGCGGCGCTGGAGTCGCCACTGCTGTTCAGGGCCGACTTGAGCCGGTCGACCTCGCCGCGGAGGGCGGCGATCTCGTGGTCCTTGTCCTGGAGCGCGGAACGCAGCTCCGAGTCATCGACCACGGCGGGCTGCACGCTGGTGGACTGCACTGAGTCAAGCTCGCGGCGGAGGCGTTCGCGCTCCTTGTCGAACTCATCGAACGTCAGCTCGACCTTGTCGATGAAGGTGTCGACGTCGCCGACCTGGTAACCCGTCTCGCCACGCCGGGACATGCGGAATCGGATCTGGCGCACCTCGTCGAGTGTCAGGCTCATTGTTGGCTCCATATCGAAAGATGATCAATCAACCGGCCGGAACCGGATTGTCTGAGGCTAGCGTAGCCCCATGGGCACCTGCCAACACCTCAAGCGGGGGTGAAGGGTTCAGAAGGGCAGGTAGACCAGCACCAGTTGCCCGATGATCTGCAGCAGGATGAACAGCACCAGGACGCTCAGGTCAAGCGAGGCGTTGCCCAGCCGCACAGGCTTGATCCACCGTCGGAGGAAGCGCACCGGCGGATCAGTCAGGCTGTAGATCGTCTCCACGATGACCAGCACGAAACCCTTCGGGTGCCAGCCGGGAGCGAACATGGGCACCCACGACAGGATGACGCGGGCGAGGAGGATCCAGATGTAGAGGTTGATCAGCCACCAGAGGATGTATGCGACCACTGTGCTCAACTCTGGTTGAAGAAGCCACCAGAAACGATGCGCTCCTTATCTTCGGGGCCCACAACCAGGTTCTGCGGGCAGAGCAGGAACACCTTGCTGGAGACGCGCTCGATGTTGCCCTGGAGCCCGAACACGAGGCCTGCGGCGAAGTCGACGAGGCGCTTCTCGTCGCCGTCCTCCATGTCGGACAGGTTCATGATCACGGGGATCTGGTCCCGGAAGTTCTCACCGATGACCCGCGCCTCGTTGTACGAGCGGGGACGGACGCTGACGATTCTGCTCAAGTCGGCCACCTCCTTCTGCGGCTGCGCCACGGGCGTCACCGGCTTGGGGCGGCGCTGCGGCAGGGCCTGCACGCGGCTGACTTCCGCGCTGGGCTCGTCTTCCTCAACGTAGACGTCGTCCGTGAGTTCGTCTGCGTCGTCGATGTCGTCATCCCGATAGCGACCGTCTTCGACGAGTCCCATCCACGCGGCAAGCTTCCGAACGCCCACGAGAGTCTCCTTCTGGTTAATACACGAAGGCTAGCGCGCCGCGCCAGGGTTACCGGATCCGACGCACCGACGCGCCGTGATCACTTCATGAAGTCGGGGACATCCAGGTCGTCGTCGTAGTCCGGCCCGGGCTGAGGCGCGGCGGGACGCTGCGTCGGCATGGGGCTGACCTGCTGCGCGCGGTACTGCTGGTGGCCCGGGTTGGTGGGCTCCGCCTCGAACTGCGGCTGCTGCTGCGGCCGTGGCTGGGGGGCGGGCTGCTGCTGCGTCTGCGGCTTGGGGGCGACGCGGGCCTGCGGGCGGCGCTGCGGCATGCCACCGTCGAACCCTGCGGCGATGACGGTGATGCGCACCTCGTCGCCCAGGGCGTCGTCGATGACGGTACCGAAGATGATGTTGGCCTCGTCGTGCGCGGCCTGCTCGATGAGCTGGGCAGCTGCGGAGACCTCGAACAGACCCAGGTCTGAACCACCGGCGATGGAGAGGAGGACGCCGTGGGCGCCGTCGATGCTGGCTTCCAGCAGCGGCGACGAGATGGCCATCTCCGCTGCGGCGCGTGCACGGTCCTCGCCGCGGGCCGAACCGATACCCATGAGGGCGGAGCCGGCCTGGCTCATGATGGACTTGACGTCGGCGAAGTCGAGGTTGATGAGACCCGGCGTGGTGATGAGGTCCGTGATGCCGGACACGCCCTGCATCAGCACCTGGTCCGCCTGCTTGAACGCATCAAGGATGGCCACCTGGTGGTCCGTCATCTGGAGCAGCTTGTCGTTGGGGATGACGATGAGGGTGTCGACCTCCTCGCGCAGCTGCTCGATGCCCACATCCGCCTGGGAGGCGCGGCGCTTGCCCTCAAAGGAGAACGGCCGCGTCACCACCCCGATGGTCAGGGCGCCCAGCGAGCGGGCGATCTTCGCGACGATGGGAGCTGCGCCGGTACCGGTGCCGCCTCCCTCACCCGCGGTGACGAAGACCATGTCGGCACCCTTGAGGGCCTCCTCGATCTCGTCGGAGTGGTCGTCTGCGGCCTGCCGGCCCTTCGCGGGGTCGGCCCCGGCGCCGAGACCGCGGGTCAGTTCACGGCCGATGTCGAGCTTGACGTCCGCGTCGCTCATCAGCAATGCCTGCGCATCTGTGTTGACGGCGATGAACTCCACGCCGCGGAGCCCCGCTTCGATCATTCGGTTGACGGCGTTGACGCCGCCGCCGCCGACACCGACGACTTTGATCACCGCGAGGTAGTTCTGAGATGCGCTTGCCATGGGCTAGAGACTATGGGGGCGTTCAAGGCCAGTCCAACGGCACGGCCCAAACCCTCAATAATCACCTCAAGTGCTACTTCAGGGTTTGGTTGAGGCCTGGCCCGGGCACCTACTTGGTCGTGGGGTGTCCCGGTGCCGACACGTCGTAAACGGTGGCCTCAACGCTCAGTAGAGCACTCACCACGTCGGCCTTCAACTCGGATTCGTCCGCGCTCCCCCACACGACGGTGCGCCCACCCTCGAGGGCGAGCGAGATCCGGTCCACCGCCTCTGCCGAGATCGAGACGACGGCCGGCCTGACGTCTGCCGGGATGTGGTTGGCGACGGTGGCGACATCTGCCAGCAACCGTTGCTGGTCCTCCACGACGGCCACCGTGGCCGGGAGGTCCTGCGGGCCGGGCGAGGCGGTGCGGTGGAAGGCCACGCCCTCCTCGTCGATCCAGTCGTACTGGCCGTCGCGCTCCCGCAGGAAGGCGGCGGTGCGTTCAGTGACCTCGATCACGACGGTGTCCGGCAGTTGGCGCGACACCTCGGCCGAGCGCACCGCGGGCAGGTCGTTGACCCGTTGGGTCACGGCGCCCAGGTCCTGCGTGAGCAGCGGCTCCCCCATCGAGACCTCGGCGGCGGTGACCACCTGGTCCGTCGTCAACAGCGACACGCCGGTGACGGACACCTGCTGGGCCGCGAAGACCGTCGAGAAGAAGGCCAGCCAGACACCCAGGCCCACCAGCGCCAGGGCGCCTGCGAGACCGCCGCGGAACCACCACCTCCGGCGGCGCTCCGCGTTGCGTTTGTCCTGGAGGGCCCGGGCGAACTCGCCCGGGGTCAGCGCTTCGCTCACTTCGCCGTGGGCCGCTGCTTCAGGAGATCCGCGAGCAGCGGGCCGACGATGGTGACGTCGCCGCAGCCGAGGGTGATGATGAGGTCACCCGGCTCCGCGATGTCGTTGAGGGCAGCGGGAAGGTCGTACTTCTCCTTGACGTAGACCAGGTTCTCCTGGCCGTGCTTCCGGGCCGCGTCGACGACGAGTTCACCGGTGACACCGGGCACCGGGTCTTCCCGGGCGCCGCAGATGTCGTTGATGACCGCAATGTCCGCCAGCGTCATCACTTCACCGAACTCGTCGGCGAAGTCCAGCGTCCGACTGTAGAGGTGCGGCTGGAAGCAGGCGATCAAGCGGCCGGTGAGGCCCGTGGCCTCGTTGCCGGCCGACGTGGCGCGCCGGGCCGCCGTCAGCGCCGCGCGGATCTCCGTGGGGTGGTGCGCGTAGTCGTCGAAGACGCGGATGCCGGCGGTGTCCGTGATGAGCTGGAAGCGCCGCAGCGTGCCTTCGAACCGGCCGAGCGCGTCCACCGCCTCGCCGTGGCTCAGCCCCAGCACCCGGCCCACCGCATAGGCGGCGGAGGCGTTGGCGAGATTGTGGTTGCCCGGCACCTGGAGCACGATCCGGCCGGAATCACTCCCGTACGTGATGGTGGCGGCGACCCCGTTGCCGTGGGCCTCCACCTCGGTGATGCGCACGTCGGCGTCCTCGGACTCGCCGTAGCGGATGAAGTGCGGCGTCTCCCCCACCAGCTCGTCCGCCAACATCCGGGAGCCGGCGTCGTCGACATTGATGACCACGTGCTGGACGTGCGGCCTGGTGGCGAAGGCGCGGAAGCCGTCGGCGTAGGCCTCAGCGGTGCCCCAGTTGACCAGGTGGTCCGCCTCCACGTTGGTGATGACGGCGATCTCCGTGGGGTACTGCAGGAACGAGGCATCCGATTCGTCG
This sequence comes from Tessaracoccus sp. ZS01, assembly GCF_022342445.1. NCBI lineage: Bacteria > Bacillati > Actinomycetota > Actinomycetes > Propionibacteriales > Propionibacteriaceae > Tessaracoccus > Tessaracoccus sp. ZS01. The sequence goes on along the minus strand of NZ_PQFE01000001.1, from coordinate 174,072 downwards.
GCCTCGACGACGAACGACTCACCGGCGCCGACGGCGGAGCTCGCCCCCGTCGTCGACAGCGGGCCGCCGATGACGTAGCTGGGATCCCTGCCGGCCTCGCTGAGCATGACGGCGGTCATGGCCGTCGTGGTCGTCTTGCCGTGTGTGCCCGCGACGGAGACGCCGCGCTTGCCCTTCATCAGCGCGGCGAGGGCCGCCGAGCGGTGCCAGATGCGCAGGCCGCGCCTGCGGGCCTCCACCAGTTCGACGTTGTCTGCCCGGATGGCCGAGGAGATCACGACGGTCTTCGCGTCGCCGACCTGGGACGCGTCGTGCCCCACGTAGGTGGTCACTCCGGCCCGTTGAAGGCCGCGGAGCGCCGTCGAATCCGACTGGTCCGAACCGGAGGTCTTGATGCCGAGTTCGGCGTAGAGGCGGGCGATGCCGCTCATGCCGGAGCCGCCTGCTGCGATGAAATGGACCGGTCCCACCTGGTCGGCGGGCACCACCTCGATGGGATTGAGGAGCATGGGGTGTGATCGACCTTTCTCAGACGGCGTCGATGATGGCGGCTGCGAGGACCTCGGCCGCATCGGCCGGATACAGGTCGCGGCACGTGGCCGACATCTGCGCGAGGCGCTGCCGATCTCCGAGGATCTCGGTCACGACGTCGACCAGTCTAGCCCCGCTGATCTCACCGTCGGGCACGAGAACGCCGCCACCTGCGGCGACAAGTTCCGCCGCGTTCCTCCCCTGCTCCCCGTTGCCCCAGGGCAGCGGCACGAACACGACGGGGAGGCCGCTCACGGCGGTCTCCATCACGGTGCCGGCACCCGCACGGCCGACCATCAGGTCTGCGGCGGCGTAGGCCACGGCCATGTCCGAGACGAACGCCACCTGGCGGTACTGCGCGCCCGAATCCCCCGTGACGACGGTGTGCACGGTGTCGTCGAAGTTCTTCGGCCCCAGCACATGCAGGATCTGGATCCCGGCGGCGAGCAACTCGTCGCGCGCCTCCGCGACGGCGTCGTTGATGCGCACCGCTCCCTGCGAGCCGCCGCTGACCAGGAGCGTGGGGCGCTCCGGGTCGAGCCCGAACCGGGACCGCGCCTCTTGGGCGCCCACCGACGGGTGGGTGATCGAGCGGCTCATCGGCATGCCGACGAGCACACCTCCGGGCAGCTGGGTCTCGCGGAACGTCGTGCCGACGAACTTCGCGGAGCGGGCACCGATCTTGTTGGCGATGCCGGGGAGCTTGTTGGCCTCGTGCACCACCACAGGCACCCGCGCGAGACGGGCCGCCAGGTACACCGGGATCGAGACGTAGCCGCCAAAACCGACGACCACATCGGCCCGCGCCCGACGGATGACCCTGCGGGCCTCCAGCACCGACCGGGTCAGCGTGTAGGGCAGCTTCACCAGATCCAGGTTCAGCGTGCGGGGAAGCGGCACCGGGGTGATCAGTTCGAGATCGAGCCCCGCCTCGGGAATCACGCGGGTCTCCAGCCCCCTGGCCGTGCCGACGCACACGATGGTGGCGTCTGGCCGGGTCGCAAGGAGCGCCTTGGCGGTGGCGATGAGCGGCGACGTGTGGCCGGCGGTACCTCCGCCGGCGAGCACCACACTGGTCACGAGTCCTCCCTGCCTGCCGCCATGACGCTCGTCATGCGCGGTCTCGCATGGACCTTGCGCGATGCCAGGTACGCCCGCGCCCCCGGAGTGTCGCGGCCCAGGCAGAGCAGGACGCCGACGCCCATGAGACTGGCGATGAGCGCCGAGCCGCCGGAGGACACGAACGGCAGCGGCACGCCGAGGACCGGCAGGAGGTGCATCACGACGAAGATGTTGATGGTGGCCTGGCCGAGGAACCAGGCGGTGATGCCGGCCGCGACTACGCGATTGAACATCTTGTCGGACCGGATGGCGATCTCCAGCCCCGCCCAACCGAGCAGGGCGAACATCGCGATGATCAGCAGCACGCCGAACAGCCCCAGTTCCTCGCCGATGACGGCGAAGATGAAGTCAGTGTGTGCGCCGTCCTTCAGCCCGCCCCACTTCTGCTTGGAGGCGCCGAGGCCGAGCCCCCACCAGCCGCCCGAGGCCAGCGCGTACAGCGCGGCCATGGGCTGCGACGAGAGGTCCGTGTTGGATTGCGGGTCGAGGAACACGCTGATGCGGCTCATGCGGTTGCCCGAGCCGTAGACCAGCAGCAGCGCCAGCCCGGTCACGGCCGCCCCCAGGGGCAGCAGAACCCGCAGCGAGGTGCCGATGAACCACATCACCGCCACCAGGATGAGGCCGATGATGAGGCCGGTGCCCAGGTCATGGCCGGCCAGCACGAGGGCCAGGATGAGCCCGCCCAACGGCACGAACGGGACGGCCAACTGCCACGGCTCGTGCAGCCTGCCGCGCTTCACGTGGAAGATCGTGCCGCACCACACGACCAGGGCCAGTTTGGCGAACTCCGAGGGCTGGAACTGGCTGCCGCCGATGAGGAGCCAGTTGCGGTTGCCGTTGACAAGCACGCCGAGGCCGGGGATCTGGACGGCGATCAGGAGGGCGACGGCGATCACCCAGAACAGCCAGCCGAACCGTCGAAGCAGGGAAGACGGCAGCCGGCTGAGGATCACCAGGAACACCAGACCGATGGCGAGGAAGGCGAGCTGCCTGAGGGCGTAGTGGTACGGGCCGTCCTGCGTGGACTGGGCCAGCGCGGCGGAGGAACTGAGCACCATCAATGGCCCGATCCCGATCAGCACGGCAACGCTCGCGGCGACGAAATAGTACGGGGCCATGGGCGAGGCCGCCAGGGCCCGCACCTGGGACCAGATGGTGAACCGCGCCGTGGGGGAAGTGGCTGCGTCGGACGCCATGGTCGTGATCCCTCCTGTCCTGTGCCTACCCGAGATACCGCTGTGCCGCCTCGGCGAACGCGTCCCCGCGTGCCGAGTAGCTGTCGAACATGTCCAGGCTGGCACAGCCCGGGGAGAGCAGCACCGCGTCGCCGGGGCGGGCGAACTGCCCCGCCAGAGCGACGACCTCGTCCATCACCCCAGTGTCGCTGCTGTCCAGCACCCGAACGGGGACGTCGGGCGCGTGTCGGGCAAGCGTGTCGGCGATGAGGTGCCGGTCCACGCCGATGACGACGGCGGCGCGCAGCTTGCTGCGGTGCCGTTCGATCAGCTCGTCGAACGTGGTGCCCTTGGCCTGGCCGCCCGCGATCCACACGAAGGAATCGAAGGCCTGCATGGCGGAGTTGGCGGCGTGGGGGTTGGTGGCCTTGGAGTCGTCGATCCACCGGATGCCGTCGGTCTCCGCGATCTGCTGGATGCGGTGGCCGCCCAACTGGAGCCGCTGGAGGCCCTTGGCGACGGAGGTGTGGTGCACGCCGTAGCTGCGCGCCAGCGCCGCGGCCGCCAGGGCATTGGCGACGTTGTGCGGGGCGGCCGGCTGCACGTCGGAGATCTTCGCCAGCTCGAGGGCAGAATCGCGACGCTGCTCGACGAAGGCCCGGTCGACGAGGAGGTCATCGACGACGCCGAGCATCGAGATGGCCGGGGTGCCGAGCGTGAAACCGATGGCGCGGGCGCCTTCGACGACCTCCGCCTCTTCGACCATCCGCTCCGTCACGGGCTCATCGACGTTGTACACGCAGGCGTGTGTCACGCCCTCGTAGATCTTGGCCTTCTCTGCGGAGTAGCGCTCCATGGCGTCGGGCACGCCCTCGTACCACTCGAGGTGGTCGGGGTGCACATTGAGCACCACAGCGGCGTGCAGGTTGATGTTGTTCATCCAGTGGAGTTGGAAGCTGCTCAGCTCGACGGCGAACACGTCGTACTCGACGTCGTCGAGGATGGCCTCGATGATGGGCCGGCCGATGTTGCCCACCGCGGCGGCCTTCCGGCCGTCGGCGATCAGCATCGATTCCACCATCTGGGTGGTGGTGGTCTTGCCGTTGGTGCCGGTGACGCCCAGCCACGGGATCACCCTGTCCGGCTGCATCATGCGCCAGGCCAGTTCCGTCTCGCCCCAGACGGGCACCCCGGCTGCGGCCGCCTGGCGCAGCAGCGGCGCGGAGGGGCGCCATCCGGGGGAGGTGACGACGAGGTCCGTGCCGGGCGGCAATTCCGCCGTCGACCCCGGGCCGAGCCGCACGGTCACGTCGAGCTTCTCGAGGAGTTCGGCCTTCTCAGCGTGCACGGTGGACTCGTCCAGGACGACGACCTTCGCGCCGAGCGACATCAGGCCGTCGGCCGCTGCGAAACCGGACACGCCGAGGCCGGCGACGACGACCTGAGCGGAGGGCCAGTCCGAAAGACGGGTTGCGGTGGGGATCCAATCCAGTGTCACGAGCCCGTCACCCACTCCGCGTAGAACACGCCCATGCCGGCCGCCACGCACAGGCCGCAGATGATCCAGAAGCGGATGACGACGGTGACCTCGTCCCACCCCTTCAACTCGAAGTGGTGGTGGATGGGCGACATCTTGAAGATGCGCTTGCCCTTGGTGGCCTTGAAGTAGCTGACCTGGAGCGCGACCGAGCCCACCTCGATCACGAACAGCAGGCCGAGGATCAGCAGCAGCAGTTCGGTGCGCGTCATGACCGACAGGCCGGCGAGGGTGGCGCCGATGGCCATGGAACCGGTGTCGCCCATGAAGATCTTGGCCGGCTTGGCGTTCCACCACAGGAAGCCGAAGGTGGCTCCGGCGAAGGCGATAGCCAGTACCGCGAGGTCGTTGGGGTCGCGCACCTCGTAGCAGCGTGCCGCCATCGATCGGGCCACCGAGGGCCGCGAGCACCACTGGTTGAACTGCCAGATGTTGACGATGGTGTACGCGGCGAAGACCAGGGTGGCGGAGCCGGCGGCGAGCCCGTCGAGGCCGTCGGTGATGTTGACGGCATTGGACCAGGCAGCGATCAGGAAGACGATGAACAGCACCGCCAGCACCAGGGGCATCGTGAGCCACGGGATGTCGCGCAGGAAGGAGATGGCCGGCGACGCCGGTGTGATGCCGCGGTGATTCGGCAGCGTCAGGGCGGCGACGGCGAACCCGCCGCCGATGAGCGCCTGGCCGATGAGCTTGCCGCGCGGGGTGAGCCCCAGGCTGCGCTCCTTGGAGATCTTCGACCAGTCGTCGAGGAAGCCCAGGAAGCCCATGCCGACCGCCAGCCCGATGAGCAGCAGGCCCGACACCGTCGGCGCCTGCCAGCGCACCAAGTGCGTGACGGTGTAGGCGAGGACGACCGCGACGATGATCACCAGGCCGCCCATGGTGGGGGTGCCACGCTTGACGTGGTGCGTGGTGGGGCCGTCCTCGCGGATGAACTGACCGTACTGTCGCCTGGTCAGGAACTTGATCAGCAGCGGAGTGCCGATCAGGGAGAACAGCAACGACAGCGAACCTGCCGTGAGGATGTTGATCACTTCGCCGCTCCGTCCTTGCCGGCCAGGGCGGCCGCCACCGTTTCGAGACCCACGCCGCGGGATCCCTTGATGAGCACGACGTCGCCGGGGTTCAGCGTAAGGGAGGCCACGACCTCCTCACGATTCGCCGTCCGCGCAGTGATGCCCTCACCGGCGGCGCCGGCCACGATCCTGTCGGCCAGGTCCCCGACAGCGACCACCTCGGCGACACCGAGGTCTGCGGCGAGCCTGCCCGCCTCCTCGTGGAGGTCGTCCGCCAACGGGCCGAGCTCGAGCATGTCGCCGAGCACCGCCACCACCCGCGCGCCGGGGTGTTCGCCCCGCGTGCCGTGCACCAGTTCGACGGCGGTCGCGAGCGCGGCGGCCATGGAATCGGGGTTCGCGTTGTAGGAGTCGTTGAGCACGAGCACGCCGTCGGGGCGCGGGATGAGTTCCATCCGCCAACTCGAGCGCTGCACGGCCCCGGAGAGGGCCCGTGCCACCAGCTCGATGTCGAGGCCCACCGCGAGGGCGGCGGCGGCCGCGGCGAGCGCGTTGGGCACCTGGTGCCGGCCGATCACGCCCAGAGCGACCTGCGCGGTGCGTTCACCGTCGGAGTCCCTCGCGACGAGTTCGAAGCTGGGCTGGCTCAGGGCGTTCATGGTGACGTTGCGGGCGCTGACCCGGAGGTCGCCGCCGTCCAGCTGGCCCTCGCCGAACCAGGCGATGCGAGCCTTGGTGACGGCGGCCATGCCCGCGACGGCGGGGTCGTCGGCGTTGAGCACGGCCCAGCCGTCCTCCGCCAGATCCGCCACGATCTCGGACTTGGCGATGGCGGTGGCCTCCACTCCCCCGAACTCGCCGACGTGGGCGCGGCCCACGTTGAGGCACACGCCGACGTCGAGCCCGACGATCGAGGTGAGCCACGCGATGTGCCCCTTGCCGCGGGCGCCCATCTCCGAGATGAGGTACCGGGTGTCGGCGTCGACGCGGCACGCGGTCAGCGGCACGCCGACCTCGTTGTTCTGGGAGCCGACGGGGGCCACCGTGGGGCCGGCGGCCTCGAAGACCTGCGCCATCAGGTCCTTGGTGCTGGTCTTGCCGGAGCTGCCGGTGATGCCGATGGAGACCATCCCGCGGGCGCGTTCCTCGCGGACGATGCCGCGGGCGAGCCAGCTCATGGCCGTGATGGAATCTTCGGCGAGGATGTGCGGCACCTCTGCGGCCGTGCCGTACATCCCGATGATGCCGCGCGCGCCCGCCTCGACGGCGGCCGCAGCATAGTCGTGCCCGTCTGCGCGCTCGCCGGGGATGGCGACGAAGAGCGAACCCTCGGTGGCTTCACGGTTGTCGATGACGACGTCAGGGCCCACCTCCACGGCGGTGTCGTCGCCGAACAGCTCGACGGGGGCCGGTTGGATCAGCTCCACCAACTCAAACATCGTGCGCACACGCATGCGGGTCTCCTTCCTCACCGCCGCGGCCCCAGGCACGGGCCGCCTCCTCAACATCGTCGAAGTCGACGGTGCGGTCTGCCAGGATCTGGCCGCGTTCGTGCCCCTTGCCGAGGATCGCCACCACAGTATCGCCACCGGCCCGCCCCAAGGCGGTCTCTATGGCGGCGCGCCGCCCAGGCACCTCGAGGAGCTCGGTGCCGGGCCGCTGGGCCCGGCGCGCCCCCGCCATGACCTCGGCGCGGATCGCGGCCGGGTCCTCGGAGCGGGGGTTGTCGTCGGTGATGATCGTCACATCGCTCAGGCCGGCCGCCACCGCGCCCATCTCCGGACGCTTCTCGGCATCCCGGTCGCCGCCGCAGCCCAGCACACACACGAGGGTGCCGATCCCCTGGAGGGACCGGAGGGCGGCCTCGACCGCCTGCGGGGTGTGGGCGAAGTCCACCACCGTCAACGGCGCGTCGGGGCCGAGGTGCACGCGCTGCATCCGGCCCGGGATCTGGGCGGTGGCCAGGCCACGGAGCGCGGCTTCCGCGGGCACGCCGACCGCTTCCAGCATGGCGAGCGCCACCACGGCGTCGATCATGTTGTAGACGCCCGGCAGGCTCAGTTCCAGGGTCAGGTCCTCGCCCCGACGGGTCACCGTCGCGACGCCGCCGAGGGGATGGACGGGGCGGTAGTCACTCATCCGATAGTCAACCTCTGGCCCGGTACCGGCCGTGACGAGCCGGCTCTGCCCGTGCCCGGCGACCCGGCCGGCGATCTCGACGCCGGCGCTGTCGTCGGTCCAGACCACGCTGGTGCGGGCGCGGCCCGGCTCGAAGAGCCTGGACTTGGCCGCGAAGTACTCCTCCAGCGTGTGGTGGAAGTCGAGGTGGTCGCGGCCCAGGTTGAGGAACGCCGCCACGTCGAACTCGATGGCATCGACCCGGCTGAGGGTCATCGCGTGTGAGCTCACCTCCACGGCGACCGAATCGGCCCCGCGCTCCTCCATCACGGCCAGCAGCGCCTGCAGGTCAGGCGACTCCGGGGTGGTCACCGTCGACCTGCTCGAGTTCAACTCCTCGCCACCCAGGCGGAAGCCGATGGTGCCGATCGTGCCGGCCACCCGCCCAGCGGCCATCAGGCCGGCCTTGACCAGCGCGACGGTGGTGGTCTTGCCGTTCGTGCCGGTCACGCCCAGCGTCGTGAGGCGCCGCGCGGGCTCGCCGAAGACCCGCGCGGAGACGACCGCCATGGCCGCACGCACGTCGTCGGCCACCAGTACAGGCACCTCGAGCCCGGTCAGCCGGGCGGCCCCCTCGTCGTCGGTGAGCACTGCGGCGGCGCCGGCGTCGACGGCGGCCCGGGCGAAATCCGCGCCGTGCCGCTGCCTCCCGGGCAACGCCACGTACAACCAGCCGGGCAGGATCTCCTGCGAACTGAGGCTGATGCCGGTGATGGGCGCCGAGCGGCCGATGTCGCCGACGAGGTCGAGCCCCGCCACCAGTTCGGTGAGCGGGGCCGCCGTGGTCTGGGTGGGCCGGATCGATGTCATGTCAGTCAAAAGTGGTGGGCAGATCGGGTGCCTCCGTGGTTGAGGGTGCCACGTTATAGCGTGGCAGCGCCAGCGAGAGGATGTTGTTCGTCACGGGCAGGGCCAGCCGGCTACCGAGGTTGCCGTTGCGCGGCCGGTCGAGGACGACATAGACGAGCAGCTGCGGGTCCTCGGCGGGCGCCACGTTCACGAACGAGGCGGTGTAGCCGTTGTAGCACTTGCACTGCGGGTCGAAGCGCTGGGCGGTGCCGGACTTGCCGGCGGTCCGGTACCCCGGAATCCGGCGGTTGTCGTTGAGCGTGATCACCGACTCCATCATCTCGACCACGGACGCGGAGGCCTCGTCCGAGATGACGCGGCGGCTCTCGGGCTGCGGCAGTTCGATCTCTGTGCCGTCGGCCGCCTTCGCGGACTTGATGATCACCGGCTGGTGGTAGGTGCCGCCGTTGGTCACAGCGGCGACCGCTGCGGCCATCTGCACGGCGTTGACGCTGAGGCCCTGGCCGAACGAGATCTGGTCGCGTGTGTAGTCCGGCATGTCCTTGGTGGGGATCTGACCGGTGGACTCGCCGGGCAGGCCGGTGCCGGGCTTGGCGCCCAGCCCGAACGAGGACAGGTAGTCGGTGATGGTCTGCTTCTCGAGGTCACGCGTGAGCATGATCATGCCGACGTTCGACGACTGCGCGACGATCCCGCGGGCCGTCAGGTTGAGGTCGCCGTGCGAGAAGGAGTCGCGGACCACGCCGCCGCCGGAGGCGATGCTGCCGGGCACGACCCGCTTGGTGTCGGGGGTCACCAGACCCTGGTCGGCCAGGGCCGCCATCGTCAGGACCTTCTGCACCGAGCCGGGCTCGTAGACCTCGGTCACCGCGCGGTTGCCGAGGTTGTCGCCGTCTGCGGCGCTGGGGTTGGCGGAGTCGAAGCTGGGGCCGTTGGCCAGCGCGAGGATCTCACCGGTGTGGATGTTCATCACGACGGCGGTGCCGGTCTTGGCCTGCGCCTGCCGCATGCCGTCGGCCAGGGCCTGTTCCGTCATCCACTGCAGGTCCGAATCCAGCGTCAACTCGTACGAGGCGCCGTCCACCGGCGGGGTCATGATGTTGGTGCCCAGCGGGATGCGGCCGTAGGTGGAGGCGTCGTAGACCTGCTCACCGGGGGTGCCCTCGAGGTGTTCGTCGAGCGCGTACTCCAGGCCGGCCGCGCCGTCGCCCTCGGCGTTGACGAAGCCCACCACGTTGGAGGCGACCGAGCGGTTGGGGTAGACGCGGATGGGATCAGGGGTGCCGAAGACGCCGTACCAACGACGCTTCCCTTCACCGTCCAGCCCGGCCTTCATGTCCGCCTCGATGGCGCTGAAGGTGGCCGCGGGGACCCGTCGGGCGACGATCTCGTAGCGGGAGTCCGGCGTGTCGATCAGCGTGAGGTACTTTTCCTTGCGGCCGCCCAGGTGCTTGGCGAGGATCTCGGCCACTGCGTTGGGCGCCAGCTCGGTCTCCTCCAGCTTCCGCTTGCTCATGGCGTAGCGCTTGTCCGCCCCGTTGGTGCGCACCATGTCGGGATCGATGGAGACGAGCATGGCCGGCTCGGTGCTGGCCAGCACCACACCGTTGCGGTCGAGGATCTCTCCCCGCGTGGCGGGCAGCTCCCGCTTCGACTGCATCTTGGCGGCGGCCTCGGCCGCGAACGCCTGGGAGTCGAGGCCCTGGAGCTGGACGGCCCGCACTCCCGCCACGCCGAGCAGAAGGGCGAACACCAGCATGAACACGCGGATCCGCACGGAGGAACGCCCCACGGGCAGGCGCACCGTCTTGCGGTAGGTCCGGGGTGCTCCGGCGGGCCTGGAGGTGCGCAGCTTCGGCTTGGCGGCGGGCTTCGCCGCGCTCGTGCGGCTGGACGCCTGCTTCTTGGCCGGCTGCTTCCTGGCTGACTGCTTCTGCGTGTCCCCCTGCTGTGACGGGCGCTTCTGGGATGGCCGCTTCTGGGCGGGGGGCTGCTCGGCCGGCCGCTTCGCACGGGGCCGCTTCTCCCCGCTCACTCCTGGGCTCCAGACGCTCCGACTGCCACCAGCTCGCTGTCCGAGCCGGGGTCCGCGGGTTGCGCCGGCCGGCTCGGGGTGGGCAGCACAGGAGCCGGGACGGGCTTGGTGGCGATGCCGCGCAGGAAGGGCATCTCGTCCTCGGTGGCCGGGGTGGGCACACCGGTCACGGTCCCGTCGGCAAGGTTGATGAAGGCGGGGTACGGGTTGGGGACCATTCCGAGTTCGCTGGCGCGCAGCGCGAGCGCGTTGGCGCTGGACATCCGCTGGATGTGCGACTCGAGAGCGGCCGACGTGTAGCTGAGCTCCGTCGCATCGCGGCGGAGGCTCGAGAGCTCACGCGACTGCGCGCCCACGTTGGTGGTCACGATCGTCACGCCGGCCAGACCGACGGCGATCAGGCCGAGGAGGATGCTGACGAACCCTACCGTCGAGACGGTGGCCCCCACAGACTGCGGAACCACCCCCAGCCTGGGCCGGGCGGGCGCAGCCGCGACCGGATCGTCGGTGGTGATGGGCTCGGCGCTCATGCTGCCTCCTTGATTCGTTCGGCCACGCGGAGTCGCGCGGAGGCCGCCCTGGGGTTGGCGGCGGTCTCTTCGGGGGTGGGTTTCTCGGCACCTCGGGTGAGCAGTGCCAGTTCTGCCTTGAGGTGGTCAGGGACCAGCGGCATGTCGCGGGGGCCGCGGTCGGTGGCCTTGGCGGCGAAGGCCCGCTTGACGGCGCGGTCCTCGAGCGAGTGGTAGCTCAGCACTGCCATCCGGCCGCCCAGGGCGAGCGCGTCGATCGCCGCCGGCAGCACGCCGTTGAGGGCGTCGAGTTCGCGGTTGACCTCGATGCGCAACGCCTGGAAGGTGCGCTTGGCCGGGTGGCCGCCGGTGTGGCGGGCCGCAGCGGGGATGGCACCCGAGATGGTCTCCACCAGCCTGGCGGAGGTCTCGAACGGGCGATGCTCGACGATGGCACGGGCGATGCGGTCCGCGAAGCGTTCCTCGCCGTAGCGCGAGAGGATGCGTGAGAGGTCTCGGGCGGAGTAGGTGTTGAGCACGTCGGCGGCGGTTGGGCCCTCCGTCGGGTTCATCCGCATGTCGAGGGGTGCGTCGACCCGGTAGGCGAAGCCGCGCTCGGTGCGGTCGATCTGGAGGGAACTGAGGCCGAGGTCCAGGAGGATGGCGTCGACGCTCTGGATCCCGAGGTCGTCGAGCACCTCGGGCAGTTCGTCGTAGACAGCGTGTACCAGGGTGGCTCGCTCCGCAAGGTCACCGAGTCGTTCGACGGCGACGGCGTGCGCGTCGAGGTCGCGGTCGATGCCGATCAACCGGGCCTCGGGGCAGGCCTCGAGGATCGCGATGGCGTGCCCGGCGAGGCCGAGGGTGCCGTCGACGTAGATGGCGCCCGGCCGTGACAGTGCCGGGCGCAGCAGATCGACGATGCGGTCACGCATGACCGGATCGTGCACGTCTGTGAAGCCCTGCATGATGCTGTTTCGACCCTTCTTGAAAGCTGTGTTGTTCTGGTGGGTGCCCCCTCCAGTGGTTCCCTTCCGGGCCGGACCTGACATCGGGGAAGTGAGATCAGGGCCTGACCGGCCGGGAGCCACCGGGTGGGTCACAAGCCGGTGAGTGCGACGAATTCGTCATCCATCTCGGAGAAACCCTCCTCGCTGGCCTGGGAGTACTCGTGCCATGCCTGGGCGTCCCAGATCTCGGCGCGCTCTCCGGCGCCGATCACCACGACCTCGCGATCCAGATTCGCGTACTCGCGCAGCGGGGGCGGGATGGTGATGCGCCCCTGCTTGTCCGGAACTTCGTCGCTGGCCCCGGCCATCAGCATGCGCTGGTAGTCGCGGACCTGCTTCACGGTGCTGGGGGCGCTCATGAGGGCGGACATCTTGGCCTCGAAGGTGGCCCTGGGATACACCGCGAGCGACCTGTCCTGCGCTCTTGTGACGACCAGGCCGTGCTCGAGCGCGTCGCGGAACTTGGCGGGAAGGATCAGCCGGCCCTTCTCGTCGAGTTTCGGTGTGTACGTCCCCATGAAAAACATGCGATGCCAGGCCTCCTTCCCCCACTTGTCATCCACTTCGCTCCACTGCGCACCACGGTACCCCACTTTCCCCCACCAGCCCACCACTTTTTGTCGGTGGGTTGTGCTTGTTCGCCCCTTTTCTGCTCGGGAGTCGTCGAGCGGCACGCCTGTCCTCCATCTGGCGGGAAGTGGGTGGGTTGTCGAGCGACACTCGTGAAGGCTTCCGGGCACGGTTAGTCTTGGTGTGCTTGCCGCACGAACATCGAGGAGCCTCCGGTGAACCAGCCCGCCACACCGTCACTGCATGAGGTGTCCCAACTCGCCAGCCGCATCGCCTCGGAGATGGCGCGCGTGATCGAGGGCAAGCCCCACCAGATCCGCATGGCCGTGATCGTGCTGCTGGCGGGGGGACACCTTCTGATAGAGGACGTCCCGGGCGTGGGGAAGACGGTCTTGGCTAAGTCGCTCGGACGCGCCATCTCCGGCGACGTCAAGCGCATCCAGTTCACGCCGGACCTGCTGCCCAGCGACGTCACCGGCGTGTCGGTGTTCAACCAGTCGACGCGCGAGTTCGAGTTCAAGCCCGGCGGGATCTTCGCCCACATCGTGCTGGGGGACGAGATCAACCGCGCCTCCCCCAAGACGCAGTCCGCCCTGCTCGAGGCGATGGCGGAGAGCCAGGTCTCGGCAGACGGCAAGACCTACCAGCTGCGTCAGCCGTTCATGGTCATCGCCACCCAGAACCCCATCGAGATGGAGGGCACCTATCCCCTCCCCGAGGCCCAGCGGGACCGCTTCATGGCCCGCATCACCATGGGGTACCCGGCCCGCACCGCCGAGGTGGCGATGCTCACCCACCACGCCAGCGGTGACCAACTCGCCACGGTCAGCGCCGTCACGGACGCCGCCTCCGTCGCCGCCGCCATCGACGCCATCCGGGGCGTGTTCGTGGCACCGGTGATCAACGACTACATCGTCAGCATCGTCGAGGCCACGCGCCAGCACCCCGACCTGCGGCTCGGCGCCAGCCCCCGCGCCTCCCTGCACCTCATGCGAGCGGCGCGCGTGGAGGCGGCTCTCGGTGGGCGCGACTACGTCATCCCCGAGGACGTGCGCTCGCTCGCCGCCGAGGTGCTCTCCCACCGGGTGCTGCCCACCGTCGAGGCCCAGGTGGCGCGCCGCGACCCGGCAGACATCATCACGTCCGTGCTGGCCTCGGTGCCCACCCCCGCCAGGAGCTGACCCGTGCGTCGAGGCACCCGGCTGACCGGACGCGGCATCACGCTCCTGCTGAGCGGCGCGTTGGTCATCGGCGGCGCCGCCTACATCGGCGAGGTCGACGTGCTCTGGGTCGGCCTGGTGATGGCTGCCCTGCCGCTGCTGGCGCTGGGCTACCTCGTCCTCGCGCGTCCCCTCGTGACGCATGAACGCTCCCTGACCCCGCCCACCATCCCCGTCGGCACGTCCACCAGGGTGGTGCTCCACGTGCTGAACCAGTCGCCGGCCCAGGCGTCGGCGCTGCGCTTCCACGATGCCGCCGACGCGTCGCTGGGCGGCGGCGCGTCCTTCGTCATCGCGCGCGGCTTCGGCGAATGGAGCCAGGCGGTGGGCTACACCGTCGAGGCGCTGCGCCGCGGCCGGTTCAGCGTCGGCCCCCTCTGGGCTCAGGCCAGCGACCCGCTCGGGCTGGCGTTGCGCGGCTTCATCGCCAAGGGACGCGATTCCGTGCTCCGCGTCACGCCGCGCATCTGGCGGCTCGACGACCTGGCCGGGGGCGCCGGGCTCGGCAGCGCCGGCGACGCCACCCCTCAGCGGATCGGCTCCGCAGGCGCCGACGACGTCCTCGTGCGCGAACACCGGCACGGCGACGACATGCGCCGCGTGCACTGGAAGATGACGGCCAAGAAGGACGACCTCATGGTGCGGCTCGAGGAGCACCCGTGGGATCCGTCGAGCACCCTCATCGTCGACACCCGCCGCAGCGCGCACCTGGGCGACGGCGCGGACAGCTCCCTCGAGTGGGCCGTCTCCGCGGTCACCTCCGTGGCCGCCCTCCTGAGTGAGGGCCGCCACAAGCTCGCCATCATCGCCCCCTCCGGCCGCGTCTTCGAGACGGGGCACAGCGTGGGCGAGGCCTCGCGCCAGTTGATGATCGAGGCGATGACGGACCTTCCCACCTCGGAGGAGACGTGGCTCGGCTCCGCCGTCGACGACCCTGAGCTGCTGACCTCGGTGGCCTCGCTCGTGGCCGTGACCGGCCTCCTGTCGAACGCGGACGCGGCCGCCCTCGCCGCCGCTGGCGGACGGGCGCGCAGCCTGATCGCCCTGGCGCCGGACGCCTCAGCCTGGGACGCCGAGCACGACGAGCACCGCGAGGCGATCAGGTTCCTGCTCGGCCGGGGTTGGCGCGTCGAGACGTTCCGCCCGGGCGAGCCCGTTCCGCAGGTGTGGCAGCGGGTGACGACATGAGGTTCACCCACCACCCGTTCTCACACGTGATCGTGGCCGCTGCCGTGTGGTTGTCGATGCTGCCGCTGTCCACGCTGGTCTCCGACACCCAGCAGGTGTGGGCGCACGCCTGGTTCATCCTGGGCGCGGCCGGCACCGTCGGGCTCGTCATGGGGCTGCTGCGGGCGCCGCGGGCGCTGGTCCTCTTCGTCCAGCTGCTCGTGATCCTCGGCGTGCTCGCCTGGCGCGGGTTGGCGCTGGCGCCCCGGGGGGATCCCCTGGCCTCGCTCCGGGCGCTCACCGCAGACGGTGTCGAGGTGATCCGCACCGGCGTGCCGCCACTGGAGCCGGAACCCGGGTTGGTGTGGCTCTGCCTCATCCTCGCGGCCCTGCTGGTGATCATCGTCGAACTGCTGGTCAACGGCCTCGAGCAGCCCGCCTGGACGATCGCGCCCCTGGCGTTGACCTACGGCGTCGCGGCGCTCGTGCGCA
Organism: Tessaracoccus sp. ZS01; assembly: GCF_022342445.1. NCBI lineage: Bacteria > Bacillati > Actinomycetota > Actinomycetes > Propionibacteriales > Propionibacteriaceae > Tessaracoccus > Tessaracoccus sp. ZS01. The sequence continues at coordinate 158,694 of NZ_PQFE01000001.1, read as the reverse complement.
TCGACGACCTCGACTGGCTGCTGCTCGTGCCCGTCGTCGCCGGCTTCATCGCCATCCTGTTGAGTTCCACGGGCGCGGGCGAAGCGGCGGGCAAGGCCTCCCGTGCGAGCTCCCACCACCTGTCGCGGGTCTCCGTCGGGTGGGCGTTCGGCGCTGCCGCGCTGGTGGTGGCGATCCTGGTGTCGGCCATGGTGCCCCTGGGAGACAAGCGTCCCTGGACGGAGGGCGGCCAGGACGGCCCCATCCAGCTCAGCGACCCCACCGTGCGGCTCGACCAGGACCTGCGCCGCCCCACGGACAGCCCTGTGCTGACGTACCGCACGAGCACCGGTGGGCCGGTGTACATGCGCACCGTGGCGCTTCCCAACCTCAGTTCCTCCGGCGCCGGACTGGTGCCGATGTCGCTCAGCCGCTCGGGGCTGGACGGAGACCATGACTTCCCCGGCGAGCAGGTGACGGTCGACGTCCAGATGGACGCGGTGCCGTCCGAGTACCTCCCCGCCCCGTTCGCGGCGGCCTCCTATGACGCCGACGGCGCGTGGAGTCACGACCCGGACACGCTCGCGATCGTCGCCTCGGGCCCGAACCGCACGCAGCAGACGGTCAACCTGGGCTACCGCGTCGAGTCCACGCTGCCCTCCCCCACGCGCGAGGAGGTGTCGCAGGCGAACCCCGGCAGCCTGCCGAGCGCCGTCACGCGCGAGGTCCCCGCCGGGCTGAGCCCCGGCGTCACCGCCCTGACCAGCGACGTGGTCGCCGGCGCCACCACCGCGGGCGAAAAGGCCCTGGCCATTCAGCGGTTCCTGCGCTCCGACGCGTTCCGCTACACGCTGGAGGCTCCGAACACCGCCGGGACGGACACGATCTCGAGTTTCCTGTTGGAGGCCCGCTCGGGTTACTGCATCCACTTCGCCGCCGCGATGATCACCATGGCGAGGATCGAAGGCATCGACGCCCGGATGGCCGTCGGGTTCGTCCCCGGTGAACAGCAGGCGGACGGCAGCTACCTGGTGACCTCGCACGACGCCCACTCGTGGCCCGAGCTGTACTTCGAGGGCCTGGGCTGGGTGCCGTTCGAGCCCACCCCCGCGTACCAGGGCGACCCGGAATACGTGGATCCCTCGGCGATGCAGCCTGCCACGAGCCCTTCGCCGTCGCCCACGCCCAGCGCGGCGCCCACCCCGCAGCCCACCACGGTGCCGCCCACCATGCAGCCGGTACCGACGGCGCCTACCACGGTGGACGATGGCCCGGGGCCGGTGGTCCGGGGGCTGCTGATCGCCCTGCTGGTGCTGCTGGCGCTCGCTCTGCCCGCCCTGGTCCGCCTGGGGCTGCGCGCCTCGCGTCTGCGGTCCGACGGCGACCCCGGCCAGGCGACCGACCGGGCTTGGCGGGAGGTGCAGGCCATGTTCGCCGACTACGGCCTGCGCTGGCCCGAGGGTTCACCCGGACCGGTCGGCCGGGAGGCAGCGGAACAGTTGTCGCCCCGGGGCGCGGAGGCACTCGCCGCCATCGCCGCGACGGTGGAGCGCAGCCGGTATTCCCGCGACGGCGCGCCCGTCGCCGAACTCCCCGCGGAGGTGGGCACGCTACGCGAGGCGCTCGCTGGCCAGGCCACCCGGGGAGCGCGCCTGCGTGCCGTGCTGCTGCCCGCGTCGCTGTGGCGGCTGGGCCGGTAGCCAGATTGCTCTTGGGGTTGACGATTCCCCGGCATAGAATGGTCGCCACCGGTAGTAAGGGAGAAGGCCATGGCGCTGTCTGAACAGGAACAGAGGCTGCTGGAGCAGCTTGAGGCGTCGTTGAAGGCCGAGGACCCGAAGCTGGCCGACGCACTCAGCGGTACCACGCAGATCAAGCTGCACCGTCGTCGTGCGGCCATCGCAGGGCTGGTGTTCATCGTGGGCGTCGTGGTGCTGATCGTGGGCGTGCAGGTGCATCCCGCCGTCAGCATCGGCGGCTTCCTGTTGATGCTAGGCGGCGCCCTCGTGGGAATCAGTTCCTGGCGGCGCGTGTCTGACGACGCGCAGCCCAGCCGGCCCGGTTCAGGCGGCCCCCGCACCTCCCCCGGTGCGGGATCCAGCCAGGACTTCATGGACAAGCTCGAGGAGCGCTGGCGTCGACGTCAGCAGGGCGACCTTTGAGGCTCAGACCAGCTGCATCGTGGTGATGCAGGTGGGGTCTTCGACGCCGGTGGAGATCTCCTGCGTGGCGGACTTCCCGTCATGGGCCACCGTGATGGTGGCCCGGATGCCTGCGGGCAGCCAGAAACCGGCGAACCCGTTGTCATAGGTGGTGACCGTCTCATCGACGAGTTGCTCACCCTCTGGCGTGACGATGGACACCTCGATCTCCTGACCGGCCAGTTCACCCTGGCATGAGGCGAGGTTGTGGTTGTAGCACTCGTGGGTCTGCGTCAAGTAGGGCGCCACGGAGAGATAGAAGCCCTCGTCGACGGGCAGCGTGACCTCGGCGCCGGTGTCATCACTCAGAACGAGCTCTCCCGGGCGGACGGAGCCGTAGGGGCCGGTCTCCCTGTCGTCGTTGGTGGCATCGAGGCTGGTGACGATCTCGCGTACCGACCTGCCGTCGAGGTTGTGCTCCGCAAGGAAGTCCGACTCGGCGGACGCCGACGTGGTTGGGGTTCCGACAGGCGCCGGGGCGCCGGAGCAGGCCGCGACGACGGGCAGCAACGCGGCTGCGGCCACGGCGATCAGGGTCTTCTTCACTGAGGGTCCTCACATCTGGTTGGTGGTGCCCACGATACCGGGGTGGGGTACCGGGATTGCCCGGGGGGTGGGGATTGCCGCGGGTGGCTTGGGATCACGAGGCGTGGAGCGCGGGCCGTCGGGTGAGTCTGGCCCGCTGCACCGCCTTCGGGCCGAAGCGCAGCACCGCCCTGTCCACCGCCTGTTCCGCCTCGCTCCAGCCGTGCGCCGGCTCGTCGAGGGCGGGCTGCTCGTAGGTGGTGGCCTTCGGCACGAGTTTCTCCATCCGCACGCCCACCCGCCGGATACGGGCGCGCTGCAGGTTGAGTTTGCCGTAGAGCCGCATGGCCTCCGCGTAGACGTCGTTGGTGCGGTCTGTGAACGCCTTGAGCGTGCCGGTACGGGTGATGGTGGTGAAGTCTGCGAACCGGACCGACAACGTCACCGTGCGGCTCACCATCTCCTGCGCCCGCATGCGGGCGGCGGTACGCTCCGCCATCCGCAGGATCTCCGTGGCGACGATGGCGGCGTCGTCGGTGTCTCGGGCGAACGTCTCCTGCGAGCCGACGCTGTGCTCCGCCGGTTGACGGGCCAGCACCGAGCGCTCGTCGCGGCCCCAGGAGAGGTCGAACAGCATGGCACCGAGGTTGTCGCCCATGGCGCGCTGCAGTGTGGCCCGGGGCGTGTTCGCCAGGTCCCGTACGGTCTCCAGCCCCAGCTTGCGCAGTTTGCCGGCAGTGACCTCCCCCACTCCCCAGATGGCATCGACAGGCAGCGGGTGCAGGAACGCGATCACGTCCTGGGCCTGAACCAGGCGCAAACCGTCCGGCTTGGCCTGCTTCGAGGCGAGTTTGGCGATGAACTTGTTGGGGCCGATGCCGACGGAGCACGCCACCCCCTGCTCGTCCATCACCTGCGCACGCAACTGTTCCCCGACGGCGACCGGGTCCTCGCCGAGGCGGCGCATGGCGGTGGTGAGGTCCATGAACGCCTCGTCGATGGAGGCCATCTCCACCTTGTCCGTGAACGTGTCGAAGATCTCCCCGATGCCCGTGGAGACCGCGCCGTAGTGGTCATGGTCAGGGTGCACGACGGCCACCTGGGGGCACAAGCGCCGGGCCCTGCTCGACGGCATGCCTGCGGTGATGCCGTAGCGGCGTGCCGGGTAGTTGGCCGACAGCACCACTCCCCGGGTGGAGCCACCGACGAACATGGGCACGTCGCGCAGCTCGGGGTGGCGCGCCATCTCGACCGAGGCGTAGAACGCGTCCATGTCCACGTGCACGACGACCTGCGGGAGGCCGCCCGTGGAGACGCGGCTGCGGGTGGTAGGCATGGGGATCACCTTCCTGAGCTTCCGGGGCTGGAGTGCCACAGTTTGCGCGGGGCATCCGCGGCCCCGGTGCCCGCCGGTTTGATGTCTGAGTAGGGGGACTGCTTGAAACCGCTGGCATGCACCAGCACCCGCCTACGGCCCATTCCTCCGGCCCGGGTGTGGTTCTGGGGATCCGGCGGCGGTTCCTCGCCGTCGGCCGGGAGCGGGGGCTCCGGCGCGACCTGGGGTTTCTCAGCCGGCTTCCACTCCCCCACCAGCGAGTAGCCCTGGGGTACCTCGTCGAGGATGGCCGTCACCGCGGCGATGGCCTCAGCTTCCGTCGCCCCCTGGTCCAGCGCAGCGCGCCAGGCCGCGTCCAGGGTGCCCAGATCCCAGGCGCCGGTGGCGCGGATGGAGAGGCCGCGGGTGCCGGTGCGCCTGATGAGCCCCCGCACCAAGAGGATCCACGACGCGAACACCGTGGCCGCGTACGGGCCCTGGACGTCCTCGAAGAAGGTGGTGTCCACCGGGCCGGTGGAGTCGTCGAGGGTGAGGAAGATCACCCGCCGGCCGGAGCGCACCGGAGGGGTCTGGGTGGCCACCTTCACCCCCGCGACGAGCACCTCGTCGCGGTTGCGGCGCTGCAGCAGCGTGCGGGAACTGGCCGCGCCGATGGCGCGCAGCAACGGAAGGTAGCGCTCCATGATGTGGTGGCTGGCGTCCAGCCCGAGGATCTCGAGTTCGGCCTTGAGCCGCTGCTCGTCGTCCATCTCCGCCAGGCCGGTGGGCACCACGTCAGTGGTGGGTTCGGCCTCCTCGTCGCCGAAGCTGAACGCGCCCTGCAGCGCCCCCACCCGGCTGTCGGCGCGGCGTTCGCGGTGCAGGTCTGCCAGCGCCAACAGGAGGTCACGCCGGGTCACCTGGGTGCGCCGCTGGACGGGGGCGCGCCGTCCGATGCCGTAGAGGCGGTCGAATGCGCCGGCAAGGATGAGCCGCTCCACGACGGGCTCCGAGACGTTCGCGCGGGACCAGAAATCCGTCAGCGACGTGTAGGGCCGGGCGGCCACGATCTGGCGCATCTCCTCTTCCGCGATGCCCTTCACATCAGACAGCGACAGCCTGATCCCCCAGCCCTCCACCCGGGGCAGGCCGTCCGTATCTGGGCCTGGGTGTTCGTGGGCACTGAGCGCCGGTGCTGAGGGATGCTCCATCGCCAGGTTCTCCGGCAGCCGCACCGTCTCATCGGTTCCGGCCACGTCGTCGAGCGGTTCCGCCCGGTAGTCCTGCACGCTGCGGTTGACGTCGAGGCCCAGCACGGCGATGTTCATCCGGCGTGCCTCCTCCAACAGCAACCGCTTGGGGTACATCCCCGGATCATGCGTGAGGATCCCGGCCAGGAAGTGCGCGGGATAATGCCGCTTCAACCACGCCGACTGGTACGTGGGCAGCGCGAAGGCAGCCGCGTGCGCCTTGCAGAACCCGAACGAGGCGAACGCCTCGAGGATGGCCCAGATCTCCTCACACATCGGCTCCGGGTAGCCGTTGGCCAGCGCCTTCGGCACGAACCACTCCTTGACCTTCGTCTGGCCCTCACGATCTCCCAGCGCGCGGCGCACCTCGTCGCCCTGGGCCAGCGAGCAGCCGGTGACGATGGAGATGATCTGGATGATCTGCTCGTGGAAGACCACCACCCCGAAGGTCTGCTCGAGGGCGGGGATGAGGCTGGGGTGGAGGTACTCCGGTTCCGTCCAGCCCTGCCGGGCCTCGAGGAACGGGGTGACCATGTCCGACTTCACGGGGCCGGGCCGGAACAGGGAGATGTCGACGATGATGTCGTGGAACGTCTCCGGCCCGAACTTGCCCACCAGTTCCCGCTGGCCGGGCGACTCGATCTGGAAGCAACCCAGCGTGGCGCGGTGGGCGATCATGTCGTATACCTCGCTGTCATCGAACGGGGCGAGCGCGTCGATGTCCGGCGCCGGGCCTGCGGTGCGGCTGATCTCCCTGAGCGCGTGGGCCATGGCCGACTGCATGCGGATGCCGAGCACGTCGAGCTTGAGCAGGCCGAGGTCTTCGACGTCGTCCTTGTCGAACTGGCTCATGGGGTAGCCACCGAAGCTGCGCTCCAGCGGGGTGCGCTGGCCGAGCGAGGAGTCGCTGAGGATCACGCCGCAGGGGTGCAGCGCGATGTGCCGGGGCAGCCCGTCGAGTGATTCGACCAGGGAGAACAGCATGTCGAGACGCTCCTCCCCCAGCCCCGCGGCCCGGAGTTCCGGGAGGTCACGCAGCGCCGCGCGGGCGTCGCGGGCACGGATGTGCGGGAAGGCCTTCGCCATGGCGTCGATCTCCACCGGCGGGAGGCTGAGCGCCGCGCCGACATCGCGCACGGCGTGGCGCACGCGGTAGGTCTCGATCATCGCCACGCACGCCACTCGCTGCTCGCCGAAGGTGGCCAGGATCTTGTCGTAGACCTCCGTGCGGCGCGCCGATTCGACGTCGAGGTCGATGTCGGGCAGCGCCACGCGCAGCGGCGACAGGAACCGCTCCATGATGAGCCCGTACTTGATGGGGTCCACCCCGGAGACCCCCAGCGCGTAGTTGACGAGGCTCCCCGCTCCGGACCCACGCGCGGCGCAGCGGATACCCAGGTCCCGGATGAGGCCCACCACGTCTGCCACGGTGAGGAAGTACGACTCGAACCCCAGCTTGCCGATGACGGTGAGTTCGTCGTCGAGGCGGTCCAGGGCCTGCCTGTCCAGCGTGCCGTAGCGCTCGGTGAGGCCGGCCTCGCAGCGGGCGCGCAACACGCCGGCCGCCTCCTCCGCGGTGGTGCCGAGGGTCTCGAACTCCGGCAGCCGGATCTCACCCAGACCGATGTCGCCGATGGGGTCCAGCATGCACCGCTCCGCCAGGCCGCGGGTGGCGGCCAACAACGCCGACGCATCAGGGCGCCCGGCCAGCAGCGCGGCCTCCCCCGCGGCCAGCGTCATGGCGTCGGTGCCCTTGAGGTGACCCTCCGCGTTGCGGCGGTCGATGTTGCGCACGTCCAGGGGGACGAGGCGGCGTGCCGCGTCGAGCACATCGACGGTGGCGGCCTGCTCACGCCGGGCCATCCGCACCATGTTGGTCAGCACCACGGGGATGCCCAGGCCGTCCCCCAGCCTGATGAGGCCGGCGGCCTGGTGCGCCGAGGCGACTCCGCGCCCACCGGTCTGGTGGTTGGTGGCGGCGAGGAACAGCCCCTCCCCCAGCTCCGTGCGCCACTTCCGCACCTCGTCGGCGGCCTCGGTGGGCCGGCCGGCGACGAGCAGCTCACCCGGCTGCGAATCCGCGCCCAGGAGCACCACCACGTCGTGGCCGGCGCAGTGCTGCGCGATGATCTCGCGGGTCACCACCGGGTCTGCCCGTTCCCCGGCCTGCTGGGCCGCGGTGATGAGCTGGCACAGCGTGCCCCACCCCGAGCGGGAGGTGGCCAGCACGACGGCGCGCGGGAGCCGCGCGTCGCGCAACTGGCCACCCCGCGCCGCAGTGGGCCTGCGGCGGGCCAGCCAGCCGTCGGGCCGCACCGCGAGATCAACGCCGACGATGGGCGCGATGCCCGCGGACAGGCACGCCTTGGCGAAGCGGACGGCACCGTAGAGGCCACCGCGGTCTGTGATGGCGAGCGCGTCCATGCCGTGGGCGACGGCCTCCGCCACCAGCGCGCTGGGGTGGGAGGCGCCGTACTGGAAGGAGTAGCCGGAGGCCACCCTGAGGTGGGGGAACATCAGTCGAGCACCGCCTGGAGCACCCAGTTCTCCGCGCCGACGGTACGGGCCAGTTCGTAGACGCCCCGGTGGCGGCCGTTGCCCGCCTCGACGCGCCAGACCTCCAGCTCTCCGAGGAGATCCGACCCCGCCGGCTGGTCGACGCTCTCGCCGCGGGCGGCGCGGGCCTGCTGCCCCGCCCACCACGGCGTGGCGCGGCTCCACCGGGCCTGCACCTCTTTGACCAGCAGCAGCCTGTCGCGCCAGATGAACTGTCTGGGCTCTTCTCTGAACAACACGAAAATGGGGTCGTCGTACCTGCGCATGGGGGCCACCTCCCGGGGAAAGTTCGAATAGAACACATGATGTTTTTCGACCCGGGAACCCCGGCCCGGCGCAGGGGTCGAAGCCGCGCCGGGCCGGGGTGGCCCCTCACCTCACGCTTGATACGGACCAGAGCTTCCCCGAACTAATCGAACAAGCGTGCGGTGATCTTCACTATAGATCGCCCGTCCGACAAAAGAAAAGGGGCGCCGGCGATCCGTGCGCAGGTGCACCGACGCCCGGCCGGAGGGGCGCCGACAGCCCGGGCGCGAGGCCCTACGATCAGTCCTATGCTCATCGTCAGAGGCGCCACGCTGGCCGGCCTGGCTGCCTCCGCGCGGCTGGCCAGGCTCGGGCATGAGGTGACCCTGGAGGCGGCCGGGCACACCGTCGACCCGCTGCCGCAGACCATCGTGCTGCCCGCCACCTGGCGTGACCTGTTCAAGAAATCCGGCGCCCACCTGGTCACCGCGCTCAACGGCGCGGGGCTGGCCCTCACCGAGGCGCCACCGCGCCGCCACCACCTCAGCGACGGCACCACGCTCGACCTCCCCGCGGAGCGGGGTGCGCAGTACCACGCCTTGTCCGCCACTTTCGGCCCGGAGGAGGCGGCGCGCTGGCGCGACCTGCTCGACGACCTGCTGCCGGTGTGGGAGGCCTTCCGCCAGCACGCCCTGGAGGGCACGGAACCGGTGCGCACGAAGCAACAACGGGCCTCGCTCTGGCTCGACCGCAGCGTCGCCGACGTCGCCGAGCGACTCCGGACGCCGCTGTCAGAGGTGGTGCTCTCCCTGGGCCCGGAGAATCCGGGCACGGCCGCGCTCCCGCTGCTGCTAGAACGGATGTTCGGCCGCTGGCAGGTCACCGACGACGCCGGGGCCCCGCAGCCCGCCGAGCGCCTCGTCGGCCTGCTGCGCCAGCGGGTGGCCGAACGGGGAGTGCGCACCGTCGACTCGCACGACGGGCCGGCCGACATCGACTGTCGGCCCCACGTGCTGAAGCCTCATTGGTGGCAGCGCCGAGCAACTCTCGGCACCCCGATCGACGACGGCCGGCAACTTCGCGCCTCCGTCACCTCACCCGCAGGTGAGGCTCCCTGGGGGCAGTTGGCGAGCGCAGCCCTGGCCGTCTACGCGCTGCATGAGCGGCTCACCGGCGAGGACCCGCGCCCAACCAACAAGGCGTTCACGCCGCCCCGGCTGGGGCGCCGGGGCTAGGGCCGCGTCGGACGGCGCAGCCAACCCCACAGCAGCAGACCCGCCACCACCACCACGGCCCCGACGACGGCGAGGTCGGGGATCCGGAGACCCACCTCGCGCAGCCAGGACTCGAGGTGGAACTGCTGCGTCGCGTCGAGGATGCCGCCGATGCCCGCGGTCGCGTCCGTGGTGATGAACAGCACCCCGACGCCGATGAACAGCAGACCGGAGACGAGACCCAGCGCAGAGGTGGTGAACGGGCCGATCCTGACCGGGCGGGGCCTGAGCCGCTCCCCCAGCCGCAGCCGGTCCCACAGCAGCGCCAGGATCACCAGCGGCACCACCATCCCCGCGCCGAACAGCGCGAGCAGCAGGCCGCCCCGCACTGCATTGCCGCCCACCGCCGCGACGGTGAGCACCGCGCCCAGCAGCGGCCCGGTGCAGGCGCCGGCCAAGCCATAGGTCATACCGAGCAGCACCGCCCCGATGGGGCCCTTGGGGTCGCCACGCTGCGCGAGCCCGGGGATCGGTAGCCGGATGCCCAGCGCCATGATGAGGCCGAAGAGGATGAGCACGATGCCACCGACGAGTGCGAGGGTGTCGCGGTGCCTGGTGAGCAGGCCGCCCAGCGCCCCGGCAGCCAGCCCCAGCGGGACGAGCGTCAGCAACAGGCCCAGGTAGAACAGCGCGGTGCGCCCGATGAGCCGGGCGCGCTGTTGCCCGAAGGCATAGGCGAAGAAGGCGGGCAGCACCAACGCCGCGCAGGGGCTGAGGATCGCCGCGATGCCGCCGAGGAACGCCCCCGCATAGCCGATCGTCATCCGAGCTTGGCGGCCTCGGCCTCGATGACGCGCTCGAACTCGGCGATCGGCTGCGCGCCGGTGAAGAACTGGGTGCCGACGACGAAGGCCGGCGTGGCCGACACACCCATGCCCTGCGCCTCCTGCGAATCCGTGAGCACGGCCTGGCGCAGTGCGGGCTGCGCCCAGTCGGCCTCGAACTGGGCCGCGTCGAGGCCCAGATCGGCGACGATGCCCAGCACCAGCTCGTCAGGGATGTCGGGGTGCCCCTCGTTCGGGGTGGCGGCGAAGATGGCGTGCTGGAACTCGAAGTACTTCCCCTGCAGGCCGGCGGCGCGCGCTGCGGTGGCGGCCTTGACCGACTCGTCGCCGAACAGCGCCAGGTCGCGGAACTCGATGCGGAGCGTGCCGTCGTCGACGTACTTCTGCAGGAGGGGCAGCGTCTCCTCGGCGAAGACGGAGCAGAACGGGCAGCGGTAATCGGCCCACTCGGTCAGCACGACGGGGGCGTCGAGCGCACCCATCGCCATGGGGTCGCCCTCCAGGCGGCGGGGGAACTCATCGCGCACCCACTGCTCGTAGCCCGCCTGGTCGGCACCGGCGTCGGTGCCCTCCTCAGGCGGCGGGGCGGCTGCGGGATCCTCCTGGACGGGAGCCTCCGTGGCCGGCAGCTGCGCCACCGGAGCCTCCGTCGTGGGAGTGCCGGACGCCGGCGCCTCAGCGCCGGGGACCGCCGCGGGAGCCGCACTCTGCTCGAGCGGCCGGCTCTGCGAGAACGCGATCAGCGCGACCACCAGCACCAGGAACAGGCCCAGCACGATCCATTTGTCCTTCGTCATGGTCATGCGTCCGGCTTGCGGGGTGCTGTTCATTGGCTCACTCACATCACTCTGGGCACTGTGTTCTCCCCCACTCTGCCCCATACCCCCGAAGGCATCCAATCCAGGGGTGGCCGGGCGGCCTGCCCGCCGCTGTCCGGACCGTTCAGCTGGCGTTCATGCGGGGGTAGTAGGGTTGACTGTCTGTCTTTCACGGAGGAAGGTCTGATTTGACCACCACATCGCGCGCTGACCTGGAGCGCGAAATCGCTCTGGAACAGGCTCACGTCGACAGGGTCTACGCCAATCTGACCACCGCGACGGCGAGCGCCAAGAACCTGGCCCAGCAGGGCAGGGAGATCTTCATCTCCGACCGCACCGACTTCCTCCGTGAGGAGGACGGCACGGCGTTGTTCGAGCGTGACGCGTTCGCCTACCAGGCCGCCAAGCGGCTGGCCATCCTCGACGCCGAACACGAGGGCCTCGTCTTCGGCCGTATCGACCTCACCACCGACGAGGTCCGCTACATCGGCCGCATCGGCGTGCGCGACGAAGACTACGAACCGCTGGTGATCGACTGGCGTGCTCCCGCCGCCGAACCGTTCTACCGCGCCACGCCGGCCGAACCCATGAAGGTCATCCGCAGGCGCGTGCTGCGCTGCCGCGACGACAAGGTGGTGGGTCTGGAGGACGACCTGCTGGATTCGGCTGCCGAGACCGACCTGCCCATCCTCGGTGAAGGCGCCCTGATGGCGGCCCTCAGCCGGGCCCGGGGACGCACGATGCGCGACATCGTGGCCACCATCCAGGCCGAACAGGACGAGGCGATCCGCGCGCCGTACCAGGGGGTCACGATCATCGCCGGCGGCCCCGGCACCGGCAAGACCGTCGTCGCGCTGCACCGCGCCGCCTACCTCCTCTACACCAACCGGGCACGGCTCGAGAAGGGTGGCGTGCTCGTCGTCGGCCCCTCCAGCGTGTTCATGAACTACATCGAGCGGGTACTGCCCAGCCTGGGCGAGGACTCCGTGACGCTGAAGGCCATCGGCTCGGTGGCTTCCGACGTGCTGGGCTTCAGCACGGAACGCGTCGACCAGGCCGCGGCCGCCACCGTCAAGGGGTCGCTCGCGATGCAGAAGGTCCTCAAGCACCTCGTGCGCGCCCCGCTGCCGGAACACGACGTGGACTCCGTCCGGGTCACCGTCAAGGGCGAAGTGCTCGGGTTGGGGGCGCGGGAACTGCACCGGATCCGTGAACAGGTACTCTCCAGCGTCAAGCTCAACAAGGGCCGCCGCATGGCGACCGACCTGGTCGCGGCCGCCCTCATCCGCAAGTTCCCGGGCGATGTGGAGATCGAGCCGCAGGAACTGGAGGCACAGGTGCGCGAACACCCCAGCCTCCACGCCTTCATGCCCCGGTGGTGGCCCCTGCTCAGCGCGACCCGGGTGTTGGCCCGACTGGCCGACCCCGCCGTCGTGGCAGAGGTCGCCGCCGGCGAGCTCGACGAGGACCAGCGCGCCTGCCTCGTCTCCTCCTACCGCTGGCTCGAGGCCGCTGACGAGGGCGACGAAATCGTGCGCGGCTGGTCCGTGGCCGACATCGCACTGCTGGACGAGCTGATCCACATCCTGGGCGTGCCGCCCGAGGACGTCGACAAGGAACTCGACGTCTTCCTCGAGGGCGGCGCTGTCGCCGAGGTGCTCACGACGGCGGACCTGCTGCGGCACGAGAGGCACGTGGATCCGGATGAGGACCCGCACAACACCTACGCCCACATCCTCGTCGACGAAGGCCAGGACGTGACGCCCATGCAGTGGCGGATGCTGCGCAGACGGGGGCCGCAGTCATCGTGGACCATCGTCGGCGACCCCGCCCAGAGCTCCTACCCCAACCAGGAGGAGACCACCCGGGCCCTCAACGAGGTCGTGGGGCGGGCGGCCAGCCGCACCTTCACGCTCTCGACGAACTACCGCTCCCCCAGCGAGGTGTTCGAGTTCGCCGCCAAGGTCATCACGAAGGTCTTCCCGGACGCGGACCTGCCCAAGGCGGTGCGCTCCACCGGCGTGGAGCCCAGCGTCGAGGCGACCACCACGGAGGCCCTGCCACGGGCGCTGCGCGAGCACCTCCTGTCGGTCGCGGCGAAGGTCAACGGAACCATCGGCGTGATCGTCCCCCCGTCGCGGTTGCGCGCCGTGCAGCTGGGCGTGTTCCAGGATCCCCGCCTCGCGGCGTTCGAGGACCGCCTCATCGTGGTGACGGCGCTCCAGGCCAAGGGCCTCGAATACGACGGTGTGCTGGTGGTCTCGCCGGACGAGATCATCGCGGAGTCGCCGGGCGGCGCCCGCGTCCTCTATGTGGCGCTGACCAGGGCGACGCAGAAGATGATCACCCTCGACGTCGACACTTCCCAGTGGCGGGCGCTGCTGGACTAGGTGTCCAGCTCAGGAGAGGTGCTTGAGCTCGGCCAGGATCTCGCGCGTGGCCTTGCTGCGGTTCTGCGTGAAGAACTGCAGCCCGGGCGCGCCGGCGTCCAGCAGGGTGCGGCACAGCTCGAGGCACGTGGCCATCCCGATCTCGCGCACCTCCTCCTTGGAGGCGGCCGAGCGGAGTTCGGCGACGAACTTGTCCGGCAGCGCGCGGCCCGACAGACCGGCGAAACGCTCGATCTGCGAGATCACCGTCAGCGGCATGATGCCCGGGATGATGGGGATGCTGCAGCCCAGCGCCCGCACGCGGCGCACCAGGTCGATGTAGCTCTGTGCGTCGAAGAACAGCTGGGTGATGGCGAACTCCGCACCCGCCTCCACCTTGGCCAGCAGGATGCGGTCATCGAGTTCGGGGTCCTCGGTGGTCTCGTGGGGGTTGGCGAAGGCGGCGACGCCCACGCAGAAATCGCCCTGTTCCTTGATGAAGCGCACCAGCTCGGTGGCGTTGGCCAGGCCGTCTGCGTGCCGCACCCATTCGCCGCCGCCCGGCATGTCGCCGCGGATGGCCAGGATGTTGGTGACGCCCACGTCGCGGTAGGCTGCCAACGCCTCGGCGATGTCGGCCTTCGACTGGTCCACGCACGTCAGGTGCCCCACGGTCAGCGGGCCGTTCTCCGTGGCGATGCGGCGGGTGGCGTGGATGGTGCGGTCCCGGCGCGAGCCCGTGGCCCCGTACGTGACGGACACGAAATCAGGCTCCAGTGGCGTCAGGGCCTCGACGGCGCGCCACAGGATGGGCTCCTCCTCCTCGGAGCGGGGAGGATAGAACTCGAAGGAGAAAAGGGGACCCTGTGCGGCGGAGAGCAACTCCCCCACCGTCGTGGGCCGTGAGATCGTCGACGGCATGTACCCACCATAGGGAACGCCACAACGCCTCGACTAAGCTGCCCACGTGAGCACCCCGTTTGATCCGAGCTCCCCGCTGAGCGCGCCGTTGCTGTCCGCCATCGGCGAAACCATCGACAGGTTCCTCGACGGGCAGGAGGAGTTGCTGGACACCATCGGCTCCTCGGATCTGCTCCCCGTCGCCCGTGCCGCCACCGCCGGCGGCAAGCGGCTGCGTCCCGCCTACTGCTACTGGAGCTACGTGGCCGCCGCCGGGCAGCCGACGGAGGCCCGGTCACTCCTCGACGTCGCGAGCTCGCTGGACCTGCTCCACGTGTCGGCGCTGGTGCACGACGACCTCATCGACGCCGCCGACACCCGTCGCGGCCTCCCGTCGGCCCACAAGCAGTTCGAGTCGCTGCACGCGGCGCGCGGCGGCCGGGGGTCGGCCACCGACTTCGGGGTGTCGTCGGCCATCCTGCTGGGCGACCTCCTCCTCATGTGGAGCATCGAGCTCGCGGACGGCTCCGGCGCCCCGGGCATCGATCGCGCCCGGCCGCTCCTCAGCGCCATGCGGGCAGAGGTCACCGCCGGGCAGTTCCTCGACGTGAGCGCGCAGTACCGCGTCACCGGCGCCACGTCGGTGGCCGATGAACTCGACGTCGCCCGCCGCGTGCTCGAATACAAGACGGCCAGCTACTCCATCCGGCGCCCCTCCCAGATCGGCGCGGCGCTCGGTGGCGCCGACGCCCAGCTCCAGGGTGCCCTGGCGGAGTTCGGTTCCGTGATCGGCCGCGCCTTCCAACTGCGCGACGACGTGCTCGGCGTCTACGGCCGACCGGAGGTCACGGGCAAGCCCTACGGAGGCGACATCCACGAGGGCAAGCGCACGGTCCTGGTGCTCACGGCGCTGTCCCACGCCTCACCCGACGAGGCCCGCGAACTGGGCGGGCTGCTGGGCGCCGAGGGCCTCACGGACACGGACGTCGACCGGGCCGCAGAGCTGATCGAAGCCTCGGGTGCCCTGGCCCACGTGGAGGCCGTGATCGAGGAGAACATGCGCCACGCCCTGGCCGTCCTCGACGACACCCAGATGACCGCGGACGGCCGCACCGCTCTGGCGGGGCTCGCCGAGCGGAGCGTCAGACGTGCCCACTGAGCTCTCCGGGCTCACCTCCACACAGGTCGCTGAACGCGTCTCCTCCGGCCAGGTCAACCACCTGCCATCGCGCTCCGGGCGCAGCACGGCAGGCATCGTGCGCGCCAACGTGCTCACCCGGGTCAACGCCATCCTTTTCGTGCTGTTCTGTCTGGTCCTCGTCACGGGCAACCTTCTCCAGGGGGCGTTCGGCCTGCTCATCATCGCCAACTCCGTCGTGGGCATCGTGCAGGAGCTACGCGCCAAGCGCATGCTCGACAACCTGGCCGTGGTGGGCGAGGCCCACCCCATCGTCGTGCGCGACGGCGAACGCACGCGGGTCACCCGGGACGAGGTGGTCCTCGACGACCTCATCGCGGTGGGCCCCGGCGAACAGATCGTCGTCGACGGGTCCGTGGTGGCGGCCGACTACCTGGAGGTCGACGAATCGCTGCTCACCGGCGAGGCCGACCCGGTGGCCAAGCAGCCGGGCGACGGGGTGCTCTCTGGGGCCTACGTCATCTCCGGCACCGGGCTGTACCGCGCGGAGAGGGTGGGGGCCGACGCCTACGCGGCGCAACTGACCGCCCAGGCGGCCAAGTTCACCCTTGTCTCCTCGGAGCTGCGCCAGGGCATCAACCGGATCCTCCGCTGGGTCACCTACCTGTTGGTCCCCGTCGCCGCGCTGTCCATCTTCGTCCAGTTCAACCAGCCGGACACCACCTGGCAGGAGTCGGTGCTGCGGATGGTGGCCGTGCTGGTGCCGATGGTGCCCGAGGGCCTCGTGCTGCTCACCTCGATGGCCTTCGCGCTGGGCGTGATCAGGCTCGGCCGGCGCCAGTGCCTGGTCAACGAACTCCCCGCGATCGAGGGCCTGGCCCGGGTCGACGTCGTGTGCGCCGACAAGACCGGCACGCTCACCCAGCACGCCATGACGCTGGGCGAACTCCTGGACCTCACCGACGACCCGGGCCACACCCGTGTGGTCCTGTCGCAACTGGTGGCGGCCGACGACGCCCCGAACGCCTCCGTGCAGGCCATCGCCGCGGCGATCGCGGCCGCCGACGATCCCTGGCCCGTCGAGGCCCGGGCTCCGTTCACCTCCGCCAGGAAGTGGTCCGGCGTCAGCTTCGCCGGCGAGCGTGGGCACTGGGTGCTGGGCGCGCCGGAGGTACTGGCAGGCCATGACGAACTCGCCCGACGCGCGGAGCAGATCGGTGCCACCGGCCGCCGGGTCCTGCTGCTCGCCCGGGCGAAGCAGCGCGTCGATTCGCCCCAGGCGCCCGGGGAGGCGAGCCCCGTCGCGCTCCTGGTGCTCGACCAGCTCATCCGGCCGGACGCGGCGGAGACTCTCGCCTACTTCCAGGAGCAGGGCGTGGCGCTCAAGGTCATCTCCGGCGACAACGCCGCGTCGGTGGCCGCCGTCACCCGCTCGCTGGGCGTGGCCATCGGCGACGTCATCGACGCCCGGACGTTGCCCGGGGCGGGCGAGCAGTTCGACGACGCCGTCGACGCCGTCGATGTGTTCGGCCGCGTGACGCCCGAGCAGAAGCGCCAGATGGTGGGTGCGCTGCAGGGCCGCGGCCACACCGTCGCCATGACGGGCGACGGCGTCAACGACGTGCTGGCGCTCAAGGATGCAGATCTCGGCGTGGCGATGGGCTCCGGCGCGCCGGCCACCCGCGCCGTCGCCCAGATCGTGCTGCTCGACGACAAGTTCGCCACCCTCCCCCACGTCGTCGCCGAGGGGCGCCGGGTGATCGGCAACGTGGAACGCGTGGCCAAGCTGTTCCTCACCAAGACGGTCTACGCCATCGCCCTCGCCCTGGTCCTCGGGCTGATGGGCCTTCCCAACCCGTTCCTGCCGCTCCAGATGACGGTGGTGGGGTGGTTCACGATCGGCATCCCGGCCTTCCTGTTGAGCCTCGCGCCGAACCGCGAGCGGGCGAGGCCCGGGTTCGTCTGGCGAACCCTGTCCGTGGCCATCCCCTGTGGCCTCATCGTGGCCGGCGTGACCATCGCCACCTACGTCACCGCCCGCGGCTTCGGCGTGGTTCCGGATCCGCACCAGGAGCAGGCCTCCACCGCGACCCTCATCGCGCTCATCCTGACGGCCACCTGGGTGCTGGCCGTGGTGGCGCGTCCCTACTACTGGTGGCGGGTGGGCCTTGTGGCGTTCGCGTACGCCTTCTACTTCCTGGTGTTCGCGCTGCCCTCCCCCCGCCGCGCGCTGGGGCTGGACATCACGAACACGGCCGAGATCACCTTCGGCGTCGTCGCCGGGCTGATCGGGATGGCACTGGTGGAGCTCACCTGGTGGGTCACCAAGATCGTCCGCCGGGAACGTGCCGACGTCTGGGCTCAGCCGAAGGCGGCGCTCCCGTAACCCGCGGCGCCGGGGTCCGCCGTCCAGGTGGCCTTCAGCGCGTCCGCGATGGCCTGCGCCTCCACGAACGGGTCTGCCGCCGTGAACACGGCCGTCGAGACGACGGCTCGGCGCGCGCCTGCGGCGAGCACTGCGTCGACGTTGCCCGACGAGATGCCGCCGGCCGCGAACCACACCGGGCCGGCGGGCAGCGCCAGTGGCGGATACTGCGCCGCCATGTCCGCGACGGCGGCGCCGGCCCCCTCGCCGTCGACGGCCGGGCCGACGAAGGCGAAGTTCCATGGATCCCCGTCGACCTTGTCCGCGTCCTCCGCACCGTCGATGGAGCGGCCGAGCAGTGCGAACTCATGGGGCCGCTTGATCCCGAACGGACGCCACCCGGGGCGCTTGAGGAAGACCACGTCAGCGCCGCTGGCCTCGGCGACGTCGAGATTGTCCGCCGCGATGAGCGTCTGCAAACCGAACAGCCGGTTGCGCGCCACCCGGATCCCCTCCGCCGCTTCCTCGACCGTGCGCTCGCCCCTGGTCAGGACCAGCAGGTCTGCACCGTGGGCAGCGAAGTCTGCGGCCTCCGGGCCGGAACGCTCAGGTGGGACCACCAGGGCGAGACGGGCCAGGCGCAGTCTGGTGTGAAGAGACAAGGGTGCAGTCACAGGGGCAATCTACTTCGTCGGGGAGGCCACCGGAAGGAGTTCGGCGACGTGCCCGCGCGCCGGTGGCGGAGGCTTCGGCCGGGCAGCCTACAATCAGGAGAGCAAACGGGCCCACGGCCTCCTTCCCCGACCGTGCTTGGAGTGGCATGAACAGCACTTTCGACCCGTTGGTCGGCCAAGTGCTCGACGGCCGCTACGAAATCGTGGCGAAAGTCGCCCGCGGTGGCATGGCCACGGTGTATCGCGCGCGTGATCGACGTCTGTCGCGCGTCGTCGCGGTCAAGGTCATGCGCAGCGACCTCGGCGAGGACGACGAGTTCGCCGCCAAGTTCGACCGCGAGGCCAGGTCCGCGGCCGTCCTCTCCCACCCGAGCGTGGTGTCGATCTTCGACCAGGGCTCCTCCCAGGGCAAGCCGTACATCGTCATGGAGTTCATCGAGGGCGAGACGATGCGCCGGATGATCAGCCGCGACTCCCCCATGCCGCCGGACAGGGCGCTCGAGCTGTTCGAGCAGGTCGCGGCCGCGCTGGCCGCCGCCCACGAGGCGGGCGTGGTGCACCGCGACATCAAACCCGAGAACGTCATGATCACCCGCCGCGGCCAGGTCAAGGTCGCAGATTTCGGGCTCGCGCGTCAGGTGGGCTCCCCCCAGATGACCGCCACGGGCATCCTCGTCGGCACCGCCAGCTACCTCCCGCCGGAGCTCGTGACGCACTCGCGCCCTGACGGCCGCAGCGACGTGTACTCCGCCGGCGTGGTGCTCTTCGAGCTGCTCACCGGGAAGAAGCCGCACACCGGCGAGAACAACTACCAGATCGCCTACCGCCACGTGAACGTCGACATCGAGCGACCCTCGGAGCGGCTCGCAGAGATCGGGCACAGCGCCGACTGGGAGATCCCGGACTACCTCGACACCCTCGTCCTGGCCGCCACCCGCCGCGACCCTCGTGCCCGCATCTCTGACGGCCGGGAACTGCTCAGCGCGGTACGCCGCGCGCGGCGCGAACTCGCGCGCACGGGCGGCCATGACAACCCCACCCTCGCCGCTGCCCTGCTTCCCGAGAGTCCTGCGGAGGACGAGACCGAACACCTGCGTACACGTTCCTCCGAACGGCCGCGCCCCCTGTCTTCGGGCTCGCCCCCCACCGTCGTGCTCCGCCGCGACGAGTGGCGCCCGGCGCAGAAGAAACCACGCCCGGACCCGGTCCCCGTCGCCGAACCCGTGTCGCCGCGGCCCGTGGCCGCCACCACCCAGCCACGCAGTCAGCGCACGCCCGTGTTCCCGCACCTGCACATCTCCGACGACCCGGTCCACCGGCGCCGTCGCATCGTCGCGCTCGTCCTGGTGGTGCTCCTCCTGGCGGGCGCCGCGGGCGTCGGCTCGTGGTGGTGGCTCGACGGGCGCTTCACCACCGTGCCCGCGATGAGCACGCTCAACGAGACCAAGGCGCGGGAGGCCGCAGCAGCCAACGCCCTCAAGGTCAACCGCACCGAGCAGTACTCGGAGACCGTACCGGCGGGGGTCGTGATCACCACGGACCCCACAGCGGGCGAGCGCCTCTTCCGGGGCTCCGACGTCACGTTGGTGTTGTCGAAGGGGCCGGAGCGCTACCCCATGCCCGCGGTGGTCGGGATCCCGCTGGAGGCCGCATCCCAGGCGCTGACCGCCGGGCGGCTCGCCGTCGGCACCGTCACAGAGCAGTTCTCGGAGACGGTCGCCGAGGGCATCGTGCTGACCGCCTCGCAGGAGGAGGGTGCCCAGCTGAAGCCGGACACCCCCGTCGACCTGAGCGTCTCCAAGGGCCGCGAACCCATCCGCGTCCCGGACCATGTGGGCGGGAGCGCAGACAAGGCCGTGAAGGAACTGGAGAAGCTGGGCTTCACGGTGGCGATCGAGGAGGAGAACTCCGCGGAGGTCGGAGCCGGCCGAGTCATCAGGCAGGACCCGCGCGGCGGGAGCGGCCACCGCGGCGACACCGTCACCCTGGTCAAGTCCCTCGGTCCCGTGATGGTGACGGTCCCCGACGTCTGGATGAAGAGCACGGACGAGGCCACCAAGCTGCTTGAGGACCTCGACCTGGTGGTCAAGGTGGAGCGCAGTTCGAACTTCCCGATCCCGCTGGACATCGCCAACAGCACAGACCCGGCGGCGGGTACCGAGGTCGCCGTGGGGACGAAGGTCACGCTCTACGTCGCCTGATCGCGATCGCTGGCACACTGGTGGCCGGAGGTGGGGGATCGTGCCCGATTTCATGGTGGTCGTGCTCATTGTGCTGGCGGTGGCCGCCGTCGGCTTCGGCATCTGGGGGCTGCTGCGGCACCGCTATGTGCAGTCGCTGCGGGCCAAGGGCTGGGAGTTCATCACGTCTCCCCCGCTGTCCATCACCCACGGCCTGAACGTGCCGCCGTTCGGCCTGGGTTTCGACCGGCGCGTCGACGACCAACTGCTCGGCGTCGCGAAGGACTCAACGCCGTTCACGGCCTTCCGTTACTCGTGCGACGCCTGGCGCAGCGCCGGGTACGTGGTGACCATGCCCCTGCCGAAGTCGCTCCCGGCGGCTGAGGTCCTCCATGTCACCGACGACCGGCTGCCCAGGCTGGGCGAGCCCGTCGAACTAGGCGAACTGCGCGCGGCCGCGCCGTCGCGCCGCTATGCCGAGGAGTTGCTCACGGCGGTGGGCGCCCACCTCCGCGGGCCGTACCGGATCAGCATCGACCACGACAACCTGGTCCTGGTCGACGCGCCCCGCGAGGCGGACCCCCTCGAGGACGCCATCGAGCAGTTGGCAGCCGTGCGCGCCGCGCTGCTCACCACCGCGATCACCCAGTACAGCGGGCCCCCCGCCCCTGCGGGCCTGAGTTTCCACGGCCGCCCGGGCTGGTCCTACCTCCCCCGCGACGACGCCTACCTGGGCGCCGTGAGCAGCACCGGCGGCGGCTTCGACCACCAGGCCCACGACATCATCACCTCGTCCAACGACGGGCTGCCCTTCGTCCGCCTGAAGCACACCTGGAAGACCAGGCACACCCGCAGGGACTCCGAGGGCAGGACCCACACAGAGATCCGCAACCACGACGAGATCCTCTGTGAGTTCCGCACCACATTCCCGTTCGAGGACCTGTCCGTGAACTGGGGCCTGTTCGGGCGGTCGCAGAAGTTCGAGTGGGAGGACTTCAACCGGCGCTTCACCGTGCGCACCGGCAACGCCAGGTTCGGCTCTGACGTCATGCACCAGCGCCAGATGGAGTACCTGATGCTGGCCGATGCGCCGAAGTTCGAGATCTCGGCAGGGGTCATCCGGGTGGGCGACGGCGACGACTGGCTGCCGGCAGACCTGGACCGCACGTCGCGGTTCCTCCACGGGTTCTTCGCGCGGGTGCCCAACTTCGTCTGGCAGGAACTGGGCGCATGGCCGCGCCCGATCGCGGAGCTGGAACCCCGTTAGCCACAGGCTGCAAAACGGAGAGCCGCCATGCTGAGTCCAGCGGGAAGATCTGATCGACATATGACGGCTCGAACTGCATCTCCGCGCTGCGGATCGGCGTCGCTCACCTGACGTGCCCAGTTCACGCTCGGCCAGTATAGAGCCCCTCTCTGTTCACTACGGTTCGTAGTACTCTCGGCATCGCGCCACCCCCATTAGCGCTCGTCTAGCACCGCGCGCTTCAGTCGATGGAGACACCTATGATTTCGCACAAATGGAGCTTAAGCATTCTCCTCGCGATCGGGATAAGCCTCTTTTCGGGAGTGGCTGTGGCGGACGATCCTACGCACGGCGCATCGGTTGGCCCCGGTGTTTCCGATCCTCGGATCGACGAGATACTGTCTGTGAATCCCGGCGTTAGTTCGAAAGAACTCGCCGAGTCCATTGCAGATCACGCGATCAACCGAGGAATCAGCGAGGAAGATGTAGTCGCGATGCTGTATGAAGATTCGAGCGAGGCTAGAGCAGCGCACATTCCGAAAGCAACAGAACTGTCCACGAACAGCACAGGTGAAGGCACCGCTGTCAAGCTAGGTTGCGCAGCCGCTGGATACTTCACGTACTCTTACTCTAAGACCCTCACCGTGGCCCATGGGCACAACACTCTCTTCACAGGCCAGTGTGAGGCAGTGCACATGCCGGGCAGAGACATCCCGAGCATCCGGCGCATCACTAGTACCTACACCGGGCTTCGAACGCATGCAAGTTATCCTGCTCATCTTCGTCGAGTCGACGGTGCGTCCATCAACATGAACGACCGCGCAGGGCAGTTCGGCATCAATCGGTTGAGCGCTAACGTCCAGTACGAGTCCGATTTCTCATTCAACAAACATCCTCTTTGGCCTTTCGCTTCCCTCGACGACCAGGTGTGGAAGTCGACATACAACTGCTCGAGTCTGGTTTGGGCAGCTTGGATGTATGCATCGACCTACAACGTCGACCTGGATCGCAATGGCGGGCCTGGTGTATATCCGGAGGACCTCTGGAAGTCGCCGCTGACCGTCCTGAGTCGATACCTTGAGCGAGCCTAAGTGCGACGGAGGTCATTCCTAGCGGGAGGCTTGGCGCTCTGCGCCGCGTCTGCCAGCGGTTGCAGCGCAGATCCGTGGATTGAAAGCCCTGCAGAGTCGGAGGGCGAGTTCGATCCCACTGCCAGCGGTTACGCGCTGGGGTTCTCCAACTACGGCGCTGGTGATGAACCTTCGACCCGTAAAGGAGTGGTGCTTCGTCTCAGCGACGACGGCCGCAGTCGTGATGTGACGGAGTTCACCCCGATCGATAATGCCCGCTTGATCGGCTGCAACGGTGCCGTCGCATGGCTCTCGAACGACCGGGCCCACTATTGGGATCAACAACACCGCACATGGGAACTCCCTGTACGCGGCGGAGCAATCGACACTCTTTCGCCGGCGGGAGACCATGTGCTCGCGGTCATCAACTACGGCACTCAAGACCTGAGTAGATACGACTCCGCGCTCCTGTTGTTCAATGGGACCGATCATCATTATTGGGACCATCATGGATTCCTCGGAGCGGGGAGCGGTTGGAACGGGGGACGCACGTTCGCCTTCTCCGCATCAGGATTGTCTCCCGAAGTCCACCTCACCGACCTGACATCCGACGCAGTCTCGAGCTTTGGACCCGCTGCAGAGGTGTCTTCGGTGTGGGGCGAGCGGATGGCTACTTTGGATCGGTTCAGTTACGCCTTCGTGGCGAGGTCACCTGATGCCCAGTCAACAATAGACATTTGGCGGATAGATCCGGAGGCACGCTCAGTCACCCCCCTCCCTCTCACTGGCCCCGGCGCCAGCGTAGCCCAGTGGCAGTCCGAGGGCGGACCGACCACGCTCACAGCGCTCGGCAGGTCCCTCTACTGGTTAGCTACTGGAAGTCTGTGGACAGCGGATCCCCAGACCGGGGTTTCTCGCGAAGTTGTGAGCTTGTCAAGGGAAAGCAGCTGGTTCCTGGGGCCATCGGGAGTGGTAGGAGTTCGACCTGCTGGTCTGGGCTGGTCGTTGGAACATCGCTCGGTCACTGATGGAGAAGTCGTTCACCAGCTGGAAGACATCATGATTCCTGATGTGCCAGGTCTGCACCCTTTTGGTGCTGTCTATACGGGAGGGACTCTCCCCACGGGCCGGGGGTAATTGTCCCTTTTAGCGGAGTGAAACCCCTTGTGGTGAGGAGCCGCCTTGCCCGGCGGGCGAGCACACCGGGCGCGACTCGAAGGCAAGGCACCCACCGCCATCGTCACGAGATCCTCGCCGAATCGAGCACCGCGTGACTGTTCGCCAACCCGCCGCGAACGAGAGCCCTTGGTTCATGGCCGCGCTCGACGGCAGAAATCGAGCCGCGTCAGCGCAGTGCCCAGGCGACACGTTGGCCCGCTTCGGCACACTGCTCCCCAGTGACATCGAGGTGCGTCACGGCGCGCAGCGCCCGCGGGCCCAGGACGCTGACCAACACACCCTTGTCCTTCAGCCGTGCGGCGACTCCCGGCGCATCCGGGGTGGAGATCAGCACGATGTTGGTCACCACCGACTCGACGGTGACGACGCCGGGCCGGGCCGCGTCGATGGTCTCGGCCAGGACGCGCGCCGCGGTGTGGTCCTCCACGACGCGGGCGAGGTTGTGGTCCAGCGCGTAGAGCCCGGCGGCGGCGAGCACGCCGGCCTGGCGCCAGCCGGCACCCAACCGCTTGCGCTGCACGCGGGCGCGGGCCATCTGCTCCGCGCTGCCGACGAGCACGCTGCCCACCGGTGCGCCGAGCCCCTTGGAGAGGCAGATGCTGACGGTGTCGAACAGCGAGCCGTACTCGGCGAACGAGCGACCGGTCACAGCAGCGGCGTTGGCGAGCCGGGCGCCGTCGAGATGCGTGGCGATGCCGAGCGCACGGGCGCCCTCGGAGACCATGCCGAGTTCGTCGAAGTCCTGCACGGTCCCGCCACCGAAGTTGTGGCTGTCCTCCACCTCGATGCAGGCCGTCTCCACCAGGTACGGGCCGCAGTCGACCGCCACCATCGCCAGGGCGTCGTCGGCCACGAGCCGCCCGCGATCCGAGCCCCAGGTGCGCATGGTCACTCCGCCGACGGCGCCGTGGGCGCCCATCTCCGCCCGGGCGATGTGCGCCTGCGCGTCGCAGAGCACTTCGGTGCCGGGCGGGGTGTGCAGCCAGATGCCGAGCTGGTTGGCCAGGGACCCGGTCGCGCAGAAGAGCGCGTCCTCCTTGCCGAATATCCCGGCCACTCGGCGCTCCAGCTCCGCGACGGTGGGGTCCTCGCCGTAGACGTCGTCCCCGACGGGGGCCTCCACC
The DNA here is from genome assembly GCF_022342445.1 of Tessaracoccus sp. ZS01. Classification (NCBI taxonomy): domain Bacteria; kingdom Bacillati; phylum Actinomycetota; class Actinomycetes; order Propionibacteriales; family Propionibacteriaceae; genus Tessaracoccus; species Tessaracoccus sp. ZS01. Next base: position 133,500 of record NZ_PQFE01000001.1, on the reverse strand, counting down.
ATGGCGGCCAGCATCCCGGCCGAGGGCCGGGTCACCGTGTCGCTGCGGAGATCGATCACAGGTCCTTGGCCTGGAACCACTGGACCGGGTTTTCGCGGTTAAGGCGGCCCGAGCGGAGGCGGCGGGCCACGAGGAAGGCCAGTTCGAGCGACTGGTTGCGGTTCAGGCGGGGGTCGCAGACCGTCTCATAGCGGTTGGCGAGATCGTTCTCGTCGAGGTTGTAGACGCCGCCCACGCATTCTGTGACGTCGTCGCCCGTCATCTCCACGTGCAGGCCGCCGGGCCAGGTGCCGAGTTGCTCGTGGACGTCGAAGAAGCCGTTGACCTCATCGGCGACATCCGCGAACGAGCGGGTCTTGTAGCCGTTCTTCGCCTCGAAGGTGTTGCCGTGCATGGGGTCACAGACCCAGGCGACCTTGCGGCCGCTGGCCTCGACAGCCTCGATGACGGCGGGCAGCACGTCGCGGACCTTCTTGGCGCCCATCCGGGTGATGAACGTCAGGCGCCCCGGGACGTGGTGGGGATCAAGCTTGTCTGCCAGCGCGAGCGCATCGGCGACGCTGGTGGAGGGGCCGAGCTTGACCCCGAGCGGGTTCTGCACGCGGCTGAACAGCTCCACGTGGGCGCCGTCGAGCTGGCGGGTGCGCTCCCCGATCCAGAGCATGTGGCCGGAGCAACCGTACAGCTCCTGCGAGCGGGAGTCGACGCGGGTGAGGGCGCGCTCGTACTCGAGCAGCAGCGCCTCGTGGCTGGCGTAGAAGTCGACGGTGCTGAGCGAGTCGTCCTTCACGCCGCAGGCGACCATGAAGGCCAGCGCGCGGTCGATCTCGGAGGCGAGCTCCTCGTACTCCGCCTCGACCTGCGAGTCGCGGACGAATTCGGCGTTCCAGCTGTGCACTCCACGCAGGTCGGCGAAGCCGCCCTTGACGAAGGCGCGCACGAGGTTCAGCGTGGCCGCGGAAGCGTTGTAGACGCGGAGGAGGCGCTGGGGATCGTGTTCCCGCGACTCCTGCGTGAAGTCGAAGCCGTTGATGGCGTCGCCGCGGTAGGAGGGCAACGACAGGTCGCCCCGGGTCTCCACACCGTTCGAGCGCGGCTTGGCGTACTGACCCGCGATGCGGCCGACCTTGACCACCGGGACCTGCGCGGCGTAGGTCATGACCACCGCCATCGAGAGCTGCACGAGCAGCTTGCTCTTGATGGCCTGGGCGGTGACCCCGGAGAACGTCTCCGCGCAGTCGCCGCCCTGCAGGAGGAACGCCCGGCCGTCGGCGACATCGGCCATCTTGAGACGCAGGTCGTCACACTCCCCAGCGAAAACCAGCGGGGGCAGCTTCTCCAGCGCGTCGATGGTCCGATCGAGGGCCGCGGGATCCGGGTACGACGGCTGCTGGACGTAGGGCAGCGCGCGTAGTTCTTCCCGGGAAATGATGCTCGACATGCGCGTTAGGTTACCCCACCCCGCACAGCGCCCTCACCGGTCGACGAGCCGGTGGACGGCCTCACTCGTTGGGATCGTGCAGGCCCTTGTCGATCGCGTAGAGCGTCAGTTCCACCCGGTTGTGGAGTTGCAGCTTGCGCAGCACGTTCTGCACATGGTTCTGCACGGTGCGGTGGGACACGAACAGTTCGTCGGCGATCTCCTTGTAGGCCATGCCCTTCGCGACGCGGCGGAGCACCTCGATCTCCCGGCTGGTCAGCACCGGGCCCTCTTCGTTGTGGGAGCGGGCCACGTTCACCATCCGGCGGAACTCGCCCAGCACCAGCCCGGCAAGACCCGGCGTGAACACGGCGTCGCCGACAGCCGTGCGGCGCACCCCGTCGATGAGTTCCTCCTTGGACGCCGACTTCACGAGGTAGCCCTTCGCGCCGGCCTTCATGGCACGGAGCACGTCGTCGCGTTCGCCGGAGGCCGACATCACGAGGACGTGCATGTCCGGGAACTCCTGCAGCAGGATCTCGATGCAGGTGGCGCCGTCCGGCTCAGGGATCTGCAGGTCCATCACCATGACCTCCGGACGGGCCGCGCGCGCTCTGTCCAGGCACTCCCGGCCGTTCTTGGCCACGGCCACGATCTCGAAACCCACCTCGGTGAGGTCCTCGCTCAGCGCGTCGATCCACATGGGGTGGTCGTCGACCAGCATGACCCGCTTCCGCTCCAACTTCGCAACCACTCAACTCTCCATCGCGTCGACGTCGATCGGGAACCTGAGTTCCCATTCTGCCCCAGCACCGGGCGAGGATTTGAGGATCGCCGAGCCGCCCAGGGCCGCCATGCGGCCCACGATCGAGTCGCGGATGCCCATCCGGCCGTTGGCTGCGGCGGCCTCCACCTGCTGGGCGCTCATGCCGACGCCATTGTCGCGGACCCAGAGGATCACCTCATCGCACATCTCCTGGTCCAGCAGGATCCAGACCCGGGCGTCCGGGCCTGCGTGTTCCTCCACGTTCTTGAGGATCTCCGCCAGGGCGGCCTCAATCTCGTCGGCCAGAGGCCTGGGGATCTCCACCAGGCTGGCCATGGTGGCGACGGTGACCTTGGACGATTCGTACTTGTCGAGGACGGCCGCGAGGTCGACGGTGGTGGTGGGCTCGACGTTGAGCACGTCGCGGTCTTGCAGGTGCGAGCGCAGCTGCATCTCGGACTCACGCGCCAATGCCGCGAGCCGGATGCCGCGGGGGCCCAGCGAGGGACCCTCCCGCTCGACGAGGGCCAGCACCTGCAGGGCGCCGTCGTGCACGAGCCTGGAGAGTCGCTCCCGTTCGCCGAGCGCGGCGGAGCGGACGCGCTCCTGCTCCTGCTCGACGATCGTGGCCCGGAACTGGGAGATCAACACGCCCAGGCAGGCGGTGAGCAGGATCATGACGAAGCTGCTGCCGAGGCGCTCCAGGCTGAAGTGCGACGGCACCATCAGCGTCGAACCGGCGATGATGACGGAGAACACCACGCCGTACCGGACGCTGTTGAACAGCGCTGCGTAGGCCGCGGCGCCGCCCGCCCAGTAGCCGGCCAGCGTCAGCGGCGCACCGCCCGGCGGCAGGACCAGTGCCGTGACCAGCACGATCGTGACCGTGACGCCCAGGTCCGCCAGGTGGGCGGCGGGGGTGCGCTTCGAGGGCTTGCGCATCCGCAGCGAGATGAAGATGTGCCAGAACACCAACGCCAGGGTGGCTGCGATCACTCCCAGCCGGTTGTCGGCGCGGGGCAGGACGAGCAGGAAGTTCACCAGCACCACGTGGACGCCCAACAGCCCGCGGGCCACCTCCACGACGGTGTAGACCCGGCTGAGCACGTCGTGCCGGTCGCGGTACCAGAGGGTGAACGGGCGCAGGCCCCGGACGGCCTGCGCCTCGTTCCACTGGCTGTCAGGCATCAGGAGCCGCGCTCTGCTCCGCAGGGGGCCCCTCCCCGCCGGGGCGGGGCCGCACGAACTCGTCGGAGCCGATGTCCCTGAGGTCGCCGTGCTTGACGCGCGTGGCATAGACGTCGGCGTACTCCTGACCGGTGAGTTGCTGGATCGCGGCCAGGGTCTCGTCCGTCACCCAGCGCAGCAGCGCCGTGCTGGGCTTCGCGGTGGCGTGGGCGGAGAAGTCGAGGGGCTTGCCGATGATCACGACGGGGCGGCGCACCCACGGCAGACCGAACGGGCCCTTGAAGGACTTGGTGCCGGTGACGCCCACCGGGATCACGGGCACATTGTTGCTGAGCGCCATGCGGGCCATGCCCGTCTTGCCCTTGTACAGCCGGCCGTCGGGCGAGCGGGTGCCCTCGGGGTAGATGCCCACCACGCTGCCCTCCGCGAGCACGGAGGTGATGCTGCCGAGCGCCTGCGCGCTGGCGCGGCCGCCGCTGCGGTCCATGGGCACCATACCCACGTTCTTCAGGAACCAGGCCACGATCTTGCTGCCCACCCCGCCCTCGCCGGAGAACAGTTCGGCCTTGGCGGGGAAGATGATCCGGCGCGGCATGCTGGCAGGCAGCACCAGGGAGTCGAAGGCGGCGATGTGGTTGCTGGCCAGGATCGCGCCGCCCTGCCTGGGGAAGTTCTCCTTCCCGATCACCTTCGTGCCATAGCCGAACTTCACCATGGGCGTGAAGATGACGTATTTGAAGAACTGGTACCACATGGGCGGCAGTCTAATCTCTGTCATCGTAGGAAGATGACTACCTCCTACAGCGTCCGAGATGAGGCGCGCCCGTTCCGGGGTGGACACGGCGACATCGGTGTCGTCATGTGCCACGGATTCACCGGAACCGTCGGAAGCCTGCGCCCCTGGGCCGAAGGGCTGGCTGAGCCCGACGGCGACTGGCCCGGGGTCCGGGTCCTGGCCCCGAGGCTCCCTGGCCACGGGACACATTGGCGCGACCTGGCACGCACCAGGTGGTGGGACTGGTACAACGCCGTCGAGGACGCGTACTTCGACCTGGCCGCCACCTGCAGCACGGTGTTCGTCGCGGGCCTCTCGATGGGCGGCGCGCTGGCGCTGCAGCTGGCCGCAGCCCACCCTGTGGGGGGCACCCTGCTGGTGAACCCCTCCCTCGGCACCAGGGACCGCCGCGTCGCCCCAGCGGTGAAGATCCACCGGCTGCTGCCGCCCCAGCGCGGCATCGCCTCCGACATCGCGCTGGCCGGGGTGGAGGAGCCGGCCTACTCGCGCTTCTCCGTCACCAGCCTGGCCACGATGGCCGAGCTGTGGGCTGACACGCAGTCGAAGCTGCACCGCATCCCCGGCCCCGTGCTCCTGATGGCCTCGACGGTGGACCACGTCGTCGACGGCCTCAGCCGCGAACTGGTCCGCCGGGACATGGCGGAGGTGGTGGATGTCGAACTGAGGCGCAGCTACCACGTCGCCACCCTCGACCACGACGCCGGCCGGATCGTCGCCGAATCCCGCCGCTTCATCACGGGGCGCGCAGCCGCCTAGAACTCCAGGACGGTGCGGCCGGGCAGGGCCGTGCCCTCGAGCTTGGCCAGCACGTCGTTGACGTCGTCGAGGCGCGCCGGGTGCACCGTCGCCTCGATCTTCGCCTGCGCCGCGAGCGCGAGCGCCCGGTCCAAGTCGTACCGGGTGCCCACGATGGAGCCGCGCAGCGTGATGGCGCGCATCACCATGTCGTAGATGTTGATCGGGAAATCGCCCGGAGGCAGTCCGTTGAGCACCACGGTGCCGCCCGGCCGCATCATCGCCACGGACTGGCCGAATGCCGCCGGCGAGACGGCCGTGACCAGCGCCGCGTGCGCGCCTCCGATGATCCGGCGGACGTAGCTCACCGGGTCCGCCTCCCGCACGTTGATGGTGAGGTTCGCGCCCAGGCGGGCCGCCAGCGTCAGCTTCGCGTCGTCGATGTCGGTGGCCACCACCTGCAGACCCATGGCACGGGCGTATTGCACGGCCAGGTGGCCCAGCCCGCCCACGCCCGAGACCACGACCCAGTCCCCGGGGTCCGATTCGGTCATCATGAGGCCCTTGTACACGGTGAGCCCCGCGCACATGAGCGGCGCCGCCTGCTCATACGGCAGGCCGGCCGGCAACTTCACCGCGAAATCAGCCTTGGCCACCACGAAATCCGCGAACCCACCGTCCACGTCGTAGCCGGTGCGTCGCTGCTTGGCGCACAGCGTCTCCCACCCCGACATGCACTGCTCGCACCGGCCGCACGCCTCGTGCAGCCACGGCACTCCGACGCGGTCGCCTATCTGGTGCAGTTCAACGCCGGGGCCGACCGCCGCCACCTCGCCCACGGCCTCGTGGCCGGGGATGCGGGGCAACGCGGGCTTTTCGGGCCAGTCGCCGTGGATGGCGTGCAGGTCGGTGTGGCACACGCCACAGGCCCTGACGCGGACGAGGACCTCTCCCCACCGCGGTTCGGGGACGGGCACCTCACGCAGTTCGAGGGGGGTGCGGAACCTCGTGACGACGGCGGCCCGCATGGTGTCGGTCATGGCTGCTTCCCTGCCTGGATGGCGGTAATGGCGACGGTGTTGACGATGTCGGAGACCAGCGCGCCCCGCGAGAGGTCGTTGACCGGCTTGTTGAGGCCCTGGAGGACGGGCCCGATCGCCAGGGCACCGGCGCTGCGCTGGACTGCCTTGTACGTGTTGTTGCCCGTCTGCAGGTCCGGGAAGACCAGCACGGTCGCCCGTCCGGCAACCGGGGACTCCGGTGCCTTGGTGCGGGCCACGGCCGGTTCGACGGCCGCGTCGTACTGCAGCGGCCCGTCGACGGGGAGCCCGGGCGCGCGCTCGCGCACGAGTCGGGTCGCCTCGACGGTCTGTTCCACGTCCGGCCCCGTTCCGGAGGCGCCGGTCGAATAGGACAGCATCGCGACTCGGGGCTCGATCCCGAACTGCCGGGCGGTCTCGGCGGAGCTGAGCGCGATCTCGGCCACCTGGTCCGGCGTGGGGTTCGGGTTGACCGCGCAGTCGCCGAACACGAGCACCCGGTCCGCCAGACACATGAGGAACACCGACGACACCACGGTGATCCCCGGCCTGGTCCTGATGATCTGCAGCGCTGGGCGGATGGTGTGCGCCGTGGTGTGCACCGCCCCTGAGACCATCCCGTCGGCGAGGGACTCGTGAACCATCATGGTGCCGAAGTAGCTGACGTCCTTCATGGCCTCGCGTGCCTGCTCCAGGGTGACGCCCTTCTGGGCGCGAAGCCGGGCATAGCTCTGCGCAAACTCCTCGCGCAACGGGCTCGTGGCGGGGTCGATGAGCTGGGCGGCACCGATGGCGAGGTCGAGTTCCTGCGCCTTCGCCCTGACGACCCCGGGGTCGCCGAGCAGGGTGAGCCGGCAGATCCCCTGATCGAGGAGGCGGTGCGCGGCACGGAGGATGCGCTCCTCCTCTCCCTCGGGCAGCACGATGTGGCGGTCGGCGGCGCGGGCCGCCTCCAACAGCCGGTGCTCGAACATCAGCGGCGTCACCACGTCCTCGCGTCCCACCACCCGGGCGCCGCGCAGAAGTTGTCCAGCGTCGGCGTCGCGGGCGAAGACATCGCGGGCCTCCCGCAGTTGGCGGGCGTTCAGCTGGGCGGGTACCCGCTCGTAGTCACCCAACGCGAGATAGACCTGCTCGATGGTGCTGCGGGTGCGCAACAACGGCGCGCCCGGCGTCAGCCGCTGCCAGAAGGTGCCGACGGCGGGGTCGAGCGGCCACGGTCCGGCAGCGATGGCCGCCGCAGCGGCGGGGAACCGCCCGGTCGCGGCCGCCAACGGCAGTCCGACGCCGATCTCCGTCCGGTCGGCGGAGAAGATCACCAGCGACTCGGGACGCACCTGGGGCAGGAGGTTGGACAGGCTCATGTCGGCGATCAGCAGCGCGCGCCGGGTGGCCACCGCTGCGAGGTCCCCCTCCCCCGCGACCGGCTCAGCACCGATTGCCACCAGCGCACCCTCGAGGCCGCTCACGGCCCCAGTCACCTCGGGCACGACGAACGCGGGCACCGGCAGTTCGCCGAGGTCCGCGGCACTCAGTTGCTGGCCCTCGCCCCTCGGCGCGAGCACACCGACCACCTGCGCGAAATTGCGGGTCGCCTCGTCCAGGGCGACGTCAATGCGGTCGCGGGTGAGTTCCGCTCCCCCGCCGGACGGCACGACGAGCACCATGGGCACGTCGATGTTGGCCGAGACGCGAGTGTTCCAGGCGAATTCGATGGGGGCCAAGGAACAGTCGTATTCGCTGCCCAGCACCAGCACGGCGTCGTGGCGTTGTGCGCAATCGGCGTAGCGCGCGATGATCTGCGCCATCGCCGCCGTCGAGTTGTGCAGCACCTCGTCGGCTGTGGCGCCCCACCGGGGCTCCGGCCCGTCGTCGGCCGCGAGTTCCAGCAGCGCGCCGAGCACCCGGTCGGTTGGTTCCGCCACGATCGGCCGGAACACGCCGACGGACGCATGCCGCGTGCCCAGGTCGTCGAGGAGGCCCACAGCGAACTGCAGGAGGTGCGGGCAGTGCTCGGTCGGACAAAGGTAGATCGATGCGCCGCGCACGTCGGTGCCGGGGCTCACGGCGTTACTTCTTGAGGGCCTTGTTGATGGCGCTGTCCAACCCGTCGGGCTCATAGCCGAGGGCGGCCACGACGGCCTTGCGCACCTCCGCACCCACCCCAGCGGAGCCCGAGGACTGTGGCGGGGGCTGCGCCGCCGGCGAATGGGCGGACGGCGCCGCCGCCGCAGGGGCGGGCACGAGCCGCAGCCCGTGGTCGAGGGCGTACTCCTTGGCGAGCGCGGTCACGATGTCGCCGGGCGCGAGCCGGACCTCCGTGGTGCCGGAGGCGAGCAGTTGGTCGATGGATTCCTTGGTGAGTACGCGGCGAGCCATGGCGTGTTCCTTACTGTCCCGTGACGGCTTCGATGGCGGTGATGGCGGCCTCGCGGGCCGCTTCGATGTCGGCCTCCGTGCCGGAGATCCACATCCGGCCGTAGATGCCCACGGAGCTCATGTGGTTGAGGAAGATCGGTGAGGCCTTTTCGGCCTCGTTGGCGGCCAGCGTGATGTAGGCGGCGGGTTCGACCTCCAGCACCAGCATGGTGTGGCCGCCCTCGATCATCGTGCCCATGTTCATGCGGTTCAGGACCTGGGCCTGGAGGGGATGCACGTTGGTGATGATCTGCTCGGAGGCGATCTTGGGGGCGATGCGTGCCTCCAAGGGCGTGCCCAACGACTCCAGGACCACCTCGCCGGCGCGGAGCACCTCGGACTGGTTGTCAGAGTGCACCTCGAACATGCCGAACTGGCGCTCGACCACCTGGGCGCCCGGCTTCACGTCAACGGCCTTCAGCACGGTGTCGACCACCCTGAAGACCCAGTTGCCCGGCGCCATCTCGACGTAGAGACTGCTCATGCCCTCCACCGGCGGGGAACCGGCCGCGATCTTCCCCGTGAACGCGGCGAACTGGGGCTGGATGCGGTCGAGATGGCAGTAGGCCCGCAGTTGGAAATCGGAATGATCGGCCATGTCAATGGCCTCCCTTCTGGGCGATGGGCTCGGCGAAGCTCGCGACCCCGAGCGGGGTGACGAGCATGGGTTCGGGGGCCACGACGGTGCGGATACCGGTGATGTCGGCCATGATGTCGGCGATGCCGAGGAAGGCTGCGGTGCCTCCCACCAGGTGGATGACGTCGACGTCGTGGCCCGCCACTGCTGCGCGGACGATGGTGGAGATCTTCTCGAGGGTGGGATGGACCAGGGGCAACAACGCCTCCTGCTCGCGCTTCCTGACCTTGCGTTTCTCCGCTTCGGCCAAGGGGATCTTCAACGCGCCGGCGATGACCAGCGACAGGTGGGTGCCACCGGTCGGCTCATCGATGTTGGCGATGACCTCGCCGCCGCGCAGGATGGCGACCCCCGTGGTGCCGCCCCCGATGTCGACGACCGCGCCGTCGGTGATCCCGAGGACCGCGTTGGCGGCGGTGGTCTCGTCGACGACGGCGGTGCACTCGATCCCTGCGCCCTCCAGGACGTAGCGGTGCGCGCGGTGGTCAGCTGCGCCGACCGCCGGCGGGATGGTCACGGCACCCTGGGTGAGCGTGCGCCCGGTGGCGGCCTCAACCTCGTTGCGGAGTTCACGGATCACGGCCTGGGCGCCGGCGAAGTCCCACACCACACCGTCGCGCACCACGTCGGCGAACCTCGTGGCGGCGGCGAGCGGGGCGCCGTCGCGGTCGGTGACCATGACGACGCTGAACGCGGTGCCGAGATCGACCCCCACCCTGATCGGGGTGTGGGGCGCGATCCGCGGGGGGTGCCGCAGCGCCGCCTTGGCCGCCTTCATGGTGCGTCTGACCGGCGTCGGGGAACCCGGCGTGGGGTCCGACGCAGCCGCGGACACGTGCATGTTCAGAGCCCTTCCTCCCAGTTGGCCGGGAAGGTGACGTAGATGAACTTGGCCCACGACGGCGTGCCGAACGTGATCGACGACCCCTTGGGCACGTAGAGGATGTCGCCGGGGCGGCCGATCTGGCCGCCTCCGTCGCCACCCAGGTGGAGCTCACCTTCGAGGACGATCTGAATCTCGTCGTAGGTGAGGGTCCAGGGGAACGACCCCTTGGTGAGGGTGAGATAGCCCGCCGCCATGGGCGCACCGTCGTCGGCCGTGACCACGTCGCCTGCGGTGACGGCCATGGACGGGGGCGGCCCCGGGTACGGGAACGGTTCGAGCCGCGCGTCGGCCTGGCGGGCCAGTTTGACGCGTGGCCGGGCGGTGGAGGCGGCGAGCGCGCCCCCACCCGACCCCAGCATGGAGGTGACGATCGTGCGGATCTGCGTCATGAGAGCGTCATCGGCCCGCGGCGCTTCCTCCGCGGCACCTCCCCGCACAATGCTGACGCCCCGGTCCTTCGCCACGTCCCGCGCGAGCGGGGTGACGATGGCATCGGCGGGCACCACGAGGCGGTCACCCGAGGCCGCTTGGACCTCGGCTGCTGTGATGACGCTCCTACCCATGACGGCTCACTCCTTCCGGTTCACGATCGTCTTCGGTGGTCAGTCGCGGTGCGGGAGGATGAGTTCCACGTCGCCGTGCGGGCGCGGGATCACGTGGACCGAGACGAGTTCGCCGACGCGACCCGCAGCCGCTGCACCGGCGTCGGTGGCGGCCTTGACCGCGCCGACGTCGCCGCGCACGAACACTGTGACCAGGCCGGCACCGATCTGTTCCTTGCCGATGAGCCGGACGTTGGCGGCCTTGACCATCGCGTCAGCGGCCTCGATGGCGCCGACGAGGCCCTTGGTCTCGACCATGCCGAGAGCGATCATCTGGACATCTGCCATGGGAGTTCTCCTTTGAGTGGGTGTTTCCGGGGTGTGGGGTGTGGTTTCGGATTGTTGTTCCGGTTGTGGTGACGGCGTCGACGGTGGTGGGGCCTCTTCAGTGGCCTGCACCTCGGTCTCTGCCGTGGCTTCGGGCTTCTTCCCGTTGCCGGGTCTGCGCCTCGGCGGCACATTGGTTGGTTGATCGGTCATTGGCTACCTCCTCGCGGACCTCATTTCTGCATTTCTGTGAGTATCTGGCGCACCAGCTTCTCGATCAGCGCCGCGTCCGCGTCCTGACCGGACGCCTCTGCGGCCTGCGCAGTGTCGTCGGTGTCGCCGACGGCCGGCGTCATGCCGTCGAGCCGTCCTCCGTGCGCGCGGGCCACATCGGGCGCCGGGCGCAGGTGGTAGGCGAGCCGCTTGACGTTGAGCACGTGCTCGACGGTGATGTTGTCACTCACGACCGCCCCGCCGATGCCACCGGGGGCGAGCGTCATGGACGGCCGCACCCCCGTGGTCGCACCGACGCCACCCAGGCTGCCCCAGGTGTTGACGAGGACGCGGAAGGCGGGCTTCTCGATACCGAACTGGAGGATGGACTCCTCGTCGCGCGAGTGGATGACCATCGAGTGGCCGTCGCCGCCGAACCTGAGCACCTGGATGGCCCGGTCGCAGCCGGCTTTCCAGCCGTCCTCCACCATCCATCCGAGCACGGTGGTGAGCTTCTCGCGCGACAGGGGGTACTTCGGCCCCACCCCGTCGAGAGGGGCCACGAGGATGCGGGTGCTCGCGGGGACCTGGATCCCGGCCATCCGGCCGAGCTCCTGGGGCGTGCGCCCCACGTACTCCGCGAACATCATCCCGTTGGGACGGAACATCGCTCCTGCGAGCTTGTCCGACTCCTCCGCGGAGAGCCACTGGGCGCCCCGCTGCTGCATCTCGGTCTTGAGTCGCTCTGCGATCGGCCGGTCGGCGATGACCACCTGTTCGGTGGCGCAGATCGTGGAGCAGTCGAACGACTTCGACTCCACGATCATCTGGGCGGCCTTCACGATGTGCGCCGTGCGGTCGACGTAGGCCGGTACGTTGCCGGGCCCGACTCCCAGCGCGGGCTTTCCGCAACTGTGCGCCGCCTTGACCATGCCCGGGCCTCCGGTGGCCAGGATCATGGAGGTGGCGTAGTGGTTCATCAGCTCGTTGGTGCCGTCGAGGCTGAGTTCGGTCATGCAACTGACCAGGCCCTTGGGCATCCCCGCAGCCTCGCCGGCCTCGGCCATGACGCGCACCGCCTCGGCGGTGCAGTTCCTGGCCGACGGGTGCGGCGCCACGACCACCGCGTTGCGGGCCTTGACGCCGATCAGCACCTTGAAGATGGCGGTGGAGGTGGGGTTGGTCGAGGGGGTCAGTGCGCACAGCACGCCCACCGGCCAGCCGATCTCCACGATGCCCCGGCTCTCGTCGCGACGGAGCACGCCACAGGTGGGGATGTCCTTGATGGAATCCCACACCCCCTGCGCGGCGAACTCGTTCTTGACCTGTTTGTGCGCCGGGTATCCGAAGCCGGTCTCGTCGTGGGCCATCTGCCCCAGCCGGCCGGCTTCCCGCATCGCTGCCGCGACCATGGCCGCACAGATCTTGTCCACTTGCGCCTGGGAGGCGAACTGGAAGGACCGCATCGCCTCCCTCGCCGCCACGGCCAGGTCCCTGGCCTGCTGGATGGACCTCAGATCCGAGTCCATGTTGTTCGGGCTCATGACTCAGTGCTCCTAGAGGCGCTTCGGGTTGGCCGCGACTTCGAGCACGCCGTCCTGGAAGGCGGCACAGGCCGCCCGGCAGGCACTCTGTGAGCCGGTGAGCAGACCGCCGGCGAAGTTGGTCTCGCTCGGCGGTGCGAAGTACTCCTGCACCGAGACGTCCGCTGCTTTGACCGCGAGGTCCAGCGCGTAGGTGGCTTCCAGCGGCGGTGCGATCAGGTACGCCAGGGGCTCGCCCTGGCGGATGCCCGCGCCCTCCGAGAGGTAGCTGCCGGTGCTGGAGATCAGGTGCGCGAAGAAGTTGAGCTCACCAGCCTCGTCCGCGGTGTAGAACCACGCCTCCTCCTCGGCGTAGGAGATGGCGGCGTCCACACCGGCGCGCACTTCGGCCGGGGTGGGTCCGGCCAGCATGCCGATGATCTCACCGGACAGCGGGCCCGAGGGGTAGCCCGAGCCTGCATAGAAGCTCTTGGCGTAGACGACGTCGACCTCCGCGTACTTCGTGGCGTCGTCGAGCGCCACGTAGAGCGAGTCGTCGATGTCGCACGTGATGAGGCCGAGCGAGCGTTGGTTGTCCGCCAGCCCCAACTTCTCCGCGAAGCCACGATCGACGTTCGCGATGATGCGCACGGCCAGGATGGTCGGCTTGACCGGTTCCAGGATTGCCATGTCAGTTACCTTCCGTCAGTCTTTCGCGACCTCGCGGAGCTTGACTCCGCTGGCGCTGTACTTGAGCATCCGCTTGATGAATTCGACGATGTAGGCGCCGGCCTCGAGCGGGTTGGTGCCACCGTGGGTGGTGATCATGCAGATCAGGTCACGGTCGGCGTCAGATTTGCCGGGCTGCGGGTCGAAGCCCATGTAGGCGCTCATGGCGTCGGCGATGCCGAGGCCCGGGCGTTCGCCGATGAGCAGGACGACGACCTTGGCCTTGACGATCGTGTTGATGTCGTTCATGAGACCCACCCGGCCGTTCTCGATGAAGAACGGGGTGCCGACGGAGACCCCACCGGATTTGAGCCCCTGCTCGATCACCGGGTAGATGTCGCGCAGGTTGTTGTCAATGGCGGCGGCCGAGAGGCCGTCGACAACACACAGCTGCACGTCGGGCCCCTTGACGCACTTCTCCTCGATGAGCTTCTTGGCGTCGTCGTTGAGCAGGCGTCCGAGGTCCGGCCGGAGCAGGTACTCGGCCCGGTCCTCCACCCTGGTGGTCACGGTGAACAGGTTGAACTGGTCCCTGATCTCCTGGGACACGACGCCGTAGATGGCGTCCTGGGTCACTCCGTGATCGGCCTGGAACAGCAACGCGGTGGCTGTCTTCGGGCGCGGCCCGGCCCTACCGACACCCAGCCGTGCACTGGTGGTGGCCATCAGGTTGCGCAGCCCGTCCGCGTCGGCGGGATTGTCCACCAGCATCGCGTGGCGCGCTTCATCCAGCGTGGGGTCTGCCAGGTCGATGACCAGGTCACCACCGTCACGCTTGATGACGGACTCCGAACGCTGTTTCACGTTGTCCTTGGGCTCGAAGCCCTCGGCCTTCAGTTCCGCCAGTACCCTGGCGACGATCTCCTCAATTTTCTGGTTCATCAGTTCACCTCTTCAGGAAGAAGGACGCGTCGCCGGCGATTTCGGTGAGCTGGCCGTCCTTCCACAGGCCCACCTCTTCCATCCAGGCCTCGAACTCGGGCAACGGGCGCACTCCGAGTGCCTGGCGGAGAGCCGCGGCCTCGTGGAAGCTCGTCGTCTGGTAGCTGAGCATCGCGTCGTCGCCCATGGGAACACCCATGATGAAGTTGGCGCCGGCCGAGGCCAGGAGTACAGCCAGGTTGTCGTTGCTGTTCTGATCAGACTTGGCGTGGTTGGTGTAACACACGTCACAGCCCATCGAGATGCCGCTCAGCTTGCCCATGAAGTGGTCTTCCAGGCCGGCGCGGATGATCTGCACTGAGTCGTAGAGGTACTCGGGGCCGATGAATCCGACGACGGTGTTGACCTGGTAGGGCCTCCACCGACGCGCGATGGCGTAGTTGCGGGCCTCCAGCACGAGCTGGTCCGCACCGTGGTGAGCGTCGGCAGAGAGCGCTGAACCCTGCCCGGTCTCGAAATACATGTAGTTCGGGCCGGCAGTGACGCAGTACTTCTGCGCCAGTGCATAGGCCTCGTCGAGGAGGTCCACGGAGATACCGAAGCTCTCCATCGCCTTCTGCGAGCCTGCGATCGACTGGAAGACCAGACCGACAGGCGCGCCGCGCTTCATGGCATCCATCTGCGTCGAGACGTGCGCGAGCACGCAGTTCTGCGTGGGCACTTCCCAGCGGGTGATGACTTCGTGGGTCATCTCCAACAGTCGGCTCACCGAGCCGACGGAGTCGTCGGCCGGGTTGATGCCGATGACCGAGTCGCCCGAGCCGAACGACAGGCCCTCGTAGATGGAGGCGCGGATGCCGTCGACCGAATCCGTCGGGTGGTTGGGCTGGAGCCGTGAGGCGAACGTGCCTGGCAGCCCCATGGTGTTGGCGCAGTGCGTCACCACCCGGATCTTCTTGGCCGCGACGATGAGGTCGAGGTTGCCCATCAGCTTGGTGACGGCCGCCACCATCTCGCCGGTGAGCGAGTGGCTGATGCGCGCGATGTCGTCGCCGGTGGTCTTGTTGGACAGGATCCACTCGCGGAAGTCGCCGACGCTCCACCCCTTGATCTCGTTGTAGATCGTCTCGTTGATGCCGTCGTCGATGGCGCGGGTGACTTCGTCCTCGTCGTACGGCACGACGGGGTTCTCACGTAGCGCGCTCAGTGGCACCTCTGCCAGCACGTGTCGTGCCGCGACACGCTGGGCAGCAGATTCGGCAGCAATACCGGCCTGCTGATCGCCCGACTTCTCCTCGTTGGCCTTGGCCAACAGATCCTTGATGTCGGCGAACTCGTAGGTGTGGCCGAACAACTTTGTCCGCAACAGCATCGAAGTCACCTCCTGGCTTTCTTTTCCACGGTCAGCTCCCTGTCTTTCCGGCTGATGTCTGATGGTTGTGTTTCTCTGTTTCTGCCGCTTGATAAAAGATGAGTGTCTTCACTGACACCGGGACGACTCTTCCGTCGAAGAGCGGCTCCCCGATATCGATGAAATCGCCTTCCCCGAGGTGAATCTGGTCGACGACGATGAGCGGCACTTCGGGCAGGTCCTGCTTGATTGTCTGGCCCAGCACCTGGGCATAGTCGGCCTCGGTGACCAGCACCAGCGGACGGCCGGGGGGAAGGTGTCGCACGGCGAAACTGCAGATGCCCCTGGCCAGCGCTGTGACCTGCGGATACGTGAGTCGCTGCGGCAGGTCGAGGGAGACGGCGAAGTCTCCCTCTGCGCCATCGCCCCGGTCCCAGCGCTCCACGGCTACCCCGAGCGCCTCGGCGATGGCGGGGCCGTCGTCGAGCCCGGGCACCGAGTCCTGCAACCTCGGCTCGATGACCGGCGCGTTGCGCAACGGCAGGTGCGAGTCCTCCGCCCAGATGGTGGACCCGGACAGGGTGACCTGCTGGCTGGCCGCCCCCAGGACGGTGGCCCGCAGCGTCTGTTCGGGCTGCTCGACCCGCAACGCGGACCAGCGTGCATTCCTCCGTAACGAGTCCGCGAGCAGCGGTCCGACGTCCCCCCAACGGATGACTTCGGACAGCGTGCGCGCGGGCGCCTTGTCGTAATAGAGGGCACCGACCCCGCCGGAGACGAAGTAGGCGCCGACGCTGCCGTCGACGGCGAGGGGCGGGCTCAGGGCCGCCTCGGCGGCCAGCGGCGAGGTCTCCCCCAGGCAGAGTTCGACGATGATCTCCGCCATGGCATCGGTGAGCCTGCGCAGTTCTTCGAGCCGCGGCACCGACCCTTCGCGTAGGTCGAGCCCGAGTTCCCGAGTCAGCATCCGGCCGATCGGGGCCAGGTGGGTGAGCACACCCGAGGACGCGTCGAGCACCGCCTGGCGCCCGCCCACCATGGACGCGGCCGAAGCCACGTGCCCACCTGAGCGGAACAGGGCGGCGTTCGAGGAGCCGCCACCGATGTCGACGTTGATCACGGTGGCATAGTTGGCCGCCGACCACTGCGCGGCGCCGGAGCCTCGGCCCGCGATCTGCGACTCGAGGTTCGGGCCGGCCACGGTCACCACGAACTCGCCGGCCAGGTCGCCCAACCCGCGCAGGATCTCCTCCGCGTTGCGGGCGCGGGCCGTCTCGCCCGTGATGATGACGGCGCCGGTCTCGACCTGGCTCGGTTCGACCCCGGCGCGCCGGTACTCGGCACGGATGAGTTCGACGAGCCGCTCGACGTCGACCTCGTCGGCGGTGTGCAACGGGGTCAGGTGCGGTTCGCTCTGGTAGAGCACCCGGCGGGCGTCGATGTCCAGCCGGGGCACCAGGCCCGCGCGGGCCTGGTTACTCACCGTCAGCTCGGAGAGGACCAGTTGGCTCGTCGTGGTCCCGACGTCGATCCCGACGGAGAGCAGGTCCCGGCTGTCCATCACACCTCCTTCCTCATGCGTAGTCCTGATGTCTGTCAGCTCTTGCGGAACGTGGTGTCGCCGCCGACCTCGAGCGAGTCGAGGATGGCGAGGATCACGGCGTCCACCGGGGCCTCCGCGGTCAGCGGGGTATGGCGCGCCGCGCTCCCCTCGCTGATCAGGACGAGTTCGCCCTGGCCGGCACCGATCGCGTCGACCGCGACGAACACCTCGTCGCCGATCAGCTCATCAGCGGTGGAGGCCGTCTGCACCACGAGCAGTTTGGTGCCGCGCAACGTCTCCGCCTTGATGGTGGACACGGCCGATCCGATGACCCTGGCGATCCGCATGTCAGGCCTCCGCCGGGTCCCTCGGGTCGTCGCGCAGCGGTGGGCGGGCATCCGGCTCGTGCTCCGGCTCGAGGTCGATGACCGGTTCGTGCACGCGCTTGCCGGTGGGCTCGTGGGGAGCCGCTGCAGGAAGCGACCTGCGGAACAGGAAGTACGCGAGCGCGACGGCGAGGATGCCTGCCGTGAGCTTGCCGGCCATCATCGGCGCGATCATGCTGCGCTCGACGCCGGCCGTGAAGCCGAGGTGGTCACCCAGGACGAAGGCTGCCGAGACGGCGAACGCGCTGTTGAGCACCTTGCCGCGGGGGTCCATGTCCTTCATGAGCTGGAACATCGGGATGTTGTTGGCGAGGGTGGCCACCATGCCGCCGGCAGCAGCCTCGTTCATGCCGAGGAGGCCACCGACCTTGGACAGCGGCTTCGCCGCGTACTTGACGATGAGCGCGACGGCCGGGAACGCGCCGAGGAGCATCATGCCGATCTGGGCGACTGTGGCCAGGCCGTCGGTGGGCGGTGCGAGTTCCCATCCCGCCGGCATGATCTGCACGCCGGTCATGTACTCGAAGACACCGATGATGAGGCCGATGGTGATGACGAACACCAAGCCCTTGCCGAAGGCCTCGAAGCCCCGGGTCATGCCGTCGGGGATCAGCCACAGGCCGACAGCGATGAGGATGGCCGCAACCAGCACGGGGATGAGGTTCACCAGCACGAACCCGACGGGAAAACCTGCGGCCACGCCACCGACGAAGACGCCGATGGGGATGGTCACGATGCCGGCGAGGATGCCTTTGGCGAGGTAACCGCGGTCCTCCTTGCTGATGATGCTCAGCGCGACCGGGATCGTGAAGACGATGGTCGGGCCCATCATGGAGCCCAGGATCAGGCCGGACAATTGTGCGGCCATGAGGTTGTCGGTCATCTGTTCAGCCAGCGGCCAGCCGCCCATGTCGTTGGCGAGCAACGTGCCCGCGAACATGGCGGGATCAGCCCCGACCACGCCGTACAACGGGCTGATAATGGGGCTGAGCAGCTTTTCCAGAACAGGGGCGAGCGATGTCACGCCGACCATTGCCAGGGCCAGGGGGCCGAGGGCGTTGAAACCTTCCTCAAAGTGCTCGCCGAGGCCGAACTTGTTGCCGATTGCTCGGTCGAGACCGCCGAGCACCATGCAGATCATCAGGATCCACACAATGATTTCGTTGATGTCCATTGTTCCCCTCACCATTGAGGCCGCCCCTCGACGTTGAGGGTGCGGTTCCTTTGGACTCTAGCGAGGGTGGAACAGTTCCGCTTCGGAATGCATGAAATGCACGCCTAGGTCAACTTACTCGAGATCCGTCCACTGATCGGGACGCGGACAAAGGGGCTGATCGCCTCAGCCGATGACCCGGCGGGCGCCGGTGAAGGGCATGGAGTTGAGGCCGGCCACCCGGACGCCGGAGCGCGGGTTGGCGGCGTCGACGATCTTGCCGTTGCCGATGTAGATGCCCACGTGGCTGACGGGGCTGTAGTAGAAGACGAGGTCTCCGGGCTGGAGTTCCGACTTCGACACCTTGAAGCCGGCCGAGCTCCACTGCGTGCGCGACGAGCGCGACAGGTTCACGCCGACCTGGCGGTAGGCCCAGCTGGTGAGGCCGGAGCAGTCGAACGTGTTCTCCCCCGAGGTGCCCCACACATAGCGCTTGCCGACCTTGCTGAGCGCCGCGTTGACGACGTCCTGTGCACGGCCGGAAGCTACAGGTGCGGGGGCGGCCGGCTCAGCGGGCGCCGCTGCTGCGGGGGCGGCCGGCGCTGCACCTGGCGCTGCGGGAGCCGCCGCGGCCGTCTGTGCACGGGCCGCGCGCAGTTCGGCGCGGCGCTGGGCTTCTTCCGCCTGGCGGACCCGTTCGGCCTCCAGCCTGGCGAGGCGCTCGCGCTCCTCGGCCGAGAGGCGCTTGTAGACGGCCTCCGCCTCAGCTTCCTTGGCGTCGTAGTCATCGGCCAGCTCAACCTTGGCGGCGTGCTCCTTCTTCAGGGCGGCCTCCGTGGCGGCGGCGTCCTCGCGCAGGGTGGTGAGCTTGGCCTGGACGAGCTGCAGCTGCTGGATCCCGGCGTTGCTGCGGTCCACTTCGCTGTGCAGGGTGGCCAGGCCGCTGAGGAAGTTGTCCGAGGAGCTGCTGAGCAGCAGCTGCGCCGTGAGGGACACCGAATCGTGCTGCAGTTGGAAGGCGGCGACGTCCCCAAGTTCCGAGGACAGCTTCCCGACCTTCTCCTCCTGCGTCTGTACGTCGGTCTTCAGCCGCGCCAGCTTCTTCTCCGCCTGCGCTGCACGGTCATGGGACTCGATGATCTGCTGGTCGATGGCCGAGGACTCCTGCTGGATGCGCTCCAGATCAGCCCGGGCCTGCTCGACCGCCTGGGGGTCCGCGCTGGCCACGACGGTTCCGGTGAGGATGACAGCTGAGGTGAGTACAGCGGCGACGGCGGCACGAACTCGGTTCACGGAAGCTCCAGTGGTGGCGGACAGCAAATCTGAGAGAATCCTAAGCTCTTTTCAGGCTTTCTCAAAGTCCTGTCCACAGACTCGCTCAACCCGGTGCAGGATTTGTCGGCACCGGCGATTATCGTCTCCTTCATGTCTGCCACCGCCTTCTCCCAGCCGTCCTTCGAGGACCTCGGCGTACCGCTCCCAGACGTCACGTTCGTCGTGGTGGACCTGGAGACCACCGGCGGGGCCGCAGACTCAGAGATCACCGAGTTCGGCGCGGTCAAGGTCCGGGGCGGCGAGGTGCTCGGGGAGTTCCAGACCCTCGTGCGCCCCTCGGCACCCATCCCGCCCATGATCCAGGTGCTCACCGGCATCACCAACCAGATGGTGGCGGGCGCCCCTCCCCTGTCCCAGGTGCTGCCGGCCTTCGCGGAGTTCGCCGCCGGCGCGGCGCTGGTGGCCCACAACGCGCGTTTCGACACCGGCTTCCTGCGCCGCGGCTACGAGCAACTGGGCATGACCTGGCCACGCCCCACCGTGATCGACACGGTCGCGGTGGCCCGCACGGCGCTCATGCGCGACGAGGTGCCCAACTGCAAGCTCGCCACGTTGGCGCGCTACTTCCGCGCCACCACCGAGCCCAACCACCGGGCGCTCAGCGACGCCCGGGCCACCGTCGACGTGCTGCACGGGCTGCTGGCCCGCGTCGGCAACCTCGGCGTGCACACGCTGGAGGACCTCACGGAGTTCGCCCTCCAGGTCTCGCCGGACAGGCGCGCCAAGCGGGTCTGGGCCCAGGACGCCCCGGAGTCGGCCGGCGTCTACTTCTTCGTGACGGATTCGACGGCGGCGGACGGCAGCCCGAAGCGCGAAGTGCTCTACGTGGGCAAGTCCAACAACCTCAAGCGACGGGTGCGGTCCTACTTCTCGGCGGCTGAGAAGCGCGGCCGCATCCACGAGATGGTCCGGGTGGCCACCGGCGTCGAGTTCATCCCCTGCGCCACGGACCTGGAGGCGGAGGTGCGGGAACTGCGGATGATCGAGTCGCTGGCGCCGCGGTACAACCGTCGGTCGAAGAACCAGCGCAAACTCACCTGGCTGAAGCTCACCGACGAGGCGTTCCCCCGGCTGTCCGTGGTCACCTCGGTGCGCGACGGGGCGTCGCACTTCGGGCCGTTCCGCAGCCGCGACGCCGCCAACGAGGCAGCGCTCACGCTGTACGACGCCTTCAAGTTGCGGCGCTGCACGCCGCGCCTCTCCAGGAAGACGGCGTCGGCATCGTGCGCCCTCGCGGAGATGGGCCGCTGCCTTGCCCCCTGCGAACTCGGGGCAGGCGCTGAGGGCTACGGCGCCGTGGTGGAGGAGGTGCGCAGCAGTTGGGAGACCGACGTGCGCCCCGTGCTCCGCAGCGTGCGTGGCCGTCTGAGCAAGCTCGTCGGGCAGGAACGCTACGAGGAGGCCGGCGAGGTGGCGGAACGGCTCACCGCGTACTACCGCACCTCCCTGCGGTTCCACCGTGTGCGGTCGCTGGCCAGGTGCCGCCAGTTGGTGGCCGCCGTCCCCTCGGCGGCGGGCTGGGACATCCACGTCATCCGCTACGGACGGTTGGCCGCGGCCACCACGGCGCCCTCAGCCCGGGCGCGGGCCGCGGCGGAGGATGCCGTCGCGCTGGCAGAGACCGTACTGCCCGTTACGGGGGGCTGGCCCGCCGCCAGCATCGAGGAGGCTGAGCGGGTCGCCTCCTGGCTGGAGCTGCCCGGGGTCCGCCTCATCGAGACGGACGGGAGCTGGGAATGGCCGCTGAACGCGGGCCTCCCCGAGGGCGCCCTCCCCCGGGAACTACTCGGCGAGCAGCCCCTCTCGGAACTGCTCGCCTCGTGATCCCTGGTTGAACCGGCGAGGGGTCAGGAGATCTCGACGGTCTCGATCACGACCGGCTCGACCGGACGGTCGCCGGAACCGGTGCGCGTGGTGGAGATCGAGTCGACCACCTTCTGGCTGGCCGGGTCCTTGACCTCACCGAAGATGGTGTGGCGGTTGTTCAGGTGCGGCGTGGGGCCGGCCGTGATGAAGAACTGCGAGCCGTTGGTGCCCGGACCCGCGTTGGCCATGGCCAGGAGGTAGGGGCGGTTGAACTGCAGCTCGGGGTGGAACTCGTCGGCGAACGTGTAGCCGGGGCCGCCACGGCCGTCACCGCGGGGGCAGCCTCCCTGGATCATGAAGCCGTCGATCACGCGGTGGAAGGTCAGCCCGTCATAGTACTTGCCCGTGGTGGTCTCACCGGTCTTGGCGTCGGCGTATTCCTTGGTGCCGTTGGCGAGGCCGACGAAGTTCTCGACGGTCTTGGGGGCGTGATTGTCGAAGAGTTCGATGACGATGTCACCGTGGTTGGTCTTGAGGGTAGCGGTGGTCACGCGCTGTCCTTTCTGAGGATTCACTGGAGGCCCAGTCTGTCAGACGAGCCGAAACGACGGCGAAGCGCCGGGCGAAGTTGGGCCAATCGCCTTGAGTGGACCCTACAAGCAGGTAGCGTGGAATCTGCTCGATCACGAGCCACAACCATGGGAGGAACTTGTGAGAAGGTCACAAGAACTGAAGAAGGCCGCCGCAGAGACCGCTTCTGCCGCCGCCGTGTATTCAACCGCCGCTCTGAAGGAAGGCCTGGACCGCGCGCAGCTGATGCTGGCGGATCTTCAGAAGCAGGCCGCACCCGTCCTGCACGATGCCAAGATCCGCACCGCGGATTACGCGGCCAAGCGCCTCGACGATTTCGAGCCGCATCTGAAGGACGCCATGAGCAAGGTCGCCCCGGCCATCGAAATTGCGCGCGAGCGGGTCGAGGACGACCTGCTGCCGAAGGTCCAGGATTTCCTGCACCAGGCCGCTGAGCTCCCCGTCGTCATCGAGGGCGGCAAGCGGGGCAAGGCAGCGCTCAAGGCCCTGAAGGGCGAACTCGAGCCCGCCCCGAAGAAGAGCGGCTGGCGCACGTTCGGCAAGGTCCTCGCCATCGGCGCCATCGTCGCCGGTGCAGCCGCGGCGGTGCGGCATTTCCTGTCCCCGAAGGACGATGGCTGGACGGCCCACGAGCCTTCCAAGGCGTACGTGAACAACAACGACACGTTCTCCAACGCGGCCAAGTTCGCCTCGGACACCGTCGAACCCACCGATGAGGTGGCCGAGCCGGCCGAGGACGAGGTGCAGGCACAGGACGTGACCACCGAGACCACGCCTCCGGCGTCGGTGGTTGACGACGCTGCGGCGCCCGGCACGGCCGCCGCCGGCTACGGCGACGGCTCCTACGTGGGCACTGAGCCCCCCGCAGGGTTCACCATCAAGGGCAACGAGCGCTCGAAGAAGTACCACGTCGAAGGCAGCGGCGGCTATGACCGCACCATCGCCGAAGTCTGGTTCAACTCGGAGGAGGCGGCTGAGGCAGCCGGCTTCACGAGGGCCCAGCGCTGACCGCACTGCTCTCACCCCGCCGGGCGCCGACGCACTGTCGGCGCCCGGTTCTATTGTGTAGCCCATGCACCGCCGCCTGAGTCCCGCCGCCGCACGGCGCATCGCCGTCGACGCCCAGGGCCTGGGCAGGCCGCGGAAGGCGACGGTGGGGTCGGCCGCGCTGCGGGCGGTCATCGCGCGGCTCGGGGTGCTTCAACTGGACACGGTCAACGTGTTCGAGCGCAGCCACTACCTGCCGATCCTTTCCCGCCTCGGCCCGTATGATCGCGCGACGCTGGACCGGATCGTCCACCACGACCAGCGCGCCACCCGGCTGGGCAGCTTCACCGAATACCTCTCCCACGAGGCGGCCATCATGCCCGTGGCAGACTGGCCGCTGTGGGCGTGGCACCGGGCGCGGCCCGAACGGCCCGGCTGGGAGCGCTGGGCGCAGGAGAACGAGCGCCTCATCGACGAGGTGCTGGCCGAGTTTCACCTGTCCGGCCCCATGAGGGTCCGAGACCTCCAACACCCGCTGAACGCCCCCACCAGCGGGGGCTGGTGGAACAAGAACGACGTCTACTGGGCAGCGTCCAGGCTCTTCCGCAAGGGCGACATCGTCGTCGTGGGGCGTGACCGGTTCGAACGGGTCTACGGGGTCGCCGGCGACGTGCTCCCGCCAGAAGCGCGGGTCGCGGTGCCGGAGGACGAGGCCGTCATCGAACTCGTCCGCAGGGCCTCCGTCGCCCACGGTGTGGCCACCCTCGAGGACCTGGCGGATTATCCGCGGATCAAGCGGGCTCCTGCACAGAGGGCGGTCGATGTGCTGGTGGCGCGCGGAGAGCTCGAGCCGGTCGAGGTCGACGGCTGGGCCCGCACGGCGTGGTTGGCCACGGGTCAACGGGTACCACGCTCCGTGACAGCGGCCGCGTTGCTGTCGCCGTTCGATCCCCTGGTGTGGTTCCGCCCGCGCGCCGAGCGGGTGTTCGGTTTCCGCTACCGCATCTCCATCTACACGCCGGCAGAGCAGCGCGAGCACGGCTACTACGTGCTGCCCGTGCTGGTCGACGACGAACTCGTCGGCCGCGTCGATCTCAAGGCCGACAGGCAGGCCGGCGTCCTGCGGGTCCAGCATGCGCATGTGGAGCCGGCCAGCGCCCACCGGCGAGAGGAACTGGCCGCCCGGGTGGCGCCGCTGCTGGCAGAGGCCGCCGAATGGCAGGGTCTGGGCTCCGTGTCCTTCACGGGCCCCGGCACCTGGGTCGCTGCGCTGAAGCCCCACTTCTGAGTTGTCCACAGGAGCCGCCGGCCTGACCCTGTGCGCTCCCTAGTCTCAGGCCATGACCTGGTTCATGGCCCTTGCCACAGCGGCCTCAGCAGGCGCCGTCTGGTGGCTGATCGTTCCGCGGCTGCGCGTCGACGATCCCGACGCGCCGGATTTCGCCGCCCTCGTGTCTTGGCGCACCATGCTGGGCGTGCTCGGCACGGCCGGTGCGGCGTCGGGCGTGCTGTGGCTGGTGCCCACGCACCACCACTGGCTGTGGGTGCCCTACCTGGCCGTGGGTGTGCCGCTGGTCGCCATCGACCTGCTGAGTACGTTCCTGCCGAAGCGGCTCAACGCCCTCGCCACCGCGCTGATGGCGGCGGGGCTGGCCGCCACGGCGATCACCGACTGGCGCGGTGCAGCGGCCGCAGCTCTGGGCGCGGCGGCCGCGTTCGTGTTCTTCTACCTGGCCTGGCGGCTCTCGGCGAGCCTGGGCTTCGGCGACGTGCGGCTCGCGCTGCTGATCGGCGCCGTCAGCGGACTGGCCGGTGTGGGTACGTGGACGACGGCGCTGCTGACGGGCACGGCCCTGGGCGCCGTGCACGGCATCGGCCATGCGCTGTGGGCCCGGCGCGACGCCGGCCGCCCAAGGCACTTCCCCTTCGGCCCGGCCCTGTGGCTGGGCCCGTTGGCGGCGGCCACGCTGCAGGTCACCGCTGGGTAGCGGCGACCCACTTCTCCAGCGTCTGCGCGGCGTTCCCCGAATCGATCGCCTCTTGGGCTGCGGCCAGCGTGGGGCGCAGCTGGTCGATGAGCTCGGTGACCGTCGAGATGCCCCGGTAGGCCAGCAGGGCCGCCGCGGCGTTCAGGGCGACGATGTCGCGTACCGGGCCCGGCTTACCGGCCACCAGATCGCGCACCACCTGGGCGTTGTGCGCCGGCGGCCCGCCCTGCAGCTCGAAGGAGGAGGCCGGCTCAAGGCCGAGGTCCCGCGGGTCGAGCACGGTGCGGAAGACCCGGCCCTCGGAGATGAGCCACACATCGGATTCCGACGTCGTGGTGAGCTCGTCGAGGCCGTCGTAGCCGCGGAAGACCATGCCACGGGTGCCGCGCTCCGCCAGCACTCGGGCGATCACCGGCGCGATGTCGTCGTTCGCCACGCCCAGCGCCATGGCCCGGGGCCGGGCCGGGTTGGCCAGCGGGCCGAGGAAGTTGAACGTGGTCTGGATGCCCAGCGCCTTGCGCACGCCGGCCACGTTCTTCATGGCGGGGTGGTAGAGCTGCGCGAAAAGGAAGGCGATGCCGGTCTCTGCCAGGATGCCGGCCTGTTTGGCGGGCTCGACGTCGAGTTTGACGCCCAGCGCCTCCAGCGTGTCGGCGGTGCCGGCCTGGGACGATGCCGCGCGGGACCCGTGCTTGATCACCTTGGCGCCGGCGCCCGCAGCGACGATCGCGGCCATCGTCGAGATGTTGACCGTGTTGGCACGGTCGCCGCCGGTACCGACGACGTCCACCGCGTCGGGGTCGAGCGAGATCGGCGTTGAGTTGGCCAGCATGGCGTCGGCCAGTCCGGAGATCTCGTCCTCGCTCTCCCCCTTGGCGCGCAGCGCGGTCAGCATCGCCGCGATCTGCACCTCCGAGGCACGCCCGGCGAGGATCTCGTTGAGGGCCCATGTGGCCGCGGTCGCCTCAAGACCCTCCCTCCGGACGAGACCGGTCAGGATGTCCGGCCAGGTGTAGCTCGTCGACATCAAGCGACCTGCGCCAGGCGCGCACGGATGAGGTGGGCGGCCTGCTCAGGCATGGTGACCGGATCGATCGGGAAGGGGGTCACCGCCTCGGCGCGGGACCAGGAGGCCAGCCAGGCGTCAGCCTCACGCTTGACCAGCAGCATGATGGGGGCGCTGTCGGCGTACTCCTCCTTGACCTGGTGGGCCAGGCCGAAGCCGCCCGACGGCTGCGCGTCGCCGTCGAAGATCATCAGGGCGTAGTCGGTGCCGGCGTCCAGGGTGCGCAGCAGTGCGCCCTGCGTCGCGACCTCGAAGACCTCGATCTGCGGCAGGTCCATGGCCACGCGCCGTCCCAGCGTCAGGCGGATCTGCTCACGCACCAGCCGGTCATCGGAGAACACCAGCACCTTCACGGTCGCATCGCTCATTATCGGTCTTCCTTCGCGTTGTCGCTGTCGACGGTGGGTTGAGATTGTTTCTGGGGGTCATGGTAGCCAAGTCCTTGCGCCTGGGCGCGTCGGGCCTCCTCCCGGTCCAGCGCCCGGTCCACCCGCCGGGCCTCCCGGTTGGAGTCCTTGATCCACTGGATGAAGATCGTGATCATCGCCGCGAACATCGTGAGATCCCCCGTGGCCCACATCAGCGCGCCGGCCCACTCCTGGTCCTGCATGGGCGACATGCCCCAGGTCCGGTCGAAGGAGAGGTACCACTCCTCCGCGATGAGCCGGCTCGAACCCATGATCGTCACGCCGAGGAAGGCGTGGAACGGCATGGTGATGAAGAACAGCAGGATCCGGATGGGGTACGGCATCTTGATCGGCACGGGGTCCACCCCGAGGAGCGGGAAGAAGAACAACACGCCCATGGTCACCAGGAAGAGGTGGAGCAGGTCGTGCGCGAGGTCGTTGGTGAGGGTGATCTCGTAGAGGCCACTCATGTAGAGGCCGAAGGGATAGATGACCATCAGACCCGTGGTGAGCGGCGGGAACATCACGAACTTCCCGAACCACGAGTGGAGCACCTTCAACAGGATGGCCCGCGGCCTCTTGGGCAGGGCGCGCAGCGCCAACGTCACAGGCGCACCGAACACGATGAACACCGGCGCGATCATGCTGAACAGCATGTGCTGGACCATGTGTGACCAGAACAGGACGGTGTCGTACACGCCCAGAAACGAGAAGGTGCCCACGGCGATGGACCCCAGGCCCAACACGACGAAGCTGATGGTGCGCATCAAGGGCCATCTGTCGCCGCGCCGCCTCAGCCGCTGCACCCCCCACAGGTACAGGCCGCCCGCGACGAGCAGTCCGATGACGGCACCGAGGGGGAACTCCCAGGCGGTGAAGAACCGGGCTCCGACGAGGGGGATGATGTCGTCGTCGGGCTTGGCGTGCATCGGGATGAGTGCCAAGGAACCGGTAAACATGTGGCGCATTATCGCATAGCCGCTTTCAACGATTTGGTGGGGGTGGTCCCAATGTTCGTGCCTGGCGTGACCTATGGGGCTTTTGAGGCAATAATGACCACGTGGCCACGAATCATGAACTCATCCAAGCACCATCGGAGCTGCCGACCGGTGCCATCCATCAGGTGCCGCCTGCCCGGCTGAACAAGCCCTACGGACGTCCCGACGTGACCGCCATCGGCGTGATCGTGTGGCTGGCGAGCGAACTGATGTTCTTCGGCGCCATCTTCGCAGCCTACTTCTGGACCCGCTCCATGGCGGCGGACGCCGCCGCGGAAGCTGGCGTCCAGTCCATGTGGGCCACAGAGAGTGCGCACCTCGACCTGCTCTTCGCCAGCATCAACACCACCATCCTGGTGCTGAGCTCGGTGACCATCCAGTTGGGTGCCAACGCCGCTGAGGCGGGCCGGGTCAACGGCTCCTGGGTGAACCCACTGAAGTGGGGCGTGCGTCAGGGCTTCATCATCTCGGCCATCCTCGGCTCGATCTTCGTCGCCGGCCAGGTCTGGGAGTACTTCACGCTCTTCAACGAGGGCATCAGCATCTCCACCAACCAGTACTGGTCGCTGTTCTTCATCGCCACCGGTATCCACGGCATCCACGTGTTCGGTGGCGTCGTGGCCATGTGGTACGTCCTGGCCCGCTCCTACATGACCCGCATCCACACCCACGAGCAGACGGTCCACGCCCACGTCGTGTCCTACTACTGGCACTTCGTCGACGTCATCTGGATCGCCCTGTTCGGCGTCCTCTACTTCCTCCGCTAAGACCGAGACCGGGAGTTTCATTTCAGTGAAGAAATCAACCAATCTCAGGCGGCATGCTGCAGCGCGGCCACTG
Organism: Tessaracoccus sp. ZS01; assembly: GCF_022342445.1. Classification (NCBI taxonomy): domain Bacteria; kingdom Bacillati; phylum Actinomycetota; class Actinomycetes; order Propionibacteriales; family Propionibacteriaceae; genus Tessaracoccus; species Tessaracoccus sp. ZS01. The sequence continues at coordinate 104,947 of NZ_PQFE01000001.1, read as the reverse complement.
CTGCTGATCTTGGCCCTCCTCGTCGTCGGCCTCAGCTACTCCGTCGTGAGCCCGCCACGCTCCTCGGCAGAGACGGAGACCACCCTGCAGATCGAGCAGGGCAAGGACATCTACATGACCACCTGTTCCTCCTGCCACGGTCTCGGCGGCGAGGGCACCACGCAGGGCCCCAGCCTCATCGGCGTGGGCGCGGCCTCGGTGGACTTCCAGATGGGCACCGGTCGCATGCCGGCGTCGCGCCTGGAGGCTCAGATCCGCGCCCGCAAGGTGAACTACACGCAGGAGCAGATCGAAGCGGTGGCGGCCTACGTCGCCTCGCTCGGCGCGGGCCCGGCCATCCCCGAGGAGTCGCAGTACTCCCTCGACGCTCTGAACCAGGGCGACGACGAGAAGGCGCTGGCTGTGGCGCGCGGCGGCGCGCTGTTCCGCGCGAACTGCTCCGCCTGCCACGGCGTCGTCGGCGGTGGCGGCGCCATGCCTGAGGGCAAGTTCGCGCCCAACCTGACGGAGACCGCACCCGTGCACATCTACGAAGCGGTCCGCACCGGCCCGCAGCAGATGCCGTCGTTCTCCAAGGACGTCCTCACGGACGAGAGCGTGAGCGAGATCATCGCTTACCTCGAGGCTGCCGACGAGCAGCCCAACTACGGCGGTCTGACCATGGGCGACGCCGGCCCTGTCTCCGAGGGCTGGTGGATCTTCATCATCGGCATCGGCGGACTCTCGATTGTTGCCCTGTGGATTGCACGGAAGGGGGCTCGCGCCCGATGAGCTGGAAGAATCTGCCCGTCCAGGATCCTGACAGGGGTCACAGCGTCACTGATCCCGGCATGGAGGAGCACATCGAGCGCTTCACCGACGCCGACAAGGGCGCAGGCAACCGTGCCTACCTGGCCATCCTCGCCATGCTGGGCCTCGTCCCCGTGCTGGCGATCGCCTTCGTCGTGATCTACTTCGCCGTCCCGCGCCGGGCCTACATCGACTTCGGGTGGCTGAAGGCCAGCGCGATGAACGTCGGCCTGGGCGTCACCGCAGGCCTCGCCGTGCTGCTCATCGGCCTGGCCATCATCCAGTGGTCCCGCGTGCTGATGGGCGACCACGAGTCGGTGGATCCCCGTCACAGCGCCGCCACCTCCCCCGAGGACCGGGCGATCGTCGCCCAGAACTGGCGCGACGGCGTGGAACAGTCGGCCATCAAGCGCCGCCCGCTGATCCTCGGCGCCCTCGGCGGCGCCCTCGGCATCGCCGTGGTGCCGGCGGTGGTGTTGCTGGCCGACATGGGCCCGCACCCCACCCGCCGGGTGCGCGAGCAGACCATCGAGAAGACCATCTGGGCCAACCAGGTGCGCCTCGTCAACGACGAGAACTGGGTGGAGCTGCGCCCTGAGCACCTCGAGGTCGGCCAACTGGTCAACGCCCAGCCCGCCACGCTGCGCGAGCTGGAAGGCGTGGAGGCACATCAGGCGAAGGCCAAGGCCGCGATCATCGTGGTGCGCATGGATCCCCAGTCGATCACCATCCCGCCGTCGCGGCAGGACTGGCAGGTGTCGGGCATCCTGGCGTACTCGAAGATCTGCACCCACGTCGGCTGCCCCATCTCGCTGTGGGAGCGCCAGACCCACCACCTGCTGTGCCCCTGCCACCAGTCGACCTTCGACCTGGGCAACAGCGGCACCGTCGTGTTCGGCCCTGCGGCCCGCTCGCTGCCCCAGCTGCCCATCTCTGTGGACGACGAGGGCTACCTGATCGCGACGAGCGACTTCACGGTGCCTGTCGGGCCGAGCTACTTCGAGCGCGACTCGCGCAATGACTTCCAGGACGGAGACCAGTAATGGCCAAGCCAACGAGCGTCGTCGATACGTCGTCCTCGGTCGAGGCCCACGAGGCCCCCACTCAGAAGACCAACAGCACCCCTGGCGTCCTCGGCTGGGCCGATGACCGGCTGGGGCTGGGCAAGCTCGGCCGCACCGGCCTGCGCAAGGTCTTCCCGGACCACTGGTCGTTCCTGCTGGGCGAGATCGCCCTCTACTCGTTCATCGTGCTACTGCTGACCGGTGTCTTCCTGACCATCTGGTTCAAGCCCTCGATGGCCGAGATCCACTACGACGGCTCCTACCAGCTGATGAAGGGCATGCCCATCTCGGAGGCCTTCGCCTCAACGCTGAACATCTCGTTCGACGTGCGTGGCGGCCTCCTGGTACGCCAGATCCACCACTGGGCCGCCCTGCTGTTCGTGGCGGCCTCGACGGTGCACATGCTGCGCGTGTTCTTCACGGGCGCGTTCCGCAAGCCGCGTGAGATCAACTGGCTCATCGGCGTCGGCCTGCTGTCCATGGGCCTGATGGCGGGCTTCACCGGTTACTCGCTGCCCGATGACCTCCTCTCGGGCACCGGCCTGCGCTTCGTCGACGGCCTGATCCGCTCGATCCCGGTCATCGGCACCTGGGCGGAGTTCTTCGTCTTCGGCGGCGAATTCCCCGGCAGCCTCATCATCCCCCGCCTGTACATGGCGCACATCCTGCTGATCCCCGGCCTGCTGCTCGGCCTCATCTCCGCGCACCTGGCGCTCGTGGTCTACCACAAGCACACCCAGTACCCCGGCCCCGGCCGCACGGAGAACAACGTCGTCGGTTACCCGCTGTTCCCGGTCTACATGGCCAAGGCCGGCGGCTTCTTCTTCATCGTGTTCGGGTTCCTCGTGCTCATGGGTGGCCTGTTCCAGATCAACCCGGTGTGGGCCTACGGCCCGTACGACCCGGCCAAGGTCACCGCGGGTTCGCAGCCTGACTGGTACATGGGCTTCGTCGAGGGCGCGCTGCGCCTCATCCCGCCCTTCTGGGAATCACACTGGGGCGGCACCACCTGGACCTGGGGCGTGTTCCTCCCCGGTGTGGGCATGATGGGCATCCTGTTCACACTGCTGGGTGTCTGGCCGTTCGTCGAACGCTGGCTCACAGGAGACGACCGCGAACACCACCTGCTGGACCGCCCGCGCAACGCGCCGACGCGGACCGCGCTCGGTGTCGCAGGCATGGCGGCCTACGGGCTGTTCTGGATCGGCGGCGCCAACGACATCATCGCCACCCGGTTCTCCCTGAGCCTCAACGCGATCACGATCTTCCTGCGCGTCGCCGTGTTCCTCGGGCCGATCATCGCGTTCATCATCACCAAGCGCATCTGCCTGGGCCTCCAGCGCGCAGACCGCGAACGGGCCCTCCACGGCTCTGAGGACGGCGTCATCGTCCGGAGCCCGGACGGCGGCTACTCGGAGTCGCACGTCCCCGTCGGCACGCATGAGCAGTTCGCGCTGACGCAGCACCTGCAGCACCCGGTGCTCGCGCCCGGCGGCGACACCGATGCGTCGGGGGTCGCCCGCAAGGGCGGTATCAGCAGGCTCCGCGCTCGGTTGTCCCGCTGGTACCTCGGCCATGAGATTGCCAAGCCCACGGCCGTTGAACTCACGGACGGCCACCACGGCGAACTCGAGGTCGGGCGCCACGGGGAGCTCCCGGCGCACGACGATGACGACGACCGCGACACCCCGGTGCTCGAAGGCTCGACGCGCCACTGACCGCACCACCCACAGAATCGGCGCCGCCCCACAGGGCGGCGCCGATTCTGTTCACCCCTGCCGCGAAGGTAGAATCCAGGCGTGCGATTTCTCCATGGCGACCCCTCGTATGACCTGACCTACAGCGACGTCTTCATGGTCCCCAGCCGCTCCGGCGTGAGTTCCCGCCTCGACGTGGACCTCACCTCTTCAGACGGCCTCGCCACCCCCACCCCGCTGGTGGCCGCCAACATGACGGCGGTCTCCGGTCGCCGCATGGCTGAGACGATGGCCCGCCGCGGCGGCCTCGCGATCTTCCCCCAGGACATCCCCACCGACGTGGTGGCAGAGTCCATCACCAAGGTGAAGAACGCCCACCTGGTGTTCGACACCGCGGTCACAGTGTCGCTCTCCACCACCGTCGGCATGGTCCTCCAACTCATCCCCAAGCGGTCCCACGGTGTCGCCGTCGTCGTCGACGAGAACCGCAAGGTGCTCGGCGTGGTGCATCCCCGCGCGGCTGAGGGCTCAGACCGGTTCGCGCAGGCCCGCGACGTGATGACCACCGACGTGACTGTCCTGTCGGCGGACACCGCTCCGTCGGACGTGTTCGCCACCCTCTCCGAGCACCATCAGAAGGTCGCGATCGCCGTCGACTCGGAGGAGCGCCTCGTCGGCGTGATGACCCCCGAGGGTGCGCTGCGTTCCGGCATCTACTCCCCCGCCGTGGACCACGAGGGCAGGCTCCGCGCCGGCGTCGCCGTCGGCATCAACGGCGACATCGCCGCCAAGGTCCGTGCCGCGCTGGACGCACGCGCGGACGTGCTCGTCATGGACACCGCGCACGGTCATCAGGAGAAGATGATCAGCGCCCTGAGCACCGCCCGCGGAGAGCGCGACCGCTTCGAGGCGGAGACGGGCCGACGCATCCTGATCGTGGCCGGCAACGTGGTCACCACGGACGGCTGCCACGACCTCATCGAGGCCGGCGCCGACATCCTCAAGGTGGGCGTCGGACCTGGCGCCATGTGCACCACCCGCATGCAGACGGGCGTGGGCCGCCCGCAGTTCTCCGCCGTCCTGGAGTGCGCGGCCGCCGCGCGCGAGCACGGGAAGTCCATCTGGGCCGACGGCGGGGTCCGCCACCCGCGCGACGTCGCCCTGGCGCTGGCCGCCGACGCCGGTTCGGTGATGATCGGCTCCTGGTTCGCCGGCACGCACGAGTCCACCGGCGACCACCTCATCGACTCCGAGGGCAAGATGTTCAAGGAGTCCTTCGGTATGGCCTCGGCCCGCGCGGTGCGCAACCGTACCCGTGAGCAGTCCGCCTACCAGCGGGCCCGCGCAGCGATGTTCGAAGAGGGCATCTCGGCCTCGCGCATGTACCTCGACCCCCGCCGTCCGGGCGTCGAGGACCTCATCGACTGGATCACCAGCGGCGTGCGCTCCTCGTGCACGTACGCGGGTGCCCGCAGCCTGCCCGAGTTCGCCGAGCGCGCCGTCGTCGGCGTGCAGAGCGGGAGCGGCTACGAGGAAGGCCGCCCGCTCGACCGGAGCTGGTGACCCTGACGGGGCGTCAGCGCTGACGGCGGCGGAAGCGCGGCTTGAGGCGGATGTCCGGCAGGGGCGGCGCCTCCAGCTTCCTTAGGGCGCCGCGGTAACCGCGGACCCCGCCGAAGCGGTCGTCGTCGCGCTGCCAGGCGTCGCGCAGCTCGACGATCTCCTCGTGGCTGCGCCCGATGAAGTTCCACCACATGACGATCCCCTCCTCGAAGGGGGTGCCACCCAGCAGCATCACGCGCGCCGGCTTGTCGCTCGGGTTCGACAGCCGGAGGTGGTTCAGGCCGGCGTCGCGGACGCCCATGACGTCCTTGCTGATCGCCACGCCGTCCATCTCCACCACGCCTGAATCCACCAGAACACCGTGCTCGAACGAGCGGTCCACCTCGAACTCCCAGTCGGCGCCCGGACGCAGGATGATTTCCGCACCGAGCAGCGGCGTCTCCGTGGAGATGGGCGACGCGTCGCCCGCCAGCGAACCCACCATCACCTTGGCCGTGCCGCCGGGGATGTCGAGGAGTTCCGGGCGGTGGTGCTGGAAACCACGGTGCGTGTCCTTGGCGTGCTCCGGAAGCACCACCCACAACTGCACACCGTGCAGGAACTCCGTTTGGGGGGTCGACACCTCGGAGTGCGAGATGCCGTACCCGGACGTCATCAGGTTCACCTCGCCGGGCCGCACCAGGTCATGGACCCCGCCGGAGTCGCGATGCTCGATCTCGCCGTCGAACAGCCAGCTCACCGTCTGCAGCGACGTGTGCGGATGGGGGGCCACGTCCATGCCGCAGGTGGCCTCCACCAGGTTGGGGCCGTAGTGGTCCGCGAAACACCACGCGCCGACGAACGAGCGCTCGAGTTGAGGGATGGTGCGACGCACCGTCATGGCGCTGGGGCCCTCGCCCAGGCTCACCATCCGGGGTTGGAGCTGCTGGATCTCGGTGGGTCCGTGGTCCTTGTGCCCGCAGTCCAGCAGTTGGGGAGAGGTCTCGGTGTTGCTCATGAAGCAACGTTACTCGTCGCCCACGGGCGCCAGCCCTAGACTGCGGGACATGGTTGACGCGATCCGGGCATTCTTCGGCATGGATGAGGACTACGTCAGGCCCTCCCCCACGCGGCCCGCGTTCGGCGACATAGCCGTGGCCTCGCTGCTCTGCATCATCTCGATGGCCACGGTGATGGTGTACTCAGAGATCGACGACATCAAGGACCACGTCGACGTGTGGCCGTCGCTGGGCGCCATCGCGCTGGCGGGGGTGTTGCTCGCGTACCGGCGGGTCTTCCCGATCACGGTCATGCTGCTGCTCACCGGCGTGCATTTCATCGTCGTGGGCAGCCTGTGGCCGGTCGTGTCCAGCACCCCGAGCATGCAGATCGTCTACTTCCTCGGCATCTACACCGCGCTGGCCTATGCGAAGCGCCGCGACACCCTCGCGCTCGCCGCCGGCGCCGTGGTCCTGGCCATGACGGTGTGGCTGATCGTGGACGACAGCTACAACCGCTCCATCAGTCCGGCCGAGTTCCATCCGACGGCGTGGTACTACGCGGCCACCCTGCTGATCAACGCTGCGTACTTCGGCGGCGCCATGTGGTTGGGCCGCAATGCCTGGCGGCAGGCCCGCGACGCCCACGACCTGGATGAGTCCAAGGCGCTGGTCACGCAGCAGGCACATCAACTTGCCGACCAGGCGGTGCTGGCGGAACGGCTGCGGATCGCCCGTGACCTGCACGATTCGGTCGCGCACCACATCTCGCTGATCGGTATCCAGACCGCCGCTGCCCGCCGGGCGATGGACGCCAAGCCGGAGTTGGCCGCCGAGGCGCTCGTCGAGGTCGAGGAGATGTCCCGCAGCGCCGTCTCGGAGCTACGCACCCTGCTGGGCTCGCTCCGCGACGTCTCTCCCACCGCGGGGGCCGGCAGCTCCCTGGAGGCCCTCGAGGCACTGTGCGAGGAGGCCTCGGGCGAGGGTCTCGACGTGAGCTACGAACTCGTCGGCGACCCCGCGCGGGCCGCCGAGCTCACCACCACCCAGAGCGGCGCCCTCCTGCGCATCGCACAGGAGGCCCTCACCAACGTCCGTCGCCACTCGACGGCGGACCACGCCCGCGTGGTGGTCCGGCTCGGCGACACCACGGAAGTCGAGATCACCGACGACGGGATGCCCGTGCACTGCACCGCAGGCTCGGGCCTCGGCCACGTCGGCATGCGCGAGCGGATCGCCGCCCTGGGCGGCACCATCGACATCGGCCCCCGGGCCACCCGTGGCTACCGCGTCCACGCCGTCCTCCCACGAAGGGTTTGATCACCACCATGATCCGAGTCGCACTCGTCGACGACCAGGCGCTCGTGCGCCGCGCCTTCTCCCTGATGCTGAGCGTGGAGGACGACCTCGAACTCGTCGGGCAGGCGGCCGATGGGCAGGCGGCCGTCGAGCTCGCCACCGCCACCTCCCCCCACGTCATGCTGATGGACATCGAGATGCCGCGGATGAACGGGCTCGAGGCCACCCGCGCCGTGCGGGCCGCGGGCGACACCCAGGTGATCATCCTGACCACCTTCGACCGCGACGACTACCTGTTCGAGGCCCTCGACGCGGGGGCCGCCGGGTTCCTGCTCAAGAACTGCGAACCTGAGCGCCTGCTGGAGGCCATCCGCACCGTCGCCGACGGCGGGGCGCTGCTCGCGCCGGAGGTCACCCGCCGCGTCATCGAGCAGGCCGTGCAGGTCGTGCACCACATCACCGAACCCCATCCTGCCGTCGGGCGGTTGACCCAACGGGAGCTGGATGTGCTGGCCGCCCTGGCGCAGGGGCTGAGCAACGCGGAGATCGCGCGCGACCTGTATGTGAGCGAGGCCACCGTGAAGAGCCACGTCTCCAGCTGCCTCGCCAAGCTCGGCGTGCGGGACCGGGTGCAGGCCGTCATCTTCGCGTTCGAGCATGGCCTGACCCGATCTCATCCGAAGGGATGAGGGCTGCCGACGAAGATGTGGCCGCGCGGGCGATGTCCTGACAACCGGACATCCGGCAGGCTGGTGCCATGCTCGAAATCCACTCTGTCACCCGAACATTCGGTGATCTCACGGCCCTGAACGACGTGTCGTTCAGCGTCCCCGACGGCCGGTTCACCGGCTTCGTCGGCGGTAACGGCGCCGGCAAGACCACCACCATGCGCATCATCATGGGGGTGCTGTCCCCCACCTCCGGCGAGGTGCTGTGGAACGGCCACCCCATCACCGCCGAGGACCGCGCACAGTTCGGCTACATGCCGGAAGAGCGTGGGCTCTACCCGAAGCAGCCCATCCTCGGGCAGCTCGCCTACCTCGGGGAGCTCCACGGCATGACCGCCGCGGACGCCAAGGCCGCGGCCCGGCAGCTGCTGGAGCGGTTCAACCTGGGCGAACGCACCGGCGACAAGCTGGAGAAGCTCTCGCTGGGCAACCAGCAGCGGGTCCAGATCGCCGGCGCGGTGATCGCCTCACCCAAGGCCCTCGTGCTGGACGAGCCGTTCAGCGGTCTCGACCCTGAGGCGGTCGACGAGATGTTCGCGCTGCTGACGGAGTTCACCAAGCGCGGCGTGCCGGTGCTGTTCTCGTCGCACCAGCTCGAGTTGGTGGAGCGGTTGTGCCACCAGATCGTGATCCTGCGCAAGGGAGAGGTGATCGCCTCCGGCAGCGTCGAAGCGCTGCGCTCGGCCGGCCCCAAGCACCACCGGATCCTGGCCGGCGCGGACCTGGGCTGGCTCCGCCACGAGGGCGGCGTCACCGTCATCGACCTCGACGGCCCCCAGGCGGAGGTCGCCTTCGCCGACGACAGCGTGGCCCAGCGCGTGCTGGCCGAGGCCATCTGCCGCGGCAGCGTCCATTCCTTCGGGCCGATCGTGCGGCCCCTCAGCGAGTACTACCGAGAGGTTTCCCGATGACCGACACCCCCCGCACCCGTACGGCACCCTGGGTCATCGTCGCCAAGCGCGAGATCATGGTGCAGCTGACGGACCGCGCCTTCTGGATCGGCACGCTCACCACCATCGTCCTCATCGCGCTCGGCTTCATCTTCGGCGGCCTGCTCGGGGGCGATTCCTCAGAGACCAAGGTGGCCGTGTCCTCCGACGCCGCCGCCACCGTCGTGGCGATGGCGCAGGAGCAGGGCAGCGGCAACTACACCGCCCTGCGCGTGCCGGAGGCCGACGTCATGACCGCCGTCGACGAGGGCGATGCCTCGGCCGCGCTGACCCACTCGGCGGCCGACGGCTGGAAGCTCACCGTCAAGGACCTGTTCGAGGCACCGGACCTCAGCGCCGCCGTCGCTGACTACCAGCTGGGCGTCAACGCCGCCGAGCACAACCTGGATCTGGCCGCGATCCGAGCGGGCACCGAGCTCGAACTGGTGACGATGGAGGACGAGGAGGGCCAGGGCATGGCGGTCATCATCTCGACCATCGCCTTCGCCCTGCTGTTCATGATGTCGGCGATGACGTTCGGCATGCAGATCGCCAACTCCGTGGTCACGGAGAAGGAGTCGCGCATCGTCGAGATCCTCGCCGCAGCCATCCCCACCCGGCAGTTGCTCCTCGGCAAGGTGGTGGGGAGCACCATCATGGCGCTGGCCCAGGTGGTCCTGATCGCCACCACGGCACTCGTCGGCCTCTCGCTGTCCGAATGGAGCGGCATGGTGGGTCTCGTCACGCCCGTCGTCGGCTGGTTCGTGTTGTTCTTCCTGGTCGGCTTCGCGTCGTTGGCGTGCCTGTGGGCCGCTGCGGGCGCCATGGCGACCCGCCACCAGGACCTCAACCAGACCACGACGCCCCTGATGACGATCGTGATGCTGGTCTACATGGCCGGTTTCCTCGCACGTGGCGACGTGGCGCACGTCCTCAGCTACGTGCCGATCGCCTCCACCGTGTCGATGCCCGGCCGCCTCCTCAGCGGGGAGTCCACCTGGCTCGACGCCGGTCTGGCGATGGTCGTCGCGGTGGCGTTCATGGCCCTGTGCATCTGGCTCGGCTCGAAGATCTACCGCCGGGCCCTCATGCAGACCGGCTCCGTCCTGTCCTGGAAGGATGCCCTGCGGCGCCAGGCCGCCTGAGGCTCTTCCCCGGACAACAAGCAAGAAGCCCGCCCCCGGCAGGGGGCGGGCTTCTCGTCGTTTCAGGAGCGGGTGGGCTCAGTGCTTGTAGTCACCGCGGTAGAACTCGAGGACCCAACCGGAGGTGGCCCAGATGCCCAGCCCGAGGAACAGAATGGTGATCCAGGCCTGGTGCAGCGCGGGGCCGAGGCAGATGCCGGCGGTGACGACCGCGGCCCAGAAGGGCCAGATCGACTTCGGGGCGAAGAAGCCCATGTCGCCGGCGCCCTCGATGACGTCGGCCTCCGCACGATCCTCAGGGCGTGCGTCGAAGTTGCGCGCCTGGAGCGTGAGGAAGGCCGCGATGAAGCCGCCGAGGAGGCCGGTGGCGCCCAGCACGAACGTGCCGGCGATCTCGTTCGACACGAACCAGTAGATGGGCGTGACGAGCGCGAAGAAGACGAAGATGAACCAGAAAGAGTACTTCTCGGGCTTCACTTGGCGGAACCTTCCAGCTCGGGATCGTGCGTGTCATCGTCGAGCAGTTCGCCCGGGTCATCGTGGTGGCGGGCTGCCAGCTCCGGACGGGCCGCATCCAGCGCGGGGCTGTTGGACCGCACGCGGGGCAGCGAGTCGAAGTTGTGACGCGGCGGCGGGCAGGAGGTGGCCCACTCGAGCGAGCGGCCCCAGCCCCACGGGTCGTTGACGTTGACCAGCGGTGCCTTGCGGGTGATCCACACGTTCCAGAGGAACGGCAGCATCGAGACACCGAGCAGGAACGCGCCGAACGTCGACAACTGGTTCAGGAAGGTGAAACCCTCCCAGGCGCCATAGTCTGCGATGCGCCTCTGCATGCCCCCGACGCCCAGCCAGTGCTGGACGAGGAAGGTGGTGTGGAAGCCGATGAAGAGGGTCCAGAAGTGGATCTTGCCCCAGGTCTCGTTGAGCATCCGGCCGGTGAACTTCGGCCACCAGTAGTAGAAGCCGGCGAACATCGCGAAGACGACGGTGCCGAACAGCACGTAGTGGAAGTGGGCCACGACGAAGTAGGTGTCCGTGACCTGGAAGTCCAGTGCGGGAGAAGCCAGGATGATGCCCGTCAGGCCGCCGAAGAGGAACGTGACGAGGAACCCGATGGCGAAGGACATGGACGTGTTCAGCGTCAAGGATCCTCGCCAGATCGTGCCCACCCAGTTGAAGAACTTCACGCCGGTGGGCACCGCGATGAGGAACGTCATGAAGGCGAAGAACGGGAGGTTCACCGCGCCGGTGGCGAACATATGGTGGGCCCAGACGGACACCGAGAGCGCGCCGATCGCCAGCGTGGCGAACACGAGGCCGTAGTAGCCGAAGACCGGCTTGCGGCTGAAGGCGCTGAGCACCTCCGTGATCACGCCGAAGAACGGCAGGGCGATGATATAGACCTCGGGGTGGCCGAAGAACCAGAACAGGTGCTGCCACAGGATGGGGCCACCGGACGACGGGTCCAGCACGTGCGAACCCAGCACACGGTCTGACTCGAGCACGAGGAGGCCGACGGCGAGCACGGGGAACGCGATGAGCACCATGATGGAGGTGACCAGGATGTTCCAGGAGAAGATCGGCATGCGGAACATGGTGAGACCGGGCGCCCGCATGGTGATGACGGTGGTGATGAAGTTCACCGCGCCCAGGATCGACGAGAGACCCAGCAGGTAGAGGCCCATGATCCAGAGGTCGTGGCCCATGCCCGGCGAGTGGATCGAGTTCGACAACGGCGCGTAGGCGAACCAACCGAAGCTGGCAGCACCACCGGGCATCACGAAGCCGGTGCAGGCCATCACCGCGCCGAACACGTACAGCCAGAAGGCGTAACCGTTCATGCGCGGGAAGGCCACGTCGGGGGCCCCGAGCTGCAGCGGCAGGATGGCGTTGGCGAACCCGGAGAACATCGGGGTGGCGAACATCAGCAGCATGATCGTGCCGTGCATGGTGAAGAACTGGTTGAACGTCTCGTAGTTCATGTAGTCCATGCCGGGGCTGGCCAACTCGGCACGGATGCCGAGGGCGAGCACGCCACCGATCATGAAGAAGATGAAGGCGGTGACGAAGTACATGTTGCCGATGACCTTGTGGTCGGTCGTCGTCAGGTACTTCATGACGCGGGCACCGAGGCGGTGCGACTCCACCCCGACGGGCGCCTGCGCCGCGTCGGTGACGGTGGTGCGTTGGGTGACTGTGAAGCTACTCACTTCTGCTCCTCAGGTGCGGTGGTCTGGAGGACCGCCTGCTTGGCTGGTTCGAGCTTGCGCTCACCGGCGTTACCGCTCTCTGCCAGCTCGCGAATCTTGGCTTCGTACTCCTCTTCGGAGACCACGTGCACCTTGAACAGCATCAGCGAGTGGAACTCGCCGCACAGTTCGGCGCACTTCCCGTCGTAGGTGCCGAGCTTGTTCGGCGTGGCGTCGAAGGAGTTGAGATGGCCGGGGATGACGTCCAACTTGAAATAGAACGAGGGGACCCAGAACGAGTGGATGACGTCTGCCGAGTTGAGGTTGAACCGCACCCGCTTGTTCACGGGCAGGTACAGGTCCGGGATCCTCTCCAGGGTGCCGATCTCGTGGGCAACGCCGACCTCGGGGTTGCCCTCCTCCATGTAATTGAAGGTCCAGGACCACTTCTGCCCGATGACGTTGATCACGACATCCGGCTCGGTCTCCTGCTCGACCATCGCGTCCTGCGCCTTGATCGTGTAGAAGAACAGCACGCCGACAATCAGGAACGGCACCAGCGTGTACAGCAGTTCCAGCGGCAGGTGGTAAGTGGTCTGGCGGGGCGCCGGGGCGTCGCCCTCACGGCGGCGGTACCGGATGATCGCCCAGATGATCAGACCCCAGACGATGCCACCGACGGCGAACGACGCGATCCACGCTCCGAGCCACAGGTTGCCGACGTTGGGGGCCTGCTCCGTTGCGGCCTCCGGCAGGCCCAGGCGCGCGGCGCCTTCAGAGCATGCTGTCAGGGCGACCAGCGCCACGGGGAGCCCAGCTGCCAGGGCCCCTCGGACCCATCGTCTCGACGGCGCAGATTTGCCACTCACAAGTTGCCCTTCCGTTCTACCTTTTCGGGCCCCTGTCCCCCGTCGGGAGAGCCGGGACCTGCACTGCTGCAGCCACCTTAACGCATAAAAGCCACCCCGGGTGATGCGTCTCCAGCGGGGTGGCGTAGAATCGCGCGACTCGCGCGCGACTGGTATATGCGAGGCTCAGTGGAACGAGTCGCCGCAGGCGCACGAGCCGCCGGCGTTCGGGTTGTCGATCGTGAAGCCCTGCTTCTCGATCGAGTCCATGAAGTCGATGCTCGCACCGCCCAGGTAGGGGGCGCTCATCTTGTCGGTGACGACGGTGACGCCGTCGTAATCAGTGGCCACGTCGCCGTCGAGCGAGCGGTCGTCGAAGTAGAGCTGGTAACGGAGGCCGGAGCAGCCACCGGGCTGCACGGCGATCCGCAGCGAGAGGTCATCGCGGCCCTCAGCGTCGAGCAGGGCGCGAACCTTCTGCACGGCGACATCGGTGAGGACAACGCCCTGAGTGGTCTGAGTATCGGTCACGGCTGTTTCTCCAAGTGGTTGGGTGAGGTGAGTCCTCGCCGATTCTACGCCGGACTTGCCGGAAACCCCAGAGCACCGTCCGCCCCCGGGATTCGCCTCCGGCGAACTACCAGGCCCAAGAGGCGGCGAGCCTGCTCGCGGCGGCCGCGAGTTCCTCCGGCGTCGACTCGTCCTCGGCCGCACCTTCGCGCAGCGCGTGGGCGGTTTCGAGCCCGGCGATCCGCAGTTCACGCGACGACACGTAGTTGCGGCCCGCAATGGCGATGGCCGGACGCAACTGCTCCTCCGCCCAGCTGACGACCTTCTTGACGACGGGACCACCGACGGCGTGGAACTCCATCAGTTCGGCCCCCGTGACCACCAGGTCTGCCTGCGCCAGCGTGCCCGCGAGCCCGTAGCGCTCGGCCAACCAGGTGAGCGGGTCCAGCACGCGGCCCCCGAGGGCGGTGACGATGAGTCCCACGCCCCCGGCCGCGCCGGCACCCGGGCCCTGTTCCAGGCCCAGCTCGGCCAGCCACCTCTCGGCGCGCGCGTCGAAGGTGAGGACCTCCTGGAGCGTGGCGCCGGCAGAACGCAGGGCAGTGGATGCGTGGCCTTCGAGGCCGGTCAGCGGCCGACTCACCTGGTCTGCGGGGACCAGCGCGACCAGTTGCCTGCCTGCCCAGGCGGCCCGGCCCGCGACGAGGCCCTCCACCGGGTCGTCGGCGAAGCGCGCCAGGATGGCGGCGCCGAGGTCGTCGACCTGGCAGCCGGTGAGGTCCAGGACCACGTCGGCCCCAGCGCCCGGGCGCGACAGCGCCTCCGAGACGTCGGCCGTGGTGGGGGCGCTGATGAACAGCGCCTCGGGAGCCGCGATAGCGGCCGCCTCGGCGAGGGCCTCGCCGTCGACCCCGAGGGGAACGACTGCGACCTGGGCCCCCTTGGCCGCGAAACCCCCCGCGATGGTTTCCGACGCGACGCGTGGCGTGAGCCCGGCGATCGAGTCCGCGGCGACGACCACCCTCACAGGACGGAGGACTCCTCGTCGCCCTCCACCAACTCGCCTTCGGCGTCTGGGAGGATGCCGTAGTACTCGCTGGTGGAATCGAGCAACGCCCGCACCTCTTCGAGGCTGGAATCTGTGTCCGGCAGCACGAGATCTGATTCGACGATCACGTCATCGGGCACCTCGACGCCGAGCCTTCGCACGCCCTCGCTGAGGGCCATGAGCGCCGTCTCGAGCGCAGCTTGGTCTTCAGCGGCGACGGCATCCTCGAGCTGACGGTCGAGTTCGTTGAGTTCGATGAGGTGCTCAGGTTCCAACACCCACTGGCCCTGGCCCATGATGCGCACGATCATGCCCGGTCCCCTCCCTGGCCGGCCTCGTACACGTCCGGCGTGGCCTGCGGGGTAGCGCCCTGGGGGGCGGAGTTCAGCTCCGGCCGCGCGGCGGGACCGCCGGTGAGTTCGGCCTTCATCCGGGCCAGCTCACCCTCGACCGACGAATCCGCGGTCAGGGCATCGAGCTCGCGGGTGATGTCGTCGCGCACGGTGCCGGTGGGGTCGTCGAGCGCACCGGTGGCCAGCAGCTCGTCGACGGCGGACGCACGGGCCTGCAGCTGGAGGGTCTTGTCCTCGGCCCGCTGGATGGCCAGGCCGATGTCGCTCATCTCCTCCGAGATGCCGGTGAAGGCCTCGTTGATGCGGGTCTGCGCCTCGGCGGCCGAGTAGGTGGCCTTGATGGTCTCCTTGCGGGTGCGGAATGCGTCCACCTTGGCCTGCAGGCGGGAGCTGGCGCGCACCAACTTCTCCTCTTCGCCCTGCAACTGGGCGTGTTGCGCCTGGAGGTCTTCGAGCTGCGACTGGAGTCCGGCCTTGCGGGTCAGCGCCTCGCGGGCCAGGTCCTCACGGTTCGACTCGAGCGCACGCTGGGCGGCCGACTGCAGCCGCTCCACCTCGGAGTTCATCTTGGCGGCCTGCAGCTCGACCCGCTTGCGGCTGGTGGCCACATCAGCGACGCCACGGCGCACGTTCTGCAGGAGTTCGAGTTGCTTCTGGTACGAGTAGTCGAGCGTCTCGCGAGGGTCTTCGTACTTGTCGAGCGCCTTATTGGCCTTCGATTTGAAGACCAGAGCGATGCGTTCAAAAATGCTGGCCACGAGGTGTCCTTCCGGGAACGTGCGGTGTTCAACCTTGAGGTTAGCGCGCATCCGGTCGCAGGACAGCCCTACGTCCCCCTGAGCTGACCCTGAACCCCGCGTGCGGCCCGGTATGATGGCTGCCGAACCCCTCCGACCAGAAGGACTCCCCACCGTGGCCCTCTTCCGCCCCTACGAGCGCAAGCAATCGACGTCGACCGACCGCATGGCGACGCTGACCCCGAAGGGCGCCAAGGCTGCGGCGAAGGCCGAGAAGTCCGTGAAGGCGCCGGAGACGACGCAGGCCACGCCCGTCGTCGACACCCCGGCCGAGAAGATCAGGGTCACGCGCAAGAAGGAGGGTGCCACCCTCAGCCGTCGACAGGCCGAGGCGGCCCGCATGGAGCGGCTCCACCCCACCCTCTCAGCCAAGCAGCAGCGCAAGGCGGACGCCCGCGCCCGCCAGGAGAGCCGGATGGACGCCTGGGAACGGACGGAGAACTCGCCTGCGCGCCAGCTCGTCCGCGACTATGTCGACACCCGCTGGACCGTGGCGGAGTTCATGCTGCCCGCCATGATCCTGGTGATGGCCGGCGTGATGATCACGATGCAGAACCCGGTGCTCTCCAGCTACATCGCGATGGGGCTCTGGGTGCTCCTCGCCATCACCATCATCAACGTTGCCATCATGTGGCGCGGCTTCAAGAAGCTGTTGGCGGAGCGCCACCCGGGCGAGCCGAAGCGCGGCCTGCTGGTCTACATGTTCAACCGCTCGCTGATGATCCGCCGCTTCCGCCAGCCTGGCCCGCGCGTCAAGCGCGGCGACACCATCTGAGCCGGTGCCCCGATGAGCTACCGCTGGCAACCCGCGTCCGGCACCTACGCCGAATCAGAACTGGCAGCCGCAGACCTGCTCAAGACCTTCGAGGACCAGGCAGCGGCCGAGGCGTGGCTCACCCTGTTCTTCGACGACCTGCTGGACCAGGGTGTGTCAGAGGTGAGCCTCTACGAGGAGGACCGCCTCGTGTACGGCCCCATGTCGCTCAATCCCTGACGGCATCCTGCTCGGCGGCCTTCAGGTCCTGGCGCAGCAGCCAGCCACCGAAGGCGGCCATCCCCAACCCCGTGGCGATCGCGAACGGCACCTGGCTGCGCGCCTCGGCCACCCTGTCCTCGTAGGTCTGCACCCGGCTCGTGCGCTCGTCGGTCCGGCTGGAGTAGTGGCACACGTCCCCCGGCCCCATCTCGACTCCGCGGCACAGCATCGTCGGCGACACCCAGGACGAGACGCCCCACGCCACGATGATGACCCCCGCAGCGATGAAGGCCCACAGCCCGACACGTTTCATGCGGGACAAGGTAGCAGCCTGCAAACCCGACAAGCTCGTTGGCTAGGCTGGCGGGCGTGACTGAACTGTGCCCTGACCTCTCCCTGTCCACCTCCCTGCCCAAGCACACCGACGCGGTGCTCCTGGGCATGGCGACCATCAACCAGGACGAACCGGCCCTCGTCGGCCTGCTCCCCGCCCTGAACAAGGCCTATCAGAAGGCCTACGGCAGCACGGTCACGGCCATGGCCGGCGCGCTCGGCGCCTCGGCCAAGGAGGGCTGCGTCGTCGCACTGCCCGCCGTCAACGGCACCCGGGTCTTCGTGGTGGGCCTCGGCAGCGCCGACGTGACGCCCGACGGGGTGCGCAACGCCGCCGGCAACGGGCTGCGCGCCATCGCCGCGCTCCCGGACGTGGCAGACCTTTCCGTCGCCGTGTCCCTCGAACTCTCGGATCCGGAACTCATCCAGGCCGCCGGCGAGGGGGCGCTGCTCGGCGCCTACCGCTTCAAGGCCATCACCGCGGAGCCCGCAGCATCGACGGTGGCGTCGGTGACGCTGGTGTCGGCGGTGACGAGCGCCGCGGCCAAGGCCGCCGTCGGCACCGCCGCCATCGTGTCGGAGGCGGTGTGCCAGGCGCGCACCTGGACCAACACTCCCCCGAACCTGCTGTACCCGGAGACGTTCGCGGAGGCGGCGCGCGGCTATCTGAAGGACCAGAAGGTCGCCGTCGACGTCCTCGACGAGAAGGCCCTGGAAAGGGGCGGCTACGGCGGCATCCTGGCCGTCGGCGGCGGTTCGGTGCGCAAGCCGCGGCTCGTGCGCATGTCCTACGCGCCCCGCGGCGCGACCGCCCACCTGGCGCTCGTCGGCAAGGGCATCACGTTCGACTCCGGTGGCCTCGACATCAAGCCGGCCGGTCAGATGGCCGGCATGAAGTACGACATGTCCGGCGCCGCTGCCGTCATCGCCGCCTTCCACGCCATCGCCGCCTCGGAGCTGAAGATCAAGGTCACGGCCTACGCCGCGCTGGCGGAGAACCTCCCGTCGGGCAGCTCCTACCGCTCCAGCGACGTGCTCACCATGTTCGACGGCCAGACGGTCGAGAACTACAACACGGACGCCGAAGGGCGCCTCGTGATGGCCGACGCGATCGGGCGCGCGGCCCAGGATGCTCCGGACCTCATCGTCGACGTCGCGACGCTGACCGGGGCCTGCATGGTGGCCCTGGGACTGCGCACCGGCGGCCTCATCACCAACGGTGAGCCGACCTCCGACGTGGTGCTGGACGCTGCCGAGTCCGCCGGAGAGGACTTCTGGGAGCTGCCTCTGAACGAGTACGTGCGCGGACTGCTGAAGAGCAACGTCGCGGACCTGCGTTCCGGCGCCTCCAACCGGTGGGGCGGGGCGCTCGTGGCCGGCGCCTTCCTGGAGCGCTTCGTACCGGAAGGCATGGGATGGGCCCACCTCGACATCGCCGGGCCGGCCGAGAACCCGGAAGAGGCCTACGGCTGCACGCCGAAGGGCGGCACGGGCGTCGGCGTGCGCACGCTGGTGGCACTCGCCAGGCAGATGGCGGGCTGATCAGCCCCACCCGGTGAGGGCGCCGGCTGGTCTCAGCGGAGACCGTCGGCGGCCCGCCGGGCCTGCTTGGCCCGCAGGCCGTACTCGCGCATCCGCTTGGGGTACGGCACCACCCCGGCGTCGTAGCACGGGATGTGGTGCTGCTCTGCGAACGCGTAGCCGTACTCGGCGCTGGGCACGCCGCGACGGGTGGACTCACCGTCGGCGGCCACCAGCAGGATCGACGGCTTGTTGAACGAGGTGGGTTGCTCCACCCACGCCTCGACGCCGCGGCGGCTGATGACGAAGGCGCTCAGGTGCTCGAAGAGCGCGTCGGCGACCTTCTTCGAGTCGCGCGCAACCTCAGCCTGCTTCTTCTTGCGTCCGAACCATCCCACGCCTGCCATTATGCCCAGTGGGCGGTAACGGGAGGGCAACACCCGGCAGGGACGTGGAAGACTGGCACCCATGACGCATCCGTTCGATCTCGCCATCCTCGGTGCCGGCTCCGCCGGCTACGCCTGCGCCCTGCGGGCCGCCCAACTGGGCCTGCGAGTGGCACTGTTCGACGACACCCCGGTCGGCGGCACCTGCCTCCACCGCGGCTGCATCCCGGCGAAGGCCTGGCTGCAGGCGGCCAAGGTGCGCAGCACCGTGGCCAAGGCTGACGCCTTCGGCATCGGGGCCACCCTCGGCGACACCGACGTCCCCGCGCTCCGCCGCTACGTCGACGGCGTCATCAAACCGCTGCACAAGGGCCTGGCCGGCCTCATCGCGGCGCGCGGCATCACCCTCATCCAGGAACGCGGCGTCGTCACGATGGACGACGACGGCCCCGGCATCGACGTCGGCGACGCGCACTACCGGGCACGGGCGGTGGTCGTGGCCACCGGCGCGGCCCCCATCACCCTCGGGCTGCCCGTCGACGGCGAGCGCATCCTCACCAGCGACCATGCCCTCCGCCTCAGTTCGCTGCCCGGCTCAGCCATCGTGCTGGGCGGCGGCGTCATCGGCGTCGAATTCGCGTCGTTGTGGACGGATCTGGGCGTGAAGGTCACGCTCGTCGAGGCGCTGGACCGGCTGCTGCCCGGCGAGGAGCCGGCGCACTCGAGCATCCTCAAGGCTGAGCTGATGAGCCGCGGGATCGACGTTCGGCTCGGCGCGCCCCTCACCGACGTCGAGGTGGGCGAGACAGTCAGTGGCCGGGTCGGCGACGACCAGGTCCGGGCCGACGTCCTGCTGGTCGCCGCGGGACGCAGGCCGGCCACCGCCGGGCTGGGCCTCTCCGAGGCCGGCGTCCGGATCGAGGACACCGGGCACGTCGCCGTCGATGAGTTCTTCCAGACCTCGGCCCGCGGGATCTTCGCGGCCGGCGACCTGGTGGCGGGCCCCCAGTTGGCCCACCGCGGTTACGCGCACGGCCTGTTCCTCGCGGAGCGGATCGCGCAGTTGCAGGGCAGGCACGCCAGCCGGCCCACTCCCCCGCGGGACCGTGACATCCCCCGCATCACCTACTCCACCCCGCAGGTCGCCTCGGTCGGCCTGACCGCCGAGCAGGCGGGGCCCGACGCACAGGTCGTGGACTACCCCCTGTCCGGCAACGGCCGCAGCCGCATCCTCCACGCGCCCGGTGTCCGCGACAGCGGCAGGGTCCGGCTGGTGCGCGAGCCCGACGGCGCCATCGTCGGCGTGCACCTCGTCGGCGACGACGTCGGCGAACTGATCGGCGAGGGCGCACTGCTCGTGGGCTGGCAGGCCACGCCCGAGGATGTCGCCGGAATCGTTCATGCGCACCCCACCTTGGGCGAGTCCATCGCGGAGGCCAACTGGGCACTCGCTGGTCGGCCACTGCACATGCATGCCTGAATTGCCATATAGGGTGGAAACACTCACGGTACGCAAAGGAGCCACAACCACATGTCAACCGAAGTCACCCTCCCCGCACTGGGCGAATCCGTCACGGAAGGCACCATTTCTCGCTGGTTGAAGGCGGTCGGAGACACCGTCGAGGCCGACGAGCCGTTGCTCGAAGTCTCCACCGACAAGGTCGACACCGAGATTCCCAGCCCGGTTGCGGGCACCCTGCTCGAGATCCGCTTCGAGGAAGATGACGTGGCTGAGGTCGGTGCCGTGCTGGCCGTCATCGGCGACGCAGGCGAATCGCCCGCAGCGAGCGACGAGGCTCCCGCTGCCGAGGCCGCCCCCGAGCCGCAGCCCGAACCCGAACCCGAACCCCAGGCCGCCGAAGAGGAGCCCGTCGAAGCCGCTGTTCCGGCTGAAGACCAGCAGTCCCCCGCCGCGTCCGCAGCACCTGCCGCCGCCGGTCCCACCTCCGGCACCGAGGTGACCCTCCCCGCCCTGGGCGAGTCCGTCACCGAGGGCACCATCTCCCGCTGGCTCAAGGCCGTGGGCGACGCGGTGGAGGCGGATGAAGCGCTCCTCGAGGTCTCCACGGACAAGGTCGACACCGAGATCCCCAGCCCTGTGGCGGGCACCCTGCTCGAGATCCGCTTCCAGGAGGACGAGACGGCCAACGTGGGCGACGTGCTCGCCATCGTTGGCGACGCGTCGGCCCAGGCGGCCGCTCCGGCACCGGAGGCTGCTCCCGCGCCGCAGGCCCAGCCCGAGCCCGAGCCCGAGCCCGAGCCCGAACCGCGGGCCCAGCCCGCTCCCCAGGCCAAGCCGGCCAAGGAAGAGCCGAAGCAGGAGCACTCCGCTGCTGTTGAGGCCGCGGTCGCGCGTCGCGCCGCCGAGGCATCGGGCGACGGCACCTACGTGACCCCGCTCGTGCGCAAGCTGGCGAAGGAGCACGGCGTGGAGCTCAACTCCGTGAAGGGCACCGGCGTCGGCGGTCGCATCCGCAAGCAGGACGTCCTCGACGCGGCCCAGGCGGCAAAGGCCGCGCCGGCACCCGCTGCAGAGGCCCCGAAGGCCGCTGCTGCTCCCGCCGCCAAGGCAGCCCCCGCTTCCACCGAGCAGGTCCGCGGCACCACGGAGAAGCTGTCGCGCCTGCGCAAGGTGATCGCCGCCCGCATGGTGGAATCGCTGCAGACCTCCGCGCAGCTCACGGCCACCGTCGAGGTGGACCTCACCGCGATCAGTCACCTGCGCAACCAGGTCAAGGCAGACTTCAAGCGTCGTGAAGGCGCTTCGCTGTCCTACCTACCGTTCATCACGATGGCCGCGGTGGAGGCGCTCAAGCAGTTCCCGATCGTCAACGCCACCATCGATGTCGAGGCAGGAACCATGACCTACGCTGACGGCGAACACGTCGGCATCGCGGTCGACACCGATCGCGGTCTGCTGGTTCCCGTCATCAAGGAGGCCGGCAACCTGAACCTCACCGGCCTGGCCAAGAAGATCGGTGACCTCGCTGCCCGCACCCGCAACGGCCAGGTCGGCCCTGACGAGCTGTCCGGTGGTTCCTTCACCATCACGAACTACGGTTCCGCAGGCACGCTCTTCGACACCCCGATCGTGAACCAGCCCCAGGTCGCCATCCTCGGCACCGGCGCGCTGGTGAAGCGTCCGGTCGTGGTCGAGGACCGCTTCGGCGCCGAGTCCATCGCCATCCGCCACATGATGTACCTGTCGCTCAGCTACGACCACCGCCTCATCGACGGTGCCGTGGCCGCGCGCTTCCTCTCCGCTGTGAAGGAGCGTCTGGAAGACGGCGACTTCGGCGGCGAATTCGGCATCTGACAGTTCCCCTGAGACAGAGACCCCCGGCCTTGGCCGGGGGTCTCTGCGTCTGGTTGGATGACGCTCGTGTTCATCGGGATCGGTACGGTCGTCAACGTCGCCACTGTGGTGGTCGGCTCTCTGATCGGGCTGGCCCTCGGAAACCGCATCCCTGAGCGCACGAAGGACACCGTCACCTCCGTGCTGGGCCTGTTCACCATGGTTCTCGGCGGGTTCTCCGTCGTGGCGATGAGCAGCGACGCGCTCACCTCCGCCGTCGGTAGGTCAGCGATGATCGTGGTGCTGGCCGCGCTGCTGCTCGGCACCCTGCTCGGCTCCTGGTTGCGGGTGGAGGACCGGCTGGAGCAGGGCGCGCACTGGATCCGCTCCAGGTTCAGGGGCGCGGGCGACGAGAACCGCTTCGTCGACGGGCTGGTGGTGTCCACCCTCGTCTTCTGCGTGGGGCCACTCACGATTCTGGGCTCGATCTCCGACGGTCTGGGCCGCGGGGCCGATCAACTGCTGGTCAAGGCCACGCTGGACGGTTTCGCCGCCATGGCGTTCGCCTCAACGCTGGGATGGGGCGTCCTCGCCTCCGCGGCCGCGGTGGGCGTCCTCCAAGGCTCGCTCACGGCGCTGGGCTACTTCGCCGGCGACATCCTCACCGTCGCGCAGGTCGACGCCCTGACCGCCGCGGGCGGCGTGATCCTGCTGGGTCTGGGCCTGCGGCTGCTCGGCCTGAAGCAGGTCCCCGTCGGTGACCTCCTCCCCGCGTTGCTGCTCGCGCCCGTGTTCACCTGGGCTGCGGGCCTTCTCTGAGGCGTAGTATCGCTGCGTGTTGACGTTCGAGTACCGCGGCCTCGGGGACGAACCCAGGCTCAGCGACTACCAGGAGACCTGGGACTACCAACGTGCCGTGCACGCCGAAGTCGCCGCAGCCGCGCGGCCGGGCCACGTCATCTACGTCGAGCATCCGCCGGTCTACACCGCCGGCCGCCGCACCAAGCTCACTGACTACCCCAAGGACGGCACGCCGGTCGTCCCCGTGGACCGCGGGGGTGAGATCACCTACCATGGGCCCGGCCAGCTCGTCGGCTACCCCATCGTGCACCTGCCGGACGGAGTCGGGGTCGTGGACCACGTGCGCGCCATCGAGGGCGCCGTCATCGACCTGCTCGACACCTACGGCATTTCGTCTGGGCGCGTCGAGGGCCGCACCGGGGTGTGGTTGGCATCCTCAGGGGACAGGCCGGAGCGCAAGATCTGCGCCATCGGCGTGCGGGTGTCCCAGCGCACCTCGCTCCACGGCTTCGCGTTGAACGTGCTGAGTTCCGCTGAGCGGTTCGGTAACATCGTCCCCTGCGGCATAGCGGACGCCGGCGTCACCTCGATCGTCGAGGAAGCACCGGGGGCCTGGTCCGTCAGCGCCGTGGCGCACGATCTTGAGCCTTTCCTCCGTGGTCGCCTCCGCCACACCTAGCCGCGCACCGGTGAGCCGGAGTAACGTCCTGACCATCCCCAACGAGAGGGGCCGCCATATATGACTCGAATCGCGCTAGTTATCTTCGGATACGCCGCCACGGCAGCGCTCGTGTGGGCGTTCCTCACCCTGCAGACACACCCACAACCTCCCGGCGCCTGGCTGCGTTGGGTGGTGCTGCTGGCGATGGGGCCGTCCCCGTTCCGATATTCGGTGCAACTCGTGCTCGCGCCGCTCTACGAGGTGATCATGGCACGCCGACGCCGCCGCCAGGGTGCCCGGTGCATGGTGCGGCGGCCGTCGGTCAGCGTGCTGGTGCCCGCCTGGAACGAAGAGGTGGGGATTGAGGCCACCGTGCGCTCCGTCCTCGCCAGCGACTATCCGGATCTCGAACTCGTCGTCGTCGACGACGGTTCGACCGACCGCACCGCTGAGGTGATGCTGCGCCTGGTGCGCGAGCACGAGGAATCGCGCCGCCCTGGTCGGCTCGTGTTCC
The DNA here is from genome assembly GCF_022342445.1 of Tessaracoccus sp. ZS01. Taxonomy (NCBI): domain Bacteria; kingdom Bacillati; phylum Actinomycetota; class Actinomycetes; order Propionibacteriales; family Propionibacteriaceae; genus Tessaracoccus; species Tessaracoccus sp. ZS01. Next base: position 80,524 of record NZ_PQFE01000001.1, on the reverse strand, counting down.
GTTCGCTCCCCAACGCCGGCAAATCCCGCGCCATGAACACCGCGCTGACTCTGTCCAGCGGCGACCTGATCATCACCGTCGACGCCGACAGCGTCGTGGAACCTGATGCCGTCAGGGAGATCGTCCGGCTCTACGACGACCCCCAGGTGATGTCGGTGGCTGGCAACGTCAAGATCGGCAATCACAAGTCCGCCATCGGCCTCCTCCAGCAGTTCGAGTACCTCTACGCGTTCTTCTTCAAGAAGGCCGACTCCCTGCTCAACGCCGTATACATCGTCGGCGGGGCCGCGGCCTCCTACCGGCGAAGCATCATCGACACGCTGGGTGGCTTCGACGAGACGATCATCACCGAGGACATCGAGATGTCCACCAGGATCCAGGACGCTGGCGGCAAGGTGCAGTACACCCCGAGGGCCGTGATCTGGACGGAGGGCGCCTCAGACGTGGCGGGCCTGGCCGGGCAGCGCCTGCGCTGGAAGTACGGCCGCCTCATCACGTTCTGGCGCTACCGCTGGATGTTCCTCAGCATCGCGCCTCGGCACAACCTGTGGCTGTCCTGGCTGGTGATGCCGGTGACCGTGATCGCCGATCTGCTGCTGCTCCTCGAGCCGTTGCTGCTGGCGCTCATCGTGGCGTACACGTGGGTGAGCCACGACTTCCTGCCGATCATCGTCTACGCCGCCCTGCTCGCGGTGGTCATCGTCTTCCAGGTGCTGACCGACGTGCGCCGTCGGCAGAGCCTCAACCTGCTCCTGGTCGCGCCGATCGCCTGGCTGCTGATCTATTTCATCGACGCGATCGAGTTCCAGGCGCTCACCCGCAGTCTCCTGCGCATCTCGCAACGACAGGGGCTCGACTGGCAGCGCTGGGAACGCTCCGGTGTCTTCAGCGGAGCACCAGTTCCGAACCTTCCACCGCCGGTCGTCGAGTCGACAACAGCACCGCGGCGAGCAGCAGCAGCGCGCCGAGGAGCCCCGCCGGACTCAGTCGCTCCCCCAGAACCAGGAACGCCAGCGCGGAGCCGGTGACCGGTTCGAGCAGCGCGACCATCACGCCAGTCGTCGACGTCTGGGAACGCAGACCTCTGAGATAGGCCAGGTACGCGAAGGCCGAGGGGATCAGGCCGAGCAGCAGCACCAGCGCGACGGCCGACGCCGTGGGCTCGAAGGCCACGGGCTGTCCCCCGACGAACGCCATTGCGAGGACGGCGGCGCCGCCGAGGAGGAAGGCGAGACCGGTGCCCGTCACATCGTGGTAGTCGGCCACTGGACGCGCGCCCAGGACGCTGATCACGGCGAAGGCCACGCCCGCCATGAGGGCCAGGCCCGCACCGAGCAGCGCATCGCCGACCGAGACGTCGGACGGTGGGACGCCCATGAACAGCGTCAGGCCGCCCGCGGTGCAGGCGAGCGCAATCGCCAGCGGTGGGCTGAGGCGCTGGCGGCCGGCGAGCAGGTCGACGGAGAGCACCAGCACGGGTGCCGAGCCCACAGCGATCAGCGTGGCGACGGAGACGCCCAGCACGCCGACCGCGCTGAAGAAGCAGAGTTGGTAGACCGCCGAACACAGCGCCATGGCCGCCACCCGCCCCCACCCGGACCGGCTACGCGGCCACCGCAGGGTGCCGGTGCGCAGCGCCACGCCCATCAGGAGCAGCCCGCCGATGAAGATGCGGTAACCGGCGATCGCCAGGAAGCCCACCCCCGCCGTCGCGTGGAGCAGGGTGCCGAGCGTCCCGGAGGTGCCCCATGCCACCCCGGCAAGGACCAGGAGCACAATCCCGGATCGGGAGGCAACGAGGCGTAGCACGGTGACACTCTACTCACGCCCTCTCCCGGGGGTATTACTCTGGGGGGGTGACAGCAGTGCAGCCAGACGGACGCAGACTCCTCAGAGTCGAAGCGAAGAACGCCGAGACACCGATCGAGCGGAAGCCCGCGTGGATCAAGACCACCGCCAAGATGGGCCCGAACTACCAGGATCTCCAGCAGATCGTGCGTTCGGGTGATCTCCACACCGTGTGCCAGGAGGCGGGTTGCCCCAACATCTACGAGTGCTGGGAAGACCGGGAATCCACGTTCCTCATCGGTGGGGACAAGTGCACCCGTCGCTGTGACTTCTGCCAGATCGAATCCGCCAAGCCGGAGGGTTACGACCCGGCCGAGCCGCTGCGCGTCGCCGCTTCCGTCAAGAAGATGGGCTTGCGCTACGCCACCATCACCGGCGTATGCCGCGATGACCTGCCCGACGAGGGCGCCTGGTTGTACGCGGAGACCATCCGGCAGGTCCACGGGGTCAACCCCGGCGTCGGCGTCGAGATGCTCGCGCCGGACTTCTCCGGCAAGGAGGAACTCCTCGCGCAACTCTTCGACGCACAGCCGGAGGTGTTCGCCCACAACGTCGAGACCGTGCCGCGCATCTTCAAGCGGATCCGTCCGGGCTTCCGCTACGAGCGCTCGCTCGAGGTGCTGAGGATGTCGCGCGATCGCGGGCTGGTCACCAAGTCCAACCTCATCCTGGGCATGGGCGAGACCCGCGAGGAGATCTCGGAGGCGCTGCAGGACCTGCACGACGCCGGCGCCGAGCTGATCACCATCACCCAGTACCTGCGCCCCAACGCGACGCTGCACCCCATCGACAGGTGGGTCACGCCGGAGGAGTTCGAGGAGCTGGATCAGGAGGCCCGCGAGATCGGATATTCTGGCGTGTTGTCCGGGCCGCTCGTTCGTTCTTCGTACCGAGCAGGCAGGCTGTACCGCACAGCGATGGACGCACGTAACAAGAACTGACACGAGAGGCTGTCATGGCGAAGAGCGAACGCGCGAAAGCCTTCGAGGCGAAGCAGAAGGCTGAGGCCCGCGCCGAGAAGGAGCGCAAGCGCAGTTCCACAGACCCCGCAGACTGGGGTCGTTGGCGCCAGCTTGTAGAGACCTACAAGATGAGCGCCAAGTACGACAAGGCGCTGCCCTGGCTGATGCTCGCCGGGTTCGTCGTGCCGTTCGCGCTGCTCCTGGTCGTGGGCTTCATCCTGAACCAGCCCCTCATCTGGGGCCTCGTCGGTGTGTCGGCCGGCTTCCTCGGTGCCATGGCGATCTTCGCCTGGCGGGCCCGCCGCGCCGTGTACAGCCGCTACGAGGGCCAGGCCGGCTCAGGTGAGGTGGCGCTGCAGATGCTGCCGAAGCAGTGGGTGTCTGATCCCGTCATCGCCGTGACCAAGAACATGGACGTCGTGCACCGCACACTCGGCCCCGGCGGCCTCATCCTGATCGGTGAGGGTGAAGCCGGCCGTCTGAAGCCGCTGCTGCAGGGTGAGAAGCGCAAGCATGAGCAGGTCGCCTACGGCGTCGAGGTCAAGACCATCCAGATGGGCAAGGCCGCGGGCCAGATCCCGCTGGACCAACTAGCCAGTCACATCAAGAAGATGCCCAAGGTGCTCACCCCCGCGAAGATCGGCGAGGTGCGCCAGCGCCTCCGCGCCCTGGACGCCATGCGCCCCAAGGCACCCATCCCGAAGGGCCCCATCTCGATGAAGGGCTCCCGAGCCGCCATGCGCGGCCGCTGACCTGTGGCCAACATCGTCAATCTCGAAGCCATCACGCATGGCTTCGGTACCCGCACCCTGCTCGACAACGTCTCCTGCGGCATCTCGGAGCGCGAGGTGATCGGCGTCGTCGGCCGCAACGGCGACGGCAAGACCACCCTGCTGCGGATCATGACCGGGGAACTGGAGCCAGATGCGGGGCGCGCCATCCGCGCCACCAACTCCTCCATCGGCGTGCTGCAGCAGCAGAGCGACCCCCGTCCCGGTGAAACGGTGCGCGACCGCATCGTCGGCGGTGAAGCGGACCACGTCTGGGCGGCTGACGCCGGCAAACGCGGCGTCGTCGAGGCACTCCTGACCGACATCGGCCTGGAGCGGCCCCTGGAGAAGTTGTCGGGTGGTGAGCGACGACGGGTCGAGCTCGTCGCGGTCCTGCTCGGCCACCACGACCTCATCGTGCTCGACGAGCCCACCAACCACCTCGACGTGGAGGCCATCGCCTTCCTGGCCGAGTATCTCCGCGCCCGCACGCAGGCCGGGCTGGCCATGCTGGTGGTCAGCCACGACCGCTGGTTCCTCGACGCCGTGTGCACCCGCATCTGGGAGGTGCACGACGGCGTGATCGACGCCTACGACGGTGGTTACGCCGCGTACGTGCTCGCCCGTGTGGAGCGCCAGCGGGTGGCCGCGACGAACGAGGCGCGTCGCAAGAACCTCGCGCGCAAGGAACTCGCCTGGCTGCGCCGCGGCGCCCCTGCCCGCACGTCGAAGTCGAAGTTCCGCATCGAGGCCGCTAACGTCCTGATCGCCGACGAGCCGCCGCCACGCGACAAGCTGGCGCTCGAACAGTTCGCGGTGACCCGCCTGGGCAAGGACGTGTTCGACCTCATCAACGTCGACTACACGGTGCCGGACCGCACGTTGCTCGACAGGTTGACCTGGTCGATCGGTCCGGGAGACCGGATCGGTCTGGTGGGCATCAACGGCGCGGGCAAGACCACCCTCCTCGACCTCCTGGCCGATGAACGTGACCCGGACAGCGGCAAGATCAAGCGCGGCAAGACCCTCCGGTTGGCTTACCTGTCGCAGGCCGTGGCCGAGCTCGATGAGGACGACCGCGTGTTGTCGTCGGTGAAACGGTTGCGCGAGGAGACGAAGCTCGCCACCGGTCGCGACGCCTCCGCATCGTCGCTGCTGGAGGAGTTCGGGTTCACCGGCGACAAGCTCGTGGCCCGGATCGGCGACCTGTCCGGCGGGGAGCGCAGGCGGCTGCAGTTCCTGCGCCTGCTGCTGACCGAACCCAACGTGCTGCTGCTCGACGAGCCCACCAACGACCTGGACATCGACACCCTGACCGTCATCGAGGACTACCTCGACACCTGGCCGGGCACGCTGATCGTGGTCAGCCACGACCGGTACTTCCTGGAGCGCGTCACCGACGTGACCTACGCGCTGCTGGGCGACGGCACCTGCGTGCTGCTGCCGGGTGGCGTCGAGGAGTACCTGGACAGGCGACGGCGTGCCCAGGCCGCCGACGCGGCTGCAGCGCCTGGCCCCACCGGGCCCGCCACCAAGTCCGACGCCGCTGCGGAGCGTCAGCGGAAGAAGGACCTGGCGCGGCTCGAGAGCCAGCTCGGCAAGGTCGAGTCGGAGATCGTCAAGCTGCACACCGCGATGACGGAGGCGGCCAGCGACTACCCGCGGCTGGCGAAGCTCACGGCTGACCTGCAGGCTGCCGAGGCCCGCAAGGACGACCTCGAAGAGGCCTGGCTTACCGCCGCTGAGTGACCGCAAGGCGGGCCGTGACCTGGGGTGTCCCCCGGGTACGGCCGCAACTGCTCCAGGCTCGGCCCTCAGCCCAGCACCGCACCCTTGCTGGCCGAACCCACGAGCTTCTGGTATTTGCCCAGGACGCCGGTGGTGAACTTGGGCTTGATCGGGCTCCAGCCCTCCCTGCGGCGCGCGAGTTCCTCCTCATCAACCTCGAGGTCGAGCGTCATGGTGCCGACGTCGAGACGGATCTTGTCCCCGTCGCGGACGAACGCGATGGGCCCGCCGTCGGCCGCTTCCGGCGCGACGTGGCCCACGCACAACCCGGTGGTGCCGCCGGAGAACCGGCCGTCGGTGAGCAGGAGGACGGTCTTGCCGAGGTTGGCGCCCTTGATCGCCCCGGTGATGGCCAGCATCTCGCGCATGCCCGGGCCACCCTTGGGCCCCTCGTAGCGGATGACCACCACGTCGCCATCCGTGATGGTGCCGTTCTCCAGCGCATCGAGAGCGGCACGCTCACGTTCGAACACCCTGGCGGTGCCTTCGAACACATCGGTCTGGAAGCCGGCGGTCTTGACCACGGCGCCCTCCGGGGCGAGCGATCCGTGCAGGATGGTGATGCCGCCGCGCGGGGCGATGGCGTTGTCCAAGGACCGCAGCACCTTGCCGTCGGGGCGGCCGGGCGCCGACTCCTCAAGGTTCTCAGCGATGGTCTTGCCCGTGACGGTCATGCAGTCGCGGTTGATGAGCCCCGCCTCGTCGAGCACCCGCATGATGACGGGCACGCCGCCCACCCGGTCGACGTCGTTCATGACGTAGCGCCCGTAGGGCTTGAGGTCGCCCAGGTGCGGCACCTTGGCCTGCATGCGGGTGAAGTCTGCCAGCGTGAGGTCCACGTCGGCCTCGTGGGCGATGGCCAGCAGGTGAAGCACGGCGTTGGTGGACCCTCCGAACGCCATCACGACGGCGATGGCGTTCTCGAACGCCTCCTTGGTCATGATGTCCCTGGTGGTGATGCCCTGGCGCAGCATCTCGACGACGGCCTCGCCGGCCTTGAACGCCGCGATGTCGCGCCTGGGGTCGACGGCCGGCGGCGCGGCGGAGCCGGGGATCGACAGGCCCATGGCCTCTGCCACGCAGGCCATCGTGTTGGCCGTGTACATTCCGCCGCAGGCGCCCTCGCCAGGACAGATCGCCTTCTCGATCGCGGTCACGTCCTCGCGCGACATCAGCCCCCTGGCGCAGGCTCCCACCGCCTCATAGGCGTCGATGATCGTGACCTCGCGTTCCTCTCCCGACGAGAGACGCGCCAGGCCCGGCAGGATGGATCCGGCGTAGACGTAGACGGAGGCCAGACCCAGGCGGGCGGCGGCCATCATCATGCCCGGCTCGGACTTGTCGCAACCGGCCAGCAGCACGGATCCGTCGAGGCGTTCCGCCTGCATCACGATCTCGACGGAGTCCGCAATCGTGTCGCGGGAGACGAGCGAGTAGTGCATGCCGTCGTGGCCCATCGAAATGCCGTCGGAGACGGAGATGGTGCCGAATTCGAGCGGGAAACCGCCGGCCGCGAACACCCCCTCCTTGGCCTTCTTCGCGAGTCTGTCGAGGGAGAGGTTGCAGGGGGTGATCTCGTTCCAACTGGAACCCACGCCGATCTGGGGCTTGGCGAAATCGTCGTCGCTGAGGCCGACTGCACGCAACATGCCGCGGGCGGCGGTGGCTTCCAAACCGTCGGTGACCTGGCGGGAGCGGGGCTTGATGTCCGGATGCTCTTCCATTCCCGGAGTCTACGGCCCCGTCACTGCCGTTCGTCGGGCGAAGTGCCGAACCGTTGGCCCCTGTCCAACGTGGCGATGGCGGCCATGTCGTCGTCGGTCAGCGTGAAGTGCTCCACCTCCAGGTTGCTGCGCAACCGCTCGGGGTTCGTCGACTTCGGGATGACCGCGTTGCCCAACTGCAGGTGCCACCGGATGATGGCCTGCGCCGGGGTGACGCCGTGCCTGGCCGCGATGGCGCGGATCAGCGGGTCTTCCAGCACCTGCCCACGGCCCAGCGGGCTCCACGCCTGCGTGACGATGCCGTGCTCCCGGTGGTAGTTCCGGAGGCCTTCCTGTTGGAGGTAGGGGTGGAGCTCCACCTGATTCACGACGGGGGCGACCCGTGTCTCCTCGATGATCCTGCCGATGTGCTCCTCCGTGAAGTTGGAGACCCCGATGGAGCGGACGCGGCCCGCCTCGCGCAACTCGATGAGGGTGCGCCACACGTCGACGTACTGGTTCCGGTTGGGGCGGGGCCAGTGGATCATGTAGACGTCGACGGCCGTGCCCAGCGCCTTCTCGGTCGCCTCGAAGGAGGCGAGCACCGCGTCCTCGTCCTGGCTCTCCTCGCCCCAGAACTTGCTGGTGACGGTGAGGAGCGAGCGGTCGATGTCGACGCGCCGAAGCGCGTTGCCCAGTTCGACCTCGTTGGCATAGAACTCGGCGCCGTCGACCAGCCGGTAGCCGGCGTCGACACCGGCGACCACCACCTCCTCCGTCTGCTCCGGCGGAACCTTGTAGAGGCCGAAGCCGAGCGCAGGCATGCGGAAACCGTCGAGGAGTTGCAGGTCGTCTGTCATGGGCCCGATTCTGCCACCGCCGGCCGGCACCCGGCTTAGACTCGGGGCATGGATCTCCATCCCGCACTGCAGCCCCTGGCAACGCTCGTCGGCACCTGGGAGGGCGCTGGGCACGGGGAGTACCCGAGCATCCGGCCCTACGGCTACATCGAAGAGATCACGTTCACCAACATCGGCAAGCCGTTCCTGGAGTACCGGCAGCGGACCTGGAATTCGGACAACGCGCTGATGCACGTGGAGACGGGCTACCTGCGACTCCCCTCCCCGGACAGGGTGGAGTTCGTGTTGGCGCTGCCCACCGGCCAGGTGGAGCTCGCCGAAGGACATCTCACGGTGGCGGACGGTGTCGTGCAGCTCTACCTGGAGGGCAGGATCCTCAACTCTTCGACGGCGAAGACCGTCAACGCGTCCGCCCGCCGCTACTCCCTCATCGACGACGAACTGGCCACCAGCTTCGACATGGCCGCCGGGGAGTACCCCCTGCAGCGTCACCTGACCTCTGAACTGACCCGCACCAGGTAGCGGCGCTCCGGCCAACCGGGACCGGCCCCTCCGTCGCTGTCGCACCCTCGGTTTACGCTCGCCAACATGTACAGGACACTGGCCGTCTCCGGATACCGGTCGCTGCGTGACGTCTCCGTCCGGCTCGGCCGCGTCACCGTCGTGACGGGGGCCAACGGGTCGGGAAAGTCGAGTCTCTACAAGGCCCTGCGGCTCCTGGCCGGTTGCGCGCTGGGCGACGCGGTGGCCTCGCTGGCGCGCGAGGGCGGGTTGTCGTCGGTGCTGTGGGCCGGCCCCGAGTCGCTCCAGGGCGCCCGGCGCACCGGTACGGTGCAGGGCACCGTGAGGAACGGACCGGTGTCGCTCAGGTTGGGCATCGGCGCTGATGCGCTCAGCTACCTCATCGATCTGGGCCTGCCCCAGCAGGGCCTGAGCGCCTTCGACCGGGACCCGGAGATCAAGCGCGAGGTGGTCTGGGGTGGCCCGCTCATGCGCGCCTCCACCCTCGCCGCCCGCCGGAAACGCGGCCTGGTGGAGGTCCGCGACGAGGGCCCCTGGGAGGAACTGCCCTTCCAGCTGGCGCCCCACCAGTCCATGCTGCTCGACCTCCCCGAACTCCGGGCGCTGCGGGACGACCTCGCGGCCTGGCGGTTCTACGACACCCTGCGCACGGACGCCGGGGCCCCGGCCAGGCAACCGCGGGTGGGCACCCGCACCTGGGCGCTGGCCGGCGACGGCGCGGATCTGGCTGCGGCACTGCAGACGATCCACGAACGCGGGCGCGAACCCATCGGCCAGTTCATCGAGGACGCTTTCCCCGGCAGCAGCCTCGAGGTTCCGGTAACGGACGGGATCTTCGAGCTCGCGCTCCACCAACCCGGCATGTTGCGCCCGCTGCGCGCCGCAGAACTGTCGGACGGCACCCTGCGCTACCTCATGTGGCTGGCCGCCCTCCTGGCCCCGGCCCGCCCTCCCCTGATGGCCTTGAACGAACCCGAGAACAGCCTCCACCCCTCCCTGATCGCACCACTCGGGCGCCTGATCGCGCGCTCGGCGAGGGAGACGCAGATCGTCGTTGTGACCCATTCACAAGCCCTCGTCGAGGCGCTCACCAGCGCGGTGACCGAGGAGGACCTGGAGTTGGTTGACCTGGTCAAGGACACGGGGGAAACGGTGATCGCCGATCAAGGCCTGCTATCGCGTCCTAGCTGGGAGTGGGGCCGCCGGTGAGCTTCGCCCCAGCGGCTATTCCATACCCCCTAGGGGTATGATAGCGTCGGCGGCATGACGGCTCACCAACATCACGGGCACCCGGCACCCACGGCGCCGGAGGCGCGAGGCCACGAAGACCACACGGACCATTCCCGAATGACCCATGGGGCGCCTCCGGAGAGCGCCGGCCACGAAGGCCCCGCCACCCATGGAGGCCACGGCGGTCATGCCGGCCACGCGGTCCGCTTCGGCCTCCTCTTCTGGATCATGCTCGCCCTGGGTGTCCCGGTCGTCGCACTCTCGCCGATGTTCGCCCACCTGATCGGCTACGCCCTCCCGGGCTGGGCCATCTGGGTGGCGGCACTTCTCGGCACGGTCATGTACGTCTGGGGCGGCCAGCCGTTCCTGACGGGAGCCGTCAACGAGATCAGGCAGCGCAAGCCCGGCATGATGCTGCTGATCGGGCTCGCCATCACCGTCGCCTTCTTGGCCTCCTGGAGCGCGACGCTGGGCATCCTCCACCACGAACTGGAGTTCTGGTGGGAGCTGGCGCTGCTGATCGTCATCATGCTGCTGGGCCACTGGGTGGAGATGCGCTCCCTGGCACAGACCACCTCAGCGCTCGATTCGCTCGCCGCACTGCTGCCGGACGAGGCCGAACGCGTCGTCGACGGCGGCGTGGAGAAGGTCTCCCCCACCGCCCTGGCAACCGGCGACATCGTGATCGTGCGGCCCGGCGGCCAGGTGCCGGCCGATGGCAGGATCACCCAGGGCTCAGCGAGCATGGACGAGTCGATGATCACCGGCGAATCCAAGCCGGTGGCCCGTAGCGAGGGCGACCAGGTCGTGGCCGGAACAATCGCCACGGATTCGGGCATCCGCGTGGAGGTCACCGCCGTCGGTGACGACACCGCCCTCGCCGGCATCCAGAAGATGGTCCTCGACGCCCAGAACTCCTCGTCGAGGGCACAGCGGATCGCGGACCGGGCGGCGGCCTGGCTGTTCTGGTTCGCCCTCGGCGCGGCCGTCATCACCGCCGTCGCGTGGACCGTGCTCGGCGTGCCGGACCAGGCGATCGTCCGCACCATCACGGTGCTCGTGATCGCCTGCCCGCACGCCTTGGGGCTGGCCATCCCGCTGGTGGTGTCGATCGCCACCGAGCGCGCCGCCAAGGCCGGCGTCCTGGTCAAGGACCGGCTCGCGCTCGAGGCGATGCGCACCGTCGATACCGTCCTGTTCGACAAGACCGGCACGTTGACCGTCGGCGCCCCGGTTGTCGCGGCGGTCCACGCCGTCGGACGCTCCGACGACGAGGTGCTCGCCCTGGCCGCAGCCGCGGAGGCCGACTCCGAGCACCCCCTTGCCAAGGCGATCGTCCGGCGCGCGGCAGAGCGCGGCGTTCAGGTGCAGCAGGCACATGACTTCTCGTCCTCCCCCGCCGTCGGCGTCAGCGCCCTGGTTGAGGGACGACGCGTCCAGGTGGGCGGCCCCCACCTGCTGTCCCAGGAGACAGCAACGGCACTTCCGGTCAGCGAGACCTGGGCGTCCTCCGGAGCCACCATCCTGCACGTGCTGGTCGACGGCGAGCCCGTCGGCGCACTGCAGGTCGCCGATGAGGTCCGCCCCGAATCCCGGGCGGCCGTCGAGGCGCTCCGCGAGCGCGGGGTCACCGTCGTGATGATCACCGGCGACGCTCGGGCGGTGGCGGAATCTGTCGCGGCAGACCTCGGCATCGAGCGGGTCTTCGCGGGAGTCCGCCCAGAGGACAAGGCGGGGAAGGTGCAGGAGCTGCAGCGCGAGGGACGAACCGTGGCGATGGTCGGCGACGGCGTCAACGACGCACCGGCCCTCGCCCAGGCCGACGTCGGCATCGCGATCGGCGCGGGCACCGACGTCGCGATCGGGTCCGCAGGCGTGATCCTCGCGGGGGACGACCCTCGGGCGGTCGTCTCCGTCATCGAGTTGTCGCGCGCCGCCTACCGCAAGATGAAGCAGAACCTGTGGTGGGCGGCAGGGTACAACTTGGTGGCGGTGCCGCTCGCGGCGGGCGCGCTCGCCTCAGCAGGCGTCACCCTGCCGATGTCGGTGGGCGCCATCCTGATGTCCCTCTCGACGGTGGTGGTGGCGGTGAACGCCCAACTGCTGCGCCGCCTGGAACTGGACCCCGCCTCGGTTACGCGCCCACAGCACGCTTGATCAGGTCGGCAACCTTCGTCTCCACCTGCGCCGTCCACGCCGGGATCGCGAACGCGGAGGGCCAGATGTCGCCGTCGTCGAGTTTCGCGCTGTCGTTGAAGCCGAGGGTGCCGTAGCGAGTGCCGAACTTCTTCGCCGGTTGGAAGAAGAAGACGATCTCCTTACCCACCATGTAGGCGGGGAACCCGTACCAGGTCTTGCACCCCATATCAGGCGCGACCTTCTTCACCAGCGCGTGGAGGGACTCGGCGATCGCCTTGTCGTCGCCCTCCATCTCAGCGATCTTCGCCAGCACATCGGCTTCGGGGTCCTTGGTGGAGCGCGCCCGCTTCAGCTCAGAGGCCCGTTCCTTCATGGCGGCCTTCTCCTCGGCGGAGAAGGTGTCTGCATCAGCGTCGGTGCGTTTCTTGGTGGCCATGTCGAAATCCTGCCACGCCGAGGACGCTATTTACGATTGATGACAACAGTTCCGAGCAGCAGATCTGTCAAGGCACGCCGCTCGGCGCCGATCACCACCGCCGGGATGACGAGGCACTTCAGTGCGGTGCGCACGATGGCGCGCCACCAGCCGATGTGCCGGCCGTCGAGCCGCACGATCCCGATCCGGGCGATGAGCTGGCCGAAGGAGCCGCCGGTGAGCGCCGTGAGGATGCTCGCCTCCACGAAGTACACCGCCAGGATCATGAACGACCTCCACCCGGTGCCCGTCATCACCTCGATGCCGAAGACCGCTATCGCCACCAGCATGCTGGCGGCCCAGTCGCCGATCATGGCGGCGATACGCGCGCGCCACGACGCGAGCGAGCCACGGCCACGCTCGGGCAGACCGATGGTCTGGCCCGGGTAGGTGGTGATGTCAGTCACGCGGCGCAGCCTACCAGCGGCTCCCCGGTACGCCGTCGGTGAACAGGTTTCCCGGAGCCTTCAGGGACGTGCCATGATCTGTCCATGCTGATGCTCGTCGGTCGACTGTGGGTCGATCTCTGCCGCGTTCCCGCGGGCACCTGTCTGCGCTGACGCGGACCCCTCCCGACGTTCATCCCACCCCAGCTTTCAAGGAATCCTCATGTCCACCATCATCGAGGCGCGCTCTGACGCACCCACCCGCGAACCCCGCAAACCCTTCTACACCGGCCTCGGCTTCCAGATCGCTGTCGGCCTCGTCGTCGGCCTGATCCTGGGATTCATCGCACTCGGCATCGGTGCGCCCGCCGAAGGCGAGCGCAACTGGCTCACCGGCCTTCTCTACGAAGTGGGCTCGGCCTACGTCAAGCTCCTCATGCTGCTCGTCGTGCCGCTCGTCGTCACCGCCGTGATCTCCTCGATCGCCCGCCTGCAGCAGGTCAGGAACGCCGCCCGGCTCGCCGTCCAGACGCTCGTGTGGTTCGCCATCACCGCCCTTGCCAGCGTCATCGTCGGCATCGTCGTCGGCCTGCTGTCCAAGCCGTGGCTGACCGCCGGCGTCTCCGGCGACGCCGCCGAACTCCCCAGCCGCCAGGGCGACTGGGCCGCGTTCCTGCTCGGTCTGGTACCCAGCAACATCTTCGGCCTCGGCGTCAACGCCAGCACCACCGCCGAGGGCGTCGTGACCGCTTCCCCGAGCTTCTCGGTGCTGCAGGTCCTCCTCATCTCGATCCTCTTCGGTATCGCCGCGGTCAAGGTGGGCGACAAGGCCGCGCCCTTCGTCGGCTTCATGGAGTCGGCGCTGTCCGTCATCCAGAAGGTCCTGTGGTGGATCATCCGCCTTGCCCCCATCGGCACCGCTGCCCTCGTCGGCCGCGCCGTTGCCACCTACGGCTGGACCTCGCTGGCGTCGCTCGGCTCCTTCGTCCTGGCCCTCTACGTGGGCCTGGCCGTGATCTGGGTGGTCGTGTACCCCGCCGTGCTGAAGTTCAACGGCCTCGACGTGGCGCAGTTCTACCGCAACGTGTGGCCCGCCATCTCGCTGGGCTTCGTGACCCGCTCCTCGATGGGCACCATGCCCGTCACCGAGCAGGTCGTCGAGCGCAACCTGGGCGTGCAGCGCCAGTACGCCAGCTTCGCCGTGCCGCTGGGCGCGACCACGAAGATGGACGGTTGCGCCGCGGTCTTCCCGGCCATCGCCGCGATCTTCATCGCCCAGTTCTACGGCATCGACCTGAACATCACGCACTACCTGCTGATCGCGTTCGTCGCCGTCCTCGGCTCCTCGGCCACCGCCGGCACCACCGGCGCGACCGTCATGCTGACCCTCACGCTGTCCACGCTGGGCCTCCCGCTCGAGGGCGTCGGCCTGCTGCTCGCGGTTGAGCCCATCGTCGACATGGGCCGCACGGCCCTCAACGTCACCGGCCAGGCGCTGGTCGCGGCGGTCGTGGGCAAACGCGAAGGCGTGCTGGATCAGGAGATCTACGACGCGCGTCCGCAGTTCGCTGCCTGACACACGCAAGCTGAGAGGGGTCCGGGCCACGCCCGGGCCCCTCTGGCGTTGCGCTGAGGGGCCTTCGACACCGGGAAAGCTGTAACAGGGCCGTTACCCACCGGCAACTGCCGGGCAAAGATAGGCTCATATCGTTTGGACTCGTCAACCGAGACGTAAAGGCTATCCACATGTTCCAAGGCGCAGACGACCTACTGGCTTACATCAAGGAAGAGAATGTCGAGACGATCGACGTGCGCTTCTGCGACCTGCCCGGGGTCATGCAGCACTTCACCGTCCCAGCGACCGCCTTCGGGCCCGAGGTCTTCGAAGATGGCCTGGGGTTCGATGGTTCCTCCATCACCGGCTTCCAGAAGATCCATGAGTCCGACATGGCCCTGCTGCCGGATCCCACCACGGCCTACCTGGACCCGTTCCGCAAGTCGAAGACGATGAACGTCAACTTCTTCGTGCACGACCCGCTGACCAAGGAGCCCTACTCCCGTGACCCGCGCAACATCGCGCGCAAGGCGGAGGCGTTCCTGGGGTCCACCGGCATCGGCGACACCGCCTTCTTCGCCCCTGAAGCGGAGTTCTACGTCTTCGACGACATCAGGTTCGAGACGTCGGCGAACTCGTCGTACTACCACATCGACTCCGAGGCGGGCGCCTGGAACACGGGACGGATCGAGGACGGCGGCAACCGCGGCTACAAGGTGAGCTACAAGGGCGGCTACTTCCCCGTCGCGCCCGTGGACCACTTCGGGGACCTGCGCGACGACATCGTGCGTCACATGGGCAACGCCGGCCTCGAGGTCGAGCGTGCGCACCACGAGGTCGGCACCGCCGGCCAGGCCGAGATCAACTGGCGCTTCGACACGCTGCTCAAGGCCGCCGACGACGTCATGAAGTTCAAGTACCTCGTGAAGAACACGGCGTGGGAGGCGGGTAAGACCGCCACGTTCATGCCGAAGCCCATCTTCGGCGACAACGGCTCCGGCATGCACGTCCACCAGTCCATCTGGGAGAACGGCAAGCCGCTGTTCTACGACGAGAACGGTTACGCCGGCCTGTCCGACATGGCCCGCTGGTACATCGGTGGCCTGCTGAAGCACGCGCCCGCCCTGCTGGCCTTCACCAACCCGTCGGTGAACTCGTTCCACCGCCTGGTGCCCGGCTTCGAGGCCCCGGTCAACCTGGTCTACTCGCAGCGCAACCGCTCGGCGTGCATCCGCATCCCGATCACCGGTTCGAACCCGAAGGCCAAGCGCATCGAGTTCCGCTGCCCGGACCCGTCGTCGAACCCGTACCTGGCGTTCGCGGCGATGCTGCTGGCTGGCGTCGATGGAATCCAGAACCGGATCGAACCGCTGGCCCCCATCGACAAGGACCTCTACGAACTGCCGCCGGACGAGCATGACCAGGTGCCCACGGTGCCCGGTTCGCTGGGTGCGGTGCTCGAGGAGCTCGAAGCTGACCACGAGTTCCTCTACGCCGGTGACGTGTTCACTCCGGACCTCATCGAGACGTGGGTCGAGCTGAAGCGCGCAGAGATCCAGGCCATCGCGATGCGCCCGCACCCCCACGAGTTCGAGCTGTACTACGCACTCTGAGCCGGTCGCCGGTATTTCGAGGGAGATTGCTGCCACATCGACGCCACAGGGCGCGATGTGGCGGGAATCTCCCTCGAACTGTCTGATCCATCCTTCGATAGAGCCTCGGTCGTCGCGACAGCGCGATGGTTACATCTAGGCTGCAACCGTGAGAACCTCCCGTGGCCTGCGCGCCTTCATCGCCGTTGTCATCACCCTCGTCTGGCTGGTGGGCGCCGGCATCGGTGGACCCTACTTCGGCAGGATCTCCGAAGTGGCGCAGAACGATTCCGCACAGTTCCTCCCTGCAGGGGCTGAGTCGACACGGGTCGACGAGCGCTACCTCGACTTCGTCGACAGCGACACTCTCCCCGCCATCGTGATCTTCACCGCAGAGGATCCCCTCACAGAGGCCCAGTTGGCCGATCTGGGCGCGCTGGCCCAGAAGCTCGGCGAAGAGCGGAGCGTGCTGAGCACCTCTCCCTTGCTGCCCTCTGAGGATGGTCAGGCGGCACAGCTCTTCCTAGGCGTGGATCCGGACCTTGAGCAGGGCGAGGCGGTGTCCGAGCTTCGCGAGACCCTGAGTGCAGAGACGCCCGCGGGCGTCGAGCAGCATGTCACGGGTCCTGCCGGCTTCACCGCGGACATCGCCGACGCATTCTCGGGCATCGACGGCCTGCTGTTGCTCGTGGCGCTGGGGGTCGTGCTGGTCATCCTGCTGATCGTCTACCGATCCCTGATCCTGCCTTTCGCCGTGCTCTCCACCAGCCTCTTCGCGCTGTGCGTGGCGTTGCTCGTGAACTGGTGGTTGGCCAAGGCGGACGTTCTGGTGCTCACGGGTCAGACGCAGGGCATCCTGTTCATCCTCGTCATCGGCGCGGCCACAGACTACTCGCTGCTCTACACCGCCAGGTACGCCGAGGAACTCAAGCGCCATCAATCCAGGGCCACAGCCACATGGCAAGCCATCAGGGGCGTCGTGGAACCTGTCCTGGCCTCGGGCGGCACAGTCATCGCTGGCCTGTTGTGCCTGTTGCTGAGCGACCTGGGTTCAAACCGCTCATTGGGGCCCGTCGCGTCCATCGGCATCCTGTTCGCCATGCTGGCCGCGCTCACCCTGCTGCCCGCGCTCCTCTACCTGATGGGCCGCGCCTCGTACTGGCCGCGCCGGCCACGGTTCCTCCCCGATCGCACTGACGAGGACGAGATGAACCAGGGCGTCTACGCCAAGACGGCGCGGTTCGTCTCCCGCAAGCCGCGCACGGTGTGGATCGTCTGCGTGCTCCTGCTGGCCGCAGGCGCGGCCTTCGTGCCCACCCTGAAGGCCGACGGCGTCCCGCCGAGCGACTTCGTACTGGGCTCCTCCGATGCCCGCACCGGCCAGGAGAAGCTGGGCGAGCACTTCCCCGGTGGCTCGGGCACCCCGGTGCGTGTGCTGACCGAGGAGGCGAATTTCGACTCCATGGCCGACGTGCTGCTCACTGCGGACGGCGTCGACTCGGTGTCCGTGGTCGCGGCCGATTCGCCGGCCGGCACCGCGCTCGTGACGGAGGATGGCATCCAGGCGTTCGGGCCTCCCGGCACCCCGGCACCCTCGCCCACGGTGAACGACGGCGAGGTCATGCTGCTCGCCACGCTGGCGGATGCTCCCGACAGCGACGCAGCCATCGACGTCGTACGTTCCCTCCGCAGCGAATTCGGGGGTACTGCCGGAGTAGGCGGTCGGACCGCTGTCGACATGGACACCCGCGACACCTCCGCGAAGGACCTGGCCCTGATCATCCCCATCGTCCTGGTGGTGATCCTGGTGATCCTCATCTTCCTGCTACGCAGCATCCTGGCGCCCGTGCTCCTCATCGCCACCACAGCGCTCAGCTTCGGCACGGCCATGGGTACCGCCGCAATCGTGTTCAACCACATCCTCGACTTCCCGGGCGCGGACCCCTCGGTGCCGCTCTACGGGTTCGTCTTCCTCGTCGCGCTGGGCATCGACTACAACATCTTCCTGATGACCCGCGTCCGCGAGGAGACCGCGAAGCACGGCACCCGGCGGGGCATCCTGCGCGGTCTGGCTGTCACCGGTGGTGTGATCACCTCTGCCGGCCTCGTGCTCGCGGCGACCTTCGCAGCCCTGGCGGTGCTGCCCATCCTGTTCCTGGTGCAACTGGCCTTCATCGTCGCGTTCGGCGTTCTGCTCGACACGTTCCTGGTGCGCACCCTGCTGGTGCCGGCGCTCACCTACGACATCGGCCCGGCCATCTGGTGGCCGTCGAAGCTCCGCAAGAAGGGCTGATTCAGGCGGGGCACACCTGCAGGTGCGGATCTGCCTGCTCTGCGTCCAGGAGGGCGCGGGCGGCAGCTTCCCGCTCTGCCACGACGAGGCGCCGGTGCTGGTAGCGCCAGGCGATGAGCAGCGGGATCAGTGCGGCCACCCAGGCAGCCGGTGCCGCCAGGATCACGGCGATGAACCCGACATGAGGGACCACGAAGAGGCCGATGACGCCACGGGCCACGAGCTCCAGCACGCCGGCCATCGTCGGGGCCATCGTCGAGCCGAGGCCCTGGATCACGTGGCGGATCACGAACAGGACAGCAAGGATCGCGTACAGGGCGGCGTTGATGACCAGGTACCGGTGGGCCATGTCCACCACCTGCGGCTCCCCCTCACCCAGGAACATCCGCACCATCAGCGTGCCCCCGAAGAATATCGCCACCCCGAGCACCAGCGCCATGCCCATGGCAAGCAGGAGCGCCTGCCGCACGCCGATGAGGATCCTGCGCCACTGACGACCGCCGGCGTTCTGCGCGACATAAGTGGTCATCGCAACTCCGACGGTGGCCAGCGGGATCACGGCCACCTGATCGACGCGCATGGCCGCGGTGAAGGCGGCCACCGCGTCGGTGCCCAACCCGTTGATGCCGAACTGCAGCAGCGCTGCGCCGATCGCGATGATCGACATCTGGAACCCGAGGGTGACGCCCAGCTTGGTCGACTCCCTCAGCTTGGGCATCTCCAGCCGCCAGTCCGCCCGGTGCAGGTGCAGGTCGGGCATCCGGCGCCAGATGAGGATGAGGCACAGCACCACCGACACGGTCTGGGCGATCAGCGTGGCCAGCGCGGCGCCGCCCACTCCCGTGCCCAGCACCGCGATGAACACGATCACCAGCACCACGTTGAGGACGGTGGAGATGATGAGGAACACCAGCGGGGTCCGGCTGTCGCCCAGGGCCCGGATGACGGAGCTGAGGTAGTTGAACGCCACCGTGGCGAACGAGCCGCTGAACAGCACGACGAGGAACGTGGTCGACTGCGGCATCAGTTCCTCGGGCGTGCCCAGCCACGTCAGCAGCGTATGGGCCCCCAGCGTGCCGACCAATGTGATCACCAGCGCCACCATGGCGCTGATCAGGACACCCCGGGCCACCGCGCGGCGCATCCCCGGCAGGTCCTGAGCCCCGAAGGCGCGGGCAACCGGGATCGCCAGACCCGCGGAACAGCCGATCGCGAAACCGAACAGCAGGAACTGGAGGCTGCCGGACGCCCCGACCGCAGCCAGGGCATCGACACCCAGCAGGCGTCCGACGACGATGGCGTCGGAGACGGCATAGGCCTGCTGGAACAGGTTGCCGATCAGGAGCGGCAGCGTGAAGAGCACGATGAGGCGGAGGGGGGATCCGACGGTGAGGTTTTTGGCCATGCAGGACCTTCTGGGCAGTTGGGATGAATGGACCGCGTCGTGGCGCATCGGGTCGTGGGACTGCGGGTCCGACACCCTGCGGCGATCAGCCAGAGAATTGTATTGCCATACCCCAAATAACTCAACTCGGCAAGCCTGGAGCAAATAAGCAACGAAGAAGTGCCCTATTTGCCAAGGAACTTAGGCATGCCTTACCTTCATTGCCATGACCGAACAGGCAACGGCCGCCCTGCCCACCGATGGGCTCGTCGGCAAAGACCTCCGATTGTCCTTCCACCGCACCCCTGTGGTGCACGGCGTCAGCATCGACGTGGCGCCGGGTGAAGTACTCGTCCTGGTCGGACCCAACGGCTCGGGCAAGTCGACAGTGCTCCGTGCACTGGCCCGGCTGCACGCCGTCAGCTCCGGTGAGGTGCTGCTGAACGGCACCCAACCGATCAGCGGCCTGTCCCCCAAGGAATTCGCGCGGCGCGTCACCCTCCTGACGCAGCACCACGGTGCCGCCAGCGGGATGTCCGTGCGCGACGTGGTGGCGCTCGGTCGGCACCCGCATCGCAGGCTGACGCGGCCAGACGTCCACGGCCAGTCCGCCATCGACGACGCACTGCTCCGGGCAGGAGTCGCTGCACTCGCACACCGTCCCCTCAACGAGCTTTCCGGCGGCGAGGTGCAACGCGTATGGCTCGCGACCTGTCTGGCCCAGCAGGCAGGCGTCATCCTGCTGGACGAGCCCACCAACCACCTCGATCTCCGCTACCAGGGCGAGGTGCTCGACCTCCTACGCGACCTCGCCGACGACGGTCAGGCCGTGGGAGCGGTGCTGCACGACCTCAACCATGCGGCCGCGGTGGCGGACAGGATCGTCCTGATGGCCGACGGCCGGGTCGTGGCGTCGGGGCATCCCGACGACGTCATCACTGTCCAGCACATCTCGGCCGCATACGGCGTGCCGGTCACCGTGCAACGCGACGAGGCCACCGGGGCCCTGACAACGCGGATCCTCGGCAGGCACTGCCGCAACCGCCTCGCCAGCGCCTGATCCCACGCACCCGAACACTCCGCCCCGACCGGCGGAGCTCTCCTCATATCCGAAAGGGACCCATGTTCAACCATCTCACCCGCGGAGCGGCCGCAACCGCCCTCCTCGCGCTCGCTGCGTGCGGCACCACTGCCCCGCCCGTGAGCACGCCGGACACCTCGGTGCCACCCTCGTCCCCGGTCGCTGCACCGTCCGGCGTCCCCGGCGATCTGGACTCAACCGGCCCCGTGTCGGTCGTGGACGGGAAGGGCCGCACCGTCGAACTGCCTGCCACTGCGGACACGGTGGTGGCGCTCGAATGGGGCGAGGCCGAGACCCTCCTGTCACTGGGCGCGAACCTGGTGGGCATCGCCGACCCGACGGGCTTCTCCACCTGGGACAAGGCCGTGGCACTACCCGAGGGCATTCAGGACATCGGCATGCGGTCGGAACCCAGCATTGAGTCGATCCTGGCTCTCGACCCCGACGTGGTCGTGCTGAGCGGAGCCGACACCTCGCAGGTGGATCGTCAGCTCGAGGGAAAGGTCCCCGTCGTGTTCTCCACCGGCAGCAAGGCAGGCGAGGACCTCGACCGGCTCCGGGGCGACGTGGAACTGTTCGCCCAGGTGCTGGGCCGGGCCTCGGCCGGTGAGGAACTGCTCACGCAGATGGACGACGCCCTGTCGGCCGCCAAGTCGAGGGTGGGCGATGCGGGCGCCGCTGGCTCCCCCTTTCTCATGGCCGACGGCTGGAAGGAGGGCTCAGTGGTGAGCATCCGCATGTTCGCCAAGGGGTCGATGGTCGACGAGATCGCCACCTCCATCGGGCTGGTCAACGCGTGGGCCGAACCCGGGGACGAGGCATGGGGTCTCGGGGTCACCGACGTCGAGGGAATGGCCGGTCTCACCGCGGAGGACCTGCGACTCTTCTACAGCGCCTCCGAGGACGACGTCTTCGCCGACGGCCTCGCCCAGAACCCGATCTGGCAGTCGCTCCCCTTCGTCCAGAAGGGACGGATCCACAAGCTGACACCCGGCACGTGGACCTTCGGTGGCCCTGCATCGGTCATGTCGATCGCGGAGCAGTTCGCCACGGCCGTCGAATCCGAGCAGTGACCTCGACCCCAGGGCTGCCGTCGGCGCCGACCCGTGCCGGGATAGCGGCCTTGGGCTCACTGGGTATCGGTGTGGTGCTTCTGGCCCTCGTCCATCTGGGCCAGGGCACGTCCAACCTCCCGCTGTCGTCGGTGTGGGCGTGGCTGACCGGTTCGGCTGACCCGGCCACGAGCGCCATCATTCACGGAGCTCGGCTCCCCCGGTTGGTCGGCGGGCTCGTCATCGGGGCCCTGCTGGGCGCCGCAGGCACCCTCATGCAGGCCGTGGCCAGGAACCCGCTCGCTTCCCCCGACACGTTGGCAGTGTCGTCGGGTGCCCAACTG
Organism: Tessaracoccus sp. ZS01; assembly: GCF_022342445.1. Taxonomy (NCBI): domain Bacteria; kingdom Bacillati; phylum Actinomycetota; class Actinomycetes; order Propionibacteriales; family Propionibacteriaceae; genus Tessaracoccus; species Tessaracoccus sp. ZS01. Next base: position 58,540 of record NZ_PQFE01000001.1, on the reverse strand, counting down.
GCCGTCACTGTGGTGGCGGCGCTGGGGATCAACCTGGCCGTCCCCGTCACGGGCGCCGTCGCCCTGGCGGGAGCGGCGTTGGCCGCCCTCGTGGTCGTGACGATCGCCGGGACCAGGGAGATCCTCCGTGTGGTGCTCGTGGGTTCCGCGCTGGCGATGGGGATGTCGTCGTTTGCCACCTTCCTCCTCCTCGTGCGGCAACAGGAAACCATGGGCCTCTACGCATGGGGTTCGGGCTCTCTGGTGCTCAGCGATGTCGACTCCGTGCGCCAGCTGGCCCCCGCCATCGTCGTTGCGGTGCTGGCCGCGTTCGTGCTGGCCGGGCGGTTACGCATCCTGACGCTGCAGGACGACCAGGCCCAGGCGCTCGGCGCGAACCTGCCGCGGGAACGGCTGATCCAGCTGACGCTCGCTGTGACCATGTGCGCTGTGACGGTGACCATTGCGGGGCCCATCGGATTCGTCGGTCTGGTGGCACCGGTTGGAGTCTCGCTCGCGTCACGTGGGTTGCCGGTGCTCCGTCAGCCACGTTTCTCCCTGGCTGCGTCGATGCTGTTGGGCGCCGCCCTGGTCATCGGGGCCGACGTGGCGCTACGCGCGCTGGGAGGGGCCGCGGAGACCGTGAAGGTCCCCACAGGCGTCGTGACGTCGATCGTCGGCGGCCTACTGCTCGTGCTGCTGGGGCGTCGGGCGGTGGGGATGGCCGGCGAGTTGGAGTCGGGGCGTCCCCGCTCCGGGCGCTGGGCCGGGTGGGTCACCGCGGCTGCGGTGGGAGCAGTCTTCGGTACCGCTGCGGTTGGCCTCCTGTTCGGGGACCTGTCGTTGCTGCTGGGCGACCTCGGCTACTGGCTGCAGGGGCAGGCGCAGCCAACCATCGCAGCGGCCTTCGAATCACGATCAGTACGGGTGGCCGCCGCGCTCCTGGCCGGCGCGGCGCTGGGCCTGGCCGGGACCTGTGTTCAGGTGGTCACGCGCAACGGCCTGGCGGACCCCGGGCTGCTCGGCGTCACCGCGGGTGGTGGCCTGGCGGCCGTCCTCATGCTGTGGCTCGCCCCCGACGCCGGGCCTGTGGCCGTTCAGCTGACCGCTTCGCTCGGCGCGCTGCTGACCTTCGTCGTGGTGGTGGCGCTCGCCGGCGGCGCTTCGCCGGTGCGGGTGGTGCTGGTGGGTATCGGTGCTGCTGCGGCCCTGCAAGCCGTGACCACCGTGGTCGTGCTCTCCCTCGACCCGTGGGACACGGCCGCGGCGCAGACCTGGCTGGCCGGCTCCACCTACGGGCGGGCGGCCCAGGATCTTGCCCCCGTGGCGGTGACCCTGCTCATCACCGTGGCGATGCTGTGGCTCAACCACCGAACCCTGGACCTGCTCGCCCTGGGTGAAGACCAACCCACGGTACTGGGGGTGCGAACCGGCCAGGCGCGGTGGCTCGTCCTCGCGGCCGCCGCTCTGTTGGCCGCCGCCGCAATCACCGCGGCGGGCACCGTCGGCTTCGTCGGCCTCGTAGCGCCTCACGTGGCACGCAGGCTCGTCGGAGCCGCCCACAAGTGGGTGATCCCGGCGTCCATCCTCCTCGGCGCGGTGCTGCTGGGCCTGGCCGACACCATCGGCCGCTCACTCATCGCGCCGGCACAGATTCCGGCGGGGCTGGTGGTGGCCCTCGTGGGCACGCCGGTGTTCGCCCTCCTCATCGCTCATCGGAGAAGACATGTCTGACGCACCCTGGCGGTTGTTCGACTGCACCGTCGCGGAGGTCCATCACCGCACGCCCAACCTGCGTCGGGTGGTGTTCGAGGGGGTCGACCTCGGCGGCATGGCCGATCCCGGGACTGACACGCGGATCAAGCTCCTGGTCGCCGCGGACGCCGACAGGTCGGCCGAGGCCTACCGCTCCATGGATCCGGGCCCCGGGTCGATGGCGCAGCTGCGCGCGCTGCCCGCCGGTCTCACGATGCGCACCTACACGTTGGCTGCCTGGCGCGCCACCGCAACCGGCGCCAAGGTGGCAGTGGACTTCGCTCTGCACGACCAAGCCGTCGCCGGGCCAGCCACGCGGTGGGCCGCACAGGCCCGCCCCGGCCAAGCGATGCGGCTCGTGGGGCCGGTGCGCACGTTTGACGGCGAAGTGGGCGGCCGCGAGTTCCAGGCGGCGCATGTGGGCCGGGAGCAACTCCTCCTCGTGGCCGACCACTGTGCCCTCCCCGCGCTGGAGAGGATCCTCGCCGAGTTGCCGCCCCACGCCACAGGGGTGGCGGTGATCGAATGCCCCTCCCCAGCCGACCGTCTGGAACTGCCGCGTCCAGAAGGCATCGAGGTTCGCTGGCTGCACGGTGCGCGGGGCTCCATCCCCGTGATCGCTGAACTCGAGGACTGGGGACGGGATGGGACCACCCCCGACGGCGGCGACCACGAGGCCGACAACCCGGACGTCTTCTGGGAGGTTCAGGAGGCCGAGGTGTCCTGCGCGTGGGTGGCGGCGGAGGCATCCGTGGCCCGCGACGTGCGCCGGTTCGTGGTGGGCGAAAAGGGCCTCGACAAGCGCAGCGTGGCCTTCATGGGGTACTGGCGCCGCGGTCGCTCGGAGTCCTGACCCCCGTTGAAGGACCCACCCCCCCGGCCGTAGGCTGGGACCCATGCGTGCAATGGTGGTCCGTGAATCAGGCTCTGCGATCGAAGAGGTGGGCGAGGAGTTCCTCGATGGGAGCGGCGGGATCGTCGTCGACGTGAAGTTCTCGGATCTCAACTACAAGGATGCGCTCGCGGTCACCGGCCGCCCCGGGGTGGTGCGCAAGCACCCGCTCGTCGCCGGTATCGACCTGGTCGGCCGCGTCGCCGAGTCAGACGACGAGCGGTTCTCCCCTGGCGACTGGATCATGCTCAACGGCGCCGGCCTCTCCGAGACCGAGCACGGTGGCTACGCCACGCGGGCGAGGATCAGCGGCGAGTACGCCGTCGGCCTCCCCGAGGACCTCTCCCCCGAACGGGCTGCGGCGCTCGGCACCGCCGGCTACACCGCCGCCCTGGCCGTGCTGCGGATCCTGGGCGAGAACATCATGCCCGACGACGGCCCGGTGCTGGTCACCGGCGCAACCGGCGGCGTCGGCTCCATCGCCACCCAACTGCTCTCCAACGCCGGCTATGTCGTCTACGCGACCACCGGCAGGGCGGAGCAGCTGGGCGACTACCTGCGCAGCATCGGCGCCGACGAGGTCATCGACCGCGCCACCCTCAGCGAGCCGGGCCGCCCGCTCCAGAAGGCCACCTACTCCGCCGTGGTGGACTCCGTGGGCGGGCAGACGCTGGCCAACGCCATCGCCCAAACCAAGAAGGGCGGCGTGGTGGCGGCCTGCGGCCTGGCGGGTTCGCATGACCTGCCCACCACCGTGATGCCGTTCATCCTGCGGGGCGTCACCCTCGCGGGCATCGACTCCGTGTGGGCCAGCCTTGACGACCGGGCCGACGCGTGGCGCATCCTCGCCCGCGGGCTCCACCTGGACATGCTCGACGCGATCACGGAGCGGGTGGACCTCGACGGCGTGCGCGCAGCCGCGGAAGAGATGATGGCCGGCCAGCGCCACGGCCGCACGCTCGTCACCATCTGACCGGACTGTTCATCGGGCCTTTTCCTTCTTTGGATTGTTTCCAGAAAAGGCGCTAGGGTTCGTGTCATGCACGATTGGCCCACCTCGCTCAAGGACGCCGGCATGCGCGTCACAGCGGGCCGCGTCGCCGTCCTGACCGCCCTGGCAGACCACCCGCACATGCGGGTCGGCGACCTGACGGAGGCGGTGCGGGAACGCACAGGCAGCGCGTCCGTCCAGGCGGTCTACGACAACCTCGCCGTCCTCCACTCCCACGGCCTCATCAGGCGCGTGGAGCCCGCAGGACAACCGCCGCGCTACGAGTTGGAGAACGGCGACAACCACCATCACCTGATGTGCCGCAGCTGCGGAGACATGCGTGATGTCCCGTGCGCCGTCGGCGCCGCCCCGTGTCTTTCCGCAGCGGACGACCACGGTTTCGTCATCGACGAGGCCGAGGTCATCTACTGGGGAACCTGTGCGAACTGCAACGAAAGGAAACAATGACCCACTTCTCCGGCGAGTACCAGCCCACCGGCCCTTCGACCCGCTTGAACGGCGCCCCCGCCGAGTCGGATGCCCACTCACTGACCGTCGGCAACGACGGCCCGATCGTCCTGCACGACGTCCACCTGGTCGAGCAGCTCGCCCACTTCAACCGCGAGCGGGTGGCGGAGCGCAGCCCCCACGCCAAGGGCTCGGGCGCCTTCGGCACCTTCACCGTCACCCAGGACGTCACCAAATACACCAAGGCTGCCCCGTTCCAGCCCGGCGCCGAGACCCGCATGCTGACGCGCTTCTCCACGGTCGCCGGAGAGCAGGGCTCCCCGGACACCTGGCGCGACGTGCGCGGCTTCTCCGTGCGCTTCTACTCCACCGCCGGCAACCTCGACATCGTGGGCAACAACACCCCGGTGTTCTTCGTCAAGGATCCGCTGAAGTTCCCCAACTTCATCCGTTCGCAGAAGCGCCACCCCGCCACCGGCCTGCGCAACACGAACATGCAGTGGGACTTCTGGACCAACTCGCCGGAGACCGCCCACCAGGTCACCTACCTCATGGGCGACCGGGGCCTGCCGGCCACCTGGCGCCACATGCACGGCTTCTCCTCCCACACCTACATGTGGGTCAACGGCGAGGGCGAGAAGTTCTGGGTGAAGTACCACTGGCGCAGCAACCAGGGTGAGAAGAACCTCACCAACGACGAGGCCCAGCGGCTGGCCGGCGAGAACGCCGACTTCCACCGTGCCGACCTCTTCGACGCCATCAGGCGCGGCGAGTTCCCGTCGTGGACGTTGCACATGCAGGTCATGCCGTACGAGGAGGCCAAGACCTACCGCTTCAATCCGTTCGACCTCACCAAGATCTGGTCCCACAAGGACTACCCGCTGATCGAGGTCGGCGTCATGGAGCTCAACGAGAACCCGGTCAACTTCTACGCGCAGATCGAGCAGGCAGCGTTCTCACCGTCGAACTTCATCCCGGGCACCGGCATCTCGCCGGACAAGATGCTCACCGCCCGCGTGTTCGCCTACCCGGACGCCCAGCGCGCCCGCATCGGCTCGAACTTCCACCAGCTCCCGGTGAACCAGCCCATCACGCAGACGAACAACTTCGCCGAGCAGGGCCACATGCAGTACCTGCACACGGGCGCGGCCCCGGTCCACACCTTCAACAGCTACGGGCGTCCGTACTCGGACGCCGAGGTTGTCGATGAGGCGGGCTGGGAGGCTGACGGCTCGCTCGTGCGCGCCGCCGTCACCCGGCACGCGGAGGACGACGACTTCGGCCAGGCGGGCACGCTGGTCCGCGAGGTCTACGACGACGCTCAGCGTGAGCGCTTCGTGGAGACCGTCGCCGGTGGCCTCTCCCAGTGCGAGCAGCAGGTCCAGGAGCGCGGCTTCTGGTACTGGAAGCAGGTCGACGAGAACATCGGCCAGCGCATCGAGAACAAGGTCCGCGGCCTCTCGACCATCGAGGACGAGGATTCAGTGGCCTGATCCAGGCCACTGACGGGGGGCGGGCTGCTGGCGGGCGGCCCGCCCCTCTTTCCGTGCCACCTTGCTGCCGCTTTTGCGCAACCCATAGGACGAACCGCTCAGAGGACGTCGAGGTACGCCTCTGCAGGTGCTGCCTCGATGACACCGGCCTGGGTGAGAAACTCGCCCATCCGGGCGAAGGCCGCGGTGTCGACGGCGACGCTGACCTTACCGTCGCGCTTCCACAGCTCGGCGGTGGCGGCCAGCACCTTCTCGGCGGTGGCCCGCTGCTCCGGCTCAGCCATCGCCGGGATGTGCTCCGCCGTGGCGTCCAGTGCGGCCTGCGGGTCTGCCACGACGGCCTCTTCGGCCTCCTTCATGCCGAGCGCCACGGCACGCAGGATGTCCTCGGACACCTTCGTGCCGGGCGCGATCAGGCTGGGCCCGACCAGCAGCGCCTCGCCGGGTTCGAAGACGGGGATGGAGACCGACGCGATGTTCTGGTTCTCCAGTTGGACGCCCTCGTTGTTGATGAAGCCCATGGCGAAGTCCACCTGCTTGGCGGCCAGCGCAGAGAGCGTCGTGAAGCCGATGTCGACGAGCGTGACCTCGTTCTCCGTGAGGCCGGCCTGGTGGATCGCGCAGAGCGCCGCGTAGTAGCTGGAGCCGAAGTGACCCGGGATGCCCAGCGTGGCCCCGTTGAGTACGTCCAGGCCCGGGTCGGCCCCGAGCGTGGCGGGGTCGCCGCCCATCACCCGCAGCGGGTAGGTCTGGTACGAGGTGGCGAAGGTCCGCAGGTCGTTGCCGCCGGCGTTGGCCACCATCGCCTCATCGGCGGACGCGAAGACGATGTCCTCCTTGCCGCCCAGCACGGCACCCCACAGGTCTTCCTGCTGGCCGTGGTGACGCAGCGTCACGTCCAGGCCGTGCTTCTTGAACAAACCCTCCCTCACGCCGAGGTAGAACGCGCTGAACTGCACGTTCGGGATGTAGGTGAGCCCGACGGTGAGCTTCCCGTCCCCCGCCGCCTCCGGTTGCCGGCTACCACAGGCGGTGAGGGTGGCCCCCGCTCCCACGGCGAGGCCACCCAGCAGCATGCTGCGTCGACTGATCATGTTGTTTCTCCTTGTAGGCGCGCCACTGCCGCTCGCTCCAGAAGCTGGACGAACGCGTACAGGGCCATGGCTGAGAGGCTGATCCAGGCGACCACGGCGAAGACGCCGGCGGTGTCTGCAGCCTCTCGGGACAACGTGAGCAGGGTGCCCAGACCGGCGCCGCCCATGACGAGTTCGCCGACGACCGCACCGGTCATGGCGAGCACCACACCGCCGCGCACGCCGGCCAGCACCGACGGGGCCGCCATGGGCCCCTCGATGTGGATCAGGCGTTGCCAGGCGCTGGCACCGTCGAGAAGGGCGTTCTCCACCACACGCATGTCGAGGGACCGGAATCCGACGATGGTGGTGGTCACCATGGGGAAGAAGGCGACGATCGCACAGAGCACCGCAATGGGGATGGTTCCGTAGCCGATCCAGAGCACCAGCAGCGGCGCCGTCGCTACGAGCGGCACTGTCTGCGTGATGGCGACGACGGGCTCCATCACCGCTGCGAGCAGCCGGGAATGGGTGATGACGATTCCCAACGGGATCGCGACAAGGACGGCGAAGGCGACACCCAGGAGGGCCGCGATCAGCGTCGGCGACAGATAGCGCCACGCGATCCCCAGCTGCGCCTGCGAGACCATGCGGGCGACGACGTCGCCAGGGCCGGGCAGGTAGAGCGGTTCGATCAGGCCGGCGCCGGTCACCGCCCACCACACGCCCACCGCGAGGATGAGCGCAATGGTGGCAGGGATCCAGCGGCCGGCGGTGGGCCTGGTGCGTGCGGGGTAGGCGGACCAGAGCCCGAGGTGCGCAAGCCTGCGCGCCCTACGTCGCTCATCGGTGGTCATCTGCCCCGTCACTCCTTGTCCAGGCCCGGGGCACGCGTCGACAGTATGACCCGAGCAGACCCTCGACACCTCGCTGGATCGCGAGACGTCAGGGCGCATCAAGCACGCCGTCGGCGACGAGTTCCTCCCATCCAGACTTTAACTGTCGGTCTCGGAATTTCACCGAGTCAGCCCTTCTGGAGAACCAGAAGAGGTCGCGGACTGTCACCGCCGGTTCGGACTTACACCGACCCCGGAACACGTTTGCCGTCAACATTAGCACTGCGGCGCCGGAGTGCGCGTTTCCGCCCTCTCAGTAGGCGACCGTGAACCGCTGGCGACGGTGCGCCGGGCGCTCGATCTCGTCGACGAAGGCCTGGGCGTAGTCCTCGCCCGAAATGAACGAATTGCCCTCGTCATCGGTCAGCAGCACGTCGTCGCCAAGGCGGAAACTGCCCACCCGCTCGCCCGGCGCGAAGGCTCCGAAGCCACCGGCGGGGCTGAGGAAGAACCAGTCGAGCGACGCGTCGCTGGCGCGCAGGTCCTCCAGCAGCCCGGCCATCTCGGTGGCCTCCGGCTTGAGCCAGTCCGGGAAGCCTTCCGTGTCGACGAGGCGGGGGCCGCCTGGGGCGACCTCCAGCGACGCGGCGCCTCCGACGACGGCCAGCCGGGCGCCTGCCGCGCGGGCCTCCTCGGCGATCGTCGCCATGACCTCCCGCAGGTGGCCCTCAAGTTCACCGCGCGGCGACAGGGCCGTCACCACCACGTCAGCGCCGGCGACGAGTTCGCGGAGCGCGCTGCGGTCCGAGACGTCACAGGTGCGGTACGTCACTGCGCCGGCCTTTTCGTCGGGGAGATGACGGGAGGCCGCGGTGACCTCGTGGCCGCGGGACGAGGCCTCGCGGACGATGTTGCTGCCGGCGTAGCCGGTGCCGCCGATGATCACGATGCGTGCCATGGTGCAGTCCTTTCTCCGGGGCCTCTGGTAGCTGCCCATTGGGGCAAACCTAGTCCTGCCCTCCAGCCGTCAGGCCGGATCAGGCGGCCCAGAAGATCGCGTCGACGGCGTCGGCCGCGCGTCGCAGCAACCGACGGGTGTCCTCCACCAGCCTGGACGCCTCACCTGCCCGGTAGCCGAGCAAGAGGGCGATGGCCGCCAGTTCGCGTGTGTCGGACGGCAACGCGTCGCTGGCCCGCCCGCGCACCAGCATGATGGCGTCGCGCAGCATGCTGGCCCGGTGCCAGGCCTCCTGCAGCCGGGCCGCCTGGCTCTCCGGCACGATCTCCAACTCGGCCAGCGCCGCCAGTGCGTCCATCGTGGACGTGGTGCGCAGCACCGCATGCTCATGGCCGTGCTGCAGCTGCAGCAACTGCACCGTCCACTCGACGTCCGAGAGGCCGCCGGGCCCCAGCTTGAGGTGCCGGTCGCGCGGCACGCCCCTGGGGATGCGCTCGTTCTCCATCCGTGACTTCAGCTTGCGGATCTCAGAGATCTGCGCGCGGCTCAGGCCGGCCTCGGGGTAGCGGAACCAGTCGATCCCCGCGAGCACCTCCTCCGAGAGCGCCCGCTCCCCCGCGCCATGGCGGGCGCGCAGGAGCATCTGGGCCTCCCAGGTGGAGGCCCACTTGGTGTAATAGGTGAGGTACGACGACACCGTGCGCACCTGGGGGCCACCTTTGCCCTCGGGGCGGAGGTCGGTGTCGATCACCAGCGCGGGATCCGGGCCCGGCTTGCCGATGATCTCGGCGGCGCGCCGGACCAGGTCGGTCGCCCTGGCGAGTTCCTCGCCCTCCGTGCCGTCGGGAACGACGAACATGCAGTCGGCGTCGGAGGAGTAGCTCACCTCATAGCCGCCCCACCGCCCGAGCGCAATGACGCCCACCGGCGGGGCGTCGATGGTGCGGCGCGCCAACTGCAGGCCGGCCTCGACGGTGGCGGACGCGAGGTCGCTCAGCGCGCCGCCCACCGCCGCGAGGTCCGCGTGCCCCAGCACGTCACTCAGCGCGATCCGGCACAACTCGGCGCGGCGCAGCGCCCGGACAGAGGCGACCGACTGCTCAAGGTCGTCGTAACGGTTGGCGGCCCGGGTGAGGGCGGCGGTGAGTTCCTCGACGGAGCGTGGCCGCAGGTCGTCGGTGCTGGCCAGCATCTTGATGTGCTCGGGCGCCCGCTTCAGGAGGTCGACCACGTAGCGACTCGACGACGCCACCCGGGCCAGGCGTTGGGCCATGTAGCCCTCGTCGCGCAGTGCCCGCAGGTACCAGGAGGTCTTGCCGAGCGACTCCGACAGCTGGCGGAACGCGAGGAGCCCGAAGTCGGGGTTCGGCCCGTCGGCGAACCACTGCAGCATCGCGGGGAGCAGTTGGCGCTGGATCTCGGTGCCGCGGTCGCGGCCGATGGTCAACGCGCGGATGTGGCCCAGGCCCGCCTGCGGGTCAGCGAAGCCCAGGGCCCGCATGCGGGTCTTCGCGGCCTCGGTGCTCAACTGCAACTCGTCCGTGCGGACCTGGCTGACGACGTCGAGCAGCGGCGAGAAGAACAGTCGCTGCTGCAGCTGCCGGACCCGGCGGGCGGAATCGCGCCACCGCTTCTGCAGGTCCTCCGCCGAGGATCCCATCGAGCGGGCGACATGGCTGAGGGCCAGCTCGTCGTCCGGCATGAGGTGGGTCCTGCGGAGGCGGCGCAGTTGGATGCGGTGCTCCAGGACCCGCTGGAACCGGTAGGCGCGCGCCATCTCGGCGCCGTCGGCCCTGCCGATGTAGCCGTTGCCGATCAGCGCCATGAGTCCGTCGAACGTGCCGCGGGTGCGGATCCGCTCATCGGCGCGGCCATGCACCAACTGCAGCAGCTGGACGGAGAACTCGGTGTCGCGCAGACCGCCGGAGCCGAGCTTGATCTCGCGATCCTCCTGCTTAGCGGGGATCAGGGAGATCACCCGTTCCCGCATGGCGCGCACCTCAGGCAGGAACTCGGGCCGCTCCCCCGCCTGCCAGACCAGGGGCCACACGGCGTCGACGAACTCCTGGCCCAGGCTGAGGTCGCCTGCTGCGGGACGGGCCTTGAGCATGGCCTGGAACTCCCAGTTCTTGGCCCATTTCGCGTAGTAGGCGCGGTAGCTGGCCAGCGTCCTGACCAGCGGGCCGGCTTTCCCCTCCGGGCGCAGGGCCGCGTCGAGCTGCCAGATGCTGCCCTCATTGGTGTGCGACGAACAGATCCGGGCCTGCGCGGCGGCGAGCTTGCCGGCGACGGCGACCGCTTCGTCGGCCGTTGCGCCCTCCGCCGGTTCGGCGACATAGATCACGTCGACGTCGGAGATGTAGTTGAGCTCCTGGGCGCCCGTCTTGCCCATGGCCAGCACGGCGACGCGGGCCCGCCGCCAGCCGGGCACCTCCGCGCGGGCGAAGGCCAGCGACATGTCGAGGACCACGTCGGCGACATGCGACAGTTCGGCGGCGATCTCGTGGACCAGGGCGTCCGGCTGCGGAGCGGAGAGGTCGCGCGCGGCGATCTCGATCAGCGCGGCCCGGTTGGCCAGCCGGAGCTGGTCCGCGCTCCCGGCGGCCACCCCGTCGTCCAGGTGGATCCGGGCATTGAAGAAGGCGCGCCACCCGGACAGCCCACGGTGCACGGGTTCGACGGCGAGGATGCGCGCCTCGGCCGGGTTCCGCACGAGCGTGTGGGCCAGCACGCTGGAGCCGCCCATGACCAGCAGCAGCCGTCGGAGCCACGCCTCGTCCGACGCCATCTCACGGAAGACCTCCGGCGACGCGGCCTCGAGCCGCTCCAGCGAATCGAGCGCCAGGTCTCGGTCTGCCACGGGTTCGAACAGCGCGAGATCCACCGGGGGTTCCCCGCCGAGCCTGTCCGTCCAGCGCTCCCAGACGCGGGCGGCGCCGCTCGCGGAATCAAAGCCGCGACGGGCGAACTCCCCCATCGGCGACTGGTATCTACCCATTGGCTCAGACTAGTGCGCTGCGCTCCCCGGGGGGTCGCGACGTTCCGACCTGCGCGACGGGCCCTGGGCGCCAGCCGTTAAGCTGAATCGATGTTCAAACCCACGCCGAAGGTCGTCGCCGCGCTGCGCGCGCGCCTCGACGACGAGGGCCTGGCCGCGCTCGAGGTGGAGCTCAGGTTGCGCCGCCCGGATCTCACGCGGCTGCTGCTGCGCGCCGCCTCCGATCCGGCGCCGCTGGGCCGCGAGCTCCTGGCCGCCGTCTGCCGCGCGGGATGCGCCCTCTTGGGTGAGCGGCATCCGGGCGCGACCATCGAGGTGCGGGTGCCGCCGTTCGCAGCGGTCCAGATCGGCTTCGAGACCGGTCCCAGGCACACCCGCGGCACTCCGCCGAACGTGGTGGAGATGAGCGGCGAGACGTTCGCGGCCTTGGCCACCGGACGCCGGGCATGGGCCGAGGCCGACCTGCGCGCCTCGGGCGTCCATGCCGACGAGGCCTCCGTGGCCTTCCCCCTCTGCTGAGGGTTCAGCTGGCGTTCATCCGCCCTCCGGACGACCCAACCGGATCCGATGGCGTGGCGGTGGTGACACCCTCGAACTCAGCGAGGGCGTCCGGCGCTTACTCCGGGAGAAGCGCCACCCATGGCCCCGGCAACGGACAGACTGGACGCATGAGCCCCGAAGTCTCCGCGTCACACCATCCGATGCGCACCCTTGAGGTCGCCGGGCGAAGCGTCCCGGCGCTGGGCCAGGGCACCTGGCACATGGGGGACGCATCGTCGCGCAGAGAGGGAGAGATCGCAGCGTTGCGCACAGGCCTGGACCTCGGCATGACGCTGATCGACACGGCGGAGATGTACGGCTCAGGCCGGGCCGAACTGTTGGTGGGCGAAGCCATCAAGGGTCGCCGCGAGGAGGTGTTCCTGGTGTCCAAGGTGCTGCCAGACAATGCGAGCCACGACGGCACATTCCGCGCCTGCGAGCAGAGCCTGCGCCGCCTGGGCACCGATCACCTCGACCTCTACCTCCTGCACTGGGAAGGTTCGTACCCGCTGGAGGAAACCTTCGGTGCCTTCGAGGAGCTGCGCGCGCAGGGCAAGATCGGCGCCTGGGGCGTGTCGAACTTCGACCGAGCGCTCATGGCCGAAGCGACAGTGGCGGCGCGCGCCGCCGTCGGGTCCGGTGGGAGCCGGCCTCAGGATCGCCCGGCGACCAACCAGGTGCTGTTCAACCTGCAGCGCCGCTGGCCGGAGGGCGGGCTGCTGGAGGATCTCCGCGCGGCGCAGATCCCGCTCATGGCCTACTCACCGATCGAACAGGGCGCCTTGGCCGGAGGAGGTAGGCGCAGGGCGGCGCTCACCACCGTCGCCCGCCGCCACGGAGCCACCGAGGCACAGGTCGCGCTTGCGTGGGTCATCTCGCAGCCGGGCGTGTTCGCCATCCCGAAGGCTGGATCTACGGCCCACGTGCGTGAGAACGCCGCGGCCGTCAGCATCCAACTCACCGCTGAGGATCACGCCGAGCTGGACGCTGCGTTCCCCAAGCCCCGCGATGATGCACCGCTCGAGTTGATCTGAACGGTCACATCACGCGGATGTGGCGGTCCAGTTCCCAGGGCGTGACCTGCTGGCGGTAGGCCGCGAATTCCTTGCGCTTGTTGCGCATGAAGTACTCGTAGACGTGCTCGCCGAGCGTCTCCGCCACGAGTTCGCTCTCGTCCATGATGCGGATGGCCTCGTCAAGGTTGCGGGGCAGTTCCTGAATGCCGATCGCCTTGCGCTCGCGGTCCGAGAGGCGCCACACCTCGTCCTCGGTCTCCTCGGGCAGCTGGTATTCGCCCTCGATCCCCTTGAGGCCCGCGTTGAGCATCACGGCGTAGGCGAGGTACGGGTTGACCGCCGAGTCGATGGCGCGGTACTCGATGCGCGCCGAGGACGTCTTCCCCGGCGTGAACTGGGGAACCCTCACGAGGGCCGAGCGGTTGGCTCGTCCCCAGCACGCGTACGACGGGGCCTCTCCCCCGCCGACGAGGCGCTTGTAGGAGTTGACCCACTGGTTGGTGACGGCGGTGATCTCCGGCGCGTGGTGCAGCAGGCCGGCGATGAACTGCTTGGCCGTCTTGGAGAGGTTGTACTGGTCCGCCGCGTCGTAGAAGACGTTGGTGTCGCCTTCGAACAGCGACATGTGGGTGTGCATGCCGGAGCCCGGGTGCTCGGAGAACGGCTTGGGCATGAAGGTTGCGTGGATGTCCTGGCTGACGGCCACCTCCCGCACCACGACGCGGAACGTCATGATGTTGTCGGCCATGGTGAGGGCGTCGGCGTAGCGCAGGTCGATCTCGTGCTGCCCCGGAGCCGCCTCGTGGTGGCTGAACTCGACGGAGATGCCCATTTGTTCGAGGATGGTGATGACGTCGCGGCGGAAGTCGGTGCCGTCGCCCAGCGTGGTGTGGTCGAAGTAGCCGCCCTGGTCCAGCGGGACGAGGGGGTTGAGCGAGCGCAGCAGGAAGAACTCGATCTCAGGGTGGATGTAGAAGGTGTAGCCGAGATCGGCCGCCTTGCCGAGAGCGCGCTTCAGCACGAAACGGGGGTCCGCGAAACTCGGTGAGCCGTCGGGCAGCTTGATGTCGCAGAACATCCGCGCCGTCGAGCGGCCGGCCTGCCGCCACGGCAGCACCTGATACGTCGACGCGTCCGGGTGCGCAACCATGTCCGACTCGTAGACACGGGCGAAGCCTTCGATCGCGGAGCCGTCGAAACCGACGCCCTCCGCGATGGCGCCCTCGACCTCAGCCGGAGCGATCGCCACAGATTTCAGTGAGCCGAGCACATCGGTGAACCACAGCCTGACGAACCGGATCCCGCGCTCCTCCATGGAGCGGAGAACGAACTCCGTTTGCCTATCCATGCGCGCAAGTTTGCCGCGAAGATGTTACAGCCGCGTGACATTCTGCGTTCTGGGCGCGCTCCGGACCGCCCCTAGACTGGGGCACATGGCTCAGCCAGGTTGGTATGCGGATCCCACGGCGCCCGATGGGCGCCGTTACTGGGATGGTCAGCGATGGGTGGACCCCACGCCCCCGCGCAAGGGCCGCGCGGGCTGGGTGTGGCTGTCGGTCGCCCTGGTCGTGGTCGCGGCCCTGGTGGCAGCGCTGCTCATCTTCCCCAGCCGGGCCAACCCCTTCGCCCCCACGCCGGAGGACACCCGCACCGCCCGCCCCACCGGCAAGCAGTGGGATGAGCGGGTGCCGTCAGAGACGCCCACCCCCACCGAGATCGAATCGCAGTTCGGCGAGTCCATCGACTGTCCCTCCAGTGAGGACTGGCCGCGCAGCGAACTGACGGACGGGCGCCTCGAAGGTGGCGGGCTGAGCGTAGACGCACCCCAGGGCGAGAAGTGGCGGATGAGCCCCGCCCACATCGACTGGATGTACGACGGCAACTCAATGCTGCGCGAGATCGTCTTCGGCTGGATCAGCAACGTCAACGTGGGCTACATCAAGGTCTCGGACGGCTTCTCGGCCAATCCCCGCGCCGCGGCCGAGCAGTTCGTCAACTGCATGGCGTCGTCGGGCATGTTCCTCGGCTTCACCAGGCGCACCGTCCTGTGGAACGAGGAGTGGGACGTCTCCGGCAGGCCGGCGTGGCGGCTCACGTCGAACGTCTACGTCGACGACTGGAGCCACGAAGGCATCGAGGGCGACACCGTCGACATCATCATCGTGCCCACCGACGACAAGGACCGGTTGGCCGTCTACGTCAGTTGCGTGACCATCGGCCACGAGGAGAACATCAGCGAGGTCGAGCCGGTGTTGGAGTCACTGGCGTACGAGGGTTGACGCGTACAGAGGGGCCGGCGGGAGCGGCGGGATAGACTCGTTGACTGTGAATCCTGTTACTCCGCACACCATCACCCCCGTTCGCGACGTCCCCCGCAGCATCCTGCGTCCGGAGTACGTCGGGAAGAAGGCGCCGAAGCGCTACACCGGCTCCGATGTCCAGAGCGACGAAGTGATCGAAAAGATGCGGGTGGCGGGGCGGATCGCTTCCCGGGCCATGCATGAAGCGGCCAAGGCGATCGCGCCGGGCGTGACCACAGATGAACTGGACCGCATCGCGCACGAGTACATGCTGGACCACGGCGCCTACCCGTCGTCGCTGGGCTACCGCGGATTCCCCAAGTCGATCTGCACCTCCGTGAACGAGGTCGTCTGCCACGGCATCCCGGACACGCGGCCGCTCGAGGACGGCGACCTGGTCAAGATCGACTGCACCGCGTTCAAGGACGGCGTGCACGGCGACAACTGCGCCACGTTCTTCTGCGGCGATGTCGACGAGGAGTCCAGGCTGCTGGCGGAGCGCACGTTGGAGTCGCTCAACCGGGCGATCAAGGCCGTGCGGCCAGGTCGCCCCATCTCTGTCATCGGTCGGGTCATCGAGAGCTACGCGAAGCGCTTCAACTACGGCGTGATCCGCGACTACACCGGTCACGGCGTGCACACCGCCTTCCACTCCGGCCTGGTCGTCCTGCACTACGACGAGCCGCGCGTCGACACCGTGATGGTGCCGGGCATGACGTTCACCATCGAACCCATGCTCACGCTGGGCGGGTACGACACGGAGGTGTGGGACGACGACTGGACCGTCGTCACCGCCGACCGTTCGCGCGTGGCCCAGTACGAGCACTCCCTCGTCGTGACCGCGACCGGCGCGGAGATCCTGACGCTTCCCTGACGAGTCTCCGCCTCCCGTCGCTACGAACTGGCGACGGTGTGCCGAAGGCCCGATCCACGGTAGAATCGTTGGTTGGACGAGACGGCCAGATGATCGCGGCTGGAAACAGCTGAGGAAAGTCCGGGCTCCACAGAGCAGGGTGGTGGGTAACGCCCACCCGGGGTGACCCGCGGGACAGTGCCACAGAAAACAGACCGCCCAGCAATGGGTAAGGGTGAAACGGTGGTGTAAGAGACCACCAGCGCTCCGGGTGACCGGAGCGGCTAGGTAAACCCCACTCGGAGCAAGACCAAGAAGGCCGGCCCCAGGGCCGGCTGCGGACACCGTTCGAGCGCTGCTCGCGCGAGGTGTCCGGGTAGGTTGCATGAGCGCACCGGCAACGGTGGGCCTCAGATAGATGATCATCCGTCGACAGAACCCGGCTTACCGGCCGTCTCGTCCCCCACCCTTCCGCAGGCCGTGTTGCGGCGCGCAGCGCCGGCTCGATCCGCCTGCACCCCGGCGGCCTACGATGCAGACATGCGTCTGCGCCCCCATCTTCTTGTCAAGCACGATCAGGTGGTGGCCGAGCGTCACCCACTGGCGGACGAGAACGTGCACTTCTCCCGTTCAGTGGTGGCAGCAGTGGTGGAGGACCTGTCCCAGCCGAACCACCGGGTGCTCGACCCGTTCGCCGGCTTCGGCACCACGCTCCACGTCGCGACGGCCATGGGAAGACAGGCTGTGGGCGTCGAACTCCTGCCCGAACGCTGCGCCGTCGCCGCCGCGGTGGCCCCGGACGCCTTGATCGTGCAAGGCGACGCCCGCCGGCTCGCGCGGCTGGTCGAGGGCCCCTTCGACCTGATCCTGACGTCCCCGCCCTACATGGCCGCGGATGACGGCCCGGAGGATCCGTTGTCCGCCTACACCGGCGCGAGCACCTACGACCGCTACCTGGCCGAGCTCCGCGGAGTCCTGGCGCAGTGCCTCGAACTGCTGACGCCAGAGGGACACCTGGTCGTGAACGTCGCCAACATCGACACGGGCACGCATTTCACCCCCCTGGCGTGGGATGTGGGGAGGATGCTCGGCGATGTCGGGCGCCTGGCCCAGGACGTCTTCGTCTGCTGGGACCGGTCCTGGCACGACCTCGCGGGCGACTACCTGCTCGTCGCGCAACGCGGGGCCGATCAGCGCTGAGCCGCAGCGCCTGCGATCCGCGGGCCGTACTTATCCACAGCCGGGACACCACGCCGCGAATTGTTACTGCGAGCGAATATTGTGGGTGCCATGGAGATCGGTCAGCACCCGGCAGTCGAGGCGCTCAGCGCCGTCGACGCGTTGCTCTCCGGCATTGACGTGGAGGCTCTAGCGTCCTGTCCCGAGGTTGAGCTGGTCAATGTGATGCGCAGCGCGCGGAGGCTCCGGAGCCGCATCGACGCGCTGGCCTGCGTGGTGACTGACCATGTCAATCGGCGCCAGGCTTCGATGAAGGCCGTGGGCACCCCCACCACCTCGCTGATCGCGCTGGACGAGAACCTCGACAACCGGCAGGCCGCGGGTCAGGTTGCCTTGGCCGGGGACATGGTCCGACACGAGGCGCCCAAGCAGGCGGCACTCGACGGAACCATCTCTGCGCAGCAGGCAGCCGCCATTTCCAAGGGAATCGCGGACCTTCCGGAGCTGCCGGCAGAGATCATGGCCAAAGTCGCCGAAACCTTCGTGGCCAGGGCCGCAGGGGTCCCCGCGAGGAAACTCGCGAGGCTCGCTCCGGATGTGTTGGCCGCAGTCGCTCCGCAGCACGCGCTCCGGGACGAAGACTCGCTCCAACGTGTCGAGCGCCAGCGGGCCAACGCAGTCAAGAACCGCCGCTTCACGTGGGGCAACGATGGCGAGGGCTCCATCTGGTTCACCGGCCAACTCCCCGAACTCGAAGCAGAGCCGTGGATCCGGACCTTGTCGGCCATGGTCGCGGCGGACAAGCGGGCAGAGCGGGACCAGGAGCAGGCGGCACGCCACGGGCAGATCAATGCCCGCACCCGCCGTGCCCTGACCCGCCCCGACAGGCAGCGCACCCCGGCGCAGCGCAACGCGGACGCACTCATCACCCTCTTCGGGGAACCCGCCACCCGCACTCCCCTGGGTGACGAGCCCACCGTTCAGCTATCCGCCCACAGCGACGCCGTCAGGGCCGAGGGAGTCGCGTGCCCACGTGACAGGGGGAGCCGCTCCCCCAGGGCGCAGATCCGCGTGACGATCTCTTTGGCAGATCTCCTCGACCGCGCCGGCGCCGGTGGGGTTCTGGATTCGGGCACCGAACTGACGCCCGGCCAGCTGCGCCGTCTGGCCGCAGAGGCGGAGATCATCCCCTTCGTCCTCGGTGGCAGCTCGGAGATTCTGGACATGGGCCGCGCCTCCAGGCTCGTCATGCCCGCACAACGCCGAGCTCTCGAGCTGCGCGACGGAGGCTGCGTCTTTCCCACCTGTACGAAGACTCCGGAGGAATGCGACGCCCATCACACCAACCCTTGGAACCTCGGCGGGAAAACCAACCTCAGGGAGTTGGTGCTGCTCTGCGGGCACCACCACAACATCGTGGAACCGGACGTCAACGGCCGCCGAGACCAATGGAAGATCCAGTTCGATCCAATGACCGGCACACCGGAGGTACTCCCACCCGAGCGCTTCAACGGCCCGAGGCGCGTGTGACGGCCCGGTTCGCTCTGCGACTCCTGGGCGGACGGGCCCGCGCCGCGCCACTCTCAACGCGGGCGCCGCGGGGCCAATAGGCCGTCACTCCTCCAGGTAGCGCGCTGCCGTGGCAGGGATGCGTTCTGCATACCGATAGATGTCGACCACGGCTGACTCCGCGCCCGCGCGTGTCAGGGAGCCGAAGCTGGCGCGTCCGAGCGCTCTCGTAGGGTGGGCGTCAGGACAGAGGAAGGAAGCACCACACATGTACGGCGAAAACAGGGAGTACCCCCAGGCAGCACACCTGCTCACTCCCATCGGCGTTGTTGCCGTCGGGATGGTGCTGGCAATTGTCCACAGCCCCGTCTGGTGGCTGCTCGTCGCGGCCTTCGCCGGCCGCGCCGTTTACCTGGGGCGGCTCCTGAGACAACGTCGCCGCCGCGCTACCCCGCAGCCGGGTACAGTTGCGCCATGAGTGACGCTGAGCAGACCGACGCCCCGCTGGACCCCAAAGAGGCCATGCGGCAGGCCCTTGAACGCAAGAAGCAGGCTGAGCACCTCTCCGCCAACGCCGGAACCCACGGGGACCGCAAGCAGGGCGGCCAGGCCCACGGGCCCGCCGTCGGGCGCCGCGAGTTCCGCCGCAAGTCCGGCGGTTAAAGCCTGATCAGTTCGGACGGGACAGGGTGACCTGTCCCCTCCGGACATCCACCTTGTCCACACGCACCCGCACCTCGGAGCCAACTTCGCTCGCCTTGGCCGGCACCCTGAGTTCGACGGCGGGTTCAGCAATCTGCACCGTCCCCACATGCGTCTTGGGGTCGACGTCGGTGACGACGCCGGTGAAGATCGCACCCACCCGGTTACTGAGCACGAGGCCCTCCGTGAGGTCGATGACGCCACGCTCGTAGGCCCGAGCCGACCGGCCTGTCTCGGCCATCTCCTCCGGCAGTGCGGCCAGCCCGTCACGGGCCCACTGCGGCACCTCGAGGCCGTTGATCAGCGCATGACAAATGACCAGGACGTAGCGGTCCACCAGCCTCCGCAACGGCGCGGTCGTGTGCGCGTAGGGCGCGGCCAGCGCCGCGTGCAGCAAGTTCTCCTCCGGCACCTCGCCGTCGAAGGCCAGGTACCCGGCTCCACGGAACAACATCGTGCACTTGGTCAACGCCGCCAGCTGCTTCGGGTCCTTGGGGGACAGCGACCGCACGAACTCCGGATACGGCATCTCCTTCGGCCACGGCACACCCAACGAGCGCACGGCCCGCCGCAGCTTCTGCAGCGACCACTCCTCAGCCGGCGGCAACGTCCGCAGGACGCCCACCTTGCCCTTGAGCATGGTCTGCGCCGCCACGAAACCAGTCATCAGCGAAATCTGCGCGTTCCAGTTCTCCACCGGCACGAGCGCACGGAACTCCAGTTCCCAGGTGCCGTCGCGCTCGACGATCTCCTGATCGGGCAGGTTCAACGACACGCCGCCGCGCTCGATCTCCAACTGCTGACGGAGCCTCCCCACCTCAGGCAGCAGGGCGATGCTCGCATGAGGCGTGCCGCCGTCGAAATCTGCCTGGACGCCCTCGTAGTTCAGCTTGGCCCGGCTCTGCACCAAGGCGCGCGTCAGGCCGACGTCGACCACCTCGCCGCCCGCGTCCAGATGGAGTTCCCACACGAAGGCCGGCCGAGGCTTCCCGTCGGCCAACAGGGACCCCGCGTCCTCGGAGATCACCGACGGGTGCAGCGGAATACGCGCGCTGGGCGCGTACTTCGTCATCCCACGACGATGGGTCTCGGCCTCCAACGCCGTCCCGGGCCGCACGAAATGCGGCACATCGGAGATGGCGTAGCGGACCAGGTAACCGTCGCCCTCACGCTCGATCTGGATGGCCTGGTCGAGGTCCTTGGACGTGGGCGGGTCGATCGTGACGAACTCGACGTGGGTGAAATCCGCGTGGTCGTCGGCCGATTGCCGAGCGGCGAGTTCCGCGTCGGCCACGACCTCGTCCGGGAAGCGGAGCGGCATCTCCAGCCGTTCCTGCAGGAGCTGGATGGCCTCCCGGAGGGACTCGGGGATCCCATGGACCCGGAGATGCAGCGAGGGCATCAGAGACCAGACTCAGCCGTACGCACCAGGATGCGATCGCACTCGACGCAGCGCAACACCTGGTTCGCGGGGGCCTTCTTGTAGGAGTCCAGATCAGAGAGCGTCAACTGCAGCTGGCAGCCGGTGCAACGCCCCGCCTTCAGCGTCGCGGCGCCCAGCCCTGTGGAGGCCCGCAGCTTCTCGTAGAGCGACATCAGCGGCGGCGCCACCCTCGCCGCGACGGGACCACGATCGGCGGCCAGGTCCTTGGCCTCCCTGCTCAGCTTCGCCACCGCTTCATCGCGGGCGGCCACCTCGGCGTGCAGTTCGTTCTCAATCTCCACCTTGCGCGCAGCGACCCGGTCGCGATGGGCGACCGCGTCCTCCAAGCGGCTCATCACCTCGAGCTGGTCGTCCTCGAGCTCGATGATGCGCTTCTTGAGGTGCTCGACCTCTTCGGTGAGCGAGCGCAGCGTCTTCGGGTCCCCCACCGAACCGTCGGCCAACCGCTGGTCCGTGCGCTCCAGCCGCGCCTTCACCGGGGTCAGGTCCGTCTCCGCCTTGCGGACCCAGATCTGCAGATCGTCGACGCGGGTGCTGGAGGCAACCAGCTCATCAGCGACACTCTTGCGCGCACTCATCAGCTCCGCGATGGTCTTGTGCTGCGGGAGCGAGCGCGCCGCGTGTTGGACGCGCGCCACCTCCGAGTCGAGCTCTGCCAGGGTAAGCAGAGTGCGTTGATCAGCGGGGTCAGCGAGCATCGCGAATCCTTTGTCCAGTTGGGTGGGGCTCACTCTACTAGGACGGGGGCGACCGTCAGAGACTCAGGCGCTCAGTCACCTTCGCCGCGAGCCGCTCCGTGATCCGCTGGGCCTGCTCGACGGTGGGCGCCTCGCACATGACCCTCACCACCGGTTCCGTGCCGGAGGGGCGCAGCAGGACGCGGCCGGTGTCGCCGAGCTCGCGCGCGGCGGCCGTGACGGCAGCCTGGACATCCGGGTCGATGCCCGCGCGCAGCTTGTCGACGTTGCGCACATTGATGACCACCTGCGGCAACACCGTCATCACGGACCCAAGGTCCTTGAGTGACCTGCCGGTGGACTTCATCCGGGACGCGAGGTGCAGGCCGGTGAGCGTGCCGTCGCCGGTGTTGGCGAACTCGGAGATGATCACGTGGCCGGACTGCTCGCCGCCCAGGGCGAAGCCGTTGGCGTTCATGGATTCCAGGACGTAGCGGTCCCCCACCTTCGTCTGGTCGACGCGGATCCCGTGCTCGCGCATGGCATTGACGAGGCCGAGGTTGCTCATCACCGTCGCTACTACCGTGTCAGAGTGCAGGCGGTGCTCCTCCTTCATGGCGATGGCCAGGATCGCGAGGATGCGGTCGCCGTCCACGAGGTTGCCCTCGTGGTCCACGGCGAGGCAGCGGTCGGCATCGCCGTCCAGCGCGATGCCCAGATCCGCGCCCTCGTCCACGACGCGCTTCACGAGGTCGCCGATGTGGGTGGAGCCGCAGTCATCGTTGATGTTGATGCCGTCCGGCTCGGCGTGGATCGGGATGATGTGGGCACCCTGGGCCGCGAACGCCTCGAGGGCGGTCTGGGAGGCCGCGCCGTTCGCGCAGTCGATGACGACCTTCAGCCCTTCGAGGGAGGGGTCCCCCAGCGACGCCACCAGGTGGGCCACATAGGCCTCCACGGCTCCGAGGTCGCTGCGGATGCGGCCGACGGACGAGCCGGTGGGACGCTTCCAGTCCTCGCCCATCCGGGCCTCGATGGCGTCCTCGAGGAAGTCGTCGAGCTTCACGCCGCCGCGGGAGAAGAATTTGATGCCGTTGTCCGGCATGGGGTTGTGCGAGGCGGAGATCATGACGCCCAGATCGGCGTCCATCTCGTTGACGAGGTACGCGACGGCGGGTGTGGGCACCACACCGAGCCGCACCACGTCGACACCCGCCGACGCGAGCCCGGCGATCACCGCCGCCTCCAGGAATTCACCGCTCGCCCGGGGGTCGCGGCCCACGAGGGCCAACGGCCGGTTGTCGCGGAACGCTCCGGCCTCCCCGAGGATGTGCGCTGCGGCGACCGAAAGGTCCAGCGCAAGCTCGGCGGTCAGTTCAACGTTTGCGACGCCGCGGACGCCGTCGGTTCCAAAGAGTCGTGCCACGTCTGGAGACTCTACAGTCGCGCATCGACACTGAGCGAATCGCCGCGCCCGGCCCCGCACCGAGGAAAGGCAAACGCCCACCCTGCAGTAGCAGGATGGGCGTTCGACGTGCAGAAATCAGCGCTTGCTGTACTGCGGGGCCTTACGGGCCTTCTTCAGACCGGCCTTCTTGCGCTCGATGATGCGCGAGTCGCGGGTCAGCATGCCGGCCTTCTTCAGAGCGGCGCGCGACGCCTCAGCGTCGACCTGGTTCAGGGCGCGGGCCACACCGAGGCGCAGGGCGCCGGCCTGGCCGGAGGTGCCGCCACCGTCGATGCGGGCGATCACGTCGTAGGAGCCTTCGACGTTCGCGATCACGAACGGCTCGTTGACGTGCTGCTGGTGCAGCTTGTTCGGGAAGTACTCCTCGAGGCTGCGGCCGTTGATCTTCCAGGTGCCGGAGCCGGGCACGATACGCACGCGGGCGACGGCTTCCTTGCGACGACCGGTGCCGCCGCCGGGGGCGACGATGGCCGGACGGGTGTCGATGCCCGAGGCAGCGACCGGGTCGGCGTCGGAGCGGTACGCGATTTCGCGGTTCTCTTCGTCGACGAAGGGAGTGATCTCCTCGACGACGGTCTCGTCGATCTCGTTGGTCTCAGTCATGTTCTTCGGTCCTCGGCTCACTGGGCGATCTGAATGATCTCGAACGGCTGCGGCTTCTGGGCAGCGTGGGGGTGCTCGGGGCCCGCGTAGACCTTGAGCTTGCTCAGCATCTGACGGGAGAGCTTGTTCTTGGGGAGCATGCCCCAGACAGCCTTCTCGACGGCGCGGCGCGGATCCCTGTCAAGCAGTTCACCAATGGAGACGGCCTTCAGACCACCGGGACGACCGGAGTGCGAGTAGCGGTAATCGTCCGAGCGCTTGTTGCCGGAGAGCGCGATCTTCGATGCGTTGATCACGACGACGAAGTCACCCATGTCGACGTGGGGCGCGAACTGCGGCTTGTGCTTGCCACGCAACAGGTTGGCGATCTGGGCAGCGAGGCGACCCAGGATGATGTTTTCGGCATCGATGACGTGCCAGTTGCGGACGATCTCGCCCGGCTTTGGGGTGTACGTAGACACAGTCCCACTTCCATTCATACTTAACTGATGGGGGTTGCACACCGGGACAGCGCCCCATTAGGCCCCGAAAAGATGGCGTACAACAGCTACCCATCCTAAGTGCCGCGCGCCCCATCTGCAAAATGGCCGCTCCAGCTCATCCAGGCCACCGCGCGCGAGTCCGAGGTGCGGGCGCTCCGCTCCGAACTCGACGAGGTGGTCTGAGTGGCCATCGTCGTCGACATCGACGTCATGTTGGCGCGCCGCAAGATGGCCGTCGGCACCCTCGCAGACCGCACCGATTGACCTTTGGCAGGCCATTTGAGGGGGTCGGGGCCCACGGCGGCACCGCGCACACTAACGTATGTGCATGGCCTCAAAGACGAGTTCCCAGATCACGATCACGTCCCCGGACGATGTACGCAACGTCGTCCTCGTCGGCGCGAGCGGATCGGGCAAGACAACCCTGTTCGAACACCTCCTGCGTGCGCGGGTGGATGGATATCGCGGCGAAAAGGAAACCCAGGAGCGTGCCGCCACGCTGTGGCTGGCATCCATCCCGGCGATCGACGTCCAGATCAACCTCCTCGACGCTCCCGGGCACCCGGATTTCGTGGGTGAGCTGCGCGCCGGTCTGCGTGCGGCCGACGCCGCGGTCTTCGTGGTCCCCGCCGGCGACGACATCGATCCCACGACGGTCGCGTTGTGGGAGGAGTGCACGGAGACCAACACCCCGCGCATCATCGCGATCACCAAGCTGGACCAGGGCCGCGCGTCGTTCGCCGACATGGTCGCGGCCTGCCAGACGACCTTCGGCGCGGGTGTGATCCCGGCCTTGATCCCGCTGGAGAAGGACGGCACCAACGTCGGCAACCTCTCCCTGCTGAACAAACGCGCCCACGACTACTCCAGCGGCCAGCGCGTCTCCCGCGACTCCACTCCTGAGGAACTCGCTCTGATCGACGCCGCCAGGGCGGACCTGCTCGAGGCGATCATCACCGAGGTCCAGGACGACGACCTGATGGAGCGCTACCTCGAGGGCGAGGAGATCGCGGTGGAGGAAGCCAACGGCGCGCTGCTGCGCGCGGTCGTCGGCGCCCGCTTCTTCCCCGTCCTGCCCGCCCACACCACCTCCGACAAGGGCACCGAGGAGCTGCTGCGCTGGATCGAACAGGGCTTCCCGCCCCCGTCGATGCTGCCCGTGCCCCCGGTCACCACGCCCAACGGCGCGCGGTTGCCCGACGCCACCTGTGACCCCGGCGGCCCGCTGGTGGCCCAGGTGGTGCGCACCACGTCCGACAACTTCGGCCGTTCCTCCCTCGTGCGCGTCTTCAGCGGCACGCTCCGCGGCGACCAGGTGGTCCACGTCTCACGTAACCGCGAGCTGTTCGGCTGGGACCCGGACCCGATGCGCCCGGACCAGGACGAAGAGGAGCGGATGGGCCCCATGTCGGCGCCCTACGGCACCGAGTTCACCCCGCTGAACCAGGCGATCGCCGGCGAGATCGTGCTCGTCACCAAGTTGTCGAGGGCGGAGACGGGCGACACCCTGTCAGCCCCGGAGCGGCCGGCGTTGATCGAGCCGTGGGAACTCCCCAGACCCCTCCTGCCGGTGGCCATCAAGGCGACCACCCGCGGCGACGAGGACAAGCTCGCCGGCGCCCTCCACCGCATCTCGATGGAGGACACCACCGTGCGGCTCGAACGCAACCCCGAGACCGAACAGCAACTGCTCTGGGTCATGGGCCAGGCGCAGAAGGACCTCGCGCTGAGCAAGTTGAAGGACCGCTTCGGGCTCAACGTCGTCGAGGAGGAGGTGCGCGTCGCGCTCCGCGAAACCGTACTGACGCCGTCGAAGGGCCTCGGCCGCAACGTGAAGCAGTCCGGTGGCCACGGTCAGTACGCCATCTGCAACATCCAACTCGAACCGCTCGAGCGCGGCGCCGGTTTCCAGTTCGTCGACAAGGTCGTCGGGGGGTCCGTGCCCCGCGCCTACATCGGATCGGTCGAGAAGGGCATTGAGCAGCAGTTGGCTCTGGGCACCAAGTTCGGCGTGCCGATGGTCGACGTGCGGGTCACGCTCTACGACGGCAAGTCCCACTCCGTCGACTCCTCCGACATGGCCTTCCAGGTCGCCGGGCAGTACGCGCTGCGCGACGCGTCGGAGAAGGGTCAGGTCGGGCTCCTGGAACCCATCGAGCGGGTCCGGGTGCGAGTAGGCGACCAGTATCTCGGCGCCGCGCTGACCGACCTCGGCGCACGACGCGCGCAGGTGCAGGGCACGGAGATGGACGGCAATGGCCACGCCGTGGTCGAGGCGCTGGTGCCTGCGATCGAGTTGGTGAGCTACCCGATCGACCTGCGCGGCGTCGCTCAGGGCACGGGCACCTTCACCCGCGAGTTCGTGGGCTACGAACTCATGCCGCAGGAGGCCTGGCCCACCGCCTAGCTGGTGAGCACGTCTAGGAGGGCGTCGGCGACTTCACGTTTGGAGCCCGACGCCTCCTTCACGACCTCGTCCTGCGCATCCAGCACGTACACCGTGTTGTGCGACGTCTCGAAGCCCTTGTCCCAGCCCACCTGGTTCACCGCCAGGAGGTCGACTCCCTTCTTCTGCCGTTTCCGACGCCCGCGCTCGAGGTAGTCCGCCCCGGTTTCCGCCGCGAAGGCCACGATGGTCTGTCCGTCGCGGCGCTCAGCGGCAAGGCCCGCAACGATGTCCTCGTTCTCGACGAGGGTGAGCGACGGCACTCCCCCGACTTCCTTGGTGAGTTTGCCCTCTGAGACCTCCGCCACGCGGAAATCCGCCACGGCCGCGGCCATGATCACCACGTCGGCCTCGGCGGCAAGTGAGCGCATCACCCCGGCGAGTTCCGCAGCAGAACCCGCCGTCGTGATCTCGACGCCCGGACGCTGGGCCGGGCGCAGCACGTCCGCCTCGACGTTGGTTGCGGCCAGCAGCACTCGCGCACCGCGTTCGGCAGCGGCGACGGCGATCGCCACGCCCTGCTTGCCGCTGGAGCGGTTGCCGATGAAACGCACCGGGTCGATGGGCTCGCGGGTACCGCCGGCCGACACGGCCAGGGTGACGCCCTCCAGATCCCGTCGACGACCGGCCAGCGCCATGGCGGCCTCGTAGATGGCCTCGGGTTCACTCATCCTGCCCGGGCCGGAGTCACCACCGGTCAGCGGGCCGTCGTCGGGGCCCACGACGTGCACGCCGCGGCTCCGCAGCGTCGCCATGTTCGCCTGTGTGGCGGCATGCAGCCACATCTCCGTGTGCATGGCCGGGGCGACCAGCACCGGCGCCTTCGTGGCCAGCAGCGTGGTGCCCAGCAGGTCCGACGCCAGACCGGCGGCCATCGCGGCGAGGGTGTTGGCCGTGGCCGGCGCCACGATGACCAGGTCGGCGTTCTGTCCGAGCGCCACGTGGCGCACCCGGGGGACGTCGTCGTGTACGGAGGTCGTGACCGGGTTGCGGCTCAGCGACTCCCAGGTGGGACGCCCCACGAACCGCAGCGCGTCCTCTGTAGGCACGACATGCACCTCATGCCCGTCGCCGATCAGCAGCCGCACCAGGTGCACCACCTTGTACGCCGCGATGCCCCCGCTGACCCCAACCACAATGTTCATGACCGTGATTCTTTCATCCGGGTACGCTGACTGACCATGTGCACCGTGGTGATTCGCGTTCCCGAGCCCGGGCCGGGCCGCGTCAGGCTGCTGGCCATCCGGGACGAGGACCCGGGTCGGCCGTGGCGGCCGCTGGGCCAGTGGTGGCCCCAGCACCCCGAGATCACCGGTATCCAGGACCTGTCCGCCGGCGGAGCCTGGCTCGCCCACAACCAGTCGCGGCTCAGTGTCCTCCTGAACCGCGCGGGCGGCCCTCCTGAGGGCATCATCCCGACGACCCGGGGCGACCTCGTCATCGGCTCTCTCACGGGACGCCAGGTCCCGGCGACACCCACCACCCTGGGGTTCAACCTGGTGGAGGCCACCTTCGACGGCGTGCGCGTCACCTCCTGGGAGGGAGGCGCGACGCGCACCGTCGACCTCGAGCCGGGCACGCACATGATCGCGCACTCGGACGTCGACGACTTCGGGGCGGAGCGCATCGCGTACTGGCTGCACCGCTTCGCCGACGCCCCCACCGAGGGTGTGCGCTGGTGGACGGAGTGGGCCAAGGTGCTCGACGAGGGCGGCCGGAACCTGGACCCCACCGACGACCGCGCGCTCATCCGCGACAACCGCGCCCACGGCTTCCCGACGCTGTCGCTGCTGGCCGTCGTGGCGTCGATCGGCCCCGGCAACGTCACCAGCGCGATGGGTGTGCTCGGGGAGCCGGGCATCTGGGAACCGGTGGCTCCCCTCCTCCCCCGTCCCTGAGCAGCTGTCGGCTCAGAGGATCCCGCCCCTCGGCACGATCCGCTTGCCGAAGGGGAAGCAGGTCACGGGGATCATCTTCAGCGACACCCACGCATTGGCGATACCGATGATGGTCAGCGACTGCGCGAGCGCCGAGGTGATGTGCAGGAGCGCCAGCCACCAGCCCGCCACCACGAACCAGATGACGTTCATGAGCCCTGATCCCCAACCCGCCCCCGGCTTCGGTTCGACGGTGCGGCCGAACGGCCAGAGCACGTAGTTGGCCATGCGGAACGACGCGAGCCCGGCCGGGATCGTCACGATGAAGATGCAGGCGATCACTCCCGCCAGCATGTAGCCCAGGGCCAGCCAGAAGCCGCCCAGGATGACCCAGATGACGTTGAGAATGGTGCGCATCGATGACTCCTCGTGGTTGCCGATCAGCACCTCACAGTCTAGTTCGTGCGGTCACCGGTAGGCTGGGCCGGTGATTTCCCGACCCCCACGCCCCCGCCGCGACATCGTCAGTTTCGTGCGCCGCAGCACGCGGATGAACGAGTCGCAGACCAAGGCCTGGGAGCGGCATGCCGCCGAATACCTCGTGGACATCCCGCGCGGCGAGTTGGACACCTCCGTGGCGCCTGAGGCCCACGTCGACTGGGCCGCGGAGTTCGGGCGTGAGGCGCCGCTGATCGTGGAGATCGGCTCCGGCGCTGGCGACTCCCTCGTCCCCATGGCCGCCGGCCGCCCCGAATCCAACGTCGTGGCGTTCGAGGTGTTCGAGCCGGCCGTCGCGTCCACGCTCGGCCGGCTGGGCCGCATCGGCGCCACCAACGTGCGTCTGGCCCTGATCGACGGGGCGCAGGCGCTCCCCCGCCTGTTCGACGACGGCTCGGTCACCGAACTGTGGACGTTCTTCGCAGACCCCTGGCACAAGAAGCGCCACCACAAGCGTCGCCTCGTCAGCACCGGGTTCGCCGATGTCGTGGCCGCCAAACTGGCGCCGTCCGGGGTGTGGCGACTGGCCACCGACTGGGAGGACTACGCGCTCTGGATGCGGGAGCACCTCGACGACCATCCCGGCCTGGTCAACGTGCACGACGGTTGGGCCCCCAGGCTCGAGGAGCGCCCCGTCACCAAGTACGAGGCACGTGGGTTGGCCGCGGGCCGCGCCGTCTTCGACCTCACCTACGGGAGGGCCGATGCGACTCAGGATTGATCTGGCCTATGACGGTACCGAGTTCCACGGCTGGGCCACCCAACCCGGCCTCCGCACGGTGCAGGCCACCCTCGAGGAATGGATCGGCAAGGTGCTGCGCCTGGCCGGGCCGCACACCCTGGTGGTCGCGGGCCGCACCGACGCGGGCGTGCACGCCAGACGCCAGACCTGCCACGCCGACCTGGACCTCGACGAGGACCCGTCGGCCACCCTGCTGCGCCGTCTCCGCCGCGTCCTCCCGGACGACATCGCCGTCCGCGACGTCACCCCCGCCCCCGAAGGTTTCGACGCGCGGTTCTCGGCCATCTGGCGGCGCTACTGCTACCGCCTGACCGACGGGGTCGCCGATCCGCTGCTGCGCGGGCACATCACACCGTCGCGCGAACCGATCGACGTCGGCGCGCTCAACGCCGCCACGGAACTGCTGATCGGGCTGCGGGACTTCGCCGCCTTCTGCCGGCCGCGCCAGGGTGCCACCACCATCCGCGACCTCCGGGAGCTCAGCGCCACCCGCCGCCCCGACGGCGTGATCGAGGTGCACCTGCTGGCGGACGCGTTCTGCCACTCGATGGTGCGCTCCCTGATGGGCGCGCTGACCGCCGTGGCGGCGGGGCGGCGCAGCCTCTCCTGGTTGGAGGAGGTGGCCGCCAGCAGCGTCCGCCATGGCGAGGTGCAGGTCATGCCGGCCCGTGGCCTCACGCTGGAAGAGGTGGGCTATCCGCCCGACGATGAACTGGCCGCCCGCGCCACCGCGGCGCGCGCCATGCGCACCCTGGAGACATCATGAGCCACTACTTCGACACCCCTGACCAGCCGCTGGTCACGCACGAGTTCAACGCCACCGTCTTCGGCAACGACCTGACGTTCACGACAGCCGGTGGCGTGTTCTCCGGCGGCCGCCTCGATCTGGGCACCTCCGTCCTGCTGCGTGAGGTGAGCCCACCCGAGCGGGGCCATCTGCTGGACCTCGGGTGCGGAGTCGGCACCATCGCCGTCGGGCTGGCCGTGGCGGCGCCCGGCGTCACCGTCGACGCGGTCGACGTGAACGGCCGCGCCGTCGAGCTGACCCGGATGAACGCGCAGCGGCACGGAGTCGCCGAGCGGGTGCACGCCGTCGCCCCCGACGAGGTGCCGGCTGACGTGCGCTATGACGAGATCTGGTCGAACCCCCCGATCCGGATCGGCAAGCAGGCGCTGCACGAACTCCTCCTGACGTGGTTGCCGCGGCTCACGCCTGACGGTGTCGCCTGGTTGGTCGTCGGGAAGAATCTCGGCGGTGACTCGCTGCAGCGCTGGCTGACGGATCAGGGCCATCCGACGGAGCGCGTGGCGTCCGCCAAGGGCTTCCGCGTGCTCAAGGTCGCCGCTTCAGAGGCCTGATTTCCCCGCCAGCGGAACCCGGTGAGAAGTTGAAGCGGTGACCAAATGGGCGGCATAGGATGGGATTCGTCAGCGCGCATCGGCGCGAGTCAACGATCAGGAGACACCATGACCTACACCCTTCCCGACCTCGACTACGACTACGGGGCACTCGCCCCGCACATCGCCCCGGAGATCATGGAGCTGCACCACAGCAAGCACCACGCCGCCTACGTGGCCGGTGCCAACACCGCCCTCGAGCAGCTCGCCGCCGCGCGCGACAAGGGCGACTTCGGCGCAGTGAACAAGCTCGAGAAGGACCTCGCCTTCCACCTGGGTGGTCACATCAACCACTCCGTCTTCTGGAAGAACATGTCGCCCAACGGCGGCGGCGAGCCCACCGGCGACGTGGCTGAGGCGATCGGCGAGTTCTTCGGTTCGTTCGACGGTTTCAAGAAGCAGTTCAACGCCGCCGCCAACGGCCTGCAGGGCTCCGGCTGGGCCATGCTCGTGTGGGACACCCTCGGCCAGCGCCTCAACATCAACCAGCTGTTCGACCAGCAGTCGAACGTGCCGGTCGGCCAGCTGCCCGTGCTGCAGCTGGACATGTGGGAGCACGCCTTCTACCTCCAGTACAAGAACGTCAAGGGCGACTACGTCAACGCCTGGTGGAACGTCATCAACTGGGACGACGTGGCGCAGCGCCTCACCGCCGCCAAGAACGTCCAGCTCACCTACTGAGCCACCGCGTAACACGAAGACCCCGGGCCAGGCCCGGGGTCTTCTCGTTTCGGCTGAGCCGCAGATCAGCTGCTGGCGGCTGTCAACACGTTCTCGAGCACCTTCTCGGCGGTCTCGTAGCCGAAGGGGTCCACCAGGATGTGGCTGCCGTCGGGCCGCAACAGCTGCCCACCGGGCTGGGAGTCGTCACACAGCGCCGGGCCGTCGGCCGTCTCGGGCTCGGGGTCCCTGCACAGCAACGGATCCATCCGGAAGGTCTCCACCCTGTCGTCGCGCTGGGCCAGGTCGACGACGATGTCGTTCCACCGGCGGCGGTACTCGTCGTGGTTGACCATGAGGTCCAGCAGCGGGTGGCACTCGTCCTCGGTGCAGCGGCTGAGCATGCCGGTGCCGGGGCGCTCGGTCTGGGCGATCACCAGAGTCGCTCCCTGGGAGGTGAGCCGGTCGACGCTGGCCGCCAGGTCCTCCTCGAGCGCCTCCCAGAAGATCTCTTCGTCGGGGCCGACGATCCGTCCGTCGATCCAGCGCTGGTGCACCTCGTAGCGCGACCACCAGAACACCGTCGCCGGACGCTCGGAGTCGATCTTCTCGGTCTGGATGTCGGCGACCATGGTGCAGTCGCCTGCACCCTCGTGGTCGGGCTTGAGGTACTCCTGCAACTCGATCGAGAGGGGCGGGCAGCCACCACGGGAGGCGTTGTCGACGACGAAGCCGTTGTCGCTGGCCACCTGGTCGAGCGATTCCATGAGGCGGAACGGCACGGAGTCGCCCACCACGATGACGAGGTCCGGGTTGGTCTGCGGCACCGGCGAGCCGCCGGGGCTGACGGGTGTCGCGGGCGGGCGCGAGCTGGGCACGGGCAGCCCGCGCAGCGCCGTGGCCCAGGTCATGATGATCACCATGATCACTGCGACGGTGAGCATCGTGCGCTTGAAGGTGAGCCACGTGGTGAAGCGGCCGCGACGGATGGGCTCCTCCACGAAGTGGTAGCTCAGCACCGCACAGATCAGCGTCGCCGCCAGCGCCACCGGAGCCCGCAGCATCCGGAATTCCTCCTTGTGGGCCACGTCCAGCCACACGCTCCACGGCCAGTGCCAGAGGTACAGCCCGTAGGAGATCTGCCCGAGGTAGGTCATCGGCCGCCAGGACAGGAAACCCGACAGCATCGTCGGCGGAGAGACCACCAGCGCACCGATCAGCAGCGTGACGCCGACGCTGAGGATCACCGCGCCGCCCTGGAAGTAGAAGGCGCTCGGTCCGGCCAGGAACGGCAGCACGGCCACGGCCGTCACCACGCCGACGGCCGCGATGAGACGGTGGTGGCGGTGGAAGACGGTGCGCACCCCGTGGTTGCTCATCACGATGGCCAGCAGGGCACCGAGCAGGGGCTCGAACGCCTTGCTGTCGGTGCCCATGTAGGCGCGGTCGGGCGATGCGGGGTCGTACAGCACCATCAGCAGGGCCGCCGAGACGACGATGAGCACTGCCGCCACCACCCCGATGATGGTGGTGACCCGCTTCCTGCCGCCCAGCTTCCCGGCGGCGAACGCGACGATGCCGATCAGCACCGGCCAGAAGAAGTAGAACTGCTCCTCAACGGCCAAGGACCACATGTGCAGCAGCAACGACGGTGTGCCGTCGGAGGCGAAGTAGCTGTTGGCGCCCATGAACCGCCAGTTGCCCAGGTACAGCACCGTCCAGAAGATGTCCCAGCTCGCGCTGGCCTTGCGGAACAACGGCATCAGGAACGTGGCGTAGAGGAGTACCAGCAGCAGGACCAGCGTGGCGGCGGGCAGTAGGCGGCGGAACCGGCGCTGCCAGAACTTCCCGTACTGCGGCTTCCCGTGCCGCAGGGTGTCGCGCAGCAGGCCGGAGGTGATCAGGTAACCGGACAGCACGAAGAACACGTCGACGCCGGCGAACCCCAGTTCCAGGTTGGGAACGCTGAGGTGGAACGCGATGACCAGGCCCACAGCGATGGTGCGGAGACCATCAAGGCTGGGCACATAGGTGATGTTGTCTGGCGGCTGCACCCCGGGAGTCTAACGCGTCAGGTCGCGGAAGCCCTTCCCCGGCGCACCTTGCGGCCGTACACCCAGGGCGCCACCTCCCGGCCCGTCAGCCAGGCGTGCCAGACCGCGATCGCGACGAAGGAGCCCATCCAGGCGCCCAGTGCCCACCGGGTCACGCGGCGCAGCGGCAGCTCCCTGGTCAGCGGGACGAAGTTCACGGCCCCCACCCGGTTCGTCTCGTCCGAGGCGCAGGCGTCGAGCTCGTAGCCGCCCACGGCCACCTTGGCCCAGGTGTGCCCGCGCAGCCACCATGGATTTTGGAAGCCCCGGACCATGGCCGAGTGCACCAGACGGGTCTTGAAGCCCAGTTCGCGCAGCACGAGGAGGAGCACCGTGTTGTACTGGTGCGACCAACCCCGGTGCGACCTGAGCGCGCGCTCCGGCGGCTCCCAGAGGTGCCACAGCGAATAGTAGGGAAAGGCCCGCGCGACAGCCTTCACCGCCTCGTCGGCCAGGGCCCTCCCGGTCGCGCCCGTCTCGCGGCACTGCTGCGCCAGGGCGGCGACGGTGTGCGGTCCGGACACCAACGGTCTGCGCGGCGCCAGGGCCGCCACCGGGACCAGCGCACCGATCAGCGCCACCAGCGGCGACCAACCGATCTTGAGCCGCTTCTTCCTTCTCACAGCCGTTTCCCCTTCGGATTGTGCGCGAAGCCCCGCAGCTTCCGGTACGGCACCTCGTCTGCCAGGTGTCTGTGCAGCGCCAACATCGCGTCGGTGGTGCGCTGCCAGGGATACTGCTCGGCGCGCGCCCGTGCCGCACGCCGCAGCTCTGGGCCGAGACGCGGGATCAGCCGTTCCACGGCGTCTGCCAGCGACAGTGGGTTGGCGTCGCCGCGTTCGCCGGACGTGGCGTCGACCAGTTCGCTGGCTCCCCCGCTGGTGGAACTGACGACGGGGGTGCCGCACGCCAGCGCCTCGAGCACGGCGAGGCCGAACGTCTCCGCAGGACAGACGGACAACGAGATGTCGTGCTGCGCGATGCGCCTGGCCACCTCGTCCCGGCCTGGCACGAAGCCGTGGAAGAACACGGGCGCGCTGCCGGCGACCGCCTCCAGTTCGGCCTGGTCGGGGCCGGTGCCGTACAGGTCCAGCCGGACCTGATGGCCCCTCCGGTGCAGTTCGACGACGGTGGCCACGGCCAGCTGGGGGCTCTTCTCGTGGGAGAGCCTGCCCACGTAACAGAACTTGAGCACGCCGTCGTCGGCCGGTTCCCCCTTGTCGGGGTGGAACGTCTCCAGGTCCACGCCCAGTGGGACGAGCGCCAGGTTGGCGCCGGTGTCGGCGAACTCCTCCTCCGCGAAGCGGCTGGTGACCACGACGGTGTCGAAGTTGCGGGACAGCCGGCGGTTGAGCCCGCCCACGATGGTCTCGACGCCGAAGCTGGAGCGCACGAACATCGCCAACATGTCGGACAGCCGCTCGTGGCTGAAGAGCACGGAACCGACGCTGCGCTTGGCGGCCCAGTTCGCCGCCGGCGAGAGGGTCCACTTGTCCGACACCTCGATGGAGGTGGGCCGGAACCTGTCCAGCACGTCGAGCACCCGCCAGGGTTGGAAGATCATGCGGTACTGCTCGGTGACCTTGGGGGCGCGGACCTGCACGAGGATGCCGGCCTCGGTCTCGAGGATCTGGTCCTTCTCCCCCGGCGCGACGAAGATACGCGTGTGCCCGGCGTCGACGTAGCCCTGGCCCAGGGTTTCGATGACCACCTTCATACCCCCAGACGTGGGGCCGACGAAGTTGGCCAGCTGGGCGATGCGCATTGCCCTACCGTACCCATTCTGTGGGGCGTGAGCTCCCAGTGGACGAGGGACTGAGCCTGAGCGTCAGTCGAGCAGCGTGCGGTCCGACAGGCTGGCGCCCTTGATCTTGGCGAACTCCTGCGTGAGCTGCTCGGCCGTGATCGACTTCTTTGCCTCGTCGTCGACCTCGAGGACGATGCGGCCCTCGTGCATCATGATCAACCTGTTGCCCAGCTCGATGGCCTGGTGCATGTTGTGGGTGACCATGAGGGTGGTCAGCCGATGGCGCTCCACGGCCTCGCCTGTCAGGCGGGTGATCAGGGCGGCGCGCGCCGGATCCAGCGCGGCCGTGTGTTCGTCGAGGAGAAGGATGGCCGGTTGCGCATAGGTGGCCATCAGCAGGCTGAGTGCCTGGCGCTGGCCGCCCGACAGCATGCCCACGCGCATGTCGAGGCGGTTCTCCAACCCGAGTTCCAGCGTGGTGAGGGCCTCCTTGAAGACCGCGCGCTTGGGGCTGGTGACGGCCATCCGCAGACCGCGCTTGCGGCCACGCTCGAACGCGATGGCCAGGTTCTCCTCGATGGTGAGGTGGGGCGAGGTGCCGGCCATGGGGTCCTGGAAGACGCGCGCGACCCACTTGGCCCTCTGGTGTTCCGGGGTGCGGCTGACGTTCTTGCCGTCGATCGTCACCGTGCCGCCGTCCACGGGGTACCGCCCGGAGACCACGTTGAGCATGGTGGACTTACCGGCGCCGTTGGAGCCGATGACGGTGACGAAGTCTCCCTCGTGGAGGGTGAGGTTGATGGCGTCCAGCGCGACCCGCTCGTTGACGGTGCCGGGGAAGAAGCGCTTCGTGACTGAGGCGAGTTCGAGCATCAGGCGACTCCTGCCTCTGCGGCCTGACGACGACGGCGTTGGCGGCGCAGTTTCTTGAGGGGACCCCACTGCGGCAGCACCAGGGCGAGCACGACGAGCACCGCCGAGATGAGCTTCA
The DNA here is from genome assembly GCF_022342445.1 of Tessaracoccus sp. ZS01. Lineage (NCBI taxonomy): Bacteria > Bacillati > Actinomycetota > Actinomycetes > Propionibacteriales > Propionibacteriaceae > Tessaracoccus > Tessaracoccus sp. ZS01. The sequence goes on along the minus strand of NZ_PQFE01000001.1, from coordinate 21,872 downwards.
TGTCGTTGGGGTTGAAGCCGTTGTTGAGGGCGATCTGGATGACGCCACGGTAGATGACCGAGCCGAGGGCTGCGGCCAGCACGGCCTGCCACACGGCGGTCATCCCGAAGATGGCCTGGCCGACGATGACCGAGGCCAGGCCTGCGACGATGAGGCCGATCCCCATCGAGATGTCCGAGAAGCCCTGGTACTGCGCCACGAGCGCGCCACAGAGGGCCACCATGCCGTTGGAGATCATCAGGCCGACGATCTTGGTGACGCCGGTGTTGATGCCCTGCGAACGGGCCATCATCTCGTTGTCGCCGGTGGCGCGGATGGACACCCCGAAGCTGGTGCCGAGGAACCAGTAGACCACCAGCCCGACGAGGAGCACGACGACGCTGAACGCCGCCACCGACATCCAGGTGCCGAGCAGCCGTTCGCCCCGGAACCAGCTGAACAGCGTGTCGGTGCGCAGCAGCGGCACGTTGGCCCGGTTGCCCATGATGCGCAGGTTGATGGAGTACAGCGCGATCTGGGTCAGGATGCCTGCCAGCAGGGGGTTGATGTTGCCCCAGACGTGGAGCAGCCCGGTGATGGCGCCGGCGAGCATGCCGGCGACCATCCCGGCGATCATCGCGGCCCAGACCGGCACCCCGTTCACGAGCAGGATGGCGCACGTGGCGGCACCTGTCGTGAACGAGCCGTCCACCGTCAGGTCAGGAAAATCCAGGACCCGGTAGGTGAGGTAGACGCCCAACGCCATGATGGCGTAGAGCAGGCCGATCTCGAGCGCGATGATCATCTGGTACTCAGAACTTCTTGGTTGCGCGGTCGAGGACCGCCTGGGGCAACTCGATGCCCTGGGCTGCGGCCGCCTCTTCGTTGACGAACAGGTCGAACTGCTTCTGCGTCTCGACCGGGATGTCGGAGGCGGGAGTGCCCTCGAGCATCTTGAGCAGCACGGCAGCGGCATCCTTGCCCTGCTGGATGTAGTTCACCGAAAGGCCTGCGGTGGCGCCACGCTCCATGGTCGACTCGTCCGAGGCGAAGACCGGGACGGACTTCTGTTCGGCCACCTGCACGAGGGACTCTGCGGCGGAGACGACGGTGTTGTCGGTGGGGATCAGGTAGGCGTCGACGTCGAGCGACTCGGCGGCCTGCTGCACCTCTGCGGAGTTGGTGACGGTGGCCGTCTTGATCTCCATGCCACGGGATTCGGCGGCCTTCTCGGCCTCAGCGACCTGGACCTCGGAGTTGACCTCGCCGGAGGAGTACACGATGCCGACGGTGACGGCCTCGGGCAGGATCTCCTTGATGAGGTCGAGCTGCGCGTCCATCGGGTTGAGGTCCGACACGCCGGTGATGTTGGCGTCTGGGGCGTCCCACTCCTGCATGAGGCCGGCGGCGACCGGATCCGTGACGGCGGCGAAGGCGATCGGCTTGTCGGTGATCACGTTGGCCAGTGCCTGGGCAGTGGGGGTCGCAATGGCGAGGTAGCCGTTGAAGTCCGCGCTGGCGAACGTGTTGGCGATGCTCGTGAGCGTCGACTGGTCGCCCTGGGCGTTCTGCAGGTCGATGGTGAGGTTCTCGCCCTCCGTGTAACCGGCCTCCGCCATGGCTTCCTTGAAGCCGTCTGCGACGGCGTCGAGCGCCGGGTGGGAGACGATGGTGGCGATGCCGATCTTGTAGGACTCGGTGGAGCCCTCCTCTGCGGCGCCACAGCCGGTCAGTGCGAGCGCGGCGATGGTGCCGAGCGCGACAACCTTGAGTTTCATGTTTCTCCTTGCGCGAAAGGGTGAGTGCCTGTAAAGCGTAGGCTTCCGCGGCGCCGGTGGGCGCCGGCGTCCACCCCTCAGTACGTGGTGGCGGCTTCCTCGATGACTGCCTTGGGGATGGTCACGCCCATCCGCTCAGCGGCGGCGGGGTTGACCACGGTCTCCAGGGATTCCTGCAGTTGGACGCTGGTGTCGGCCGGCTCCCCTCCCTTGAGGAGTTCGACGATCATCTTGGCTGTCTGCAGACCCTGCGCCTTGTAGTCGGTCGAGAGTGCCGCGGCGGCACCGCGCTCCACCGAATCAGGATCCGAACTGACCAGCAGCGCCTGCTTCTGTTCAGCCACCTGCACCATGGACTCCATCGCCGAGACGACGGTGTTGTCGACGAGGGTGAAATAGGCGTCGACGTCCAGCGACTCAGCGGCCTGCTGCACCTCGGAGGAGTTCTGGATGGTGGCGGTCTTGACCTCGACCCCGAGTTGCCTGCCCGCCTCGATGGCCTTCTCGGCCTGCACCTGGGCGTTGACCTCGGAGGCCGAGTAGACGATACCCACGGATTCGACGGTGGGGTCGATGTCGAGGATCAGTTTCAACTGCTGGTCGGTGGGCAACTGGTCGGAAGTACCCGTGACGTTGCCGCCCGGCTTCTCCATCGAATCCACCAGGCCCGCGGCGACCGGATCGGTCACGGACGCGAACACGATGGGCCGGTCCTGGATCACCTGCGCCATGGCCTGGGCCGGCGGCGTGGCGATCGCCACGAACAGGTCGTGCTGAGAGGCGGCGTAGGTGTTGGCGATGTTGGTCAGAGTGGGCTGGTCCCCCTGGGGGTTCTGGAACTCGAGTGTGAGGTTCTCCCCCTCGACGTAACCCGCCTCGGCGAGGCCCTCCTTCACGCCCTCCCAGATGAGGTCCAGCGACGGGTGGGAAACGATGGTCACTCCACCGATCGACACCTGGTCCGGGGCGCTCTGTTGCGCGCCGCAGCCAGTGAGCAGCAGGGCGGCGACAGCCGCACCTGCAAGAACCCGTCGCAGCATCTGGTGTCTCCTCTGAACGGCCAAAACTAACGAAACCCTACCGGTAAAACAGAAGGGGCCCCACGACGGGGGCCCCTTCCGGATGGTGTCACTTGGACTCTGCAGCGTCCTCGTCAGCGGCCGTCTCGTCGGCCGCGGCGGGCGACTCCTCGGTCTCGGCGACCTCGTCGGTTTCGGCGACCTGATCAGTCTCCTCAACCTCTGCGATCTCCTCGGCCTTGGGCTCCTCGGCCGGTGCGGCCTTGGGCGCCTTGGCCTTCGGGGCCACGGCCTCGGTGATCAGTTCGATCACTGCCATGGGGGCGTTGTCGCCCTTGCGGGGGCCGATCTTGGTGATGCGGGTGTAGCCACCGTTGCGGCCTTCGAAGGTGGGGGCGATCTCGTCGAAGAGACGACGCACGACGTCGACGTCGGTGACCGACTGCAGCACCAGGCGACGGTTGTGCAGGTCACCGCGCTTGGCCTTGCTGATCAGACGCTCGGCAACCGGCTGCAGCAGCCGGGCACGGGTCTCGGTGGTGGTGATTCGGCCGTGCTCGAAGAGCTGGGTGGCCAGGTTGCGCAGGATGTGGCGCTGATGGGTCGGGCTACCGCCCAGACGGGCACCCTTGGTCGGCTTAGGCATTGATCAATTCTCCAGTGTGAGTAGCGGTGTGGGCGGTCAGTACTGCTCGGTCTCGGCGAAGTCAGCGTCTTCGTCGTTGTCCTCGTCGTAGCGCTCGATGGCCTGCAGCGGGTCGAAGCCCGGGTGCGAGTCACGCAGCGACAGGCCGAGGTTGGCGAGGGTCTCGCGAACCTCGTCGATCGACTTGCTGCCGAAGTTGCGGATGTCGAGCAGATCCTCTTCGCTGCGGGCCACGAGCTCACCCACGGTGTGGATGCCCTCGCGCTTGAGGCAGTTGTAGGAGCGGACCGACAGTTCCAGATCCTCGACAGGGAGGTTCAACGACTCGGCGATCTGCTCGTCGACGGGCGACGGGCCGATCTCGATGCCTTCGGCGTCCACGTTGAGCTCGCGGGCAAGGCCGAACAGCTCGACGAGGGTGGTACCGGCCGAGGCGACGGCGTCACGCGGCGTCATCGACGGCTTGGTCTCGACGTCGACGATGAGACGGTCGAAGTCGGTGCGCTGGGCGACGCGGGTGGCCTCGACCTTGTAGGTGACCTTGAGCACCGGCGAGTAGATCGAGTCGACCGGGATGCGGCCGATCTCGGAATCGGGATCCTTGTTCAGCACTGCGCTGACGTAGCCACGGCCGCGTTCGACGACGAGCTCCATCTCGAGCTTGCCGGTCTCGTTGAGAGTGGCGATGTGCAGCTCGGGGTTGTGGATCTCGACGCCTGCCGGGGGCTGGATGTCACCGGCGGTGACGGATCCGGCGCCTGCCTTGCGGAGGTACATGACGACGGGCTCGTCCTCCTCCGAGGAGATCACGAGGCCCTTGAGGTTCAGGATGATCTCGGTGACGTCCTCGACGACGCCCTCCACCGTGGAGAACTCGTGCTGGTTGCCTTCGATCTTGATGCTGGTGACCGAGGCACCCGGGATGGACGACAACAGGGTGCGGCGCAGCGAGTTGCCGAGCGTGTAGCCGAAGCCGGGCTCGAGGGGCTCGATGATGAACCGGGACCGGTGGTCCGAGACGACCTCTTCCGTGAGGCCCGGGCGCTGTGCGATGAGCATGGTGTTTCCTCCCCGCGCCGACCGCTATATGAAGGCGCGAATAGTGCTGAGCCCGACCGTCGGGCCCAGCGCCCCGCCCGGAGCGAGCCGGACGGGGCGGTGGTGGGGCACGAGGCCCCGACGGATCACTTCGAGTAGAGCTCGACGATCATCTGCTCCTGGACATCGACCACGATCTGCTCGCGGACGGGGAGCTGGTGCACGAGGATGCGCATCCGGTTGGGACGGGCCTCCAGCCATGCGGGAACGGAACGCTCGCCGTGGGTCTCACGGGCGATGACGAACGGGGTCAGGTTCAGCGACTTCTCAGCCACGTCGATGATGTCCTTGGCGCGGACACGGTACGACGGGATGTTGACGCGCCCACCGTTGACCAGGAAGTGGCCGTGGACGACGAGCTGACGGGCCTGACGACGCGTCGAAGCGAAACCGGAGCGGTACACGACGTTGTCGAGACGCGACTCCAGGATCTGCAGCAGACGGTCACCGGTCTTGCCGGGGTGACGGTCGGCCTCTTCGTAGTAGCGACGGAACTGCTTCTCGAGCACGCCGTAAGCGAAGCGCGCCTTCTGCTTCTCACGAAGCTGCAGCGAGTATTCGGAGTCCTTCGTGCGACCGCGGCCGTGCTGACCCGGAGGGTACGGACGACGCTCGAAGGCCTTGTCGTTGCCGACAAGGTCAGTCCCGAGTCGACGGGACTTCTTGGTGATCGGGCCGGTATAACGAGCCATAATGTATTAGTCCTATTCTCTCGGGCCGGATCAGACGCGACGGCGCTTCGGCGGACGGCAGCCGTTGTGCGGTGTGGGGGTCACGTCGGAAATGGCGCCGACCTCCAGGCCGACGGCACCGAGCGAACGGATAGCGGTCTCGCGGCCCGAGCCCGGGCCCTTGACGAACACGTCGACGCGCTTCATGCCGTGCTCCATGGCCTTACGACCAGCGGCCTCGGCGGCCATCTGAGCGGCGAACGGGGTCGACTTACGCGAGCCCTTGAAGCCGACGGTGCCGGCGGAGGCCCACGAAATCACATTGCCCGTGGGGTCGGTGATCGAGATGATGGTGTTGTTGAAGGTGCTCTTGATGTGCGCCTGACCGGCGAGCACGTTCTTCTTTTCCTTGCGGCGGCCCTTGGTCTTGGCGCCGGCCTTGCGGCTTGCAGTAGCCATATGTTCTTAAGTCTCCTTGAGTCCTTGAGAGGAGGCGCTCGACCCGGAGGTCAGCGTGCCTTCTTCTTGCCAGCGACGGCCTTCTTCTTGCCCTTGCGGGTGCGGGCATTGGTGCGGGTGCGCTGACCACGAACCGGGAGGCCGCTGCGGTGGCGACGGCCCTGGTAGTTACCGATCTCGACCTTGCGGCGGATGTCGGCGGCAGTGCTACGACGGAGGTCACCCTCGATCTCGTAGCTGCCTTCGATGTGGTCGCGCAGCGCGACGAGCTGGTCGTCGGTCAGCTGGTGGACGCGGAGATCGCCGGAGACTCCAGTCGCGGCGAGGGTTTCGGCGGCGCGGGTACGGCCGATGCCGAAGATGTAGGTGAGTGCGACCTCGAGGCGCTTTTCGCGCGGCAGGTCAACACCAACTAGGCGTGCCATCAGGCGGTTTCCTTTCCTATGCGAAGGTGTGGGCGTGACGCGTCCCCGCCGCCTATGGTGCTCGGCTCGAGCACCGACGGGGCCTTGGCCTTCGTCCAAGGGTGGTCGATCCCGCTGGGGGATCTAGCTATCACGTTGTTTCAGTTGTCAGGCGGAACCAGGCCTGGGGCCCTCGTCCGCGGTGGCCTGTGATCAGCCCTGGCGCTGCTTATGGCGCGGGTTGTCGCAGATCACCATCACACGACCGTGCCGGCGGATGACCTTGCACTTGTCGCAGATCTTCTTGACGCTCGGCTGAACCTTCATTCGAGCAACCTTTTCAATCGGCGACTGGGAGCGCAGGGCGCGCCCAATCTTGCGGTGGATGAGCTTGGTCGAAGTGGCCACGGGCACGCGGGCGCGCACGGGCATTGACGACCGAGGAGCAACTTTACGCTAGGCGTGCGCGGAAGGCAAAAGCACGCTCAGGGCCCGCTGCGGTGCGGGCCGACGGCGTACTGGCCGGTATCCAAAATAGAAAGCGCCGCCGGCCCACGAAGGGACCGGGCAGCGCTCGAGAGGGTGCGGCCGGAGCCGCAGGTCTCACTTGTGTCGGTAGACGATGCGTCCGCGGGTGAGGTCGTAGGGCGACAGCTCCACGACGACGCGGTCCGACGGCAGGATGCGGATGTAGTGCTGCCGCATCTTGCCACTGATCGTGGTCAACACCTTGTGGCCGTTGGCCAGTTCGACGCGGAACATCGCGTTGGGCAGGGCCTCGACCACGGTGCCCTCGAGTTCGAGAGCTCCCTCTTTCTTCGCCATAAACTCTCTTCTGTTCGCCACCGGGCGCTCTGAGCGCGCGCCGGATGATACTGCAATCGGCAAGTTTACGCCCACAGCCGTCGCTGGCCAAACGGGGGCCCGCCCCTGCCTCGCCACTACCCTGTCCCCATGGCCTATTTCGCTGTCCGCTACACCTACTCCGACGACACCGCCGAGCTGGACAGGGTGCGCCCCAGCCACCGGGAATTCCTCGCTTCCCTGACGGCCGGCCCGCTGGTGGCCAGTGGCCCGTTCGTCGGTGCGGCGCGCCCCAGCGCACTGCTCCTCCTGCGGGCCGGATCCGGGGACGAGGTGACGTCGGCCCTCGACGCCGACCCCTTCTGGGCTGCGGGCCTCATCGGCGAGCGCCTCGTCGAGGAATGGAATCCCATCATCGGCGTGTTCGCCGACAACTGAGTGGTCAGCTGACGCAGAACTCGTTGCCTTCGGGGTCCAGCATGACGTGCCACCGGTGCGTCCCCTGGTTGTGGGAGTCGACGTACGAGGCGCCGCGGGCGAGGAACTCGTCGCGCAGGGCGTCGATGTCGTCGCCACCGGAGTGGACGTCGTAGTGCAGGCGGTTCTTGGTCTGCTTCTCCTCAGGCACATCCTGGAAGAGGATGCGGCGCCGCCCCGGGCTGCCCACCTCGTCCGGCGGGCAGATGGCTGCCGCCCCCCTCCACACCAGGTTCCCCCTGTGTGTCTGGGTGTCCGCCTCGGTGGCGTATCCCCCGTCGATCATCCGCTGGATGAACACAGGATCGCTGGGCTCCACCGTCCAGCCGAGGGACTCCGCCCACCAGTCCGCGAGGTTGTGGGCGTCGCGCGTGTCGACGCAGATCTGGATTCCATAGGGTTTGGGCATGTCGAACCTCCTGCTCTCTCCCGACATTACGAGCAGCGGGGTTCAGACAGAAGCCCCTGCGCGCAGTCACGGGCGGCGGCGGCCTCCGCCGTGGCCCGGGCGAAAGTCTCACCCTCCCCCAACTCGGCGGGTTCATCCTCGCACTGGCCGCGATGCTCGCAGGCCAGCTCCCCCACCAGAAGCTCCTAGGCGACCTCGTCGTCCGGCACCGTCCAGGTGTTGCAGTCGTTCATGGTGGCCGCGTAGAGGCCGCGGGTACCCCAGTACAGGAGCGACTCGCGTGAACCGTGCACCCCGTCGGCGCGCATCGTCGCGAGTCGCTCCATCCAGGACTCATACTGTTCCTGCCCGAACCGGAAGGCGCTGTTGTGACGGGTCATGGCGGCTGACCAGCAGGTGGCCTGCAACTCCGCGCGCCGCTCCAGCACGGGGGTGTTGGCCATCGCTGTCTTGGCCCGCGTGATGCCGGCCAGGCTCTGCAGGTGGTGCCCGTACTCGTGGTTGACCATCTCGTTGACCGACAGGTCCCACGTGCGCGCCATGTCGAAGTGCCGCGCACCGAAGTGGACGCTGCCGCCCTCGGCCGAACAGTAGAACGCGGGCGCCTCCAGGTAGCCACAGGCGCTGTCGTCGCCCTCACCGGTGAAGAACTGGACGCCCGGAGCCGCCGTCAGCCACCCCAACTGCTGGAACGTGGGCACCCAGGAACGGTGCACGCAGAACCACTGGTCGCGCACCGCCGCCTCCCACTCCGCCTCGTCGCGGACGGTCTTCGGGGAGGCGCAGTGTTCCAGCGCGACCGGGGCCAGGGCGTTCAGGGTGGTGACCTGCGCGTCGTAGAGCGGCGACACCGGGTCTGGCCCCGGCAACGGCTCCCAGGTCTGCCTGGGCAGCTCCCACTCCCCCGGCCCGGCTCCCGGCTCCGGGACCTGCTGACCCCCGGCAGGGGCCGGTCCGGCATCAGGAGGGGGCTTCAGGTTCATGCCGAAAATGACGAGGGCGAGCGACAGCACCAAGGTGGTCACCACAGCGATGAGGGTGGTGAGCCCCAGCCGGAATCGCGGCCTGGCCCGCCGAGGGCGAACGGTATGGGCTGAAGTGCGCATCCGTCACTCCCCCCGTCGGCTGCACTGCGCGTGCAGGAAGTATCTCAGAAGATCAGCACGAGCAGGATGATCAACACTGCCACCAGGGCAACGCCGACGACGCCCACCATCATCGCGACGGGCACCAGGGTGCGCGACTGCGTGATCTGTCCTGCCGGGACCCCGCCCTGCTCGACGATGGCCGGCACCTGGGCGGCGGCGGCGGGTAGCTTCTCCATCACGGGGACCAGGTCGCCGAGGGTGCGTGCGTCGTAGACCACGTCCATGGCGGTGGCGTACTCGTCGTGGGTGAGACGCCCGTCGGCGAACGCGTCATTGAGCCGCTGGGTGATGGAGGCGCGCTCCGTCTCGTCGATGGGGTCGCCTGGGCGTTGCAGGTACTTCGAGCTCGGTGGCAGCGGCATGAGGACCATCATAGGCCGCTGTGGGAGCCGCTCAGTCGGACAGCGGACCGAACAGGTCACCGAGCCTAGAGGCTCCACCGTCATGTTCTGTGAGCACCCAGACGCCGTGCTCGGTGAGGGCCACCGTGTTCTCCCAGTGGGAACCGTTCGACCCGTCGCGGCTGACGACGGTCCAGTCGTCGTCGAGCTCGAGGGTCTGGTGTGTGCCGGTGGTCAGCATGGGTTCAATGGCCAGCGCCATGCCCACGGACAACCTGGGGGTGGGCCGACGGCGGTGCCAGTTGGGCACGTCAGGGTCCATGTGCATCTCGGAGCCGATGCCGTGCCCGGTGTACTCCCGCAACGTTCCGTAGTGCGTGGGCAGGCTCTTGACATAGCCCTCGATGGCTTTGGAGACGTCGCCCACCCGGCCGCCGTCGCGCATCGCCCTGGCGCCGGCCCAGAAGGCCTCGCGGGTGGCGTCGATCAGGGCCTGGTCCTCCGCGGCGCCCGACCCCACGATGATGGTGCGGGCAGCGTCTCCGTGCCAGCCCTCCACGATGGCGCCGAAGTCGATGGAGACCACGTCGCCGTCCTGCAGCACCCTGTCACCAGGGATGCCGTGGACAAGTTCGTTGTTGGTGGAGATGCATGCCACGCCGGGGAACGGGGTGCCGTAGTCGCCGTAGCCCAGGAAGGAGGAGCCGGCGCCGTGGCGGGCGAGCACCTCGCGGCCCACCGCGTCCACCTCGGCCGTCGTGACCCCCGCGGTGGCTGCCGCCACCATGGCGTCGAGGCCTTCAGCGACCACCAGGCCGGCCCTGCGCATGAGGCGCAGTTCATCGGCCGATTTCAGTTCGATCATGCTCATCGGCGGCTGATGTGCAGGTCGAGTTCGTCAAACATGCGCTGCTGCACTTCCTCGACGGTGCCGGTGCCCTCGATGTCGACGAGGAGGCCCTTCGACTCGTAGTGGAACAGCAGCGGGGCCGTCTGGCCCGCGTAGACCTCCATGCGGCGACGGATGGTGTCCGCGTTGTCGTCCGCCCGGCCCTCCTTGGCCGCGCGGGCCAGGAGCCGTTCGACGAGCGCCTCAGGCTCGACATGCAGCGATACCACGGCGTCGAGCCGCTGGTCCTGCTCCGAGAGGTAGCGGTCCAGGAAGTAGACCTGGTGCATGGTGCGGGGGAATCCGTCCAGCAGGAAGCCGGGCTCGCAGTCCGGCTGCGCCAGGCGGTCCGCGACGATCTGCTCCGTCATGTCGTCGGGTACGTACTCTCCCGCGTCGATGATCTCCTTGACCTTGATGCCGAGCGGGGTCTGGTTCTTGATGTTGAACCGGAAGATGTCGCCGGTAGAGATCGCAGGGACACCGTAGCGGTCGGCCAGCGCTGTCGCCTGCGTGCCTTTTCCCGCCCCTGGGGCACCCATGATCAGTAGCTTCACCGCAGGAAGCCCTCATAGTTGCGCTGCTGGAGCTGGCTCTCGATCTTCTTGACCGTGTCCAGGGCTACACCGACGATGATCAGGATGGAGGTGCCGCCGAACGGGAAGTTCTGCTGGGCGCCCACTGCCATGAAGGCGATCGTCGGGATGAGGGCGATGGTGGCCAGGTAGAGCGAGCCGGGCGCCGTCAGACGCGACAGCACGTAGGCCAGGTAACGCTCGGTCGGCTTGCCGGCGCGGATGCCCGGGATGAAGCCGCCGTACTTCTTCATGTTGTCCGAGACTTCTTCAGGGTTGAAGGTGATGGACACGTAGAAGTAGCAGAACGCGACGATGAGCACGAACTGGACCAGGTTGTAGACCCACGAGTACATGCCCGTGCCGGTGAAGTTGGCCTGGATCCACTGGGAGACGCCGCTCTCCGGCCGGAAGGTGGCGTAGAGGACCGGCAGGTACATGATCGACGAGGCGAAGATGACCGGGATGACGCCGGACTGGTTGACCTTCAGCGGGATGTAGGTGGTGGAGCCGCCGACGAGGCGACGACCGACCATGCGCTTGGCGTACTGCACCGGGATGCGGCGCTGACCCTGCTCCACCCAGATGATGCCGAGCATCACCAGGAGGCCGATGCCGATCACGAGGAAGAAGAGGATCCAGCCCGTGGCACCCTGGTGCGACTGCTTGATGGACCACAGGCCCGTCGGGAAGCTGGCGACGATCTGGGTGAAGATCATGATCGACATGCCGTTGCCGACGCCGCGCTCCGTGATGAGCTCGCCCATCCACATGATGATGCCGGTGCCGGCGGTCATGACCATGACCATGGTGACCAGCGGGAACAGCTCGTCGGAGTAGAGGATGCCCTCACAACCGGGGAGCAGCTGACCGGTCCGGGCCAGCGTCACGAACGCGGTGGCGTTCAGGACGGCCAGGACCAACGTCAGGTAGCGGGTGTACTCGGTGATCTTCGCCGTGCCGGAGGCACCCTCCTTCTTGAGGGCCTCCAGACGCGGGATGACGACGGTGAGGAGCTGGAGGATGATCGACGCGGTGATGTAGGGCATGATGCCCAGCGCGAAGATCGTCAACTGCAACAGCGCCCCGCCCGAGAACAGGTTGATGATGTTGTAGATGCCAGCGGATGGCCCCTGAGTGGCGATGGCCAGACACTCATCGATGCGTGCCATGTTCACGTTCGGGGAAGGGATCGTCGACCCCAGGCGGAACACGGCGATGATGCCCAGCGTGAAGAGGAGCTTCTTACGAAGGTCCGGCGTCCTCAACGCATTAGCCAAGGCGGAGATCATCCGACCCCTACTTTCCAGGTAGCAGATACTTTCGACCGCGCAATCGCTGCACGGCAACCAGGGCAGCCTATCAAGCTGATAGTCCCTGCTGAAACTCAACTCACAGTGTGAGTGAGCGGGACAGGAAAGCGGGGCGGCTCCGCAACCGGAGCCACCCCGCCGTCTCTGTCTCTGGTGACCGAATCAGAGTTCGGTCACGGAGCCACCGGCACCCTCGAGCTTCGCCTTGGCGGAGTTCGAGAACGCGTTGGCGGTCACGTTGAGGGCGATGGAGACATCCCCGTTGCCCAGCACCTTGACCAGGTTGCCTGCGCGCACCGCGCCGGCCGCGACCAGATCCTCGACGCCCACTTCGCCGCCCTCAGGGAAGAGCTCAGCGAGGCGGCCGACGTTGACGACCTGGTATTCGACACGGAACGGGTTCTTGAAGCCCTTGAGCTTCGGGAGGCGCATGTGCAGAGGCATCTGCCCGCCCTCGAAGTTCGCAGGGGTGTTCTTACGCGCGCCGGTGCCCTTGGTGCCGCGACCTGCGGTCTTACCCTTCGAGCCCTCACCACGGCCAACACGGGTCTTAGCCGTCTTGGCGCCCGGGGCGGGCTGCAGATGATGCAGTTTCAGCGCCATCTCACTTCACCTCTTCCACGGTGACCAGGTGGGCCACGGTACGGATCATGCCGAGAACCTCGGGACGATCCTCCCGCACCACCGAGTCACCGATGCGCTTGAGTCCGAGCGTACGCAGCGTGTCACGCTGGTACTGCTTGCCGCCGGCCGAAGACTTGGCCTGCGTGATCTTGAGGTCTGCCATCAGGAAGCCACCCCTTCTTTGGTCTCGCGGGCAGCGCGGAGGAGAGCCGCCGGGGCGACATCCTCGACCGGCAGACCGCGGCGCTTGGCCACGGCTTCCGGCATCTCGAGCTGCTTGAGCGCCACCACAGTGGAGTGGACGACGTTGATGGCGTTGGCCGAGCCGAGCGACTTGGCGAGCACATCGTGCACGCCGGCGCACTCGAGCACCGCACGGGTGGCGCCACCGGCGATCACACCGGTACCGGGGGACGCGGGGCGCAGCAGCACGACGCCACCGGCCTTCTCGCCCTGAACCGAGTGCGGGATGGTGCGCTGGATCAGCGGCACGCGGAAGAAGTTCTTCTTGGCCTCTTCAACGCCCTTGGCGATGGCGGCCGGAACCTCCTTCGCCTTGCCGTAACCGACACCGACCATTCCCTCGCCGTCACCGACGACGACCAGTGCGGTGAAGCTGAAGCGCCGACCGCCCTGGACGACCTTGGCGACACGGTTGATCGCCACGACCTTCTCGAGGTACTTGTTCTCTTCCTTGGAAGCCTGCTGGCCACGACGATCGTCACGGCCACGACGCTCCCCCTGAGCACCGCTACGGCGCTGCTGGGTTTCACTCATCGTGATATCCCTTTCCTTTCGTCGTTAGAAGCCGAGCCCGGCCTCGCGGGCGGCGTCGGCGAGTGCCGCGATCCGCCCGTGGTACTTGTTGCCGGCACGGTCGAAGACGACGTTCTCAACGCCAGCTGCCTTCGCACGCTCAGCGATGAGAGCACCCACCTTGCGGGCCTTCTCGGACTTGTCGGCTTCAACGGTACGCAGGTCGGCTTCCATGGTGGAGGCCGAAGCGAGCGTCTTGCCGGCCCGGTCGTCGATCACCTGAACGAACAGGTGACGAGCGGAGCGGGTGACGACCAGGCGGGGGCGCTCAGGCGATCCGCTGATCTTCTTACGGGCACGGAGCTGGCGACGCGAACGCGCAGCGCTCTTGGCGGCCAACGTCTTGTTGGTCCTGATCGAAATCGCCATGGATTACTTACCAGCCTTTCCAGCCTTGCGGCGGACGTGCTCGCCCGCATAGCGGACGCCCTTGCCCTTGTAGGGCTCAGGCTTGCGGAGCTTGCGGATGTTTGCCGCAGTCTCTCCGACAACCTGCTTGTCGATGCCCTGGATCGTCAGCTTCGTGGGGGTCTCCACGATGAAATCGATGCCCTCAGGGGCGTCGATGATCACCGGGTGCGAGAAGCCGAGCGCGAACTCGAGCTGCTTCGGACCCTTGGAGATGACACGGTAGCCAACGCCGACGATTTCGAGTTTCTTCTCGTAGCCCTCGGTGACGCCCACGATCATGTTGTTGACCAGGGTGCGCGTCAGGCCGTGGAGGGAGCGGGACTCACGCTCGTCGTTGGGACGGGTGATTTCCAGCTGGCCCTCGTCGGTCTTGTCAACGCTCAGCGGCTCAGAAATGGTCAGCGACAGCGAGCCCTTGGGCCCCTTGACGTCGACCTGTCGGCCATCGAGCTTGACGTCGACACCGGACGGGATGGTGATGGGCATCCTGCCAATTCGCGACATATCAGTTTCTCCTCTTCCTTCGCCCGGTCACCAGACGTAGGCGAGTACTTCGCCACCGACGGACTTGGCCTTGGCGTCACGGTCGGTCAGAAGACCCTGCGACGTCGAGATGATGGCGATACCCAGGCCACCGAGGACCTTGGGGAGATCGGTGGACTTCGCGTAAACGCGAAGGCCGGGCTTACTCACGCGCTTGAGGCCCACGATGGTGCGCTCGCGCGAGTCGCCGTACTTCAGGGTCACCTTCAGGACCTTGCCGACCTGGCCTTCGACCTCGGTGAGCTCGTAATCGGTGATGTAACCGTTCTTCTTGAGGATCTCGGCGATGCCCACCTTGATCTTCGACGACGGCATGGACGTGGAGTCCTGGTACGCCTGGTTGGCGTTACGCAGACGTGTCAACATGTCTGCGATCGGATCAGTCATCGTCATGACTATTGCCTCTTTCTCACACCGGTTTCCGGCTGCCCGGACCTGGTGTTAGTTGATTCTGACGTAGTGGGTCTCGTCACCAGGACGACTTGGTCACGCCCGGGAGCTGACCCGCGTGGGCCATCTCGCGCACGCAGACGCGGCACAGGCCGAACTTGCGGTAGACCGACTTCGGTCGGCCACACTTCTGGCAACGGGTGTAGGCGCGGACCGCGAACTTGGGCTTGCGGGCTGCCTTGACCTTGAGTGCTGTCTTAGCCATTAGTTACTCACTTCTTCTTCTTGGCGTAGAACGCAGGACCGCGCTTGGTCTTCTGCTTCTTCGGGTCGTCCTGCGCCTTGAAGGGGAAGCCGAGGTGCTTGAGCAGAGCGCGACCTTCCTCATCGTTGGCGGCCGACGTCACAAAAGTGATGTCCATGCCACGGACGCGGTCGATCTTGTCCTGGTCGATTTCGAGGAACATGACCTGCTCAGACAGACCGAAGGTGAAGTTGCCGTTGCCGTCGAACTGGTTGCCGTTCAGGCCACGGAAGTCACGGATACGGGGCAGCGCCAGGGTCAGGAGACGGTCGGCGAATTCCCACATGCGGTCACCACGGAGGGTGACGTGGGCGCCGATCGGCATGCCTTCGCGCAGCTTGAACTGGGCGATCGACTTGCGGGCCTTCGTGACGGTGGGCTTCTGACCGGTGATCGCCGTGAGGTCCTTGAGGGCCCCTTCGATGATCTTCGAGTCACGTGCAGCCTCACCGACACCCATGTTCACCACGATCTTCACAAGACCGGGGATCTGCATGACGTTGGCGTAGTCGAACTCCTGCTGGAGTGCGGGCACGATCTCTTCGCGGTACCTGGTCTTCAGGCGCGGCATCGCGTTGGTGGTAGCGGTGGCGGTCATCAGATCTCCTCCCCCGTCTTGCGCGCGATGCGCACGGAGCGCTCCGCCTTGTACTCGGAACCGTCGGGACGACGCTTGGACACCTCGACACGCTTGTAACCGACGCGCGTCGGGACCTCCTTGCCGTCGACCTTCACCACGAGCTGCACATTGCTGACGTGGATGGGGGCCTCGACGTTGATGATGCCGCCTTCGACCTTGCGACCGGTCGCAGTCTGGGACTCACGACGGTGCTTCTTGACGAGGTTGACACCCTGGACCGTCACACGCTCGTTGGCGGGATCGACAGCGATGACCTCGGCGACAACGCCCTTGTCCTTACCGGACAGGACCTTGACGCGGTCACCCTTCTTGACGTGGAGCGACATGTCAGATCACCTCCGGGGCGAGCGAGATGATGCGCATGAACTTCTTGTCACGCAGCTCGCGGGCCACGGGCCCGAAGATGCGCGTGCCGCGGGGTTCACCGTTGGCGTTGAGGATCACGGCGGCGTTCTCGTCGAACTTGATGTAGGAACCGTCGGGACGACGGCGTTCCTTGGTGGTGCGGACGACGACGGCCTTGACCACGTCGCCCTTCTTCACGTTGCCGCCAGGGATCGCGTCCTTGACGGTGGCGACGATGGTGTCGCCGAGGAATGCGTAGCGACGTCCGGAACCGCCGAGCACACGGATGCAGAGAATTTCCTTTGCACCAGTGTTGTCGGCGACCTTAAGTCGCGACTCCTGCTGGATCATTACTACTCCTTGCTCCACCGGTTCCTCGTTAAAGGCCTTGTGAAACTAGAAACGAACCCCCTGGATTTTGCCAGGAGGGAACCCCCAGCTCGAGGGAGAGGAGGTTGTGGCGAAGCCTGGGAAAGGTCCCCCCGAAGGGGCACAGACCCAAGGCAACCTGATTAGTCTAGCCCAGCGGCACCAACGCGCGAAATCGCCCCCACTGAGCGGTTCACCCTACCCCACACCGCCGACCGGACCTGAGCGCCACTCCCCTGGCCCGGTGGCCGACGCCGGCGGCGTCACTCGCTCCGCAGCGCCTCGACGGGGTCCTTGCGCGAGGCGGACGAGGCGGGCAGCAGACCCGCGACGGCGGTGAGCGCCATGCTGATCAGGACCAGGCCGACCGCCGCCTGCCACGGGAGGACCGCCACATTCGGGACGTCGAAGCGGGCATAGACGATGGCGTTGGCCGGGATGGTGAGCAGCGCGGTGATCGCCACTCCCAACACGCCGGCGACGAAGCCGACGATGAGGGTTTCGGCGTTGAAGACCCGACGGATGTCGCGCTTGCTGGCGCCGACGGCGCGCAGGATGCCGATCTCCTTGCGCCGCTCCAGGACCGAGATGTAGGTGATCACGCCGATCATGATCGACGACACCACCAGGGAGATCGCCACGAACGCGATCAGCACGTAGCTGATGGTGTTGATGATGTCGGTGACCGAACTCATCAACGCACCCACCAGGTCGGAGTACGTGATGACCTGTCCTTCGCGACCGGTCTCACGCATCCGCTCATTGTAGGAATCGAGCAGGTCGGTGATCTGCGCTTTGGACTCGAAGTCGATGGGATAGATGTTGACCGCCGACGGCTCGTCGGGCGACGCGTAGCCCAGGGTCCTCAGGGTGGACTCGTAGGTCGCCGCCCGGGTGGAGGCGGTCGACATCAGCAGCTGCGTGAGTTCCTCCTGGCTCTTGTCCATCTGGAACGAGGCCATGAACGCGTCCTGGTCGATGCTCACCGCCTCCCGCAGGTCGTCGGCCAACCCGGCCATCGAGGATTCGACCGCACTACCCAGCTGCGCGGTGATCTCGTCAGTCAGTTGCGCAGCGACATCACCCATGTAGACCTGCATCACCTGTTCGAGGTAGGAGCCGAGCTCCGCCTGGAGTTGCCGCTCCAGCGCGTCGGTGTCCACCACGTCCAGGGCGGTGTCGAGCAGCGCCTGCTGCTGGTCCGCGAGGAACACCTGGGCGTTGCCGGTCACGTCAGCGGGATCCAGGCCCTGCTCGGCGGCCCAGGCGAGGTAGGCACCCAGCTGGGTCTCGACGGCGGTGCGGTCGATCCCCAGTTCCAGCGCGATCGCCGTGAGCGTCGAGTCCGCCTCGGGTGAGGCCAGGAAGGCGGGCATGGCGACGGTCGGATCAGCCGGGTCCAGACCGTTCTCATTGGCGTAGATGGTGTACGTCTGCAGGAAGACCGGCAGCTGGGCCAGGATCTGTTCGGTGCTGACGGCGGGCAGTTCCTGCATCGGCACCGCGGGCATCTCGGGCAACTGGATGAGGTTGGCCGGATCAAGACCCTCCAGCACCGAGGTGAGGTCCAGCGGGGGCAGCTTCGCCGGGTCGATGCTGAGCGACGACATGTCGAGGTCCAGCTCGAGGCCGCTCAGATCGGGCTGCAGCTTCGATTCGTCGACGGTGAACGCGGCTGTGACGGCCTCCTCGTCGATGGTGAACAGCGAGGTCAGGTCCAGCTCCTCCCGGGGGGCCTCATCTGTGAAGCCCCGGCCGGTGAACACATTGACCGATGGTTCGGCGAGTTGCTCGCGGACGATGGGTGCCTCCGCCACCTCCGCCATCAGGTACTCGGTCAGGGCCGGCGTGTAGTAGATGCCGGGGCTCAGGGTGGCGTTGCCGTCGTCCGCGGGCCGCGCGATCCCGACCACCTTCACCGGCGTGCCCTCCGCCACCAACTGTGCGACGTGGCTCTGGTCCTGGCTACGGTCGGTCCACACGTCGAAGTCGTCGTCGTGCACGTAGTACTCCGCGGCGTTCACGAGCTTGAACGAGACGTCCATCACCTCGTCGTAGGAGAAGTCCCGGGTGGTGGTGGGTGTGACGACGTCTTCCTCTGCCATCATCTGCCGGACCATCTCGTCGAGCTGGGCGGGATCGAGCAGTCCCATTGCGTAGAGCGCGAGGTCGCTGATGCCGCCGGTATCCGTCAGCACCACGAGCATCTCGTCGTGCGCGGCGGGCCAGCGCCCTGAGACCACGTCGTACTGCTCCTCGACGAGACCCAGGTCACCCACCAACTCGTCGAAGGCGCTGCTCCGCAACCCGGCGGTCACCCCGCCCGCCGCCGGGGAGCGCGCGAAGCCGAGCGCCACCATGGCCGCGTCGGGGTTCACCTGGCGGGGGTCGCTGCCCCCGTCGTCGGCGTACAACTGGGGGGTGACGTCGTAGGTGTACTCGACGGCGTTGACCAGCGAGTCGATTCCGCCGCCGTTGTCGTCGAGGTAGGTCTTGAGTGAGCCCAGGTCGTTGGTGCCCACACTCGAGAACATCTTGGCCATGAGCGGCACCTCACGCACCTGCGCGTCGTCCGCCCCGCCCGGCCCGTCGTCCCCCAGCCCGGCGGAGACCAGCATCGCGGTCATGTCGAAACCCTGCGCTTGAATGGTGAGCGGGTACTGCGAGAGCGTGTCCTCCTCCACACCCTTGATGTAGCCCTGGACGCCGTTGGCCAGGGCCAGGATGGCGGCGATGCCGATGATCCCGATGCTGCCGGCGAACGACGTCATGAGCGTGCGCCCCTTCTTCGTCATCAGGTTGTTGAAGGACAACGCGATGGCGGTGAGGAAGCCCATGCTCGTGCGACGGGCCCAACCGTGGCCGGCCGGGGCGAGCGCTGCGGGGAGGAAGGGATCCGTGTCCTCCACCACCCGGCCGTCGCTGAGGTGCACCGTGCGCGTGGCGTACTGCTGGGCGAGCTCGGGGTTGTGGGTGACCATGACGACGAGCCGGTCCATCGCGATGCTCGTCAGCAGGGCCATGATCTGGACGCTGGTGGCCGAATCCAGGGCGCCGGTGGGCTCGTCGGCCAGCAGGATCTCCGGATCGTTGATCAGCGCCCGGGCGATGGCGACGCGCTGCATCTGCCCGCCGGAGAGCTGGTTGGGCCGCTTGTGGATGTGCTCCCCCAGCCCCACATCCTCGAGTGCCGCCCGCGCCCGGCGGCGGCGCTCCGAACGCGTGACACCTGCCAGCGTGAGCGCGAGTTCCACGTTGGCCAGCACGCTCTGGTGCGGAATGAGGTTGTAGCTCTGGAAGACGAAGCCGACGCGGTTGTTGCGGTAGGTGTCCCAGTCGCGGTCGCGGTACCGCTCGGTGGAGACGCCGTCGATGACCAGGTCGCCGGAGTCGTACTGGTCGAGCCCACCGATGAGGTTGAGCATGGTGGTCTTGCCGGAACCGGAGGGGCCGAGGACCGCGACGAACTCACTGTCGCGGAAGGCGATGGAGACGTCGTCGAGGGCGACCTGACTGAAGTCGCCTGTGGTGTACGACTTGCGCACATCCCTCAACTCGAGCATGTCGGGCCTCTCCTGATGGCGTGTGATCCCCTTCCAGTTTCCCACTGACCGAAAACGGGTTGTCCACAGGGTCGGCAACGCGTGGTGATCCCGTGGACGGTTTGACCACAGTGGTGGTGCCAGACCCCATCCCCCTTGGAGAAACAATGACGTGGCGTCCGCTCTGTACCGCCCTGATCGCGCTGTTCACCTTCGCGCTCATGATCCCCACTGCCTCCGCCCGTCCGCAGGACGGCCACCTCACCGATTCGGGTCACATGGTGGCCCTTCCGGGCACCGGCACCAACTGGTACGGCGCCTACCACGTGGACAGGCAGACGGCCTACTGCGCGGACCTCATGGCGGACGGTCCCCGCAACGCCTCGTCCTGGGTACAGGCCCCGGCAGGCTACGTCCTCCGCAAGCAGAACCGGGCCAGCCACGGCACTCACGGCAACGGCAGCGCCGCGGCCACCGACCGTGAGTTGGCAGAACTGGCCTGGGTCCTCATGGCCACCGGACAGCAACCCGCGCCCGATATCGGTGCGGCGGTGGAGCACTTCGTGCGGCTACGGACCATCGACGGCGCACACCAGCAGGCCCGCGAGGAGCAACGCTGGGGCGCCGTCGTCACGGCGCACCCGGGTGCGCGGGCCCAGTTCGACCGGCTCGAGAGAGAGGCACGGCTCTATGCCGGCCCCTACACTCTGGAGTTCAACTGGCAGGTCCGGCCATCGCGCAAGTCCCCCACGGGGCACGTGATCGTGGCGGTCCGGAGCGCGGCTGGGGTGGCGGTCCCGCATCGTGCGTTCAGCGTCGCGGGAAGCGGCAACCTTCAGATCGTCGAGGCCCCCACGTCCACTGGGGAGGGCGGCGGCGCCCACGTGCGGGTTTCCCTCCCGTCCCCTGAGGAGTCCACGGTGCGGGGCACGTTGTCGGTCCAGGTGCGGGGTCTGCCCGGCGCCCGACCGAAGCTGTACCTCCCCCAACCGGCCACCGTGCAGCGCCTGCTCGCCGCTCCGGACCTGGTCAAACTGAACGACTCCGTGAGCGTGGAATTGAAGCCAGAGGTCTTCCACCCCACGCTCACCACCAGGACCCGCGACGTCATCGCGCACAGCGGGGCACCGGCCGTGGACATCGTCACGCTGACGAAGGGCCGGCCAGGTGCGGAGTTCACCGGCACCAGCGCGCTGTACGGGCCGTTCGCCTCCCTGGCAGAACTGAAGGCGTCCTCGCGCTCGGACGCGCCCCTGGTGGACACCGCCACCTTCTCCGGCAGCTACGACGCCCATGGCGACGCGGAGGTGGCCACCACCGAGCTCCGCTTCCCAGAGGCCGGCTACTACACCTGGGCGGAATCCCTGGACGCGCGGCCGACGGTGGTGCCACCCGCTCCCCCTGCCTGGCCACAGCTGCCGGAGACCAGCGTGGTGCTGAACCCGAGCGTCACGTCAGTGCTGACCGCCGACGGGGCGCGGGAACCCGCGGAGGTCGGCACGGTACTGGCGGACCGGATCGACCTCGGCGGCATCCCTCCCGGCCTGGAGGTACCCGGCAGTGATGAGCCCCTCAGCGTCAGCGTCTCCGGGAGGATCGCCGGCCCCGTGGCCGCCGTCCGGACGGCGGCCGGGGACTCCTGCGAGGCCGCCGACTGGACGGATGCCGCCACCCTCGTCGAGTACGAAGACACGGCATGGACAGGGGAATCACTTGACGGGTTGGCGCGCTCTACGCCGACGACGCCGGGCTGCTACTCAGCGGAGGCGACGGTGACCATCAGGCACGGGACCGCCACTGTGGGCACCAGCCGGCATCCGTTGGGCGTCCCGGAACAGACCATCCTCGTCACCCCGGCACCACGGCCCACCCCCGAAC